>NZ_CP174332.1:10000-610000 GCF_052468095.1 Microbulbifer maximicatervae (SeqCode)
TCGAGTCGGCCTGCGCGGAAGATATACCGGGGCTCAAACTGATAACCGAAGCTGCGGATGCTCTTAGGAGCATGGTAGAGGAGCGTTGTGTAAGCCGTTGAAGGTGGATCGGGAGGTCTGCTGGAGGTATCACAAGTGCGAATGCTGACATGAGTAACGATAAGGGAGGTGAAAAACCTCCCCGCCGGAAGACCAAGGGTTCCTGTCCAACGCTAATCGGGACAGGGTTAGTCGACCCCTAAGGCGAGGGCGAAAGCCGTAGTCGATGGGAAACAGGTTAATATTCCTGTACTCGCTATTACTGCGACGGAGTGACGGAGAAGGCTAGGCCAGCATGGCGATTGGTTGTCCATGTTTAAGGTTGTAGGCTGGGGACTTAGGCAAATCCGGGTCCCTAAGGCTGAGAACTGATGACGAAGCCCACTTAGTGGGTGAAGTGGTTGATGCCCTGCTTCCAGGAAAAACTTCTAAGCTTCAGGTAATAGTGAATCGTACTCTAAACCGACACAGGTGGTCAGGTAGAGAATACCAAGGCGCTTGAGAGAACTCTGGTGAAGGAACTAGGCAAAATGGTACCGTAACTTCGGGAGAAGGTACGCCGGTTTTGGTGATGGGACTTGCTCCCTAAGCTGAGGCCGGTCGAAGTGACCAGGTGGCTGCGACTGTTTATTAAAAACATAGCACTCTGCAAACTCGTAAGAGGACGTATAGGGTGTGACGCCTGCCCGGTGCCGGAAGGTTAATTGATGGGGTTAGCTTCGGCGAAGCTCTTGATCGAAGCCCCGGTAAACGGCGGCCGTAACTATAACGGTCCTAAGGTAGCGAAATTCCTTGTCGGGTAAGTTCCGACCTGCACGAATGGCGTAACGATGGCCACGCTGTCTCCACCAGAGACTCAGTGAAATTGAAATCGCTGTTAAGATGCAGTGTACCCGCGGCTAGACGGAAAGACCCCGTGAACCTTTACTACAGCTTTGCACTGAACTTTGAGCCTATTTGTGTAGGATAGGTGGGAGGCTTTGAAGCAATGACGCTAGTTGTTGTGGAGCCGTCCTTGAAATACCACCCTGGTATGTTTGAGGTTCTAACTCTGGTCCGTTATCCGGATCGAGGACAGTGTATGGTGGGTAGTTTGACTGGGGCGGTCTCCTCCCAAAGAGTAACGGAGGAGTACGAAGGTGCACTCAGCATGGTCGGAAATCATGCAATGAGCATAATGGTATAAGTGCGCTTGACTGCGAGACAGACATGTCGAGCAGGTACGAAAGTAGGTCATAGTGATCCGGTGGTTCTGTATGGAAGGGCCATCGCTCAACGGATAAAAGGTACTCCGGGGATAACAGGCTGATACCGCCCAAGAGTTCACATCGACGGCGGTGTTTGGCACCTCGATGTCGGCTCATCACATCCTGGGGCTGAAGCCGGTCCCAAGGGTATGGCTGTTCGCCATTTAAAGTGGTACGCGAGCTGGGTTTAGAACGTCGTGAGACAGTTCGGTCCCTATCTGCCGTGGGCGTTGGAGATTTGAGAAGAGTTGCTCCTAGTACGAGAGGACCGGAGTGAACGAACCTCTGGTGTTCCGGTTGTCACGCCAGTGGCATTGCCGGGTAGCTATGTTCGGACGGGATAACCGCTGAAAGCATCTAAGCGGGAAGCCTCCTTCAAGATAAGATCTCCCTGAGGCCTTGAGCCTCCTGAAGGGCCGTGGAAGACTACCACGTTGATAGGCTGGGTGTGGAAGCGTTGTGAGGCGTTGAGCTAACCAGTACTAATTGCCCGTGCGGCTTGACCATACAACAGAGATGGTTACTAACGACTAGCTAAGCTAGCGGATTGTTGAATGAAAGACACACAATGATCGCTTGCGGTGTATTACTACAGATTGTTTTACCGACTTATTTGGGGTTATCGCCGGTCACCAACATGACCGAGGCAAACAGCGATAACGCGGCAGGCCAAGCACTTTGCTTATAAGACCAACGCCAACCCAAGCCAGTTTGCCTGACGACAATAGAGTTGTGGAACCACCTGATCCCTTGCCGAACTCAGAAGTGAAACGCAACATCGCCGATGGTAGTGTGGGGCTTCCCCATGTGAGAGTAGGTCATCGTCAGGCTTCTAATCCGAAAGGGCCACCCAATAGGGTGGCCCTTTTTTCATGGCTGAAAAAATATTTTAAAGAAGCAAAAAACAAAAAACTAAGAAATGGAAGAAAGAGGGAGCAGAAAGTACTTAGTAAAAATTAAATAGAAAAAATAAAAGTAATCCTGAAAAACTTTAATGCTCAACTTTCTATTTAAAAGTCAGTCAGTAAATAAAAAAGAAAAAGCTAAAATTACTTGAGCACCTTAAACAGACGCTCTCCTAAAAAGCCTATAAAAATAGCTCTTTACCGATCTTCTCTCCAAACGCCTTTACACTCACTCAAAAAATAATCCAACAAAATAACTCTCGCAAAAACCAGAAAAGTACCCATACCACTCCCGCCAAAAATTAAATTTAGCCGGTAAAAATATCGGTGATTTTTTAGTCTCTGCAGTAATCCCCTGTAACCACGGGGCCTGTAGCCCGTTTATTAAAGTTATACACAACTCTATCCAGATTTTCTGTTAGTAACGTTCTGGTCTTACTTTTAGTGGATAACCTGACACTTTTTTCGTTGGTTTTTTAATCGAATTATTTCATTGCACGAAATTAGAGGCTTCCAGACCTCTATCCAAAAGTTATGCACAGTACTATCCAAGAATTCTGTTAGTAACATCCCTGTAATGAAGAAAACATCTAAAGAGTTCTATTTTTACGATCTATTATCCAGTGTTGCAGTGGATAACCAGGACTGACTTTTCAGTTCTAAAAAGCTCGCTGGGGTGTGCTGTTCAGGAAGCATTCTATTAGCGACAAATTCCTCCGAGAGGCTTGCTAATGAGATTTCTACTTTTAATTTCCTTGTCATTAGTACTTTTAGCCGCTGGATCGCTAAGGGCGCAAACGTTGGTAGTAGGAAATAAATATGAGGGCACGGTGAGTTTTATTGACCTGGCTTCCGGCCAAGAGGTTAAGAAACCGGAAACTGGAGGTTCGCCCCATGAATTAATAGTGTCGCCGGATAAATCTAAAGTGGTGGTAGTTTCTTACCTTGAAGATGGCTACGTGGGAGAAGAGCTGAATGTATTCGATATCGCGAGCGGTAAGCGCCTGAAAAGAATTGATATCAGTCCGCACAAAGGCCCTCACGGTATCGCTTGGCTGGGCGATAGCAATAATGTGATTGTTACAACAGAAGAAACCAGCGACGTGATAAAGGTGGATGTGGCTGAAGGAAAAGTATTGGGCGTTGCCCGTACTGATCAGGTAGGTAGCCATATGCTTGCACTATCACCTGATCTGAAGACCGCCTACGTTACTAGCCGGGGGTCGGATACGTTCAGTGTAATTGATACAGAGACTATGGAGTTGAAATCTACATTACCGGCAGGGGATGGGCCGGAGGCGGTGTGGGTAAGCCCCGATAATAGCGAGCTATGGATAGGAAATAATCAGTCAGAAAATATCTTTATTTTCGATACTGAAACGTTAAAGCAAAAAGAAACGATAGATGTTGGTTTTCTGCCTATCCGAATCAGATTTCACCCTGATGGCGAAGTGGTAGCTGTAGCAGACTTAAATGGTAATCGTATACTCGTGTATGACGCCAAGACCCGTAGACAGTTACATGAGATTGATGTCGGCAGCGCAGGGGCCAGACAGCCAGCATCGCTATTTTTCTCTCCGGACGGAAAGTTTTTGTTTGCCGGTTCTCAGAGAGACGGAAAAGTTGTTGAAATAGATACCGCAACTTGGAAAGTAAAGCGTATATTTAATGCGGGACAAGGGTCAGATGGTATTGAGTGGAGCCCAGTAAATATTCAGCAATAAATATTCCTGCACTCCACTGTTAAAACAATGAATCAGGTAGGAACTGTGTAGATTTTTAAGTCCTGAAATATTCCATCAATCGAATAATAATTTGGAATAGTTTCACTATGCACTCCACCTACGCGTTCTGCTACGGCTATGCTGGCACTGTTTTCAGATAAGCAGTGAATTTTCAACGCTTGAATATCGTGCAGATCTTTCAAGTAGCTAGATATTCTATTTACGATTCGAGTCACGATTCCATTGCCGTGGCAGCTTTTACATAGCCAATATCCTATTTCTGCATTTTGTTTTTTTAGATCAATTTCCTTGATACCAAAGATCCCGACTACCTTGCCTGAATAGTGGATCTTGTACCAGGATGCTCCGAAGCTATTACTGAATATTCTATCGGTAATATATTTTTCAGTGGTCGGGAGGTCGATAACAAGCTTTGCCCAATAGAGATATTTCTCTAGCAGTGGTCTGTTATTTTCAATTAAGGCAAAGATGATTTCTGTGTCACTATCCAAAAGTGGATCGAGTTTGATATCACTGTTTACTACTATCGGCTTTTTGGTCATCCTTTTGCCTCTCCATTTTTAGCGATATTTTTTAGTCATTAGCAACCTAACCAACGGGTAGAGTTTTCCTGATTAGGTGAAACAACAGAAAGAGCCTGTGGAAGGTCTCTAGGTTTCCAGCATAAAAGTTACCGGGCCGTCATTGACTAGTGAAACCTGCATATCCGCTGCAAATATTCCAGTGGCCACTGGCGTAAATTGGGCTTTGGAACTTCTAACGAAATAGTTGTAGAGCTCCTCCGCGTATTCTGGTGATGCGCCGCGACTAAAGCTCGGGCGTAAACCTCTATCAGTTTCGGCAACTAGTGTGAACTGACTGACAATCAGGAGCCCACCTCCCGCCTTTTGGAGGTTGAGATTCATACGCCCTTTATCATCGGGAAAAATACGGTAATTCAGGACTTTGTGCAGCAGCTTATCTGCACTATCGGTAGTGTCCTGGGCTTCGATACCTAGCAGCAGGAGGATACCCTTATCTATGGCCCCAACGGCCTCTCCCGCTACATTAACCTGGGCATGGCTTACCCTTTGGATCAATCCTTTCATCTCACTTCTCTCTGCTGCTCTGGAACCGATCGTCTAAATCGCCTAGATTAGCGGACTGTTCCCAGTAGAGAAACCGAGAATAACGGTATGAAGAGACAGCTAGTGGCACTGGTTGCCGGTGCACTTGCTGCGGTGAGTGTTCACGCAGCTGATAGCTATCCGGATAGTAAACCGGGTGCTCAAATTGATGAATATTTTGGTCAAAAGGTGGCTGACCCCTATCGCTGGATGGAAAAAATGTCCAGTGATGAGGTAAAGAGTTGGGTGGCCAAACAGAATGATCATTCATTACCGCGTTTGAAGGACCTGCCCGGGTGGCAGAAAATCAATGACCGGCTTGCAGAACTATGGCGCTATGAGCGCTACGGTGTTCCGTACAAGAAGGGCGATAGCTATTACTACAGCTACAACACCGGTGATTGGGATCAGAATGTTTTCTATAAGGCCTCTAGCCTGTCTGCTGAGGGCGATACGGTTTTAGATCCACGCACCCTAAGTGAAGATGGCACTATTGCTGCCAAGCGCCTCAAAGTCAGTCCAAAGGGCCGCTATCTGGCTTACGGTATCTCGGATGGTGGCACTGACTGGACCGACTATCGTATTCGCGACCTAAAGACAGGCAAGGATCTGAAGGAACAACTGACCGGTATCAAGTTTAGTGATGCCAGTTGGGCGCCGGATGAGTCCGGTTTTTACTATAGCCGGTACCCGTTTAACAGAGATGGCACGGCGGATGATAGCAAACAGGTAGCCGTATATTTTCACCGACTGGGAGATGCCCAGGAAAGTGATCAACTGGTCTATGAAATTACTGATCATCCCACCCGCAATCCAGGCGCGACGGTGAGTGACGATGGCAACTATCTCCTGTTTGGCATCTTCGACGGCTATGACTCGAACGGCTTTTACTATCGCGATTTACGCGATGAAAGCGGCAAGGTAATTAAGCTTCTGGATGACTGGGATGGCCTATACCAGTATCTCGGAAATAAAGGGAGCACCTTTTACTTTGAGACCAGTGCGGGGGCGCCGCTGGGCCGTGTAATCGCTATTGATCTGAATAAGCCGCAACGCAAACACTGGCGCGATCTGGTGCCGGAGACGACTAGTGCCCTGCAGAGTGCCAGTTATATCGGTGATCGCTTTGTGCTTCACTACCTGGAGGATGCGAAATCGCGAGTGCTGGTGACCGATACTAACGGTAAGAAACAGTACGAGCTGAAGCTGCCAGGGGTGGGCTCAGTGAAGGGGTTTTATGGTGAGCCGAATGAAGTTGAGACCTTCTACACTTTCTCTAATTTTATTACCCCGCCGAGTATCTACCACCTGAATGTACAGACTGGTGAAACCAAACTGTTCAAGCAGCCAAAATATGCAGCAGACTTTTCCGATCTGACTGTGAGTCAGTATTTCTATAAGAGTAAGGACGGTACCCGGGTACCTCTATTCCTCGTGCATAAGAAGGGAATGAAGCGAGATGGCTCCAACCCGACGCTGCTTTATGGATATGGTGGTTTTAACTCCGCTCAGTTACCGCGATTCTACAACCGCTTTGTCGGTTGGTTGGATATGGGCGGCACCCTGGCACTGGCCAACTTGCGCGGTGGTAGCGAGTACGGCAATGCTTGGCACCAGGCGGGTACCAAGACGCAAAAGCAAAATGTCTTCGATGATTTTATCGCTGCAGCTGAGTGGCTGATCGAGGAGAAAGTCACTTCTCCTGAAAAGCTTGCTATCAGTGGTCGCTCCAATGGTGGACTATTGGCGGGGGCAACGCTGGTACAACGACCGGATTTGTTTGCGGCGGCATTACCGGTAGTCGGTGTCCTGGATATGCTGCGATATCATACCGCTTCCGCTAATGCCCGGCAGTGGTCGAGCGATTATGGGCTTAGTGAAAATCGCGATGAGTTCAAAGCGCTGCATGCCTATTCTCCGGTCCACAACACCCGTGAGGGCACCTGCTATCCGGCCACGCTGATCACCACTGCCGATCGCGATGATCGAGTGGTTCCCTGGCACAGCTACAAATTTGCGGCAGCCCTACAAAAAGATCAGGGCTGTGACAAACCAGTCTGGCTTGCCGTAGAGACTCGGGCTGGGCACGGTGCAGGCAAGCCGGTATGGATGCAGGTGGAAGACTTCGCCAATCAGTGGAGCTTCCTTGCCTACCAGCTGGGCATGAAAATCGAGTAGCCTTTCCAACTAACCCAATAAAAGTAATAGCGGGATTAATCAATAAAACTCCCGGTAGGACGATTGCAAAGGGGTTTAGTTTTGGGGCGGTGTCACTAATGACGTTAGTGTGCCGCCCACTCTGTCGGAGTGGTCGTATCACCAACCGGTCTGCCCTTCCGGGAGGAGGTGGCTTCGATAGAGCTAATCACTGGGTATGAATAACGATAACAACTCATCCGGTGGATTAATGAAACATGCATTTGTAACCGGGGGAACCGGTTTTCTCGGCGCTAATTTGGTAGAGCAATTGGTTGGTGATGGATGGAAAGTTACCGCTATGCATCGGCGCACCTCCAATACCGATATGTTGCGCTCTCTGGGCGTTAATCTGGTTGAGGCCTCTCTGAATGACCCTCAGTCCCTTCAAGCTGCAATCCCAAATAATGTCGATGCACTTTTCCATATGGCGGCTAATACCAGTATGTGGCGCGGCGGTAATGCCCAGCAGTGGAAAGATAATGTTGAGGGGGCGGCGAATATTGCCAAAGTTGCCAGGGAGAAAAATGTAGGGCGTATGGTGGTGACCAGCTCAATTTCTGCTTATGGCTACCATAAGGAAAGAATTACTGAAGAAAGTGATAAGCTGGCAGATGACCCTCATCATCACTATCTGTACACGAAAAAAAGAGAGGAAATTGCCGTTCGCAAGGAAATTGAGCAGGGCCTGGATGCGGTATTTCTAAACCCTTGTGCAATTGTTGGTAAATACGATACCACTAGTTGGGCGCAGACCTTTTTTCTGATTGATAAAAATCAATTACCAGGTGTTCCACCGGGCTGGGGTTCTTTTTGCCATGCCGGTGCAGTAGCGCGAGCGCATATCGATGCGGTTGAAAAGGGGCGGTGTGGCGAAAATTATATCCTGGCCGGAACGGATGCCAGTTTTTTAGAGTTCTTTGGAAAGATCGCTGAGTTATTGAATAAACCTGTACCAAAACGCACCACACCGGCATTTCTAATTCAATCTATCGCCTGGTTTTCCGATCTCTGGTCTCGTGTGAGTGGGCAAGAGCCGGTTATTACTCCTGAAAAGGCCACGTTGGTAACGCGGAGAGTCGTTGCTAGTAGTGCTAAGGCTGAACGTGAACTCGGTTATCAATCGGGGGTGGCTTTGGATACTATGTTATGCGAATGTCGCGATTGGTTAGTACAGAACAATTTGTTGGAGTCGAAGTGAATCGTAATAATATTATTTTTGGGTTAGTTGCCTTGCTTTTGGTTTTACAGCTTATTCAGTATTACTTTTTCTCTGGCGCAAGCTAGTCATAAAAAGGAAGTAATGATGGCGGAAAAGCGCTGTGACTGGTGCCTGTCTACACCACTTTATCAAAGTTACCACGATGAGGAGTGGGGTAGGCCGGTTACCGATGATCAAACCCTGTTTGAGTTTTTGTTGCTGGAGGGGGCCCAGGCGGGCTTATCTTGGATTACAGTGCTCAATAAGCGGGAGAATTACCGTAAACTGTTTAATAATTTTGATGCTGAAAAAATTGCTCGGTACACGCCTAAAAAGGTAGAGAAATTACTTCTCAACCCGGGAATTATTCGCAACCGGCTCAAGGTTGAATCGGCCATCAAGAATGCACGGGCAACCCTCGAGTTGCGCGATCGTGGTATTTCTTTAAAGGATTTTCTCTGGCAGTTCACCGATGGAAGAGTGATTGTTAATCGCCCCCGCTCCATGAAGCAGGTGCCGGCCACTACAGCAGAATCTGATGCGATGAGTAAGGCGTTAAAGAAAGCGGGTTTTAGTTTTGTGGGATCAACCATTATGTACGCGCATATGCAGGCAACTGGAATGGTCAATGATCACTTGGAAACTTGTCCGGCTCATCAGCGTTGTGTCGATGAGGCGCAGAATTTAGGTTTGGCTTGAATTTAAAATAGGGATTTATTTTCGGGGATCGATGAATATTAATAGCTTACTTAATGAGTATTGGCCCCAAGTAACTGCATTATCCCTAAAGTTGGCGGCCGCACTACTGGTAGTTTTGGTGACGCTGTTTGTGACCCATCTTGCCCGCCGAGCGGTTGATCGTCTGCCGGACCGGTTTGATATTACCTTGCGCCCGGTACTGCGCAGTATTTCGAGCTGGGCGGTTTATATTGTTGGCGCACTGCTGGTATTGGATGTATTTGGTATTAACACTACCAGCTTAATTGCTCTACTAGGCGCTACTGGTGTGGCAGTAGCCTTAGCGTTGAAAGAAACCCTGCAAAATATTGCTTCGGGGTTTCTACTGCTGGGATTGCGGCCGTTTCGCGTTGGGGATGTGATTCAGTTCGGTAACATAATGGGCACTGTTCGCGAGGTAGGGCTATTTACTACGGAGCTGGATACCACGGATGGGCTGCGTATTACCGCACCCAACAGTGCTATCTGGGGGCAAGTGCTCACCAATTTCAGTCGCAATAAGACTCGCCGTATCGAGATTGTGGCGAGTATTGCCTATGGCGATGACATTGATCGCGGTCTAACAGTATTACGTCGCTTGGTAGAGCAGGAACCCCGTATTCTCGCTGAGCCAGAGCCAAGTTTCGCTGTTAAGGCACTTGCTGACAGCGCGGTCAATTTACAGTTGCGGGCCTGGGCTGCCAATGATCAGTACTGGGATGTTTATTGGTCCCTGATGCAAAAGCTTAAGCCTGCACTGGAGGCAGAAGGCTTGACGGTACCCTTTCCCCAGCGAGAGCTACATATCGTGGACCGGGTCACAAGCCGGCGTTAGTCCATTACCGCAGGGTCACTTGTGGCAATATCCTGCTCCAGGTATTGGGTCCACCTAGTCCAAAATCTCCGATTTGCCTCAACTCAACGCAAACATATGGCGTTCTGGGGGGCATGAATCGACACCTCACCGAATTCGTGTCAAAGTTAGCGGCGTTTTTTTGTACAACTTTTGATCGAGATAGGAAGATGCCGATAAAGCTGAACAACCCACTGATCCCCAGCCTGCTGGCTGTCGCTATCCTTGCGGGCTGTCAGGGTGACAAGAGTACCCAGACTGTAGCTAACGCAGATAAGCCCCAAAATGCGGTTGCCGAGGCCTCAGTAACTGTAGATGCGGTTGCCGAAACCAAGCGCCTGACTGAGTGGCTGGATGAGCGCTATGAGGAACAGCTGCAGTTCAGCCCGATTCAGCTGTCCTACCTGGGTCGCAAAGACCACTACGACCAAATCGACGATATGAGTGAGGCCGCAGAGGCTCGCCGCTTGGTTTGGCAAGAGAAAAGTGTTGAAGAACTCAGGAAGAATTTCGACTACAGCAAGCTGACCCAGGAAGGGAAAACTTCCTACGATATCTGGATTTATCAGTTTGAACAGGCCAAGGCCGCTGCGCCGTTTATCCGTCACGGCTACATCTTTGAGCAGATGGGAGGTGCACAATCGCAGTTGCCCAACTTCCTGCTGAACTTCCACAAGGTCGACAACGTTGAAGATATGCAGGCGTATATCACCCGTATCGGTGGTATCTCCCGCGCGATCAACCAGTTGCTTGACCGCGCCAAGCTGTCGTCCAAAGAAGGTATCCGCCCCCCGCGCTTTGCCTATGAGGGTGCGATTGACCAGTCCAGTAAATTGATTGAAGGCGCGCCGTTTACCGATGGTGAAGACGCACCTCTGTGGGCCGGTGCCAAAGGGAAAATCGCTGAGCTGCTCGAAGCCGGTACTATTGATCAGAAGCAGGCAGACAAGCTGACTGCGGAAGCGCGCAAGGCATTAGAGACTGAGTTCTTCCCCGCATATCAAGGGCTGGTTACCTGGCTCAAAGCGGATATGCAGAAGGCCTCAGCAGAGCCTCAAGGTGCTAGTAGCTTGCCCAATGGTATGGCCTACTACAATCAGCGCCTGGCCAACACCACAACTACGGACCTGACTGCCGACCAGATCCACAATATCGGCCTGGAAGAAGTGGCGCGTATCCGTGGTGAGATGGAAACTATCAAGAAGCAGGTTGGTTTCGAAGGTAGCCTGCAGGACTTCTTCAAGTTTATTCGCGAAGATGGCCAATTCTACTACCCGAATACCGATGAAGGTCGCCAGGGCTACCTGGATGACTCAACCGCGTTCCTGGACAACATTACCAAGAAATTGCCGGAATACTTTGGCCTTCTGCCGAAAGCTGAGTTGGTAGTAAAGCGGGTTGAGTCTTTCCGCGAACAGGATGGCGGTGCCCAGCATTACTACCCCGGCACTCCCGATGGTTCCCGCCCGGGTATTTACTATGCGCATCTGTCTGATATGAGTGCCTATTCCACGACTGATATGGAAACTGTGGCCTACCACGAAGGCAACCCCGGTCACCATATGCAGATCTCAATTGCTCAGGAATTGGAAGGTATCCCGCAGTTCCGCACTCAAGCTCACTTTACTGTCTATGTAGAGGGCTGGGCGCTGTACTCTGAGAAGCTTGCTAAAGAAATGGGGGCCTTCGAAGATCCCTATAACCTG
Source organism: Microbulbifer maximicatervae (SeqCode) (assembly GCF_052468095.1). The sequence goes on from NZ_CP174332.1 coordinate 21,716, forward strand.
TTTGGCCACCTGACGGCTGAAATGTGGCGAGCCATTCGCCTTGTTGTTGATACCGGCCTGCACGCCAAAGGCTGGAGTGAAGAGCAAGCGGTGGAGTACTTCCTGGAAAACTCCGCAATCCCCGAGACTGCAGTTCGTTCCGAAGTGCGTCGTTACCTGGCGTGGCCGGGCCAGGCGACTGCTTACAAGATCGGTATGCTGAAAATTCAGGAGCTGCGCAAGCAGGCTGAAGATCAGTTGGGTGATAAATTCGATATTCGCGGATTCCACGATACCGTACTGGGTGGCGGTGCTTTGCCAGTGCCCGTATTGGAGAGCCGCGTAGCCTCTTGGGTGGAATCAGTGAAGCAATCATAAGCTTCTTAGCTGACTCTTTTAAAAAGCCGGGCATAGCCCGGCTTTTTTATTGGGCTTATTTCTGTGAATATCGTCTGTGTATAGAGGAAAGCTGGTTTTCCCTAAAATAATTGTTTATGGAAAAGTCCCAATGGATTCAAATATTTACTCTGCCCCAGAGGCTGAATTAGATACTGTTTCAGAAGACGAAGCGCAGTTTTATATAGTTTCACCAACCAAATTCTGGGTAATGAGCCTAGGTACAGTGGGTATCTATTCAGTTTATTGGTTTTACCGTCATTGGGCAGAATATCAGCGTGCTAGTGGAGAGAATATGTGGCCGGTTATGCGGGCGATATTCTCTATCTTTTTTACTCATTCCCTTTTTTCCAGGATTCAAAGCCGTATCGAGATTGATAAGGTGGATTACCGCTGGGTGCCGGCACTTTGGGCTACGTTATATGTAGTTTTTGCGATTGCCGGGGCTATTGTCGACAGGATTTCCTATTACTCCGATGTAATTTCATTGATCGATATAGTAAGCATACTTCTCTTACCCTTTACATTGTGGCCACTTTATGAGGGACAGAAAGCTGCCAATATGGTTAATGGAGATATTTCAGGACAGGCTAACTCGAGATTTACTCCCTGGAATTTTGTTTGGTTGGCTGTAGGGGCTGTGTTTTGGGGAGTGGGTATTTTTGGGGCTTATTATCTGCTGGGCAATGTATAAGAGAGGAGTATCTATGAGACGTTCAGGATTTATTATCGTCGCTCTGCTATTACAACTGTTTCCTTCCGCTTTATGGGCGGAGCCAACACCCACTGAAATTACCGTGCGCGCCAAGGCCATGGATGCCAAGTTTATTGGCTCCTCCATCGGTGGTGCCATGGTTATTATTCGCGATGGAGATTCTGGGGAAATTCTTGCCAAGGGGCTTACCCAAGGGAGCACCGGTGACTCCACCAGAATTATGAAAACGCCCCGAGAGCGGTTCCAACCTATCGCCGATGGCGCTGCACATTTTACCGCTACACTGAATATCAGTGAGCCGGTGTTTCTGACGGTGGAAGTTCTTGCACCGTATATCAAAAAGCAGGCCCGAGTGGTGGCGCAGACACAGACTTGGCTGGTTCCGGGAAAGCCTATTTCTGGTGATGGGCTGATTGTGGAAATTCCGGGAATGTTGGTAGATTTACTCAGCCCACAGACCCATCTCTATACAGGCTTGGACCAGAGTCCCTTTGAGATTCGCGCTAATGTGGTAATGATGTGCGGATGTTCACTTACCGATGGTGGGCTTTGGGATGGCAGTAAGATAGAAGTTGTGGCATTGGTTAAAAGAGACGGCAAATTATTTGCTCGAGTGCCGCTAGAGATACAGGAGACTATGAATACTTTTAGTGCGCCCTTTGCGACGGATTTGCCAGGTGTTTATGAAATTGTGCTATATGCCTATGATCCCAAGACTGGAAATACCGGTGTGGATCGGGGGAGCTTCATTGTGCGCTAGGCAAGTGCGGCAAGCCGTCTGAGATATGGATCCCTATGGATATTCGGCAGGCTATAGAGAGTGACCTCGAAGGCATGTGGAGCCTCTTTAGTGTTGTGCGAAACAGAGGGGATCTGCCTTTCTCGCATAAGATCAGTCGAGAAGTGTTTTCTGCTCAATGGCTTAATGACGACTTACAGACTTATGTTACCGAAGAGTTACCTCACCTGCTGGGGGTGTATAAATTAGGGGTTAATTTCCCTGGTATTCATAGCCATGTCGCGACAGCCAACTTTCTCGTGCACACGGATGTGCGCGATCGCGGTGTAGATCGTGCACTGGTTCAGCATGCAATCGCCAGAGCCCAGGACGCCGGCTATTTGGAAATGCAGTTCAACTACGTTCTCAGCGACAATGAGCCCGCAATTACCCTTTATACCGAGCTGGGCTTCACTATTATCAAAACGCTAGATAGAGCATTTACCGATCCTTTGGGAAGGTTGCAAGATGCTTATGTTATGCAGCGGTTTTTACAGTAGCTCGCCTGGTTATGGACCGGCAAAACCCAAAACACCAACAGGAAAGCCGGGAAGCGCTAATTGAGGAGCATCGACCGGAGCGTATTGAGGCGCGCTTGCGAAGTCGTCCACAGTCACAGTGGCTCTCTGATTTTGTTTTGGGAGCGATAGATGGCTGCGTAACTACCTTTGCCATTGTTGCAGGCGCTTTTGGTGCAGGCTTCTCCGAAGCGGTTGTGCTTGTGATGGGCTTTGCCAATCTTATCGCTGATGGTTTCAGTATGGCGGTAAGCAATTATGAAGCTGCCAGTGTGGAGCGTGAGCAACGAGCCGCGGCTATGCGTACAGAGCGTCAGCATATTGCTTTAATTCCCGAGGGAGAGCGGGAAGAGATCAGGCAAATTTTCTATCGAAAGGGATTTCGAGGTGAAGTTCTCGACAATATTGTTGCCACTATCACTGCGAATCAAAAGCTGTGGATAGAGACAATGCTGGCGGAAGAGTACGGTATAAGCCGCTTAGAGCATAAGCCTCTGGGGGCGGCACTGATAACCTTCGCCGCTTTTTTGTGTGTAGGTGCTATTCCCCTGCTGCCCTACCTTTTCCACAGCCTTAATCCCGCCGAACAATTTTATGCGAGCGCCGTTCTTTCGGTCTGCGCTTTTTTTGCTATTGGCTTGTGCAAAGGATTGGTGTTTTCCCACCACCTGCTGGTGGCGGGCTTAAAAACTCTGTTTTTTGGCAGTAGCGCAGCGGTCCTGGCACTCGCCGTTGGCTATCTACTGCGCCACTTGGTGACTTAATATTTATGCGGCTACCACTTTGTTGCGCCCGCCATTCTTGGCTCGATACATACGTTTATCTGCTTCGGCCAATAGCTGATTGAGTGGCTTGCCATTGGTGCTGCCTTCGACGACTCCGAGACTGATTGAGATTTTTACCGGGCGTGTATAGCGGCGACTGAGGGTGGATACTCTGCGACGAAGTTTTTCTGCAAGGACACTGCCGCCTTTCAAGTCAGTATTCGGCAATAGCAATAAAAATTCTTCGCCGCCCCAGCGCGCCACAATATCCTCAGACCGGGTGTTACTTTTCAGTATCTTGGCAACATCTTGTAATACGCGGTCGCCAAAGGAGTGCCCGTAGGTATCGTTGATCGTCTTGAAGTTATCTAAGTCACCAATAAGGATGACATATTGATCTTTCAGCTCAGCATTCCGGCGCTCTAATTCATGAATGGCGCGAAATGCTTCTCTGCGATTAGCTAATCCGGTCAATGTGTCCGTGGCAGCATAAGTCTCCAATTCACCTGTTAATCGCTGAAGGAGCTGCTGAGTTTGGTGGCGGCTACTGTCAAGTAATGCGGTTAGAGCCGTGAGTGCGCCAAATACTGCAATAAAACGCGCACGATAGGCCGTATCATATTTGGCCGTGAGCCCGGGGAAATCCGGGTAAAACAGGATTGCTGCCGTAGCGAGACCTATTCCGAGTAGTGCAGTGGTGCCGGTTTTATAGCCGTAAAGGTTGATAAATCCGGGGACCAGCATAACCGCCCACATCAAACCGGTATTGTTTACACCACCAGTCATTAGTAAGTAGAAGTACAGCACCAGTAGGAGAATGCCCACCAATAAAGGCGTTTTTTCGGTGGGGCCGATAATGTTGACAGTGATGTATGCAAATAAAATAACAACTGCGACGATAAAAAGCGTCGATGCCTGCAGGATATTGGTTGCAGTAAGAGCAATAATCGCCATAGCCCCGGTGATAGCCATAGCGAATATCAGCATATAAGAGGAGGCCAATATCCGTCTGCGCAGATCTATGCGCTGCACTTCATCAATAGAGGTGGATATCGCGGGGTTTTGATTGTTATACCCTGAGCTCATAGTCATTCCCGTTGCTATACCGACTGCAACCTTCCGCTTGCTCGGGACCGTCCTGCATCATACAACTATGCTGGTAGCCACTGCCGGAGTGAAGCAATGGTGAGTATAGGGGGAATCTGTCACCGACCAAAGTAGCAAGCTACAGTATCAGTAACTCAAACTTTAGAACTGAGAAATCGTGACACAAATTCAACTGACTTCTGGCGATATTTTGACGATGCGTGGAGATGCGTTGGTGTGTCCGGCACACAAGCACCTTATTCGGGGGCGGGGGCTTTCAGCGCAGATTTATGCCCAGTGCGGGACTCGGCTAACCCCCCAATGTGCCAATCAAAGAGCATGCCCAGTTGGTGAAGCTCGCGTGACTCGAGCCTATGCTTTACCGGTCGATTACTTATTGCATACTGTTACGCCCCAGTGGAGTAGTGGCGATCAATGGGGGAGCCAGGCCATAGTGCTGTTGAGGCACTGCTATGAAAGCGTTTTGGAGTTGGCGATAGAGCGCGGCTGCAAAACGATACTGTTTCCGGCACTGGGAGCTGGCACTAACCGCTTCCCTCACGAGATTGCGGCACATCAGGGATTGGCCGTTTTACGCGCTTATTCCTCAAGGTTCGAGAGACTCACAGTTTGTTTGCACTCACAAACTGCATTGGCGCAGTGGCAGAAAGTTGAGCAGCGCTTTTATGGCCATAATTGATGTGTCACGGGTAATTGAATGGGATACAGCCTATTGTGTTAATTATTTAGTTAAGCACTATTGATTCCATACAGTTAATGGTTCCTTCAATAACCTAATGTGGCGTATATAAAGTAGTTCTGCGGTGCAGGCAGATCGAACCACCACATGTCAGTCTAACAAGCAATAACTTACCAAGTCGTCTTCTGATCTCATGAATTAAGAGTTATTCAGGTGCTATACAGTCTTTTCTAACTCTTCCGTTGATTATTAAGTGCTATGTCTCCACCTAACTATTTAGTTCTAACGTGCTAAATATTGAAATCGTTAGTTGTAATGAGTCATCTATTTGCTAAAGATAGTTGTCAATAATTTAATAAATATGCATGGTTTTTATATGTATTTTTTAAGCCTAAAAATTTTAGTAACTATGGACCACTGCAAAGTCTGCATACAAGAACAAAATATCTATGAAGGCATAGGGCATAGATGTGCTTTGTGTCTGGGGTGAGAGTCCCCTAAAATGAAAAAGAAATCCTCTTTTTACAGTTTCCCATGCCACCTATGAATAGCCAGCGCGTTGTTATTCACTGTAAGTAGGACTGAATTGTTATTCTGCTTACCACTTTCATTAGTGGCTCTTATAGTTACTTCTTATTTTAAATTTTTAGTATCTCAGCGAGAGCAGTCTTTATCTGAGAACGCTATCTTGGCAGGCCTTACTACTGAGGGATATATTTTATCAATGCGGCCAGTAATGTATGTTTCTATAATATCGTTTTGTGACCTTCTTTAAGCTGCAATCCCTACGGCAAAATAGAACTTGATAAGGGGTTAAGACTAAGATATTAGGGGACTATGGGTTGAGGCAATCAATTCGTAAGAATTTTAGAATCCTATCCTTTTTTTATCTTTGATAGTCTTGGGGATAAATAGTTATTTTGTTGTCAGCTCCAATGGAGTGAAATTTAACTCATTATTTTCTCTTTTTCCTAAAGAGTATAATTGGAGTCAAATTCAGGCGGTGGAAACCGCTACTGGCACTGGCCCGGCACCTAGCCGCTGGGTTCCAAAATACATTTTAAGAATGGATGATAATAAAAATTTAGTTTAATTGATTACAAGCTGCAGAGATTTATTGCCTATTGCCCCAGGCTCAGAATTTATCTTCGAGATCAAAATCAAATTAAATACGAGCAAAATCTGACAAATGATGGAATTCGTTGGTTGAGAAATAATTTGTCAAAAGATGACTTTGGTGAAGTAATGCATATTTTACAAGATACGCCGTAATAATTATTTTAAGCGCGGACTAAATAATAAATAGAAAGGACCCGATAAGGGCCCTTTTATTAGAAGATACATAGAGCCGCCTTCCTTGAGAAGGCAGTCAAAGTGTATCCAGGTTACTGGCAGGAACTCGCTTCCCAGTACTGGGGGGCGTTAGCCGGGGACCACCAGTTGGGTCCAAAGGTAGACACGTAAACCTGGCCTTCAAAGGTTACTAGGTCGCCAACTTGATAGCCTTCGTCACCAGCATATGGCTGCTGGAATTCGGGGCAGGAAGCGGTCTCACCTGAACCTTGATTGCTGTCGGTGTTGTCATCGGAACCGTTATCGGCGTTGTCGTCAGAACCGCTATCGGAGCCATTGTCGTTGCTATCGCCAGAGCCGTTGTCGGAACCATTGTCGGAGCCTTCGCCCTCAGTTTGACAGGTGGTTTCGGTCCACAGCGATGGCGCGGAACCTGGAGACCACCAGTTTGGCTCGTGGGTGGACTCGTAGGCGACTCCTTCAAAGACAACAACGTCACCGACTGAATAACCTGGGTCGCCGGCATAGGGCTGCTCAAACGCGACGCAGGCGCTGCTTCCGCCATTATTATTGCCGCCGCCACTTCCGGTGTCGCCAGTATCTCCGGTGTTGCCAGTATCTCCGGTGTCGCCAGTATCGCCGGTATCGCCAGTATCGCCGGTATCGCCAGTATCGCCGGTATCGCCAGTATCGCTATCACTGGAGCCACCCTGTCCGAAAACTTCGAGTGCGGCATCGAGCAATGGGTACTGGTACTCATTGTTCTCCAATAACATTCCACCGCGGAGCTGCCAGATCATCACGCCACCCAGGCCCTGGTCGAGCACATATTGGGCGCGTGCGGCGATAGAAGTCGTATCTTCGAAAGAGATAAAACCGCCATCCTCAAACCAACCATAGTGGGTGACGGCCTCGGGATCGTAAGCGGTCTGGAATGAAGAGTCGCTCTGCATTTTCTCAACGATCTGGTAGTAGCGCGTCTCGGTGTCAGAGCCCCAGTGAGCGACGTCTTGTCCGGAGGCGGCTTCACCGATTGCGGTGGCGCCAGCCACGCTGCGGCCGTAGTGGGACATACCCAGGGTGATCTTCTCAGCAGGAATATTGCCCTCAGTCATCCACATATTGCGGCAGCTGTCTGCGTCGAAGCCTTCGTTGACCTGGCCTTCATAGGGGTACAGCGGCGAGGTATGCTGGGCTACGGTATCCCAGTCGCCACCAAAGTCATAAGTCATCAGGTTGACATAGTCGAGGACTTCGCCCACAGCAGCAAAATCATAACCCTCTTCTGCAATCGAGGGGCCACAGGCCACGGCAGCGGTCAGTTCCAGATTTTTGCCGGTCTCCGCTTCAACCTCATCGAAGCGCGCGCGCAGCTCTTGCAGCAGGGTGGTGAAGTTTTCTTTGTCGATCGAGCGTCCGCCGTTCGGTGCATAGCCGGGGTATTCGAAATCGAGATCGAGGCCATCGAAATCCCAGTCAGTAAGCAGTGTCACTGCATTTTCGATAAAGGCTGCACGTGCGGTATCGCTCTCCATCATCTCGGAGACTTTATGGGAGAGGGTCCAGCCGCCCATGGATAGGATTGCCTTGGCGCCGTCGTCATGTACCGATTTTACGAAACCTGACTCGTGGTCATTCCAGCCCTGGCAGACCGCGGGCTGAATACTGGAATCGTATTGGCTGTAGGGGTGCCAGAATTGCGGCGAGCATTTTACGGGACCATCACCGGCGCCGCCGGAAAATGATTGGGCGCCCAGGCCGTAGAAAACGTAGGGGTCTGTAAAGTAGATGTTGCCGTCTTCGTCATTCCAGGCAAAGGCGTACTGAACGTGAGTGAGCTTGGAGAAATCCACGTTGTCATGGGTGAAGGATGAGTCGGCCCAGTATTCCCAATCGGCCCAATAGGCAGATACACGTTTAGAGGTTTCTTGTGCGCTGACGTTTCCGCTGATGGCGATTGCTGCTGCGAGTGCCGCCGCTGCTTTTAATTTAAACCCAAATTTAGATCCGCGTTCACTGCGGCTGCCCACCAACATCCTTGTTCGATCCTGAGATTGCAGGAAAGAAAACATTAGATTGACCTCCCATAGGTCTTAATTATGTATAAAGAAATTTGTCGTTATATGTGGAAAAATTTGAATAAATGGAGAGGTAAAAGTTCCGCGAGGAAATGTGGAATAAATGTGCAAGCCACGGAGAGTAGTGGCTGAGTGGCTATATTTATTTCCGCTGTAATTTTGTGATGGGGACAATAAAAAGTGCGTACATAAATTCAACTGCACCTTTCAGGAATAAATATTTGAGCAGATCAACGATAAAAATGGTCGATTATTTAATTTAAAAAGAAGATAAATTTTCTTTTTAAATTAAGAGGTGGGGAAAAAATACCGGTTACTGGCGAGCGTTATTTGCGGCCTCTTGCATGCAGTCTCCTCCGCAGTTTAGTACGCACGGCCGCTGTCGAGTTAATCAATCACCACTTCACTATGTAATGTTTCCGCGGAGCAGTTTTTGATTATCTCTCTTAAGGGATTGAAGATGTCATGAAATGGTAAAACAAAAAAGGGCCCAGGGGGCCCTTTTTAAAGTTGAAGAAACTACTAATTATTTCTTCGCGCGCTTGCGCATATTTTCCTGCAAAATTTTCTTGCGCAGGCGGATAAAGTTAGGAGTCACTTCTACCAATTCATCGTCTTCGATAAATTCCAGAGCCTGCTCAAGGGTGTGACGAATGGGTGGTGACAGAGTGAGTGCATCGTCGGTACCTGACGCGCGCACATTAGTGAGCTGTTTGGCCTTGGTGGGGTTTACCACCAGGTCGTTGCCACGGGAGTGAATACCGACGATTTGGCCTTCGTAGACCTCTTCGCCATGGCCCAGGAACAGGCGACCACGATCTTGTAGTGCGAACAGACCATAGGCGAGGGTTTTGCCCTTGACCATGGAAACCAGTACACCGTTGATGCGCTTGGCCACTTCACCCTGCTTCACCGGACCGTAGTGGTCGAAGATACTGGTCATAATGCCAGAACCACTGGTGATGGTAAGGAATTGGGAGCGGAAGCCGATCATGCCGCGCGAGGGCACGATAAAGGTTAGGCGCACGCGACCTTTGCCATCGGGCTCCATATTGGTGAGATCGGCCTTGCGCAGGCCCAGCTCTTCCATAATGGGCCCCTGATGGGGTTCCTCAACATCGATAACCACTTCTTCATAAGGCTCGTGGATCTCTCCGTCGACCTCTCTCTGCACCACTTCGGGGCGGGAAACGCCCAGCTCGAAACCTTCTCGGCGCATGGATTCGATCAGGACAGACAAGTGCAATTCGCCACGGCCGGAAACCTTGAACTTATCAGGAGAGTCGCCTTGCTCTACACGCAGGGCCACGTTGTGAATCAGCTCCTGGTCAAGGCGCTCTTTGATGTTGCGCGAAGTAACGAACTTGCCATCCTGGCCGGCAAAGGGGGAGTCATTGACCTGGAAGGTCATGCTTACGGTGGGCTCGTCCACGCTCAGGGCGGGCAGGGCTTCTGGAGTATCCAGGTCGCACAGGGTATCGGAGATATTTAGCTCACCCACACCGGTGATACACACGATATCGCCAGCACTGGCTTGCTCCACTTCCACACGCTCCAGGCCGAGGTAACCCATAACCTGCAGGACCTTGGCTTTGCGCGAGTTGCCTTCGCGATCGAGAACCACCACTTGCTGGTTCGGCTTCAGGGTACCGCGAGTGATACGGCCAACGCCGATTACGCCTACGTAACTGGAGTAGTCCAGAGCGGAAACCTGCATCTGGAAGGCGCCGGCGGGGTCAACCTTCGGGGGCTCAACCTTGTCCACAATCATCTGGAACAGCGGCGTCATATCGTCGGCCAGGTCGGTGTCGTCGAGACCGGCGATGCCGTTCAGGGCGGAGGCGTAGACAACCGGGAAGTCCAACTGCTCGTCGGTGGCGCCGAGGCTGTCGAACAGGTCGAATACCTGGTCCATTACCCAGTCGGGGCGCGCGCCTGGGCGGTCGATCTTGTTAATCACCACGATCGGGTTGAGGCCCTGCTCAAACGCCTTCTGGGTTACGAAGCGGGTCTGCGGCATGGGGCCATCTACTGCGTCTACGAGCAGCAGAACTGAATCCACCATGGACAGTACGCGCTCTACCTCGCCGCCGAAGTCGGCGTGCCCTGGGGTGTCGACAATATTGATGCGGTAGTCATTCCAGCGGATAGCGGTGTTTTTCGCCAGGATGGTGATGCCACGCTCACGCTCTTGATCGTTGGAGTCCATGACGCGCTCGGCGCCTTCGTCGCGGCGGTCGAGAGTGCCGGACTGGGACAACAGCTTGTCCACAAGGGTGGTTTTGCCATGGTCTACGTGGGCGATAATCGCAATATTGCGCAGATTCTCTATCACTGGGGGCCTCTGGGCGTTAAATCTTGGTAAGTCGGGGCGGGGGCCTGCGGGGTTTCTACAGCAGCATTCCGGCCAAAGGCGGCGATTATAGGGGGGCCGCATGACAATTGGGAGTGATTTTGAGTAAAAAATCACCGCCCCGGGGGGGTGATTGCATTAAAACCCGCGCGGGCGGTGGTTGCCCGCGCCTTGAGCAGAAGTTACTTTTTAATGGTTTCCGGTCTGTGGGGAATCAGCGGGCGCAGCACGCCCACATTGCGAAAACCTTCGTCCAACAGGTGTGAAGCGTGCAGGCGGCTCATAACGCCTTTGGAGCAATACAGGAGGTACTCACGCTCCTGGTCCAGGTGGGCAAAGCTGTTGTTGAGACGGTAGAAAGGAATAGTCTGCACCTCACAGCCTAGCTCCAACGGGTCCAGCTCCTCTTCATCCGGGTGGCGGATATCGATAACCACAGCGCTGCCCGGCTCCTCGCGGATCTCCACATCCGGCGCTTCGCCATCGACTTCTTCGATCACCTGATCAATATTCTGCATCACCCGATTGCTGATAGCGCGATCGAGGACGGTAAAATCGAAGCGGTTTTCCTCGGACTCCACTTTTTCAATCTTGGCGCGGGTGGTGGGTTTTACCGAGATAACGCCGCAGTACTCCGGCATATTGGCGGCAAACTCTTCGGTGCCGATGGCCCGGGAGGTACGGATAATATCGGTCTTGTCGGTGGTGATCAGTGGGCGCAATACCAGGGTATTGGTAACACTGTCGATCACCGACAGATTTTTCAGGGTCTGGCTGGAAACCTGGGCGATGGCTTCACCGGTGACTACGGCGTCCACCTCCAGCTCCTTGGCGATCACATCGGCGGCGCGCAGCATCATGCGTTTCAAAATGACGCCCATATGGGAGTCGTCGACCCGCTCGAGAATCTCTGCCACGACTTCGTCAAACGGCACAGTGATAAAGCGCACCCGATGGGAAGCACCGTATTTGTTCCACAGGTAGTAGGCGACTTCTTTCACGCCCAGCTCGTGCTGGCGTCCGCCCAGGTTGAAGAACAGGAAGTGGGTGCGGATACCGCGCTTCATGGTCATGTAACTGGCCACGGTAGAATCGAAGCCACCGGATACCAGCGACAAAACCGGGTCTTGCGTTCCGAGGGGGAAGCCGCCCAGGCCGGGATGCTGCTCTTCGATCACGTTGAGCTTATCGTGGCGGATCTCCAGCTTAACGGTGATGTCGGGGTTTTTCAGTTTGACTCCGGATGCCTCGGTGTTCTTGTTGAGGCCGCCGCCCACGTACTGCTCCACATCCAGGGATTGGAAGTCGTGTTTGCCGGTGCGCTTAACCCTGACGCAGAAAGTCTTGTCCTTCAGGGCGTCTCCCCATACCGACAGGGTTTTCTCGTACATGTCGTGCAGGTCGCCCAGGGGGAACTGGCGCACGCGGGAGAAGTTGGCGATGCCGGGGGTGTGAGAGAGCACCTCTTCGATACGTCCACCCAGGTGGGACACAGCATCGGGCGCGATCACATCGATCTTTTCCCAATCCTTTCGCACCTGGATACGGTCGTCCAGCTGGCGCAGCAGGCGCTGCAGGTTGTCCTTGAGCTGGCGCGACATGCGCTTGCGCACAGGGTTGCTCTTGATGGTGATCTCTGGAAAAAACTTGACGACAAAGTGCATGGGAATCCGTGGGGTACCGCATGTTGATAGAAGGTGCGGCATTATAAACTAGCCAGAGCCAAGTTGGTTGTGCACTGTTTACGGGCGAAGCGAGAACAAATATGTTCTATTTTGGTGCGTATTTATGTGGCTGCTCGGCCACAATGCATCTATCCTGGCTGCGTCAGCACTTTGCTGGGGCTCGCACCGGCGCCAACCGGGACTATGAGGCGATTGCCCTAATTTGGCACACTCCTTGCTTTATTTCACGCCAGGTAGAGAGTGAATGCCGGCAGCGACAGCAAGGCATAGCGACCAATTACTTTTCAAGACCTGGAGGACTGCAATGTCAGCGAAAACGCTCGGTTTGATTAATGAAAGTGAAGCGAAATGGATAGACCTGCGCTTTACCGATACCAAGGGTAAAGAACAACACGTTTCCATCCCTGCGTCGGAAGTTGACGGTGAGTTCTTTGAAGAAGGCAAAATGTTCGATGGTTCTTCCATCGCCGGTTGGAAGGGCATCAACGAATCCGACATGATCCTGATGCCGGATGACGAGACAGCTTTCCTCGACCCCTTCACCGATGAGAGCACCGTTATCATTCGCTGTAACATCGTCGACCCAATTACCGGTCAGGGTTACGAGCGCGATCCTCGCTCCATCGCATTGCGCGCTGAGGAATACCTGAAGTCCACTGGTCTGGGTGACACCGCTCTGTTCGGTCCCGAGCCCGAGTTCTTCGTATTCGACGATATTACCTGGGGTGCTGAAATGGGCGGCGCCTTCTACAAGATCAACTCCGAAGAAGCAGCCTGGTCCTCTGGTCACAACTTTGCCGAAGGCAATATTGGTCACCGCCCCGGCGTTAAAGGCGGTTACTTCCCGGTTCCTCCGGTGGATTCCCTGCACGACGTTCGCGCCGCAATGTGTTCTGCGATGGAACAGATGGGCCTGCGCGTAGAAGTGCATCACCACGAAGTAGGTACTGCCGGCCAGTGTGAGATCGGCGTTGCCGCCAACACTCTGACCAAGAAAGCGGACGAAGTACAGATCCTCAAGTACGCTGTACACAACGTTGCCCACGCCTACGGCAAGACCGCGACCTTTATGCCCAAGCCGCTGGTTGGCGATAACGGTTCCGGTATGCACGTTCACCAGTCCTTTAGCAAGGATGGCGTAAACCAGTTTGCCGGTGACGCCTACGCTGGTCTGTCCGAAGCTGCTCTGTACTACATCGGCGGTATCGTTAAGCACGCTCGCGCCCTGAACGCGCTGTGTAACGCTTCCACCAACTCTTACAAGCGTCTGGTACCTGGCTTCGAAGCGCCGGTAATCCTGGCTTACTCTGCGCGCAACCGCTCTGCGTCTATCCGTATTCCTTTCGTGCCCTCCCCGAAAGGCAAGCGCATCGAGACTCGCTTCCCGGACCCGACCGCCAACCCATACCTGTCTTTCGCCGCACTGCTGATGGCGGGTCTCGATGGTATCAAGAACAAGATCCACCCTGGCGATGCTGCGGACAAGGATCTGTACGATCTGCCGCCGGAAGAGCTGGCTGAGTACCCGACTGTCGCTTCCAGCCTGGAAGGCGCCCTGGATGCTCTGGACCAGGATCGCGAGTTCCTGACAGCCGGTGGTGTATTCACTAACGATGCTATCGATGCCTACATCGAGCTGAAGCGTGAAGAAGTAGAGCGTCTGAACATGACCACTCACCCGGTCGAGTTCGATATGTACTACTCCGTGTAATGGCGACCGGCATCACGGTGATGCCGTCGAGCCGTTCTCGAAAAGCCCGCGCCACCCTGGTGCGGGCTTTTTTATTGCGAGTACACTGTCAGCCGGGACTTGAGGGCTCTGTGGTCTGCAGCAGCAATAAATGGCGCCAAAAGTATGAAAGTCCCTGTACCTGAAATGGGGGGAGTCGCAGGGTGGCTAATAGAATGTTGGGAATTCAAAAACTACTGAAAGCTGTTTTATTGGCTTTGCCCATAGTAGCTGTTGTGGCTTTCGCAGAGACTGGGGCCATATACAAGATAGTGGGTCCCGATGGTCAGGTAACCTTTAGTGACACGCCACCTCCAAATGGAAACTTGGAGGAGGTTGAGTTGGCACCGATCAACATCCAGCCGATCGCTTTACCTCGACAGCTACCCTCAAGAAAGCTGTCGCCAAACGGCAAAAATAGGGATTCCGGGGCTGTTTCTATCCAGATTGTGAGCCCAATTAATGAGGCTACTATCCCCCCTGGGCAAACCCTGATTGCGCTTGAGGTGCAAGTAACTCCAGCCTATCCAGAAGGTTCGAGCTTCTATGCGGTTATTGATGGGCAGCGCTGGCAGGGGAGTTCTGACGGTAATGCTCTAGATATCTCGGCTCTTGAACGTGGAACACATACTCTGCAGGCCGTCTTAGTGGGTTCAAATGGGCGGGTTCTGGCTCAATCCCGCGTGGTCACAATTTACGTGAAGCGACCCATAGCCAGGGGTTGAATACTGGGGGGCGAAAGCCCCCTCAATCTAATTGCCCTCTCACTTCTAGCCCTCTCCTAATTCCGCTTGTTTGTTTTTTGACCTGCGCACCGTTATGGTGCATTCTGCCTGTGACTGGCGGCATCTCATTTTTTAAGCTGAATAACTCGCTATGCCACTGCAGCTAACTGCGCACCGATTGTGTCCGGTTGAAGTTGTTCCCGCCTGCAAATGCCAGCATATGCGCCATTTTGGTTTGCTTTTTGCACTGACTAGATACAGCGCTAGTTTGCTGGGGGTGACCAAAGGGAGTTTGGTCAGAGCCTCGGAATGAATCGGAAATTTTGTGAATGCTGAATGATCGCCAGTTGCGCCAATTACTCGATAGCCTGACTTCCGCAGTGTTGGTGCTGGATGAAAACCTATCGCTTTGCTATTTGAACAATGCTGCTGAGGACTTGTTGGCCGCCTCCAGTACCCGGGTTAAAGGCTCGAAGTTGGAGGAGGTGGTGCGAGAATCTCCCACTGCCTATGAGGCTATGCGGGAAGCATTGCGCAAAAATGAGAAGTATACAGTGCGCCGGGCCAGTTGGAGGTTGAACAATCTTGAAACCCGAACCGTGGATTACTCAGTCAGCCCGGTCCCCGAGTTTTCTGTGCTACTTGTGGAAGTGCAGCCGATGGATCGCCTGTTGCGAATTGCCAGGGAAGATGCGCTGCTCAGTGCCCAGGAAACGACACGAAACCTGGTTCGCGGTATGGCCCATGAGGTCAAGAACCCCCTCGGTGGTATCCGCGGGGCTGCACAACTATTGCAGCGCGAGTTGCCGGACCGGGAGTTAGACGAATATACACAGATTATCATCGAGGAAGTGGATCGCCTGCGCAATCTGGTTGACCGTTTATTGGGACCACGCCAGCCGGTAGTACTGCAACCGGTTAATGTGCACGAGGTTCTGGAGCGGGTTGCCCAGTTGCTGGATGCTGAGTGTATCGGTGAGCTTCAAATTCGCAGGGACTACGATCCGTCTATTCCCGATGTCCCCGCCGATAGCGAACAATTGATTCAGGCGCTGCTTAATATTGCCCGCAACGCCATGCAAGCCATCGATGAAAGTATTGGCCTCAGTAGTGGGGAGATGGTATTGCGTACGCGTATCCAGCGCCAATTCACCATTGGCCGCCGCAACTGTCCATTGGTCTGCCGTATAGAAATTGAAGATAACGGCCCGGGCATACCGGAGGATATTCGCGAGCGGATATTCTTCCCGATGATCTCCGGCCGCGCCGAGGGTTCAGGTCTAGGACTTTCAATTTCCCAGAACATTATTAATCAGCACAAGGGGCTGATTAAGTGTGACAGCCAACCCGGCCGTAGCATTTTCCAAATTTATCTGCCCCTGACTACCGAATTAGCTAATACAGGAACCTAGAGAATGAGTAATCGCGTTTGGATTATTGACGACGACAGATCAATCCGCTGGGTGCTGGAGAGAGCGCTATCGCGTGAGGGAATTGATACCCAGTGTTACGAGAGTGGCGACCGGGCCCTGGATGATTTCTATAGCGATTCACCGGATGTAGTAATCAGTGATATCCGCATGCCGGGCTCCGATGGCTTTAAATTGTTGCAGCGTTTCCAGGCTGAACGACCGAGCCTGCCGATAATTATTATGACTGCGCACTCGGACCTGGATAGCGCGGTAGCTGCTTACCAAGGGGGAGCCTTTGAATACCTGCCCAAGCCATTTGATATTGATGAAGCCGTAGCGGTAACCCGGCGCGCATTGATGCACGCTAGCGAACAGAGTGCTGAAGAACGGGTTGAGCCGGAAAATGGTCAGGGTAGTAAAGAAATCATTGGAGAAGCGCCGGCGATGCAGGAGGTCTTCCGTGCGATTGGCCGTTTGTCTCATTCCAACATCACGGTTTTAATCAACGGTGAATCCGGTACCGGTAAGGAGTTGGTGGCGCAGGCTCTGCACAATCACAGTCCGCGCAGGGATAAGCCATTTATTGCATTGAACATGGCGGCTATACCCAAGGACCTGATGGAGTCTGAATTATTTGGCCATGAGAAAGGGGCCTTTACCGGTGCCAGCTCCCAGCGTGCCGGACGTTTTGAACAGGCCAATGGTGGCACCCTGTTTCTAGATGAAATTGGTGATATGCCCGCAGATACGCAAACCCGGTTATTGCGCGTGTTGGCTGATGGTGAATTTTACCGTGTCGGTGGCCACACCTCGGTCAAAGTGGATGTGCGTATTATTGCGGCGACTCACCAGGATCTGGAAGAGTTGGTATGTCAGCATAAATTTCGCGAGGACCTGTTTCACCGCCTGAATGTTATTCGCATCCATATTCCAAGACTCGCGGATCGCCGTGAGGATATTCCGCGATTGGTGAGGCATTTCTTTAATGCTGCGGCAAAAGATCTGGGGGTGGAGTCAAAGATCCTAACCAAGGAAACTGAGGAGTACCTCTCTGGGCTGGATTGGCCCGGTAATGTACGACAACTGGAAAATACCTGCCGCTGGATTACCGTGATGGCCTCTGGGCGCGAGGTGCATATTGAAGATTTGCCACAGGAGTTGCATCAGCAGGGCGCGACGACAGAAACACCGGCAGACTGGCAAAAAGCACTGCGCTTGTGGGCTGACCAGGCCCTATCCTCTGGGCAGCGCGAAATTTTAAATGAGGCTGTTCCCGCATTTGAAAAAGCGTTAATAGAAATTGCGCTTAAGCATACTGCTGGGCGTAAACGCGATGCAGCTGATCTATTGGGATGGGGTAGAAATACCTTGACACGGAAGCTAAAAGAATTGGAGATCGGTGGGGAATAAAGAGAATTTGTGCTTGGGGAAAACTTTTCTCCAAGCACATTTTTCAATTAAAATAGATTGCAGCTGGTTTTAGATATCTACTTTTTTAAAGCGGCCAATGAAGCCGTTTTTATAATCTGTCCGGCCTTCTTCTAGTCTTGAAGAGAAGGTTTCAAGGTAAGATTCAAGATAGTATATATCCTCATCGGTATTGATAAGTCGTAATCGCCTTTTTTTCCATAGTATGCAGTCTTCAGATTGTCCCTCGCAGGATGGCAGGTAAGCAGCAGTGGAATTCTCCTCCGTTTCCAGATTTGGATCATAGTAGTGGTTCGAAACTATTGAGCCGTCTGCTGCTATCTCCCACGAGCCTTTGCGTTCATCCGTCATCCAGTCATAGTCAGAAAATGGATTGAATGGATCGAGAGGGTAGGTAAATTCTTGTTGAATAGTTCCATTATCGGAATAAACGATTGCCCAAATATTGGGAGTTGGAAATGAAGTGTGAGTCTCCACTCTTAATGGAGGAGCCTCAAGTGGTGTGTCATTTTCTTCAACCAAAAAACTAGAAAATATATCTGTTGTGCCATCGCTACCTGTGCTAACGGCAATGACCCTGGTCGCATTTCCGAATGTTCTCGTGGGAATGTAACGTGTTTGTTGGCCACTTTCGTAGTTTATGACTAATTCATTAGTTAGAACTGCTGAAAATGTTTCTTCTTCTTTTAGATCCGGCCCAAATTTCTCTTTACCAGTATTCTCAGAGTCCATGCTGAACTTTCCAGAGAAGTATTTGCAGTTGCAGTTTTGGTAGAAATTTGGATGGTAAGTTTTAGTTGAAAAGTGACTGGGAATTGATTCCCAGGAGGCGGAATAATTTGTATTTATGGTGTTTAAGTATCTTTTTTCGCTGTATTCATATTGCTCCCCGCTCTGGCTTGTACAAGTGCTATTGAGGTTGATCTCCAGTACCTGGCTATATGGCGTCGAATAAATATGCCTTGTATTAAAGTTGCTGTTTCGAATATCTATACAGTTATGAAGGCTGAACCTGCCCCAGCTTACTCCGTCAGCTATTTGTCCATTAATGTCACCGTTCTCATCCAGTGACAGAGTGAACTCTCCAATACCAATAAAATTAGCTGTACCGGAATTTTGTAATTCTTCCTTGAGTTGGATGACCCCGGGTATTAAATTGTCGCTGCCTGAGCTTCCAGTCAAAAAGATTGTTTCTAAGGATCCATTCAGCCTGTAATTCTGTTGGTGAGAATAATTATTGTCTAGGATTTCCAGTAGAAGCTCATCTGCATACTCTTGATTTGATTGAATTATGTCTTCTACATAGGCTTTTGAGAATGAATAATCTCTGATGAAGTCTGTCGTATTTGAATATCTATCTTCGAGAAAGAAAAAGTTCGTGTTGTCTGAGAACTCTTCATTAATTGCACCTTTTAGGAATATAGCTAAATTAATAGCATCCTCCATAGGCACTTCGAAAATATGTTTTTTTAGGCCTTCAGTGGTTGTGATTTCACTGTTGTTGTTAGATGTCTCAGCAAGATTGGAGATCGAAGCTGATAAGCTGTTTAACACTAAACCCGGGTTATTGTTGAGGTAGCTTACTTCATTATTTATTGCTTGGCTCGAAAGTTCACTAAATGACCCAGCATAGGATTTAAAACTATAACTCCAGTCATCTGAGACCGCACCCTGCGCAATTATGGTTACTAGCTCGTCGCTATGCCCGCCTTCTATTTCAACCGTGAATTCATTGTTGTTTGTTTGCTCGGCAGTATATTGGCTTTCGCCAATGCTGACTGTTATTTCTGGAAACTCAGAGAAGCTTTCATCAAAGACTCCATGTAGGGTAATTGATGGTACTTCTGGTGTCGGCTCTGGGCTAGATGAATTGCTTCCATCTCCGCTACATGCACTAACAAGAATCGATGATGCTGCCAGTATTGTTAGGTGTCTGGTCAGTTCCTTCATAACCTCTCTCTATATTCAATATTAATTATTGGCCGTATGAT
Source organism: Microbulbifer maximicatervae (SeqCode) (assembly GCF_052468095.1). The sequence goes on from NZ_CP174332.1 coordinate 41,346, forward strand.
ACCTTTGTGAAGTTAAATTGCACGGCATAATAGTGGTACGCATGCATTAAGTTATATAGCTAAGTTTTCCTTTTATTTTTTTATGAGCTTATGGGGTCGATTAACTCAGCTATTATTATTTTTATTAAATGCTTTATGTGAGCAATCCACAGGTGTTATATGACTCGAGATGAATTGAAAGTCGTTGATGACGTTCCATTCTTGTTTTGGGTAAAAGATAAAAGTGAGAAATATATTTGGGGTAACCAAAGGATATGCGAATTGGCTGGAGAGGATGTGGTTGGTAAAACTGATGTCCAATTGGCCTGGGCAGAGAATGCCAAAGCGTTACGTGAGGCTGATCAGCGTGTATTTTCCTCAGGGGAGCCCGATTACCTTCTCGAACATGTCGTTCAATCTAGCCTGGGTGAAGTTAACCTAAGTGTGTGTAAGTGGCTGGCGGATTTTGAAGGAGAGCAATGTTGTTTTGGAATTTCTTTTTCTATTAAAAAGTGATTTTGCAATACAAATAGCCCAAAATTTGAGCTATTTGATATTTATAGTAATTGATCTGGATTACCCTTCAGGTTGAAACTTTTTTAGTTCCCAATTCACCAAGCGTTCGCGCTATATCCTCTGCGCTGGTTGCCGGTTTAATATCCTTGTCAATTTTTTTAATTCGTCCATCTTTACCAATATAAATGGTAACGCGACGGGCGATATTCATTACAGGAATAAGTACATCGTACGCTTTAGCCGTTTCACCGGTGGGGTCACTGAGTAACGGGAAGTCCGCTTCGCTCTCTTCAGCAAATCGGGTGTTATCGTCAAGGTCATCTGTACTGGCCATAAAGTAGGTGACTTCATAATCTTTGATCAAGTGACCGTTTTGGGCGAGCGATTTACACTCTATGGTACAGCCACGGGTGAATGCCTTGGGAAACCAGGCGATCACAACAGCGCTTTTGCCCTGGAGGTCCGCCAATGTGTGGGTTTGGCCATCAGACCCCTGTAGAGTGAAATTTGGCGCCATTTCACCAACTTCCAGAGCGAGGGTGGGAAGGCTGATAAACGCCGTAATTAAGAAAGTCAGCAGATATTTCACGAATATTTCCCTTGTAGTTTACCGATACGCCTATGCTACTGCCCTAAGGTCTAACTGGCCAATAGCTCAGCTATAACTGCTATGCTTTATGCGCCAAAGTAAGAATATTGGTGCGTCAATGCACCGTTATGGACTTGCCGTTTTGCAGGGGCTTAAATGCGCTTTGACAGCCTTTTCTATACTCTGCCACTTTGGGCCTAGTCGCATTCGTTTTGGCATTTACCTAAGGAACCTCTGAATAACTCCGTAATGCCTCTGCGGGTCTTGAAGGCTGCAGATGTTAGGCGCAGCTCGCCGCGAATGGCTCAGTCCTTTGCAAGAGCTGCAACGCAGCAGCTGTGGCCTTCAAGGCCCGCCTTCGGGGCTTGCAGAGCGATTCACACTCCGCGTTGCGACTTCTTGAAAGGTCTGGACATTCCTGCGAAGCCGCGCCTTGATTGAGAACCGCTCTGCATGCCAGAGGTATCACGGAGTTATTCAGAGATTCCTTGATATGACAGCCGACCGATTTAATGAGCGCAAGGCATTGCTGTTGCAGGAGGTCAATACCATCCAGGCCGCATATTTAAATGCGAGCTTTTTGCAATTTGATAAGCAGGATAAGGCGCGAGACCTAATAGCTGAATATGCAAATCTCAGGGATATTGACCCATCAATCGCCGTCACTCCGGAAGATGTAGCTCGCAGTGAGGAAATTCACCAGGCTCTTTGGCGTTTGATCGAGGCGCATATCGCACAGGATTACAATGCCGATTATTTACGCCAGTTTGCCGAGCAGGTTAACGGGATGGTAGATCTGCACCGTGCCAGGGTTGTGGTTGGGCTGCAATACCGTATACCGGGTCCACTCTGGCTCTCCCTGTACTTTATGACCATTTTGGCGATGCTGGCAATTGGATACCAGTTGGGGATAAGTCGCGGGGGATCTGCCCAGGTAGTTATAGCTTTGGCCCTGACTTTCTCAACAGTGATTTTACTGGTGGCGGATTTGGATCGGGCAAATGAGGGAGCACTGTTGGTTGATCAGTCGCCGATGAGCGATCTCAATTTGCAGCTGAAAGAGCTACAGGAGGCTGCCCACTGAGCTGTTGTGCGAGCTGACTTTGCATATTAATTGGGTGGGGCGGAATTAAGGCTTTTCCGCCCCGGGGAACAGGTTAAAGATCTTCAGGTTTTTGTGGCATTAAGACATCTTCGGGATGCACAAACTCACGCATAAAAATTTCCCAGAAGGCGAGGAATAGTGCAGCGAGAAGGGGGCCTATCGCAAAGCCACTGATTCCAAACATAAACAGACCGCCGACAGTGGAGAAAAGCACTAAATAGTCGGGGAGTTTTGTGTCTCGACCCACCAATATTGGGCGTAACAGGTTATCTACCAGACTGATCACGGTGAAACCATAGGCGAGTAAAATCGTTGCCTTCATGGGTTCGCCAATAGCATAGAGGTAAATAGAAGCGGGGAACCAGATCAATGCGGCACCGACGGCGGGCAACAATGACAACAGTGTCATTAATACACCCCAAAGCACCGGTGCCGGTAGACCCAGCACCCAGAAAATAATTCCGCCCAAGCCGCCCTGGGTAATAGCGACTACCAGATTTCCTTTAATGGTTGCGCGAGTGACTTCAGCAAACTTTGCCAGCAAAAGGTGCTCGCGCTCATCACCCAGTGGTAGGGCATGGATGATCAGGTTTACCAGCCTTTCGCCATCGCGAATCAGGAAGAAGGTGAGGTAAAGCATTAAACCCAACATAACGAAAAAGTTAACAGTATTCTGTCCGACCTCAATCGCATTTTTTGCGACGAAGCTACCGGCATTCATCACTCCACCCATCAGGCGCTGCTTGGCCTCCTCGACATCCACGCCAATACTTTCGAGCGTGCTGTTAACCCTGGGGAAAGCACTGCGAATCTGTTCAAAAGATTTAGAAACATCAATTTGTCCTTCCTGGATCCGGTGATACAGAGTTACCGCTTCATTAATAAAAGAGGTGGCCACTACCAATACGGGTATCACCAATAGAACGATACACATAAACAGGGTTAGCAGAGCCATTAAATTAGGCGAATTGGGAAAGCGCTGCATCAGCAGACGGTACACGGGGTAGAAAATCAGTGCGGTGGCACAAGCCCAAAAAATAGGGGTAAAGAAGGGTTTTATTAGGAGTAAAAAAGCTACGCTGACCAATAACAAGGTCAATATAAATGAGCGCCTTTCCAGTTTTTCTTGCACTGCGACTTCCTCTGCTTCTCTTTCGGCAGCCCAGTGGTAGGGCGCCTAATTTTTGCTCTATCTAAGCAGATGCAGTGGGGTTTTACCAGCGCCTATATCCGCACGTATCCACGTGAAATCGAATGCCCCGATAGATTCCGAGGCCCATTTGCCACTCGCGGCCGTTGCGCTTGTGGATATCCCTCAGTACGGGCACCAATTGCTCTCGGGAGAACTTCTTTTTCGGAACTATATCCAGCCCGCAGAAATGCAGATGTTTACTTCCCTTGGAACCCCCGGCTTTACGGTTGTAATCCACTGTGCGCCACCCGGAGACCACTGTTACCGGGCCGACGCGGGGCACTATTTCCCGCTCGATTACCCGCAGAGTATTTACGATGCCCCACCAGAGCTCCTTGGGAGGGATGGCGAATGCGGGTTCGTCCAAATCCTGCCAGTCACTGCCCTGACGCAATAGCTCATAGGGTTGCACAACCTGTTCAACCCGGTTGGAGCGCAGGAATTTTTTGAGTTGAGTAAAGCGTGCATGGTTATTGCCTTTGCTCAGGAAGCGGCTGAATGCCCTCTCGGAAGCTGCCGGATAGCCCTGGATATCGTAAACCTCCGGGATCATTAGCAGCGGTAGGATATCGATAGGGGATTTCACCCGGTCATCAGCCTCGCGCGCTCGTTCGTAAGTAAAAACAAATAGACCGGTGAGAATTGCCAGTGCGATTGCCCCAATGATGATGATCCGCCGGCGCAGTTGACGCTGGCCGATTTCTACGCACTCTTTGTTACTTTGCATAACCATCGGGCAGCTCCCTCAATTACCAGGTGCGATAGCCACAGGTATCGACATGAAACAGGACATCGTCAATCAGGCCCATCCCGACATTGCTATCGGGACCGAGGCGTGCGTGCAGTGTGCTTAGCTCTTCAGCGAGTTCGTTTTTACCGATATTGGAATTCGGAATTAAGTCCAGCCCGCAAAAGTCACGGTGGCGGGGCTGGTCTTCGGTCGCCAGTTTTCGGTTGTAGGCATCAGTGCGGTAAGCGGAAACCACAGTGACAGGGCCAATTAGCGGTATTACCTGGTCTCGTACCAGGGTGAGGGTTTTCACAATATTGGACCATTGGTCCCTGGGTGGTATGGCGAATGGGGGTTCCCCCAGTTCCAGCCAGTCCCCCCCCTGTCGCAGAAGATCACGAATAGGAAAAACCTCAGCGACACCCCGGTCCCGAAGCAACTGATTGAGTGCTTGTACGCTGGAGCGGTTACTGCCCTCTCGCAGGAATTTGTTAAAGGTCTCCTCGTTGGCGAGGCGATAGCCACGCTGCTCGATATAGGACTTCTCTTGCGAGGAGAGGAATAGATAGAGCCAGAGGGTAAACAGGATGGCACTGAGTATTAAAGTGAGGGCACTGACGACCACCCGATTGACTCTTTGCCCGGGCGGCTTGTGTGGGAACAGAGTTTCGAAGCGAGTAAACGAGTTACCTGCGGACATAGTGCTCGCGATTGCTGCTGAGAGAGTTTTTCCTCCGACGCTAAAATCGTCGGCGCCTGTTTACTCACTATAGCCGCAAAAATCGACGGGCTGCGGGCTTGGGATCAGCCACAAAAAAAGCCGCTGCTCCCGGGGGAGCAGCGGCTTTTGGGTCACGGACAGCGCACTGTGCCCGACAACCTCTACTTAGGCTTTAGGGCCTGCATTTTTAACGTCTTCGCTGACATTGAACTTCTCAATGTTCTCGGCGAACAGCTTGGCCAGCTTGCCTGCCTGATCGTCGTAAGCAGCTTTGTCAGCCCAGGCTTCACGAGGGTTCAGGTAAGACTTGTCCACGCCGGGCACTTCCATCGGGATATCCAGGTTCAGGGCATCCAGGTGCTCAGTGGCAACGGCTTCCAGGGCGCCGCTCTGGATAGCGGCAACGACAGCGCGGGTTACCGGAATCGGGAAGCGCTTGCCGTTGTCGCCGGAGCCGCCGGTCCAACCGGTGTTTACCAGGTAGACCTTGGAGCCGAACTCTTCGATGCGCTTCATCAGCAGGTCTGCGTATTCGCGCGGTGCACGGGGCATAAACGGCGCGCCAAAGCAGGTGGAGAAAGTCGGGTGGATACCGGCCTCTGCGCCCAGTTCGGTGGAGCCTACGCGGGCGGTGTAGCCAGACAGGAAGTGGTAAGCCGCAGCCTCTTTGGAGAGGATGGATACCGGTGGCAGTACGCCGGATACATCGCAAGTCAGGAAGATAACATTCTTTGGCTCGCCGGCGCGGTTTTCCAGCTGACGCATTTCGACGTGTTCCAGCGGGTAGGAGCAGCGGCCGTTTTCAGTCAGGCTGGTGTCGCAGTAGTCAGCAGTGCCGTGATCGTTGGTTACCACGTTTTCAACGATGGCGCCGAAGCGGATGGCATCCCAGATTACCGGCTCATTTTTCTGGCTCAGGTCGATGGTTTTCGCGTAGCAGCCACCTTCCATATTGAAGACGGCACCCTTGGTCCAGCCGTGCTCATCGTCACCGATCAGGTAGCGCTCGGGATCTGCGGACAGGGTGGTCTTGCCGGTACCGGACAGGCCGAAGAACAGGCAGGTATCGCCATCTTCGCCGACGTTAGCCGCGCAGTGCATTGGCATTACGTCTTTTTCTGGCAGCAGGAAGTTCTGTACGGAGAACATGGCCTTCTTCATTTCGCCGGCGTAACGCATGCCGGCCAGCAGTACTTTGCGCTGGCCGAAGTTGATAATTACGCAGCCTTCGGAGTTGGTGCCATCGCGCTCGGGCTCACAGACAAAGTGAGGAGCGTGCAGGATTTGCCACTCTTCCTTGGACTTGGGGTTGTACTTTTCGGCGCGGATAAACATGTTGCGGCCGAACAGGTTGTGCCATGCAGTTTGGGTGGTCACTACCACTGGCAAGTAGTGGTCTTCATCCTGGCCCACATGCAGGTGCTGAACAAAAGTATCGTGACCAGCAACAAAAGCCTCTACACGATCCCACAGGGCGTCAAACTTATCCTGCGGGAAAGGACGGTTGACGTTGCCCCAGGCGATGCTGTCGGCAGTGGAGGGCTCTTCTACAACAAAGCGGTCAGCCGGGGAGCGACCGGTGCGTGCGCCGGTTTCAGTCACCAGAGCGCCTGTATCTGACAGCTTGCCCTCGCCGCGCGTCAGAGCCTGCTCTACCAATTGTGCCGGTGATAGGTTCTTGAAGACCATCGCGGAGTCGTCGATCTGTGCCATTCGTGGAATACCCGTGAAAGTTGGACAGTAAATAAAATGGGGCTGCCCAAGGTTTAGACAGCCGTAGAAAATTTTGGGGGCGCATTATTGCAAAATTCAAAATATGCGGATACCAACTATGGCTATTTTGTAGTCAATGACAGCGCTGTCATGGAAAATAATGTCGACCTAAATTCACACCATTTATGGCTGCACCCCTGATTATTCTTTTTTTGAATTTAATGGGGGGGATTAGGGGTGTCAGGTGGTAGGGCTGCGCTGAGGATTCGGCGGTTGCGCAGCCCTTCGAGGATCAGTGAAGAGTGTGGGGGGGAGCGTTGAGGAGCGACTCAATTTGATCCCGGTCAAAGCGGTACTGGGTGTTACAGAATTGGCAGTCCGCGATAATCTCACCCTGCTGCTCTTCCAGCAGGCGGTAGACATCCTCTGCACCCAGGGAAACCAACGCGCGGGCGCTGCGCTCTCTCGAGCAGCTGCACTTGAAGCGAATAGTGTCGGTACCCAGGGTTGCCGGCTCCAATTGGTGGAATAGGCGGTGAATCAGCTCTGGGTGGGGAACGTTAAATAACTCCTCGTCAGTTACGGTCTCCGCTAAGTGAATCGCTGTTTCCCAGGCGTCCTGATTTTCCTCTTCCGTGGCGGCATTATTGCCCGGCAGAATCTGCAACATAAGACCGGCGACGGTATTGTCACTGCTTTCCAGCCATACGCGGGTAGCCAGCTGTTCCGATTGCTTAAAGTAGTCTTCCAGGCAGCCGGCCAGGTTGTCCTGCTCCATGGGAACCACACCTTGATAGCGCTCACCGCGCTTTGGCTCAAGGGTAATGGCCAGGGCTCCACGGGGGCCGATCATATCGCGCAGGGTGGCGTTTTCGTCGATTTGTGCACCCTCGGCAACTCGGGCGATGCCGCGCAGGTCGCTGTGGTGAGTGCACTCCGCCATAATCATCGGCACATCGCCTTCGCCACGGGCCTGGAGGCTCAGGACACCTTCGAACTTCAGTGTGGTTGAAAGCAGGCTGGCTGCAGTGAGGAACTCCCCCAGCAGGCGGGCTACTGGCGTAGGCAGCGGGTTGTGTTCCAGTACATCGCGGTAGGAATCAGTAAGTGTCACCACCTGTCCGCGAATATCGTGTTTGGAGAAAATAAAGCGTTCCAGCTGATCGGACATAGGTCGGGGGCTCTCGGTATTAAAACCGCAGGATTTTAGAGGTGGATATGCCTAAATGGTAGCTGTCGCTGAGTAATGGGGGGAAGCCGCGCCCCTGGGGGCCGGCTAACTTATCCGCAATAGCGGTTGACCTGGCGTTGATAGTCGAGTGCCATCTGTTCGCGCTCCCGCTCTGTGCGGCGTACTTCCTTGCCATTGTCGTCAAAAAATACGACCCGGCCCTGTAATATTTTTAGGTTTCTGCGGGCCTTGCTACAGGCCTTGTCCCTTTGTTGTTGTCTTTCCTGCGCTTCACGATTTAAGCGCTCCTGGTATTGACGTTCGATATTCCGCGGCTGTTCCGATTGGCTGCGCCTGGGTGCTGTGGTGGCATCGGCAGAATTAATGGGGGTCAGGTTGCCAGAAATATCCTTGGCCTCTGCGTGGGCCGGGGGGCGGTCACCAAAGTGCACCCGGCCATCGTCGTCGACCCAGCGATACAGTTCCCCTGCATTAACGTTGGCGGTCAGGAGCAGACCGCCAAAAAAGCTGGATAAGTACAGTAACTTTATGGGCATCCTTTGCCTCTCCCGATGTTTATTCTTCTTTATTGGCCAGCTGGCTGAACAACCCCTGTGAATGGCGCTGGGGGATATGGTAGGTCTGCAGTATCAGAGGCTGCTGTTCCTGGGCCTCTGCCGAATCCAAGACCATCCGGTATCCAGAGCGGTCGCGCAAATCTACAAAGTCCTGCTTGTTGCCTTCCATCAATTGAGCGAACTCGTCGAAGTCCTTGATGCTGTGGCCATTTACTGAGTCGATGATCCAGTTCTTCCAGTCGTGGTAACCGAGGTTCACATTGGCAGGCAGTACTTTCAGGGCGACGACCAGCTCGCGGCGTTCCTCGTCACTCCATTGATTGCGGGCATAGAGGTAGTCAATAGGCGCCTTGGAGTGCCAGTTTTTGCCCCAGCGTTTGATCAGGTTCATATTCAGGGGCACAAAGACAACACCGCCGTAGATATAGTAGCGGGGCTGGCGGTCAAATTGCTCTCCCAGCACCATAGCGCGTGAGGGAGGTGTTGCGGCCAGCGTGACCTCAGCGGTCTGCTCTTTACCATCGCGGGAGAAGCGCACCGGTAAACGTTCACCGACATGGTGGCGGTCCACGGCGTAGTGGTAGTTGGTGCGCTGGTTTTCCCTCCACTCCACAGTCCGGTCCGCCGCTACTTTAAAGCCATCGACTTCGAGCAGGACATCGCCGGGTTTGAACACTTCGGCTGCGGGGGAGTTGTCGAATACTTTAACGACCATGGCACCATCCTGGTCTTCCTCGAGACCGGCGGCCTTTTTCATCGATGGGCTTTCCAGGCTCTGGGTTACCAGTCCCAGTTCGGGGAACCCTTGGTGCACATTGTCCTTGGCATCTTCTAAGACATGAGCGATCACGCTGGGGGGGACAAAGTAACCCAGGTTTTCAGCGCTCTGGTTGGTTTGCATGGCCACGCCGACGATGCGGCCATTGGAGATAACCGGACCGCCGCTGTTGCCCGGGTTGATGGCCGCATCTATCTGGCCCGCCATCAGGTAACTTTCCGCATGGGCATAATATTGGTGCTCCACGCGGGAGAGTACTCCGCGGGTAATCGAAAGGGATTTGCCACCAATTGGGTAGCCGTAGACGGTGACCTCTTCCTGCAGGTCGGGTAATTTTCCGAGGGCCAAAGGGCGGGTATCGTTGAAAAAGCTTTCGTCATCGACGGTCAGCAGGGCGAGGTCGGCATCGTGGGAGACAAATTTCACTCGGGCGCGGAATTTCTTTGCATCGCCGTGGCGCTGTACCTGGATAAAGCTGCCGTTGGCCACTACGTGTGCGTTGGTCAGGATTTGCTGGTTGCGGATGACGGCACCGGAACCGGACAGCTGCTTGGGGTTGAGCAGGGCCCAGGGATTGAAATAATCCGGGGCGGCGGCGGTGGTGTAAATCTTGATGATTGAGCGCTTGAGCTGCTCGTGTTCTCGGCTGTCTGCTAGGGCGGTTTGGGTACCGAGCAAAACCAGCAGGGAAATGGCGATCAGTCGTTTCAACATGGCTGTTTTCTATCCGGTTAAGTGGGGGCAGTTTAGCAGCTAAAGTGGGAAATGGCGGAAATTTCACCACTTTTGTCTGCTGAGTCTACTCTTGTTCCCGCAGGAAGCGGTGTATCTGGCGGCGTTGCTTTTTATTGGGCCGCTCCTGTTGTATCCCGGCATTGGCTGCCTGTCGCTCGGTTTTCTCTTTTTCCCGACGGGCGATACTGTCTTCGGTCTCGCGGTATAAGGTGCGCGCAATCTCGGCGCCGCGCCGCTGATCCGATAGAGCGATTACTTCAACTTCCAGTAAATCCCAGCCCTGGCGGATGCTCAGTTTGACACCGGTAGTGACTTCCTTGCTGGCTTTGACCCGCTGGCCATCGGCGTGGACTTTTCCACCTTCTATCGCCTGCTTGGCAATGCTGCGAGTCTTAAAGAAGCGTGCGGCCCAGAGCCACTTATCGATACGTACTTTTTCCATGGTTTCCTTGTGAAATCAGGCGGACCCGGTGTCCAGTCTGCTGCGGTTAAAAGCCATGATCTCATCAAAATGATGGATCGCCGGGAAGTTGGTGATTTCCCGTTTGGGCCCGCGGCTATCCGGTTGGCGAATACACAATAGGTGGGCGATACCGTAGTCCTGGGCCGCGCTCAGAACAGATTGGTTATCGTCGACAAACAGGGTGTTCTCCGGGTCAAATTCCAGGTTATCTCGCAGAGAGTCCCAGAAATTGGCACTCTCCTTGGCATGTCCATAATCATGGGAGGAGATGATGCCGTCAAACCAGCGGTCGATACCGGTGATCTCCAGCTTGTGATCCAGCCCTTGACGGTGCGCATTGGTCACGAGGTAGGTGGGCTTTTGCAGTTGTTGCAGGCCGCTCAGAAACGCCTCAGTGTGAGGGCGCAGGGCGATGCGGGTCTCGATCTCGCGCAATATGCTGAGGATATCCAGCTCCAGTTTTTCCGCCCAGAAGTCCAGGCAGTACCACTCCAGCGTACCGCGGCGGGCATTGATCTCAGCCTCGAGCTTCTGCTGGGCTTCCTGTGGGTCAAAGCCGTGGACTTCAGCGTAGCGCTGGGGCAGGTGCGTGAGCCAAAAGTGGTTGTCGTAATGCAAATCCAGCAGGGTGCCGTCCATGTCCAGCAATACGGTATCGATACTTCGCCAGTCGAGCATGGGAGCTGTCTACCTCTTTGAGATGGGGCGGGAAGACAAGTTTAGTTGGCTTGCCACTGCCTTCCCGGATCGTTTGCATTATGCCTGGGCGCGGTGGATTCCGTACAGGATACATAGTTGCGCACTGTAGTAGGTGAGCATAATGGCGGCATCGGCTAGTGGTAGTGGGGTGATGAACTTGTTAATAGCAATCAATGTGTCTGAAGCCATAAAGATGACTGCCCCGGAAAATAGCAGGGTGGAGTCGCCCTTGTGCATTGCGGCTGCGACCGCCATGGCGAGGATAGCCAGCAGGTAAGCCATTACTGCCGGTGCTAAGTCCCCTGCAGCAGGGAGGATAATTTGCGCCAAAAGCAGTGCGGCAATCACTACAGGCAGTGTCCGAATAAGGTTGCGCCGATTGGGGGGCTCCGCAAAACGAAGGAAGCCCAGCGCGTAGATTAGCTGGGCAATGAGAAAAGCACCCAGTCCAAATACAAAGTGTTGGGGGAATTGCATTTCGAGGATTACATCCCCGATGGCGGAGAAAGTGAGGGCTAGGAAAGTGAACAGTAGGGTTTTGCCCCGCAGCTCCAGTCTGGCAATCATCATTAAACACAGTATCGGCAGCGCTTTTAGCGCGGGCATCCACAAGTTATCCAGTTTCCAGGTATCCAGAAAGATGAATAAAGTGGCACTGGCCAGGAACATCGGTACCAGGTAATTGCGAAAGTTGTGCTGGGGTGCGGAATTTTCTACGGACATAGGTACTTACCTTATTTTTATTTTGTATACCTCCCCATCAATTTAACGGTTTTCCTTCGCATCATCGATAGCTTGTACTCTCTAATTCCAATTGAGTTTTCTCCAGTGCCGGCCGCGGGACATTTCTGGGGTAATATGGAGCATCGAAAATACATGCCCGGCAGTTGTTTGCCTTGAGCACTAGTCATGGAGAGCCTCACCGATGAAAGCGGCCAATATTCTGGAAACAATCGGCAATACCCCTCACGTAAGAATCAATCACCTCTTTCGCCCCGATATAGAAGTTTGGATGAAGGTAGAGCGCTTTAATCCGGGCAGCAGTATTAAGGACCGAATTGCCTTGGCGATGATTGAGGATGCGGAGCGTCGTGGAGCCCTGCAGCCCGGTGGGGTAATAATCGAACCGACCTCTGGTAATACGGGAATTGGACTGGCGATGGTTGCTGCCGTGAAGGATTATCGCCTGATCCTGACCATGCCGGAGTCTATGTCGGTAGAGCGTCGCCAGGTCATGAAAGCAATGGGCGCAGAATTGGTCCTTACACCTAAAGAGCGCGGTATGGGCGGCGCTATTGCTAAGGCGGAGGAGTTATTGGCCTCACATGCAAATAGCTGGATGCCCCAACAATTTAATAACCGCGCCAATGTCCAGGTGCACCGGGATGTTACCTCCAAGGAAATCTTGGCAGACTTTCCTGAGGGGCTGGATTATATGATTACCGGTGTAGGTACTGGCGGGCATATCACAGGCTGTGGCGAAGTCTTAAAAGAGCACTTTCCAAAATTACAGGTCTATGCGGTAGAGCCGGAGAAATCACCGGTGATTAGCGGTGGAGAGAAAGGCCTGCATCGTTTGCAGGGTATCGGCGCCGGCTTTGTACCCCAGGTACTCAATACGGAAGTACTCGACGGTACTGTATTGGTGAGTGAGGAAGACAGTTTTGCAATGGCGCGTCGTTGCGCATTAAAAGAGGGAATTTTTGTGGGTATCTCCTCCGGTGCCAGCCTTGCGGCCCTGAAAAAGCGCGAAGGGGAGATGGATGCGGGCAGCCGGGTACTGGTGTTCAGCTATGACACTGGTGAGCGCTATCTGTCCGTTCAGGACCTTTTCTCCGCCTAAGATTTTATAATGGTGAATTCAAAGAGTATGGAGTTGTAATGGATAAAGCACTTATGGAGCAGGTGATAGATATCTGCAAACGCGCGGGAGAGGCGATTCTCGAGGTTTATCACAACAGCGCTGAGTTGGAAGTCGAGACAAAGAAAGATGATTCCCCAGTAACTGCCGCAGATCTGGCCGCTCACAAAGTACTGGAACCGGCGTTAGCACAGCTTATCGAGGGAGTACCGGTTTTATCAGAAGAGCAGGAAATGCCCTCGTTCGAAGAGCGCAGTCAGTGGCAGCGTTACTGGATTGTCGATCCGCTCGATGGCACCAAAGAATTTATCCGACGCAACGGTGAATTTACCGTAAATGTCGCATTAATCGAAAATGGCGAGCCCGTTTTGGGGGTGGTTTACGTACCGGTACTGAATATCACTTATGCCGGCTGCAAGGGCGAAGGAGCCTTTAAGCGCGATGCCAATGGCGAAATTGACATTCGGGTGCGCCCACTGAAGCCGCGCCTGGATAATAGTGAAGTTGTTGAGCTTGTGGCCAGCCGCAGCCATGGAACTGGCACCGTCGACCAGTTGGTACAACGTATCGAGTCTGAACTGGGTGCTGTCGAGTGCAAAAATATGGGCTCGTCGCTGAAATTATGCCTGGTTGCTGAGGGTGCAGCAGATTTGTATCCGCGCCTCGCTCCTACTTGCGAGTGGGATACTGCGGCAGCTCAGGCTGTAGTTGAAGCAGCAGGTGGTATTGTTGTGGACGAAGAGTTTAATTTGTTGCGCTACAACACTAAAGACTCTCTGCTGAATCCCTTTTTCTATGTAATTGGCGATTCTTCTTTTGATTGGCAATCCCTACTGCTGGATAAGTCCGCTGCTTAGGGTGTGACACCAATAAACATATAGAGAGTATATTTGTGCCTCCACCACCACTGGTGGAGGCTTTAAAGGGGATCTGGATATTTCCAAATTCAGGAGGCTCACTGATGTCTGGACCCGATCTGCGCTTTAACCAGGATAAAGGTGAAATTCGCTGTTTGCGTCGGGAACTGGAGGAGGAAATAAACTGGTTGCAGCGGCATTTTGAAGCCCTCTCCAATGCAGTCGATGCAAATGATATTGCGTTGCGGCGCACCTATAACAGCATGCTATTTTCCCGCCGGGCCCTATTAGGTAGAATGCCCCGTTAACTAAATTCCAAATATTTTCTTGTGTGAAAAACTGTAGTGCTGCAGGTTTTAATTTGAATACGGCAGTTCTTCCTACTCAGTGCTGTCACTTATAGTGTTGAATCTGTGCCAGCGCGAAATATTATTTCCCAGCTAATTAGCTAATTTCCTTGCCAAATTCCCCCGTAAAATGTAAAGCAGTCTACGCTTTGGAAAGCTAATACATAAGAGTATTTTTCAATGCGCTACCCGGTTGTGGTGCACAATATTGAATATGCCGGATTTGGTGCCATTGCACCGGATCTGCCGCATTGCCACTGCTATGCCGATACCCTTGAGGGGACCCTGCAAAAAATGGCTGAAACGATTTTTCAGCGGTTGGAAGAGCTCCGTCAGGCTGGACAGCCAATGCCGCAAGCAGGTGATGTAGACAACCTGAAGAAAAACCCGGCTTTTGTAGGAGGCGTCTGGGCCATTATTGATGTAGAAACAACTTGAAATAATTCACTGAGCTTGAACTTGATGACTGGCTTTTTGATGTGAGTGGCGATGATAAAGCTATCCGTCTACCTGCTTTCCTTTTTTATAGCTGCGTCCAGTTATGGATTCGAGGCGAATAATCCTTTTGATGGTGTCGCCACGGGAGAGTACCGGATTATCGGTACCGTTGGTTTTGGGAGTGGCGAGCAGCAGTTAAATAAGCAGCGGGATTCTTTTGGCTATGTCAGCCTTGGAATTACGCCGGCGGTAGGAGTCTGGCAAGTTGAGCTGCGGGCGTCACATTTTGATGATAATCATGTCACAGTAGATCAGGTAGGTTTAAATTTTAAAATTGATTTTACCCTGAATTGTCACGTTCAATGTCTCTATTGGATGGTGGGATATAATTATGCCGATGTGGATTTGAACAATGTTATAAGAAGAGGCTATTGGTATCGAGAATACCCACCATTTTATCCGGATGATCGATATATCTATATTATTGATGCCAGTGGCAGTGATACTTTTTGGAATGCCGGAGTGGGTTACCGAATTATGTGGACTCAGGATTTCGATACTTCATTAGAGTATAACTACAATAATATTGGCAAAATAGAACGTGTTAACCTCGGGCATCTGCGTACCCTGAGTTTGAATTTTTCCTACCGCTTTTAGTATGCCCTCCGCCTTTTAACCTATTTTTCTCAATAATTTATTCGTAGAAATTTCTTAATTAAATACTGATTTTTTTAGAGAATGGAAAAGGGGCCCTGAGGCCCCAATAGCTTTTAAATTCGATAAATGGCTTTCAGCCAGAAAGTGCGTCCCGGTTCGTTAACCCGAGTCAATTGATCGAAACCAATAATATTGGCTCCAGAGCGACTGATATGTTCAGCGTAAGTCTCATCGAATAGATTATCGATACCGGTAGTCACCAGTACACTTTTACTGGGTTTCCAGCCGGCATTGATGGAAACGACGTTGGCAGAGTCGGTTGCACCAATATCCTGACCAACAATATTGCCTTTGCCGATATCCACCCGGTCCTGGCTTGCGATAGCGCGCCATAAAACACCTGCTGACCACTGGGCCTGTTCATAGTAGAGTCCCAGGCGGCCCTCCAGAGGCGGCAGTTGTGCCAAGGTAGTGCCATCGGTTTCGTTGGCACCGCGAACAGATGTTACGGTGAATTCAGTGCGCCACTGCTCGTTGAGCTGATATGAGGAGTCAAACTCCAAACCCCAGGAGCGCGCCTGGATGTTTCTGACAATGGAGGTAGTGCGAGTATCGGAGGAGTCCATACCATCCATATTCATACTACCCATAGAGTCCATGCTACTCATTACTGCCGCTTTTTCGTAATCCTTCTCAATCATCAGGTAGTCATCAATCTGATTGACGAATCCGGAGACACTGGCAGAGTGTTTTTCACCGCGATAGATATAGCCGATATCCAGCTGGGTGGTCTTTTCTGATTCGATATCCAGTGCGCTGTAGGAGTCAGCTGTCTCGTAGGAGAAAATTTCCCAATAATCGGGGAAGCGCTCAGTGTAGCCGAGCCCGGCAAAGAGTGTGGCAGAACTATTGGGGTCACTCTCGAGACCATATTCATAGCGCAGGAAGCCGCTGCTCAATAGCTCTGAGCGAGTTTCTCCCCCAGTGGGGTTATCCACTGAGGACATCATGGATAGAGCAACTTCATCGCGAAGGTCTTTTACTTCCCAATCATCCACTCGTGCACCGGCGATCCAGCGTTGATTGGCTGCGACTTGCCAGCTGATCTCAGAAAATAACCCCAGCTGGCTAAATTCGGCATCGGCCTCTCGCTTCATATTCCGGTAGTCCATGTTGGACTGGTTCATGGTCGAGCGGCCGGTGTGGCGATTTTCCCGGGCATCAATTCCACTGGTCAATTCCACATCGTCCATAGGCGTAAACACCAGAGCCATCTTGATACCTGTGGTCTCACTATCGAGATTCATGACCATGGGGGTAGCGGTGCTGGATAGCTCGCGCAGGCTGTAGTTATCCATGATGTGGTCGATATAGTTGTAGTAGGCCTGGAGCTCAATTGAGTCGAGCCAGCTACTGATATTGCTGCGGACATATTTCGCTTTGTGGCTCTCACGGGCAAACTTGGAACCGTCGACTCCCCGATCTGCATAGGCAGCTTCACCATCGCTAAATGCAGTATCAAACTCGACCCGGGTATCGTCGCTGGGTGTCCAGGCCAAATTGACCTGGCTGCTCCAGCGCTCATAACTGGAATTTACCTCATTGCCATCCCCGTCTTCGTAGTCGTCCGCAGATGCCGAGGTCGAGGAGCTGCGGATAGAAAACTGCGGCGAACTATAGGAGATATCGAATAGACCATCGCGACGCTCGGCACTGGCGCCGAGCAGGCTCGCATGCATATTCCAGTCGCTTTCAGTGGGGCGTTCCTGCTGCTGATTAAATACAACTACGCCGGCGGAATTTCCCGGGCCATAGAGGACGCTCTGTGGCCCTTTAATAACTTCAATTTCGTCCATTGCCTCGGGAAAAATATAGGCTGTAGGTGGGTCCATTCGGCTGGGACAACCACCCGCCATTGTTTCTCCATCCACTACCATTCCCAGGCGCGAGCCCCCCATTCCGCGAAGCATCGGATCGCCACTGGTACCGCCTTTACGCACTACGGAAAATCCCGGAATTGTTTTCAGGTAGTCGGCGCCGTCATTGGCAGGTAATGGCTGACGGGGTTTTTTCGGGTCGGTTACCAGGTTGAGGGGGAGTTCAGTCTTTACCCCAGTAACCACCATTTGTTCCATTTCACTATCTTTTAATGGTTCTGGCTCTTCGGATTCTTCCGCTGCGAGATGTGCTGAAAAGGTACAGCAGGCAGCGAGTGCCAGGCTGAGAGGTTTTTTCAGAAAAATTTTTGCGTTGATGCTCTGATGCATGGTTTTCAATCCTTTTCGCTGGCGTTTCGAACACGCAGCAGTGAGCGCGCAGGCCTGAGTAATATTTGGCGCACGCGACATATCCCCACCTGAAAAAGTGGTCGTATTTTGGCAAGACCCAAAGCGCTGAAAATGTTAAGACAGCAATGAGACTGGCGGTCCACAGCGAACTGCGGAGTGATGATGTTGGAATAAAAAAGGAATTAAACTGGGGGGGCGCGAATCAGTGGGCGGCTGTAAGCGTTAGAGATAACGTGGAAAAAAGCCGGATAAGAGGGCGGTTGAGTAAAACCGGTTAGGACTATTTCCAGTTCTGTTGTTGGTGCGCTGGCAATACTGGCAGCGGCGGAAAAATTACAATGGTTATCGGCAAATGAGTGAGCGGTAAGCGTATCGTGGTTGTGGCTTGAAGAGAGGTCGCCGTGATGATCGCTGTGGGAATTCGCTTTGAGGGCATTGAGCAATAATGCGCTGCGACTATCGCCATGGCAGAGCCCATAGGGCGTTCCCGCTGCAAAATCTGCCGGCATAAAACCGGCAGGAACCAGGCCTCGCGCGCTGAGAAATACCAGCAATAGCAATAGCGCCTGCCACTGGGACAGACGGGAATAGTATTGGGTGGTGCGCTTACCGCTCATAAATAAGAAGGTCTGTACTTTGCCCGGGCCCATTTTAAATACCCGGAGATGAGTAACAAGAGGTTAACGGGTGATACAGCAAAGTGCCACTGCCCCAAGTTAACTTTTGCGAACTAATACGAGGTAAATTGAGCTTTATCAGGTTTTGTTGGAATTTAATTTCTTTTCGTCAGCGCATTCTAAAAATAAATCTAATTTTGCTGGAAGCTAAAGGTTCCAGGAGGTAGCGCGCTCAATAAGAGATTCCCGGGATTGGGGAGAGTTCCCGGACAGCCCTGGATTATTGCGAGTAGTGGGAAGGTTATAGAGAAGGTTTAAATAGTGGGGGCTCGGAGAGTCCCCACTCGGTGAATTTGACGATTCAGATTCTGCCGCTGCGCTTTAGGCGCCAATAGGCCTCTACCAGAGACTGGTGCAAAAGCTCCGGCCTCGAGTCAACCACTATGACATTGTGTGCCTGCAAATGCTGAAGTAATTGCTCCCTGCGGCGCAGGAAGTCCCTCGCTGCTGCGCTGTTTACTGCACTATCAAAGTTCTGAATCGGCTGTTGCAGCAATTTGTCCACAGAAGTCTCCCGCAGACTGGCAATCATCACCAGGTGATTGCGCGACAGCAATTTGACTGCGGCTAGGAGTTCATCACTATCTTCATCGCGCAAGTTGGTAATCAGGATTACCAGGGCACGGCGCTTGTGGTGGGCCATCAGCTGTTGTGCGGCGCTAGTGTAATCTGCGCTACTGGTGCCAGAGTGGAGGTCGTAGACATTATTCAACAGTAGGTTGATCGCACTTTCGCCTTTTACTGGAGGCAGCTGTCCACCACTGCTCTCCTGTGCCGCAGCAAATGCCTGCAAGCCGACCGCGTCCCCCTGTTTGATGGCGACATAAGCTGAAAGTAGCAAGCCATTGAGTGCGTGGTCAAAGTGGCTCAGCTCGCCGTCTTTAGCGCGCATCCGGCGGCCGCAATCCAGCATATAAATAATTTCCTGGTCGCGTTCGTCCTGGTATTCACGGCTGATCAGTTTGCGCAGCCGTGAGCTCGCTCGCCAGTCCACCTGTCGCTGGCTGTCTCCCTGGCGGTATTCCCGCAGTTGGCGGAAGTCCATGCCCTCACCGCGACGCTGCTGCTGGTGCAACCCCATCAGGCGCAGGCTCTGTTCGGTGGAGAGAGATTGCAGCGAGGAGATACCGAGAAAATTGGGGTAGACCTTGACGGTCTGCTCCTGTCCCAGCCATACCCTTGTCTGCCAGAGTCCCCAGGGAGAGTTGGCCAGTACCTCGATTCGTCCGAAAGAGGCGCTGCCGCGGCGGCGGGGTACCAGATCGTACTCGATGGTGATTTCCTGGTCCGGGTTAAGTTGTGCGGAGCGCGGTAGCCCTGTCGATCCCAGTTGCTGTGGGATTGAGTCGGAAACCTGGAGTAATAGTGGGCGTGGGCCGGTATTGTGAAGTTTTAGCCGCGCAGTATTGCGTACGCCCAGGGCCAGGTTGCCTGGCAATCGCCGCAGCCCCTGCAGACCGGTTACACGGCAACCGGTGAGATAGTCCAGCAGGGTGGCACTGATTAACAGGGCACTCGCTCCCCACCAAAGGTTGCCGATAAATGAGCTGGCTTGCGGAAACCAAATTCGCGCTGCTGTAATTGCCAGAGCTGCCAGGCACCAGTAGCCGAGCAGTTTGACCAGGCGCGGACTCGGGCCGGAGCGACCGCTTTGTGCTGGTGCTGCCTGTTGCTCTGTTGCAGCTACAGTCTGTGTCACAGTCGCGGCGCCTCAACACTGTCGATAATCATTGCCAGCGCCGTGTCAGCAGTTTCACCGTCAATTTCCATATCTGGAGATAGGCCGATACGGTGGCGCATTACCGGGATGGCCATGGCCTTGATATCATCCGGCAGTACAAATTCCCGTCCCTGTAACAGCGCATTGGCGCGAGCTGCTTGCAGCAGGCCGATACTGGCGCGTGGGCCGGCAGGGCTGCGCAGCTGCGGTGATTGGCGGGTGGCGCGCACCAGCCGCACGGCGTAATTCAATACCTGTTCGTCCAAGCCCACCTGGGGCACCAGGGCCTGAAGTTGCTGCAATCCCTCGACAGTAACTTCCCCGGCCAGCTTTTCCTGCAGGCTGCGCTCAATTCGGCCACTGCTGGCGGCGGCGGCCAATTTCAGTTCCGCTTCGAGGCTGGGGTAATCGATGAGGACTTTTAGCAGGAATCGGTCCAGTTCCGCCTCTGGCAGCGGGTAGGTACCTTCCTGCTCGATGGGGTTTTGAGTGGCGAGTACCATAAATGGGCTGGGTACTTTCAGTGCCTGGCCGTCGATAGTGACCTGCTTCTCCTGCATCACTTCCAGCAGGGCGGCCTGGGTTTTGGCGGGGGCGCGGTTGATTTCATCCGCCAGCAGCAGGTTGGTAAATACCGGCCCGCGACGCACCTCAAAGCGGCTCTCTCCCATGTTGTACATGGCGTGGCCGGTAACGTCGGCGGGCATCAAATCCGGGGTAAACTGGATGCGGCGGAAATTGCCGCCAAAGCAGTTGGCCAGGGTGCGCACCAGAAGGGTTTTGCCGAGTCCGGGTACACCTTCGAGCAGTACGTGGCCAGAAGCCAGCAGAGCTACGAGTACCTGGTCAACCACCTGCTCCTGGCCAATCAGCAACCGGTTGATATTGTTGCGCAGTATCTGAAGTTTGGCGGACGCAGCCTGCCAGTCAGGTGACAGCCCCGTGGTTTGTTGTTCTGGTTGAAGGGTGGTCTCGTTCATAGGACTGCCTCAATTCGCTGCAGATTACGCATGTGTTCAGTAAATGTTTCTTCGGTTGTGGGGGGCTTGCCCCACAGGGTTTCAACTATTAGCCGTTCATCCATACCGGTGGAGGCACAGAGCTTGTCGCACAGTTTGCGTTTTTTAGTGGCGTTGATATGGGTGGCGCCAAGGCGACGTAGAAGTTCTTCCCGATGGCCGCGCAGAAGGGTTTCCCCCTGGTCGTCCTGCCAGTAGTAATGGCCGCAGGCGGATATATGTTCTAGCAGAGAACGGCGGGACACTTCTGGCTCCGGCTGCAAGGGGCCGAAGCGGCGCCCGTGTAGTAATAGCCAAGCGAGTAAGGCCAGTGCGCCGGCGAGAAAAAACTCTGCAGCGTATTGACGAGCAACCTTAGAAAGGGTTTCAAAGCGGGGGCGGGTGAGAAAGACAAACTCTCCTTCGCCGGCCAGCAATTGTAAGAAATAGGCGTGATCGAAGTGGCCAATACGCTGGGACTGCCACAGGGTACTGTCAGTCATCAAGGTAATCACACCGTTGCCGCGCTCGAACTGCATAAACGGTACGCCGACATCATCGCGTCGTACCTTAGCCCAGAAAACAGGCCCACCGTCGATAGTCTCGTCATTAAACGAAGGGTGGTAGAGCAGGTGGCTGGCACCGAGGTATAGCTGTATTTCGCTGCCGCCCTCAACAGGCAGGGTTACCAGATCCTCTTCTGACACATCGGGGTTGCGAGGCTCCTCTTGTTCCTTCGGCTCATCTTCCGTTTCGCCTTCGTCCAGTTTGCGATTGTGCTCCCGCATGGCATCAGCGGGGCTCTGCTCAGGCTCGAGTACCGCATCCTCCCCGAGCAGTTGCTCCAGGGTTTCTTGCAGTTCGAACTTGTTGTGCCCCTCTTCGATAGAGACGTCCATGGACTCAAGTAGCCAATCGCGGTTTTCACTGCGCCCGGAGTCGCTGTCGAAGTTGCCGGTATAGGCTACAACGATGGCGTGGCCACCGCGCTCGACCCACTCTAGAAGTTCTTGGGCCTTGGTGGGGTTATAGACCTGGCTGGAGCTGTTGATAAACAGGGTGGCATCGGAGGAAAGGCCTTGGAGTACAGATATATTATCTGCCTGATGCGGCGCCAGTTGGATATCGGTGAGGTATCTTTCTGCTGCCAGGTAGGGATTTCGTCTGGCTTCCATGCTCCAGCCGCTGTCGATCTCCTTGGAGTAGCGCTCGTAGAAAGTGAGGAATAGCCATACAAGTGCCACGCCACTTATGACTAGGGCTGCCAACAGAATTCTCTTAGCGGTCATTGCCAAATTCCTCCTGCCATTGGCTACAAAGTGAGCTTACCTGAGCCTCTTTTGGCGGCCGGTGGGCATAGGCAAGCTGCTGCCAGTTTGCAGTAAGCTCTTGTACAAATTGACTCAGGGCGGGACTTACTGGGCGCTGTACTTCATTCGGCTCCTGTTGCCTTACTTGTACCAGCTGTGCGCATTCACTTTCGGTAAGGTGATCGCCAAAATAAAACTCGAAGTCTTCAATCAGGTGAGAGAGGGTGGCGCGGTACAATAGTCCCAAACTGGCTCGCTTGTCTCCCTCTGTCCACAGGCGCATGACCTCCGCGCAAACGTCATCGGGCAGACTCGATTGGCGTACATCCAGGCCGAATAGGGTTTCGGGGACGGGCTGCTTTTTCTTTGGCTTAGGCTGCCATTTCAAGCTCTGAAGAATTTTATCGTGATGTCTCCAAAGCAGATAGCCCAGGCCGAATACCAAGCCAATCCAAAGCAGCAGCTCCAGGATTTTCGCAATTGTTGGGCCCCATTTAACTTCATCGTCAACTTCAGGCGTATCTTTAGAGTTCTCAAAAAGCCATTCGATAAAGTTAATTAACCACTCGGGGAACTTTTCTTTGACGGCTTCTGTTTCAGATTTGTCTTTTTTGCGCCAACCACTGATCTCTTTCATTTGATGAAATTCATCGCCAGCGAGGATTTCGTCAATATGCTCTTGGGCCTGCTGCGGGGTTTCCAAAGATGCGGCGCTGGCGGGGGGCGCTGGAATTAATGAGCCAAAGGTGAGCCCGCAGATCAGGATTAGCGCAGCAGTGCTTGGTTTTCTTCTGCGGTGGGACTCCTGTTCACGCTGCTGGCGTTCCAGCAGGTCCCGAAACTGGATTTCTATATCCCAGCCTTCCAACTCAATACGACGGCCAATATAAAGGCAAAATCCGCTAACGATATAGAAGGGGGCTACTGCTGCCATAACAAACAGGTAGAGTCCGTTATATATCCATTCCAGCCATTGAGTATCCCCTTGGAGCAGAGGGATCCAATCGATCCCATCGGAATACTGTTCAGGGATAAACAGAAATGCCATCACACTTAATGCGGCAAGTAGAAATATCTCAATATGGTAAAGCGTTAGTGTTAGCCAGGTGGCGGCCCCAGAGTGTTTGCGGTGCAGTACCCCAAGGCGCGAGGTACGGGCCTTACCTGTGGATTGCTCCAGCACGGTGACTGGCATATCGAAAGAGCGTGTGGGGCTCAGCCGACGGAGGGTAAGCCACATAAACCAGTCGCGACGATTCTGGCTAAAGAAATGCTTCAATGCCTCACCAATGGATACCGGTGAGCCAAATAATGCGCGGCTGATCATAAACAGGGGCAGCCGATCAAATACGGGTTTCAGCCACCAAATAAATAAGATGGAGAGCGTTGGTGACTCTGGAAACAGCCAATAACACAAAGCAAATAGCGGTGCTGCAGGCAACAGGTAGACTATAAAAAGTTGCCACCAGTATTTTCGTGCCAGGGCGATACCGAGATCGACAGACTCCCAGGGAGAGCGCAAGCGGGCTCGCACTGCCAGATTCTTAATTTGCATGAGTTGCGCCCTCCCTGCGTCCCGCCAGGATAAAGTACGCAAAGACCAGTACCCAAAACAGGGCGCCTACCCCGAGCTTGATCGCAATCGGTGTGCTGGCACTGGAGGACCAGAAGGCTTCAAGGAAAGCGGCAATCACCAGCATCAGGAAAGTGCCGTACATAATCTTCATTGCTTCGACAGCGGCCAGGCGCAGTGCGACCGTGCGCCGGTGTTGGCCCGGATCCACTAGAGAGCGTCCCAATATCAGGCCCGCTGCTCCCGCCAGTACTATGGCGGTCAACTCAAAGGCGCCGTGGCCAATCACAAATGGGTAGAAGGTGGAGACAAAGCCCACCCGGGTGATATGCCCAAACGCTGCGCCAATATAGATGCCGTTAAACACCAGGAAGAAAATTGAGCCCAGGCCAAACAGTACACCGCCGGCAAAGGTGCGAAAGGCGATGCCAATATTGTTTTTGATATAAAAACCGAACATGAACAGGTCGGTATCAGAGCCGCGCTCGCGGCCCAGTACCCGGTTGCCCGGATCATACATGGATTCAAAACCCATAACCTGTTCCGGTGACATTACTGCGTACACCAGGGCATCGTTGTTGTAAGTGCCGACTCCCAGGATCAGGCCAGGTATTAAAAACAAAGCGGATGCCAGCAGTACTGCGCGGCTATTAGCGCGCACGGCTTGGGGAAAACCTGCCAACAAATAGTGCAACCATCCCTTGCGGCGCAAGGTTTCCTGGCGGTAGACACGGTGATGTGCCGCCATAACCAGCTGGTTGAGGTGGTCTATCAGGCGGTTGGTATATTGCCGCTCCTTTGCCATTGCCAGCTGCTGGCAAAGGTTGCGGTAGGCGACGGGTAGGTCCAGGGCCGCAACTTCGGACTTGTTCCGATCCGCTTTGAGCCAGGCTTCTAATTGCTCCCAGCTGTCGCGGTAGCGATTCTCAAAGTCTCTCTGCTTCATAGGTACCTCTGCCTATCCCCTGCCACCGAGTAGCCAACTGCCCACGGAGCGCAGGTAGCTCAAGGCATCGCTGTCCTTTTTTCGGGTAATCGGTTCGAGCAGATTGGCGAGCTCTTGCTGACGCGCTTCGCTTAAATCCTGGTGGCGCTCCAAAAGGCTAACCAGTGCCTGTTGGTCTTGCTGGCGAAGGTTTTGTGGTGGTGGGAGCGGGGTGGTATCCGGCAGGGCAACAGGTGCCTTTTCCTCTTCGCGATAGACCACCAGGGTGGCTGCTGCCAGGTCGCCAAGGCGCTGGAAGTGACGCCCCAGTGTCATGCTTATTACGCCAGTGGCGTAGGCAAATGGCATAAAATCCGCAAAGCGTAGCAGGTTGCGAACGATGGATGCTCCCCAGGATACCGGCGTAAGGTTGTCGTTGACCACCATTAGGCCAAAGGCCTTTTTGCCCGGTGTCTGGCCGTTCCGCAAAACTTCAAAAAACACCGGGTAAAACCACTCGAGAAGAAAGGCGCAGACGAGCCAGATACCCGCACCGGCAAAGCCGGCAAATAGCAACGCAAAGCCGATCGCAGCCAATATCAATGATCGATAAAACACATCCACTGCATACGCAAGGATACGTGGCACGGGCCCAGCGGCCCGCGCGCGCAAATCAATCCCCTCGGGTGTTTCGACGTTATAGGTGGTATCCAGCAAGCCACCGCTCCTGTTTGGTAGAACCGATTATGTGTTTTGAGTGGGGGCGCCGAAGACCTGACGGTAAGCAACGCCGTAAGTCGCAAAAATCCAGGGAAGGGCGAATATTAATCCTATGAGGAATAGAAGGCTGCCTGCAACGTAAATGACCATCATTACCAGCAAAAGGCCAAAAAAGGCGAACCAGTTTTTGGTGATGGCTTTACGTGAAGCCTCCATAGCCTGCCAGGGACCCAGGTTGTGATCTACGATAAGCGGCAGGGCCATCATATAGGCGACTGAAAGATAGATACCGGGAATAAGTAACAGGTAAAAGCCAATCGAAACGAGGAAATATAATAAAAACATTGCCAGGCCAAGGGGCACGATTTTATCGAAATAGGAGAATACCTCGGTGGCGCTGGTTTTTTCTCCTCTGGCAATCTTTATACTTACCATCATAGAACCTGCCATAAGAGGGGCAACGATCACTATTACGGCGATAGGCGCTAAGATGACTAGGAATAGCATGCCTGATAAACCAGCAGCCGATGATATAGAACCCCACATTAATGCCGCTAGGATGAGCATTATTGCGGATGCGCCCAGTGCGTAAAGAATAAAACTAAGCCATATAGTTCCCATATTGCTTAGTGATAATTGCCACCCTTCACTGAGGGCTTCACCGAGAGAAAACGAATAGTCCCCTGCAATCCCCTTCTCTACAGAGCCGAATTCCTCCATTTCCCGCGTACTTGCCAAATCGGCTTTTGGTGCCGTATAGATGTCACTCATCCTGTTAGCTGTCCTTATTGAGATTTAGATTATTTATGGGGTGCAGAGTCTTGGGAGGGGAATATCTCATAGGCGGGAGTGGCGAACAATGCCACGCCAATACATCGGCAAATTAGGTGATACATCTTTCTCAGCATAAAATCCCCGGAGAGTGACTAAGGAATAGAATTGATGAAAAAAATACTGTGGATGAGCGGTCTGGTTTTGGTATTGATTGCCGCTGGATATGTCGCCTTGCCGTTTTATTCCATCGAGCAATTGCAACGTGCGGCGAAAATGGCTAAATCCGATCAGCCGCAGGTTAGAACTGAGAGTATCGACACGTTAGAGCATTATGTCGATTTTCCTGTTTTACGTGACAATTTAAAGATCCGCATACAGCAGCAACTTAGGAACTCCCTAAGTAATTCTATTCCTCAGGAATTTGATGAATTACTCAGTGCTGGTGCAAATTTCTTTATGGATCCACTTTTACAACAGTTTATTACTCCTGAGGGCATTGCCGACCTTCTTCGTGGGGGAGAGGATCTGGAGGCATTTCAGCGGGAAATTTATCGACAGGGTAGTGAAACACCGGATATTTCCGGGAATGAGACTTCTGCAGCGGAAGAAGATGAAGATTCCTGGCAGCGCATGGGGTGGCATTTTACCGACCTCAATCATCTGAGTGTTGAATATGGTGAGCATGGCCGCCCTGAATTGCGTCTGTTGATGCAACGCAATGGTCTGCGCTGGCAACTGGTGGATATCCAGCTAATTGGTGATAAAAGTGGAGAGAGTCAGGAATGGAGATAGAAAATTCAGTCAACGTCTTTGGCGATCCACTGGTGCCTTGTAGCCTGGACCCGAAGACAGGCTTCTTTCGCGATGGCTGCTGTAACACCTGTAAAGAGGATCTCGGTTCTCACACCGTCTGCGTTGCCGTGACTGATAAGTTCCTGGAATTTTCCCGCAGTCGCGGCAATGACTTGAGTACGCCGGTAGAGGAGTTTAATTTTCCCGGTTTAAAGGAAGGGGATCGTTGGTGTCTCTGTGCCGCGCGCTGGCTCGAAGCGGAGAAATTGGATATGGCTCCCCGGGTATTTTTACAGAGTACACATGTGAAGGCGCTGGAAATTATTCCTATGCAAACATTGCGTCGCTATGCGCTGGATTTACTTTAGTTAATTGGGTGGATCAGCTTCTTGTCCACCTATTAACTCCCTTCAAATGGCGGCACGTCCCTGTGTCGCCACGCTACAGACAAGATAGCTACTCGGAACTTAAGAAGGCAGGAAGTCGATTGAGTAGTTCTTGGTAGTACTCTCAACGTTGGCAGAACCAAAATTGATCATGCGGATTCTCGCCAGCAACTTGCGTTCAAGTGCCGGGTTATTGAGCTCGCTCTCTACCAATTTGATCGACGCGATAGCACCATTCGGTGCGATCACCAACTGTACGGTGAGCCTTCCCTGCAGAGTTGGGTCCCTGCGCAACGCACGGTTATAGATTCCAATAATAGCCTCTTTATTGGCTTCCATAACACTGCGAATGGAATCGTCGGTACGTATGGATTTTTGCCCTCTGGCCTTGGCCACCGCTTCATTGGTTGAACCCTTTGCCTGGGTACTTTGCACTCGGGTGTTCTCACGCCCGGCCAGTGAGACACCACCGGTATCGCGACTCACTCTGCCGGCGGCAACGCCGCCGCTGGAGGCTTTTGACTTATCCGCGATCATACTGCGTTCTATTTTAGTGGCAGTAGCATTCCCCGAGCTGAGCTGGCCCCGGCTAATATCCGATGTATTAAAACTCTCGCGCATATCCAACAGATCATCGGCGAGTGCATTCAGGCCGCTATTGGCCGCTTTCTCCCGGGCCTGCTGTACTTTGGCAACCGGGGGATTTTCAACCTTGCGCGGCTTCTCCACAGGCTTGGGCTTGTCGGGTGTTTCCGCTTTCTTTTTGGGTTTCTCTTCGGGCTTTTTCTTTTCCTCGGGCTTCTTTTGCTCTTTGGGTTTCGGCTTTGGCTTGGGTTTTGGCAATTCCTTTTTTTCCAGAATTACTTTGGCCAGCTGTGGAGGTACCCTTTCGGCCTGCTCCCGGGTGAGTTCGGGTACTGGCGCCAGTGCAACGGCAATACCACTGATGGCCAGGGCTATCAGGCCACCGCGCAGTAATTTGATAAATCGCTGATCCTCCTCTCTCGAGGCGGACCAGGGAAGTACTGTTTCCTGTAGTTGCCAGGGGGCGTAACTAATGGTTGCTGTACTCATATCAGGATTCCACCCCCGAAGGATCTTCCGGCGCTGTTTGTTCTACGGCGAAAGACATATCGCGGAAGTCTGCGGCTGCGCAAGTGTGCATGATCTGCTTTAGCAATTCATAAGGAACTTGTTCATCACCTAAAATAGTCACTGCTCGGCCCAGAGTTTTCTGGGCTTCGCTCAGCTCTCCCGCTCGTTCAGCACGATATTCAAGCTCTGTTACCAGGGCCTCAATATTCTCTGCGCTGGGATCGATATCATCGATGTTGGCGATAAATCGGTCCCCGACAAACAACTGTTTATTGTTGACCCGCACTACAGTAGTCACCTCGGGCTTCTGTTGTGAGGTGGACTTGGGCAGTTTTATGGTTTTATCAGTCTGCAGAACCTGAACATCACTGGTTGAGTTCACCAGAAGGAAAAATACCAGGATGGTGAAGATATCCATCAGTGATACCAGGTTCAGTTTTGACTGCTGCTTTTTTTGCCTTTGCCTGCGCTCTTGCAGTTTTGCGGCTGCATTTATCTTCATAGTTTGGCCCCGCTATTTTGTCTGCTCCGGTGCATCGCCGAGAGATATCTGGGGGAACAGTTCTGCATCAACAACAGATGCGGCCACTACAGCCCGGTAGCTGCGTGCAGTATCCATGGCGGCGACCAGAGTTTTGTAAGGCGTTCCCTTTTCTGACAGGATCACCAGATCATCTTTGTCGATAGATTTTTCCCGCAACTGCCGTTTTATCTGCTGTAAAACGACAGATATCGTGGCGAAATCCGGTGAGTTTTCCTCGTGTGGGATGCGTTTAACCCGCTGTCCAGCGGGATAATTGATATCGACATACTGCGTGCGCAAAACGAGTTCGAGCTGGCGGTTTTCCTCCACACTACTGGAGCTTCCGTCACTGATACCCGGCAGATTCAACTTGAGCACTGAGATATGGGAAAACACCATATTTAGCAGTAACACTGGAACCAAAATGGTCATCAAACTCATAAACGAGGTGATATCAAGTTCTGCTTCCTCATGTCCACGCCGGCGAATATTTATGTTCAGCATGGCGGTATCCCTTAGCTGTTAGCGGTGCGTTGTTCCGCTTTCTGTGGGCGTCCCATGGTCAGCAGATTAAGGAATTTAACCCCGGCCATTTGCAAACTATCGACAATCTCATTGGTTTTATTTTGTAGCATTGAGTTAAACAACAGCAGGGGAATGGCAGAAATCAAACCGAATGCTGTAGTGTTCATCGCTACGGAAATACTGGTGGAGAGCATGGTCGCTTTTTCAGATGGGTCGGCACTGGCTACTGCAGTAAATGCAGCAATCAGACCCATAATAGTGCCGAGTAGGCCCAGCAGAGTGGCAATATTAGCGAGAGTGGCCAAGTAACTGGTGCGTTTTTCCAGACGGGGAACAGCTTCGAGAATCCCTTCCTCAATAGCCAGGGCAATATTTTCCTCGCGCTTGGCAAATTGCAAAGTGTTGATGCCCGCTGCGGCGATACGGCCCATTGCTGCATCGTTGTCTCGGGCCAGCTGCAAGACACTTTGATAGCTGCGTTTTTGCAACATGGGCAATACTTGTTGATACGCCTTTTTATTGGCATTCCGCGCGCGTGATAAAAATATCCAGCGCTCTACTACCATTGCCAGTCCGATAACCAGGACCACTGCAATTGGGTACATGAAGGGTCCGCCATTTTGGAAAAAACGCAGCATCGCTTGAGTGAATTCCATGATTTAATTCTCCACAGATAAAGTTATAAATTTGTAGTGCAAAGGGAGAGCGATTGAGTTCCCACCCTTGGTGTATAAAGAGGGCCGCGGGACGTTGAAGCCTGCTGCGGCGGTTCCATGTCTTCGCTGTATAAATTAAGCAGTGCCGCTTCCATACGCCGCAAAAAATTATTTTTAATTTTGTTGGGCCAGCCTAATCGGTTTTTTCCTGTTCAGCTTGTAACAGCTTTATTTCCCGCCGAAATTCAGAATATTCCTGATGTTCAAATACAGAGGAGAAAGTTTGCGGCAGAACGCTGTCGAGCCTTTGTAAACTGTCGGCTTGCTTCCAGGGAATGATATATAAAACCTTAGGTTGTTCCTGACTGCCAATTACGGTGGACTCCAGCGTTGTTATTTCCTCTGCTGTTGCGCCGTATGCAAAGATAGACAGGCTCAGTATGAGGCTAGAAAATAATTTCATTGTTAAAGTCTCCGCTCCAGCTCGAGTATCCATGCACTGAGCAATTTATCCTGTTCAGTACCGGAATCTTGCGCTGCCATATAATGCTGAAGGGCACGCTCGGGTTGTTGCAGGTAAAGGTCGTAGAGGATTCCCAGGTTGCGGTGTGCATCGGCATAGTGTGGCCAACGCTCTATGGCGGCGTTGTAGTATTGCTCTGCATCTTCGAACCGCCCCCGGTCACGCATCAGGGCGGCAAGACGATTCCAGGCAAATACATTGTTATCGTTTACAGCAATAGCCTGGCGAAAGCTGCGCTCGGATTCCTCGTATTTCTCGCCGGACTGTTGCACGATTGCCAGGTTAAGCCAGGCTCCAGAGAGCTCCGGCCACTTTTCAGTAATTTGGAGCAGTTGCGATTCAGACGCAGGTAAATCATTTGCCTGAAAATTCTGGCGAGCCAGTTCCATTGCCGCACGGGCCTGTTGCGGTACTCTTTTACCATCCCGCAAGTAGGGGTTCTCTGTCAGTTGTTGCGCGGCGTCACTATCTGCGGGCGATGTCGTCTTTTGCAGGCCGCTACATGCAGAGAGTAGAAAAACCAATAGCGCAGTAGTGAATAACCGTGCGATTGAAGATAATTTATGGGCGCTAAATTCAGTGCAGTGCATCACTCCACTCCAGGGTTTTTTCTTCTTTTTTGTAGCGTGCGGGTAACAGCTCTCCCAGTGAATGGAAGCTGCGTTTAACCCAGTCGTCGTAAATACCCTCAACCGTGCGCTGGATATTGGCCTCGTGAAGCTCTATAGACTTCTCCTCAAAGGGATAGGCCTGTTCCTCCAGTAGAATTTCGTATTGTTCCAATTCCAGCTCGTTCAGGTTTTTAGGGCGCTGTGAGTCCATCAGGTCACGGCTGAGCTGTCGGTACACTTCCGCGAGGCGATAGTTTGCTTGAGGGGTGAATTCTGCGATGCCAAACTCCAGGACTTTGCGGTAATCCGCCACGGTGGTTTGCATGGCCCGCTTTTTATTAGCGAGACTGGTCTTTAACGGCAAGCGCAGTGCCAGTTCAGCAAATTTCGCATAACTTTGTTCCGCCAGTTCACTTTGAGAATAAGCGGCCAGGTAACGCCCGCGGGGTGACTGCAGCGAGTTCTGTGCAAGTTGTTGTAGCCAGTAATTCCGCTTGGTGGGCTTTTTGGTCTGAGCGTAGATTTCGACCAGCTGAAATTGCGCTTCCAGACGTTGCTCGGCGGGTTCTGGCCACAATTTGCTGTAGTTGCGATAGCTTTCAATAGCCCTGTTGTATTCACCGGCTTTTTGCAGGTTTTCTGCTGCCATAAACAGGGATTGACGGCGAACTTCCCGATCCGGATCTGTAGCGGCTAATTGCAGTAATTCTGTGGCGGCAGCCGCCGGCATTTCCAGAGCTTCAAAGATAACGATGGCTTTGGCAGCCAGTGTCGGCGTCAAGGTGTGCGCGGGATAAAACTGGCGGAAATCAGCGAGTTCTGTGCTGGCGCGCTGCCACTGCCCTAATTGAATAAGAAAATTAATCGCATCATATTGGGCGGTGGCCGCAACCTCTGTGCGCCCGCTATCGCGGATACGCAGCAGGTGATTGAGGGCTTCCTCACTGGGAGCGGCATCCTCACTCTCGCGCTGGGCCAAAATGATTTCTGCCTGGCGATAGATGGATAACTGCAATTGGCGCAATGCGTCTTTGCGCAGCTTATCGTCTGGCTGGTAGCCGAGCGCGCGGGTATAGGCAGCCTCTGCCTGGGGATATTGCTTCAGGGAAAAATGGCTGTGGGCCAGTATTATTGCAATACTTAGTTGCTGTTGCCTATTGGCTGGCGGTTGCCATTGATCGGCGTGCTCGGCAGCGGCGATGGCTTCGGCAAAGCGCGATTGTTGTAACAACTTATCGGCAGCGGCCAGCTGTACTGGCAGAGCTCTCGGGTCTTGGGGCCAGCTCTGTGCAAATTTCAGGCTCGCTTCGATATTGCGATCGAGCCACAGGATTTTCTGTTCCGACTCTTGATCCGGAGTTTGTTCATGCACTCTGGCTGCACTGAGGATGGCTCCGTAGCCGGCTTCGGCAGCATACTTGGGATCTTGGTATTCCCAGGCGACCTGGCTGTAAGCGCGCCAGGCGGCGGGGTGATCTGCAGCCTGCTCAAGACACTCCGCCATCAGGAAAACCATGGATGGCGTGCGTGGATCTTGTGGAAAAGTCTGCGCGTATTCCTGATATAACGCGGCGGCGCTGCGATAGGCACCCAGTGATTGTGCGCTGACAAGGCGACGTTCTTTCACCTTATTCGCGGGTAGTTTTGTGACCTGCTGAGCCAACTCCTGAGCGCGGGCGTGGTCAAACTGGGCCAATTCATACAGCCATGGTTGCAGGGTTTTGGCCAACTCCTGTTGTTGAGTTTTACCTGCTGCTTGCCAGTAATCACTGTTCACACCATAGCGACGCACAAAGTCCCGCTTCGTGGGCAGAACTTCTTTATGTAGTCTCCCCGCTTGCAAGGTTTCAACGGCGAGAAGATGAAGCTGTGGGGCTTGCTGGGTTTGTGGGTAGTGATTGACGAATTGTAAAAAGGTATCGGCACTATTGCGGAACAACTCTTTTTCCCGATACCAGGTACCGAGTGCACTGTATAGCTGGTGCTGATAGGGACGTGGCTCTCCATTGAGGTTAAAAGACTCAATGGCTTCAGCACCTCCCAGGTAGCTGAAGTTTAATGCGAGCCCACGCAGGCTGTCTTCACGCAGGCGCTGCCGCCCAACAGGGAGTTCCTCCCCCTGTTCCTCACTGTGCAAAATATCCAGCGACTGGAGAAAAATTTCTGTGGATGCGCGGTAATTGCTCGATTTAAATTCTGACCAAGCCAGCATATAGCGAGCATTATCCGTAAATGGACTCGGCCCCTGCTTGAGCAATGCACGGAAATCTCGGGCGGCACTGGGGTAGTCTTTGCGGTTGAATGCCGCCTCGCCACGGCGGAATAAGACTTCGCCGATAAACGGTGAGTCCGGTGCGCTACCGGCTATCTTTTCCAATGCCTGTAAGGCCGCGGGCATTTCCCCATCCAGTGCCCTGGCGCGGGCTAAGCGATAGAGAATGTAATCATCTTTCGGGCGCTGGGCAGAGAGACTTTGGTAATAATCGACCGCGCTGGAGTAGTCGACAATGGTATCCGGATTGTCGGACTGTTTTTGCTCCAGTCGTTCCATTTCCAAGTCAGCCAGGCGCAGATGGATTTGTTGCCGAACCTTGGGATCGGCGTGGCTCTGCAGTGCTGTGCGGTAACTTTGCACTAGGTTTTCCAACGCGATAGCGGTTTGCACGGGCGGACTTTGCGGTGCCTCTTCCTGAGAGCTGGGCGGGTTGGCACGGGGCAGGTCAGCCAGGGTTTGTACCGGTTGATTGCCACAAGCTGTCAGGGCACAGCAAATACCAATAGCCAGGGAGCGCAGGGTAAACACAGCTGCCGGATGCGGGGCGTTATTCATTGTCTGCGGCCCCGGTATTATCCGTGTCACTGTCAGCCTGAGAGGTTGTGGGGATCGCCTGCATTTCAGCGTCTTGCAGACGTGCGATAGCCAGGCGTGTGTGGGCCATATAATTGTGAATTTGCTGCTGCTCCCTACCCAGCTGGGCGATAACTTCTCGGCGTAGGTCGGCTTCAATCAATTCGCTGGCTCGATCAATCGCCGCTTGCTGAGCTGGAATTTCGTCACCGGCGGTGACCACCCGATAGGCTAGTTGGCGCAGTTGTGGCCCTCGCTGTGCTTCGGTATCTGTTTTCTTGCGTTGTTCCCGCCCCCTGCGTAACTGATCTTCGAGCAGTTGTAGGGATTTTTGCTGCTGCCACAACTTCTCGTGATACTGTTCACTGGCTTGCCAAAGCAAAATCCCCCGGGCTTTCGCCAGGGTTTCTGCTTGTTGTTGGCTGGCTTTGCCGCTGTCCTGGATTTTTTTAAGACGTTCTTGAGCGCCGGTGAGAATTTCCAGTAATTCGAGGGTTTCACTTTGTTCATTTCGAGTGGCGGTGGTCGCCAATAAAGTGAGTGCGTCGCGCTCCTGTTCAATATGCTCGAGAGCTGCCCTCAAATGATCATATTGCTGTGTTGCCATCTGCAACTGCTGGTCAAACTGGGCGCTATTGTAGTTATCAATAATCGTTGTACGGCGCAGGTGACGCTCTTCGATAAGGTCAGCAAATTGGGGTAGTTTATCTTGCCAGGTCTGTAGGACCTGGGTGAGCTGCTGCAGATCGCGCAGTTCGGTGAGCCGCAATTGGAAGTGGTCACTTTGTAGGATTGGCCGCAGAAAGTGCTGGTTATCGCGCAATAGGGGAGAGGCCTGGGCTAGTTGTAACCAGCCATAGCGCCAAGCCTCGCGCTGAACAGGATCATAGGCCAGCGGTTCCGTCGCCAGGTCTTGTTGTAACTGGTGTAACTCAGTAAGCGTTTCCAGGTAATAAGCTTCAGCGCTTTGATATGCTCTGAGGGCTACAGAGCGATTTTCCAGTTTTTCGTAACCATAAGGCAGGGCTACCATCGCTTCCCGTGCGGCGGGACTGTAGCGGTGTTTATCCAGTAAAAATTGCAGTGCGTCTATGCCCGCTTGGTAGTCCTCACCATTGATAGAGGACCAAGCCATTCCCAGGAGTGCGCGAGTTGCCCAGGGCGTGTTGAGGCGAACCCTGGAAAAGGCTTCTTTAGCTGCGCTGTGTTGCTCTGCAAGAGCCAGGGCGTACCCCATACCAATATGGGCTTTATCAATGAGTATGGGAATTTCAGATGAAGGAATATCAATTGTTTCTGCAAAATCAACAGCGACTTGATATTCGTGAATTGCTGCAGGCAATTGGCCGGACCTGGCAAAGGCAGCGCCTAAGTTGATATGTCCCAATAACTTTTCCGCAGGGTATAAATCGCTGGTTTCCAGTAATTTTTGAGCCGTGGTGAGGTCTTTATTGCGCAGCGCTAAGTTGAGAGGTAGAGAGGACTCCTCGGCAACCCCTGACTTTTCCAAGTGTGCTGCTGCGCTGACAAAATCACCGTTCAGGTAATTTAATTCGGCCAGCTTTAACCAGGCAGTGCGGCGATATTTTGGCGCAGCCTCGACATTACTCTGCTGTTCAAAAAGTTCAGCTGCTCGTCTATGTAAACCAAACCCTAGGCTGATCCCGCCCTCTATCAATGCGGCGTTATCCCTGTGAATTTGAATTGAATCCCGCTGTTGAGCAACCAGCAGTGTGCTCAGGGCATCAAAGTAATTCCCTTGAAAATACTCGTAAAGCGTAGCGCCATAAGCCAGGTCTTGAGCCCTTTGGTATTTTTGTGGGGCTCGCTGCTCATTGCTGGGACCGTTTGTTTCGGCCACAGTATCAGCTTCCTGAGCGCAAAGGTTACTTGCGGCAAGGATGAGCGCCAGGGATAGGGTGCGGGTAAAAGATGGGTAGTACATGGCTAATCAGGGCGTTGGCCACTGCACCAACTCAAACTCCGGCTGTTGTTTTCCGGAGTTGTCTGAGATAACCAGTTCAATAACGGCGGGCTCATCACTTTTATTCAATTCCAACTTGGCTGCCCGCTTGTATTCGCGCCCTTCGGGCCCAAGGCCAGTTATAAAAGCAGAAATAGTGTAATCACCGGATTTTAGGTTGCCTTTGTAAAGCGGTTGAATACCACCGCGAATCAACGCTTCCCGCTGATGCTCCGTATACAGATGACTTGCACTTAACTTGTTATCGATGTGTAGCTTTACTGCATCCAAAGTAAAATAGTGGCCTACATCCATAGACACATAAAAGGCGATTTGGCTCTGTGCGGGATAGAGCAAATCTTCTTCAAGAATCAATAAATCCCTGTTTAATTTAAGTACATCGCGCTTTAATTCTTCCAATTTCTCCGCAGAGAAATCGCTTTCCTGAGCCTGCACAAACGCAGAGCCTAAAAGGCCGATAAATAAAATAAAGCACTGAAAGGGGCGTCTCATGGCAGACCTTTTGATAGGAATTGGCATTATTCTTTGGTCGGCGCAAATTATGTCAGGGGATCAACGATCTGATGTGATCTTGTTGGCAAATTTTCTATGAAGATAAAACGGATTACTCAAAGATTCTCCAAACCGCGACTGAAAAACAACTTCCGGTTACTATCTATAACTACTGCTTCAAATTGGGGCAATCGATTAATAAGTGCCAAGCCTTTCTCTTTTCCCAGAACAAACACACTGGTAGAAAGGGGGTCGGTATCAAAGCCGCGGGGGCCAATAATGCTGACACTAATCAACTTATCAGTGTCTTTTGCAGAAGTTTCCGAGGGTTTTCCTGTGGATGGATTAAAAATATGGTGCACTCTATCCTGCTGCTCATCAATAAAATAACGCTCGTAATCACCTGAGGTAGAGATAGCAATATCACGCAGGGGGATAACCGCAGCATTCTTACTTTTTTCACGGGGGTGGCGAATACCCACTAACCAGGGTTGCCCCTGTTTATCTCCCAGCATGCGTGAATCGCCACCGGCACTGACACTGGCGCAGCAAATGTCTGCCTGCTTGAGGATCTCAATTGCCCGATCAACCG
Organism: Microbulbifer maximicatervae (SeqCode); assembly: GCF_052468095.1. The sequence continues at coordinate 78,487 of NZ_CP174332.1, forward strand.
CATAGCCTTTGGCAATTCCCCCTAAATCTATTTTTGTGTTTTCGTGGCCAAAACGGAGTGTATTGGCCTTTTTATTCAGTTTTAAGTGACGGTAATTCAACGCTTCTAACAACGAGTCCGTTAGCTGGGCGTCTGCCTGTTTCTGCTGGCGAAAATCATAGTGCTTGCCCAGGGTGGCGTAGCTGATATCGAATGCACCGTCGGTGAGCTGACTAAACCAAAGGGATTTATCAATCAGGTTGGTGAGCTCTTTAGAAATATTGACGTTTCCCCGGCCAGCTGTGCGGTTAACGAGTGATAGTTCACTGTTTTCCTTATAGGGCGAGAGCTGATCGTCAAGTCGATGAAACTCTGCCATGACCTCTTCAATAAGGTGCTCGGCTTCAATGCCGTCCTCGTGCCAAAGTTGTAGGCGAACCTGAGTTCCCATAATTGCACGTTCAGCGTAGTGCCATTCGGCCATCGAAGGAATTGCGCAAAGTGTGGCACTACACAGTAATAGCAATTTAAAAAAGCGGAACATCACTTATCCAAGTTAAATAATGGGGGCGAAGGCAGTCATACTGTCTTGTAAGTTACTATCGCCGAGACCGTGATTCGGAAATAAGGTTGAGAAATTACCTTGCTCCCCGTGCAGGGCCATATAGTTGAGTACTACAGTTTCCACCAATAAATTGACGTTGTTAGCGGCGGGGGTGGATGTTGTTTCTACATCACCGGAGCTGCGCATATAGCCGAGTTGCTGGTGGATCGCCTGTTCGTCCGCCGTGCCACCGAGTAATTGTGGTCGGCCCGCCGGGTTGTATACCAGGAAAAATGAGGCGGCTGTCTGTTGATCATCGCCAGTCCAGACGCCTTTGCCACGGCCTTCTACCGAGTCGTCCAGCATTCCGTTGGAGAAAACGGAACCATCACTAAAAACGTAAATCATCAGGGGCTGGTTGCGGCGGGCGGCATACTCCAGGCAAGCGCCAATACAGCGCCCAGCGCGCAAATCGCGAATCTCTCCTGTGGCGCGGTCGCCGGTATGGTAGTCATAGCCACCCATGGTAATAGTGCCTGCACCGGCATATCCATTGACGACCAGCTTCATCACTGAGGCGGTCTTTTGGAACTCTCTGTCTCCACTCAATTCTGAACTGGTAAAAACACCGGATGGCCCGACGATATCAGGATCGGATTCGGGATTTAAATCGGCAGGGTTGCCAAAGCGATCAGCCAGGTCAGCACTTTTCATATAGCCGCAACGCACCAGGTCTTTAATGACTGCATCGGTGCTGACTTTAGTATTTACGTTGCTGAGTTTCGCTTCGGAGATGCGGTACATGGACTCCATCACTGCGACAGTGTCCTCCTGACTGAGCAGCCCCACCAGGTCTCCTACATCTACAAGGCCAGTAACGTCGGAAGAGCGATCCACTTTGGTGGGGCGAACTTCGGGGTTGATCATGGCGGAAGGAGCCATGGAGTTGCCACCGGAATCACTGGAGCTGGAGCCGATCAGGGCCAGTAGGGAACCATTGGCTCCCGCCTGGTTAATACCGTACATGGGATTGTGTGGGTTGTTGCCGGTGTCATTTTCCGAGCGAGCGGGAATAACCGCACCGTTGGTCGCCGATGCTGTGCCAGCAGCGATTTTTTCCAGAATGCCTCGCAACATGCCGCTGTCACTATGGAAGGCGAGACCCAGGTCAGTATTGATAAATTCATCACCGAGGGAGGGAACCATGTCCCCGGGGAGGCCTTGCTTGTTGTAGCCGGCTGTGCCGAGAAAATCCATTTGTCCGCCCTCTTTACCTACCAGCACATTGGAGCCTGCGATATTGGCGCCGCCGGCGAGATCGAAACAAATAAAAGGAATTTTACCGGCACCGAATGCACTGACGTCACAGGGGCCGCCATTGGTTTTTCGCAGTGCTTCCAGGTCCGAGGAAAGGGCTGCATGGGCACTGCGGGGATTGGCAAACAAGCTGAAGACAGAGCCGCCCAGCACTGTTCCCATGCCCGCTCGGAAGCCTTGAGCGAGAAAGTCGCGGCGTGTTACCGGGCGGTGGTGGTCCGGGTGCCGTAGGGGCTGGTCCAGATCAAAGTGTTTTTTCTTGCTCATAATATTCCCGGATATAGTTTTCGGTGTGCCGGCTCTTTATTGTGGAGGGGCTCTACCGGCGAAAGTTTTGCCGACAAAGCCGCTAGTCTTTTTTATGCGATCAGTGAATCAGGATCATGGCACTGCCCATGGCGGCAGCACATACGGCTTTCACCGTAGTTTCTGTGCGACCTGAATCACAGCTGCTGCCACAGGCGGTCATGGTGTCGATAAGCGTGTCCAGTTCTGTCTCTACAGAGGCCAGGTCCGGGGCGCTGGCAAGCTGCGAGACGCTGCCGTCATGCCAGTTCATCTCGTGGCCAAGCAAACCTTCCATGAGCGGATCGATAATCTGCGCGCGCTTGCTGGCGCTGTCGAAGGCGGTATCTGCGGAAGCGCTGAAGTCAAACCCACTGAAGTAGCTGCTGCGCTCACTGGAGTCCACCAGGGTACTGCAATACTTCACTGCCAGCTGGGTAATACCCATTTGCTGTGCAGCGAGGAATCCTTCAATGTCACTTTCAACCGGAAGCTGGCGTTTCACAGTTTCCCAGGTTTCATAAATATCCGGGTGGGACATGGAGACTCCGGTCGCCTGGGACAGGCTTGCATGGATTTGTTCAAATCGGCGCAGACCTATGCGTGATTGCGCTTCCAGATCAGCGGCATCCGCAGGTTCTGCTGGAGTAGCCTCAACCCGGTTATAGGTTTCGCTGCCGATTTTTTCGAAGGTCAGGAAAAATTCATCATCGAGGGGGCCTTTATCCAGAGTGATAATGGTCCCAAGCCTGGAGAGCTGCTGTCCTTCACCTACTAAGTAGCTATTGTCGACCTCAGTGGATAACTTGGACCAGGCCTGGCCCACCTCCGCTTCGCGGCCATTAATACCGATACGCATTCCCTCAATGGCGATTCCAGATGGATCGACACTGTCGTCGAGGCTGACAAAGGTGGGCTCACTAAACAGATAGGCATAATTATCAAATTGCTGCACAGTAAACATGACATAGCTTTCAGCAATGCCTGTGTGCTCTTCAACTTTGAATAACAGCAGATATTTTTCACCGACGCCGACTTCGTAATTGGTAGCAATATCCTCTTCCGATAGGGCGCGGGAGTGAATTGCCAAAAGGCGAATGGAGCCTTCCCAACTATTGCCGTTACTGACTTCGCTTCCTACTGCGAGGGCAAAGGTATCGTCCCAGGTAGAGAGCAAACCGGATTCACTTGGGTCCGGCTCCCCGGTATTTGCACCGTTAACGTAAAGCTTGCGTCCGTTAATTGGATCGTAAGTGGCCACCACATGCTGGAGACTGGCTTGTACAACCTGGTCGGCATCATCGGTTGCCAGGGCAGGCATACCGTCCGCATCGGTGTTGTCATTGCGGTTTTGCACGGTGTAACTGTATTGATCCTGGCCGAGAGTGAAGTTGCGAATATCATCGCCACCGGAATAGGTGACGATACGCGCGGGCCCATCCTGTGAGACGTTGGCTGGTGCCGCCCAGATTTCAATTGAGTATTCACCGGTGGCTGTGAGGGTATCGTAAAGTTTGCTGCTGGTTGCAGTAGCCCCCTGTGCTTTACCCCCCTTCAATTGCAGCCCCCAGGAGTCGATCCACTCCACATCGCCAGATAGGGCGAGATCAATTGCAGGGTTAACCCCGGAGGTATCGTAGGCAGTGGTGCCGCTGCCGGTTTTAAATTCATAGAGAGCAATTGCATTGCTCTCTATACGGCCGCCACTACTCGCAACAATACCGTCTGTGAGGCGCAGTGCCTTACTGATAACCCAGTCGGGGTCTACCTCGGTGACACTGATAGTATCGGCGAAGGCTTGGATCGCATCGGTCATTTCCGCTTCGTTATTTGAGCAGTCATCCCAGCAGTTGTGAAATTCACTGCCCAGGCGCACAGAGAAACGGGAGTCGGCCGGAGAATCCAGGTTAATTTTGCTGACCGCAGATGCGTAGGCGAGATCGACATCAGAGCTGGCAAAGTAGGGGGTTTGTGCCGTTGTCGCATCTTCACTGTGACAGTTGGCACAGTAGCTGCGCAACAGAGGGTAAACTGTAGTGCTAAAGCTGCCGCTGGATTCGGGGAAACTTTTACTGGCACCCACCTCACGCTCGACAGGTGCAACAAGGGTGATTGTATTGCTTAGGCCGCCGCTAGCCCGAGCCCATTCCTCGATGTAGTTGGTAATAATTTCCGCACAGGCATCATCGCTGGAAAGCCAACAATTGTGCCCACCACCAACCTTGGTTACCAAACGGGATTCATCGGGAACTGATAAGTTAATTAACTCACGCCCGGCATCGTAGGCAGCATTGATATCATCGCCGCGGACAAAATGTGGGCTCTGGTTATTTTCAATATGACAGCTGCCGCATCGATTTGTCGCCGCTAGGTTATCCCAGATGTACTGTTTATATTGATTGACATCATCGGTTTCAGGATCCGGTCCGGAATAGGCAGCGGTGCCATCGTTGTCGCTGGTATCCGGTTGGCTTTCGGTGCCCTCTCCACTGCCACCACTACAGGCACTGATTGCTAGGGCAGCACAAAACAGTGAAGCGATACGAAGCGTGCGAACTGTCAGTGTATTTTCTATCACTGGGAGACTTTTATAGGTTTTCATTTGTTAATCTCCCGCGCAGTAAACCGCAGTGTCTGCGTATACCTGCTTAAGTTTGTAGCCGGTATTGCTGAAGTCATCGGTAATAGTTTCGATTCGGTTGCGGTCGGTAGAATCTTCCGGCTCGCGCAGACAAACTTGGCGAAACACCTTAGTTACTTGGCATTTGGCGAAAGCTCGGCTGTTAGACAACTCCTCTCCCAGGGATTTGATACCGTTGCCGTTGCCGGACAAGGTGTCGCTCCAGCCCAGATGCATATTTATGCCCTCGCGCCAGTAGTTAACCCAGCTGTCGTCGGGAATAATAAAACCGTGGGGGAAATTGCCGCTGTTGATCAGGTTTTTGGCCTTAACACGGCTGCCGGTTTCTGGATCTATATCACCGGCTGCGTTGTAATCCAGGGCTCCCTCTTCACCATCGGGATCATTGTCTGCATCGTATACATAGTCGTAGTAAGCGAATGCCTGTGCCATGGGGTCCATGCCGCTGTGGCAACCGATACAGTTATTTTGGAATACCCGACTGTCGCCCCCAGGGCTGCGGCTTACATCCTGGCGAATACGATCCGGTGAGCGGGAAGTATCCTGCACCTGCTCCATGTCGTTACACAGGTGATTGAGCATGGTAAAGCGAAACATGGCGCGATTGGTTCCCGCACTAAAAAAAGCCTTGGCAGCTGCGCGGCTGGTAAGAACGCCGGCGGTGGCATCTGCGGGGAGACCATTGAGAGAGGATTGAGCTTCCTGCACCAGATTGTCCTGCAGGGAATAACCCCCGGCTTCCAGTGTCTCGTAGTGGTCGTTATTTCCCGTGTTATAGGAGGGCAGGCCAGAAATATCACCGGTGTAGAGAATATTTGCCGAGAGCAGTTGGCGGAAGTCCATATCGTCCCGAACCATGCCGATTACCGTCGCAGTGTAATCATTTAATGGTTCAAATACGTCCTGCTCCTCATTAGTCCAGGGAGTGGCCAGATTTTTTAGAGTGACATTATAGAAGGCGTCATTCTCCATTGCCGTATACGCCGCAGCGGTGGGATCACCGTTTTCTATATCCTCTGCCATATCCAGCAATACACTCTCGCTGGGAATGGTTCCGGTGATGCGGCTGTGAATTTGGAGAGCCTGGTCCTGCGATGCTGATAGGGCAGAATTACTCCACAAACCTACTCCGAGCAGTGCGGTTACCGTGGTGAGCCGGAGTACACGCGCTCGAGACGAATTATTTTTCATTGGACTATTTTTGTCGGTGAGATCACTGGGATGTGGCAAAGCAGTCTAAAAGCAGATTTCAACAATGTCAGAATGACTTTCAATATTTGCGTCCCAGTTGGCAAACTTTTTGTGCGCAACTTGCGAGAATTAGCCTCAGCGGTCAAAGCCGTATAAAAAAGTTCTTAGGCTAAGAGCACAAAAAAGGCGTGTGCTGCTCGTGCCAAACCCGGGTGGATAACAAAAATGAAATGTTTGCGTGCGCTACCGCTTTTGCTATTGGTGGCGGCCTGTAGTGGCGGTGGCAGTTCCAGTGGTGGTGAAGACCAAGCCGAAGATCCCGTGGTGGAGGACTATCCTGTTGCTTTTGTACTTCGTCAATTAAGTAGTGACGATGATGGTAGCCTCCTTCAGGATAATATTTATGAGCCCGCGGAATTTTTTGCCGGAGCCCAACTGATTTTAAAAGATCGTGCAACCGCCAGTGCTGCAGAAACTGTCATTACTGCAAATATATTTGACGGTGATTACGATGTAAAAGACCTGAATACTTCAGCAGATGGCAGCCAGCTTATATTTGCGATGCGGGCACCTGAAATAGAAGACGCTGATGACGATGAGCAGCCTACCTGGAATATTTGGGTATACAACACCGAAACAGAAGAACTCAATCGGGTAATTGAGTCAGATTTAACTGCTGAAGAAGGCCAGGATATCGCTCCCGCTTTTTTACCCGATGGACGCATTATTTTTTCTTCTACCCGCCAGCGACGCTCCAGAGCTCTTTTACTGGATGACGGTAAACCGCAATTCTCAGCCCTGACTGAAAATCGAGAGGAGCCGGCATTTGTACTCCATGTAATGGAAGCGGACGGGACCGATATCACTCAGATATCGTTTAATCAGAGCCATGATTTAAATCCAGTTGTACTGAGCGATGGACGGATCCTGTTTAATCGCTGGGACAATGCGGCAGGTATCGATAAATTAAGCTTATATACAGTAAATCCGGATGGTTCGGACCTGGCGGTTTATTACGGTTATCACAGTCAAAATACGGGTACAGAAGAGACTGAGGCCGCCTTCAATCGACCGCACGAAATGCCGGATGGCCGCCTTTTGGTAACGTTGCGCGCTCCCTCTGGGCTCACTTATGGTGGCGATCTCGTGACTATCGACGGCATTGTTTATAGCGAAGCCTACAGTGAGCCGGAGCAAAGTGGTGAAATGGTCGGGCAGGCTTCTATCACTATTGGAGAAGTCACTACCGACGATACTATTTCTCCCCACGGTACTTTTGCTTCCGCATGGCCATTCTACGATGGGACAAGTCGTTTGTTGGTAACCTGGAGTGAATGCCGGGTTATCAATGAAGAAACCGAGCTGCTGGAGACCTGCCCGGATACTCTTGCCGAAGACGAAGAAGTTCAATTGGCAGACCCACTCTACGGTCTGTGGATTTACGATTATATCGCCGGTACCCAGCTTCCTATTGTGGTTGTGGAAGAGGGAGAAATGATATCCGAAGGGGTTACTCTGGAGCCTCGCACTGAACCTACCTATATTCCAGATCCCGTCCCGGGAGTCGATGTCGATGCGGATCTGGTGGAGGAATCTGTCGGAATCCTGGATATTCGCAGTGTTTATGATTTTGATGGTGAAGATATTGCCGGAATCGAAACCTTGGCGGATCCCGCCCAAACCACAGCAGATTTGCGGCCTGCACGATTCCTGAAAATTTCCAAGGCCGTGGGCATTCCCGACGATGATGTTCTGGACTTTGATGGGGCAGCATTTGGCCGCAATGGTAATCAGGGCATGCGTGAAATATTGGGTTATACCCCAATCCAGCCCGACGGCTCCGTAAGGGTAAAAGTTCCCGCAGATATGCCCTTGGCAATTTCCGTTGTCGATGCGGATGGAAAACGCATTTTCGATAGTCATAACAACTGGTTACAGCTACAAGCGGGTGAAGTGCGCAGTTGTAACGGTTGTCATACTAGCGATAGCGAAGCTCCTCATGGCCGCACGGATATGCAGCTGGAATCAGCTTGGGTTGGAGCGCCGACCTCGGCAGCACCATTTGCCAATACTGAGCCCGCGCTACTAGCGGAAATGGGCGAGACTATGGCTCAATTATTGGCCCGGTATATTGGTGAGGCCCAACTTGAAGGAGATCTGCACTTTACCGATTTATGGACTGATCCTGCGGTACGGACTAAGGATGATGAGTTATTGCTTTCATACGGTGATTTGAGTACGGATGCACCGGTGGAATCCACCTGTTTAACAGAGTGGGAAAGTAATTGTCGAATCGTCATTCACTATGAACAACATATTCAGCCGCTCTGGGATTTCCCCCGTGAAGTATTGGATAGTACAGGAGCAGTAATAGCTGATTATACCTGTACAGGCTGTCATTCTCCTGTTGATGCTGCTGGGGCAACCCAAATACCCGATGGGCAATTAGATCTTACAACCTCGGCTTCCTCTGTCAATGATGCTTGGTTTGTTTCCTATTCCGAGCTGGTGGCCGATCGCGCTGAATTGGAGTTATCCAGTGGGGTGCTAACACCGCGGCTTGTACAGGAATTTGATGATGATGGAAATCCTGTTTACGAGGTTGATGAGGATGGTGAATTAGTTCTCGACAGTAACGGTGATCCGATTCCGGTAATGGTCACCGTCAATATTTCCTCTCCCTTGACGAGCTCTGCTCTTGAGAGCTCGTTTTTTTCTATCTTTGAAAATGGTGGCGCACACCAAGGGTACTTAGAAGATGCCGAGTTGCGCTTGATTGCTGAGTGGTTTGATATTGGCGCTCAATACTATAACGATCCTTTTGCGGCGCCGGCAGATTAAACCATGTTGAAGTTACACCAAAATTCTATTGGCAGTTTCGCGGTATTTGTATTGCTGCTACTTTTTTCTGGGCAGGCTTCTTCTGAACAAACTTTGATGGAATCTGATTCTTCAGATGATACCCCACAAGAAGAATTGGTTGAGACTGAGACTGAGACTGAGACTGAGACTGAGACTGAGAAAAAATATAAAGGCCTTGAGGATGCAGAGCCGGTTACAGTCGGTAATGCATTTATTAATATTTACCGAGGCCCGGGGCGCGGTTACCCGATATTCTATGTTGCTGAGTATGGTGAACAAATTTGGCTGCTTAAACGCCGCACCGACTGGGTAAAAGTGCTTACTTCACGCAATAAAAGTGGCTGGGTAAAAGTTGACGACTTACGTGAAATATACGGAGAAAATGGAGAAATTGTTCGAGTTCCCTTGCCGGATTTTTCTGATGTTGACGACGGTTACTTTTACCTAGGTTTGAATTACGGTGATTTTGCTGGAGCGGACTCCCTGGGAGTTAGCTTGGGCTACCAATTTACTGCCAATCTAGCTACTGAAATACGTGCAACCCAGGCGGTAGGTTCCTATTCAGACAGCCAAGTCTATCAGGTGGCAATGGTCCACCAGCCATTCCCACATTGGAAAATATCCCCTTATTTTGTTTTGGGGGCTGGGATAAATATTACCTCTCCAAACGCAACTATCGTTGCCACCGAAGATCGGCAAGATACAACGATGTTGGCGGGCGTAGGGTTGCGTACTTACTTATCGCGCCGTTTTGCCATCAGGGCTGAATACACAAATCACTACTTGCTTACTACGCAGGAAAATAATCAGGAGATAGTCGAGTGGAAACTTGGTTTCGACGTATATCTGTAGGCTCTGCGGCGCTTTCCGCATTGGTGGGGACCCAGGTATGCAGTGCTCAGCAGGATGATGAAGTACTTGCGGATATTGTCGCACCTGAACTGGAGCGGCGAGAGATACGTGACGCCCAGATAGATAGTGAAAATATAGAAATTGGTTTGTTTGCTGGTGTTATCAATGTCGAGGATTTTGGCTCAAACTCCCTGTACGGTACTTCAGCGGCCTATCATATCAGCGAAGATTTCTTTATTGAGGCCACCTATGCCCAGACTGAGTTGGGAGAATCCAGCTTTGAAAGGTTGAGCGGTGCCGCACCACTGCTGACTGATGAGCAGCGTGAACTCAGTTATTACAATACCTCTGTGGGCTGGAATATTTTCCAGGGTGAGTATTTTGTATTTGATGACTGGGCTTTTAATGCCAATTTTTATGTTGTGGGAGGTGTGGGAAATACCTCGTTTGCTGATGAGGAGCACTTCACTTACAACTTTGGTGCAGGAGTGAGAATGCTTGCCAACGATTGGCTCGCGGTGCGCCTTGATGTTCGCGACCATGTTTTTGAACATGAATTATTTGGCGAGGCCCAAGTCACCAATAATCTGTCTGCCCAATTGGGACTTACCATCTTTTTTTAATTGATCATCAAAAAATAACAAGGACTCTTCCATGAAATACCTGGCTGCTTTCCTGACGCTGCTTTTATCGATGTCACAGGCTTCCGCCGCAGAGCCCTCTAAGGATTTTACCTTGAGTTCCAACCAGGGCGGAAATTTGAGGCTTGCAGAGCAGCGCGGCGATGTCATTATGCTGAATTTTTGGGCTTCCTGGTGTGGCCCTTGTCGCCAGGAAATGCCGCTGTTGGATCAGCTACATGCTCGCTATGAAGCTGCTGGCTTCCAGGTTTGGGGAGTCAATGTGGATGCACAGCGCAAGGATGCGGACTCGCTATTAGCGAAAATCCCAGTGGATTTTCCGATTCTTTTTGATAGCAAAGGGGAAGTGAGCAAAATGTATGGTGTTGCCGCTATGCCCAGCACCGTATTTATTGATCGTGATGGCAACGTTCGCTATATCCATAAAGGTTATCGTGATGGGGATGAAGCTGCCTATAAAAAAATGATTAAGGAATTGATTCGGGAGTAGTGTCATGCGTGCACTATTGCTAGTTTGCACTTTCTTGATGAGTACAGGTTGCACTGTTAACCCGTGGATTGCACCCTACGAACGGCAATTTCTTGCGGATCCTATTATGGGGTTTGAGCAGGATCCGGTAGCTGCTCGCTATATGAATCACGTGTATGAAGCTCGCGAAGCTGCGCGTGGAGCTGAAGGAGGCAGTGGAGGTGGATGTGGCTGTAACTAAGCTTCTATCTCGCTGGGGCGGGTTGGCATTTTTGGCACCGCTCGCTGCCGTGGCCGCAGTGCTTCCCGAAGAGCGGGCAGACAATATGTATCACGCCTATAGCGGTGGTGGAGTGACCATTGATGGGCCTTCAGTATTGATTCGCCAGAATGTTGGCAACAATGTTTCTCTGTCTGCCAATTACTATGTGGACATGATTTCCGGGGCCTCTATTGATGTGGAGGCCACGGCCAGTGAGTATTCGGAGCAACGGGATGAGTACTCCTTGGGTGCTGACTACCTGGTGGATAAGACTACTATCAGCGTGGGGTACACCAACAGTTCTGAGAATGACTACGAGGCCCAAACCGTTGCTTTCGGCATCAGTCAGGGTTTCTTTGGCGATTTAAGTACTATCGACCTGCGGGTTAGTTATGGAAGTGATGATGTGTTCCGCAATGGCGACGATAATTTTGCTGATGAAGCGCAACACCGTCGCTACGCACTTAGTTGGAATCAGATTCTCACGCAAAAGTTGATTGCAGAGTTGAGTGTCGAAACTGTGTCGGATGAAGGGTATCTCAACAACCCTTATCGCAGTGTTAGGTATCTCGATGAAGCATCTGGAACAGGATTTAGCTATCAGGCCGAGGTTTACCCCAGAACTCGCAACAGTGATGCGGTTGCCCTAAGGGCCAAATATAGATTGCCCTATCGCGCAGCGATTAAAGGGGAGTATCGACACTATGCGGATAGTTGGGGAATCGTTGCAGACAATGTAGAGTTTCGCTATACCCACCCTTGGAAAGAACAAGACGAGTGGGTTTTTGAAGGAAAGATCCGTTACTATCAGCAGAGTAGTGCAGATTTTTACAGCGACCTTTTTCCCTATCTCAATGCTACCAACTTTCGTGCTCGTGATAAGGAGTTGAGCAATTTCACAACCTTGGCCCTTGGCCTGGGAGTGTCCTATGAGTTACCACGGCGCTGGTCTCTATTAAATCGCAGGAATACAATTAACCTTTACTGGGATCATATTCTATTTGACTACGATGACTTTCTCGATGTCACGGTACACGGTTCAGCTACATCTATCAGTCCCGGTGACGAACCGGCTTATAGTTTCTCTGCCAATGTAATTCGATTATTTTGGTCAGTCCGTTTTTAGGAATGGGGGCCTCTGCGTTCTGTTTTTCAGTAAAAGAATAAGATGCAGAGGCTTTATAGTCTGAGTCAAATTTGACTGTTGATTTATTGCATAGAGTAATCCCGAAGAATTTTCCCAATCCTTATACGATAGTTGTCAAATAGTTGTTTTTTGCCTAGGTGTTGTGCATCACAATGTGCCTTGTGATTTTTCCAACTCACTACAGATTCTTCATCCCGCCAAATAGAGAGTGACAAAATTTTTCCTGGCTGATTGAGGCTTTGAAATCTCTCGACTGAGATAAATCCATCGAAGCTGGTTAGGTGTTCTTTTAGATCCGCTGCAACGGCCAGATATTTGTCTTTTCCTGAAGACTTTGGTGTAACTTCAAATATGACGGCGATCATCAGTGACTTTCCTGTGGGAACTTCAGGTAGGTTTCTGGCACAGCATTTAAAAAGTTTCGCTTCTCTTCAAGAATAAACTTCTCCCTCATCGCAAATTGAAAATTTTCACTGCCCTGAGGAGACTGCTTAAGCAGTTTTCGATATTGTTCATAGTGAGCCAAGCTGTCGAAATTAATAATACCAAAGGCCTGAAAGTTGGTGCCCTCAGAAGGTAGAAAATATCCTAATAGTCGTCCGCCACAATTGGGAATGATCTTGCCCCAGTTCTCAGCATACTGCCGGAAAGCATCAAGCTTAAACGGATCGATCTTGTATTCAATAAAACAGGTTACAGTCATCTAAGTTGCCTCTATTCATAATTTGCTGGCATTCTAGACGGTTTAATTTTCTATACTTCGGTGGCCAGCGAACTGTTGTGGGGGTAACTATGGAACCTGATATTTCGGTGATATCCAGCTTGATAGGGGATCGGGCACGCTCAAAGATACTGATGGCACTTATGAGTGGAAAAGCACTGACAGCAACTGAGTTAGCCTGTGAGGCTGATGTGACTGCACAGACTACAAGTAATCATCTTTCCAAGCTGGTAGATAGCAAGCTGCTGATAGTTCGCAAGCAGGGTAGGCACAAGTACTTTCAGCTGGCGAGTCATCAAGTTGCCGAAGCGCTAGAGGCACTGCTCAATCTGAGTAGTACCCTGGTACCTCAAAAAGTTACCACTGGGCCCGCAGATCCAGATTTAAGGAAGTCCCGCATCTGCTATGACCATTTAGCAGGAATGGCTGGTGTACTATTGTACGAGGCCCTATTGGCTAGTGAGTTGCTCTCTGAGCAATCACAGCAAGTTTCCTTGACCAAAGAGGGTGAAATATTTTTTCAGGAACGAGGAGTAGCCGTAGCTAGTTTTAAGCAGCGTAAGCGCCCGGTTTGCAAGTCATGCTTAGACTGGAGCGAACGAAAAAGCCACCTTGCAGGCAGCTTGGGTCAATGGATACTCGAAGATGCCTTGGCAAAGCAGTGGGCGGTAAGAAGAGCGGACTCCAGGGCGATTACCTTCTCCCAGAAGGGGCTTTTACTGTTCTCGAAGCGTTATCAGATTGATCACTCCAAGTTGCTATAAATTATTTGTCAGCTCGTTATCAGATTAAAGGAAAGCCCCGTTAACCATATCAACTGTGCTCCATAGCTGAGACGTTGGTGCAGACCGGGGTTGGTTTTTTCTTCGTAGGCTTTTTTTAAGGTAACAGTAAAATAGATAGAAGCGAGCAAGCAGGCTGTACTAAATAGCCTGAATTCTATTGAGAAGTAACTAATGAAAGTACTTAGCAATGGCGCAATGAGTAAAGACAACAACATAAGCATCCCCGCCCAGGAGTGTATCTGGCATTCAAGACCAGGGGTTTTTGTATAGGGATCTGCATCCATAGGAAAATAACCCGCAACCCAGGTTCCAATACCGTGGATGATAATTAAAACTCCAATGATGGTAAGTACAACTGGGGCCTGTTCAATTTGAATTATATGCAGGCCAAATAAGAAGAATAATATGCCAAGTGGGTAGTTGTTAATGAGGGGGGAGAGCTTCTGGGTTGGGCTTCCAACGGCTCCTAGTTCGCTACAGAATTGTCTTGAATGGCTATAGCCAGAGTATTTTGCTCCTGCCAATGTAACACCTACAACCATCCATACCAGCGAGATAAACCCCAAGTAAGCAAACACTGTATGAGCCCCGACTGGTTATGTTGGGGCAGAAGATAGCACTAGATAAAAAGTCCTTTCAAGTTAATCCTTGTCTTCAAACGTGCCAGGTTTATTGCTATTTCAACTTTATCTAAAAGCGATTCTTGCCATAAAGATAGGTGTTTTTGTCCTTATTGTTCGTATCGTTTTAATTAATTTTTTATTAGTTTAAGCCTAATAGAGTAATTAATTTTTTATACTAGATCAGGTGCTGGAAAAGGAGTTGAGGGGACGAAAATGGATAATAATGACAGCAAAAATTTTTCTAATGCCATAGAAGTACTATCCCTGGCAGCGCGGTACGCTGAGGAGTATGTTTCCGATATTCGCGATCGCCGCGTAAGTCCGTCCGCCTTTGATATTGATCAAATGCAATTTTTTAACAGCGACTTGGCCCGGGCTGGGGAACCGGCAGAGGCTGTTGTCGAGAGCCTGCATCGTTATGGTTCTCCGGCAACAGTTGCCAGTACCGGTGGGCGATTTTTCGGATTGGTGGTAGGTGGGGCTACGCCAGCTTCTATGGGCGCGGCGGTAATGAACGCCGTTTGGGACCAAGTGGCGGTTCTGGAGGCGTCAGCGCCTTCTGCAATTTATCTGGAGCGTATTGCGGCAAACTGGATATTGGAATTGTTAACCTTGCCGGTGGAAAGTAGTGTGGGTTTCACCACAGGGTCATCTATGGCCAATATGGTATGTTTGGCTGCTGCGCGAAATATGCTTTATCAAAAGTTAAATATTGACCTGGCAAAAAGCGGGCTAGCCGGTGCGCCGCCACTGCGTATTGTTGTTTCTGAACAGTCCCATGTCACAGTTCACAAGGCACTCTCTATTCTTGGATTTGGTATGGACCAGGTGATTAAAGCGCCCTGTGATGAACAGGGGAGGGTGCGTGCAGATACTTTTCCCGAGGTTGATGAAACCACCATTATTTGCCTTCAGGCGGGCAACGTAAACTCCGGCAGTTTTGATCCGTTTGCAGACATAATTCCCGAAGCTAAATCCAAAGGTGCCTGGGTACATGTCGACGGTGCCTTTGGTTTGTGGGCAGCGGCATCTCCAGCGAAATCAGTGTTGACTACTGGAGTAGAACAAGCAGATTCCTGGGCTGTAGATGCTCATAAATGGCTAAATACGCCTTATGACTGCGGTTTGGCAATTTGTCGAAAGCCGGGGTCTGTACACAATGTGATGACAACCCAGGCGCCATACTTGCAAGTGGGATCGCTGGTGCCCCCCAAGGATATGGTGCCAGAATTCTCACGTCGGGCCAGAGGGGTGGAAGTGTGGGCGGCGATTCAGGAGATGGGCCCGAAGGGAGTAGCGGCGATGATTGATCGCTGCTGTATCCATGCCCAGCATCTGTGCGAAGGCTTGGCAGAAATGGGCTATGAGATCCTTAACGATGTAGTGTTAAACCAGGTGGTGGCAACTATTGGCACTGCGGAAGACATTCAAGAGATAGTCAGGACCATACAGGAGGAGGGCGTATGCTGGTTTGGAACGACTACCTGGAGAGGAAAAACGGCCCTGCGTATTAGCATCTCTTCCTGGGCGACTACCGATAATGATATTGCCCTCACCCTGGATGCTATTTGCCGGGCGACGGGGGCTCAGATGTCCAGATAACCCTTTGTGTGACATGAAATACTAGAGGCCTTCTAAAGTAAATAGCACTTAATATTTGCATTTTTTAGGTTAGGCAGGGATATTGGTGAATTACTAAGAGGTTTTCTTTTTTCTACCTTTGGGTGTAGCAGCCAGTTTCAGTTGCGAGCGCCGTCTATCCTTGTTGAATGGGCGCGGATCTGGGCCATTATTTTCAAGCTTTTGCTTGCGGTATTACTATTTCCGCCAACTCAGCCACTTTTTCAGCGGATAAAGGTGAGGGGCTCGGGTAGAACGATGACTTTTTGGCTGGTTTTAATTCTTTTTTTAATTCTACTCTGGCTTCTGTGGATGGCGTTTTGTAGTCCCAGTTTAAGTCGCAATGAGCTACTGAAATTCTCTTTTAATCAACTTACGCTAGCCGGTGGTTTATCCGTTAATTATCGCGAGATGGGGCCTGTTGATGGCGTTAATATACTTTGTCTTCACGGTGGTGGTGATTCACTGAGCGCCTGGAATGCCTGGGCGACAAAATTGGCAGAAAAATATCATGTTATTTTGGTGGACTTACCTGGGCATGGATTGACCGACCCGTTACCAGGAGGCACTTATACACCTAAGCATTTTGCCGATTTTATTGCAGAATTTGTCGCAACCCTGAAACTTAGGGACTATGTGATCGCTGGCCATTCATTTGGTGGAAATGGGGTTTTACGCTATTTAACAGGACATCCGAATATACCCAGGGCCGCTATTCTTGTCTCTCCCGGTGGTTATAAATGTGGCAAGGGACTGGAAATGCCTGCTGGTATTGCCCGATTTGCCACCAGCCATTGGGGGCGAAAAATGGTTGCGCACATTGGTAGTCGTGGATTATTGAGAAAAATGCTGGCTTCCAAATTTTTCTACAATCCGCAGGCTCTGCCGGGGGAAATGCTGGAACGAATCTATTTGCTTTCCCGCTATGAGAAGAATCGCGGTACAGCGATCAATTTGGTTGCTAATGCCACAATCAATTTCCAACCGTTGCCGGACTTGGAGACTATAAAAATTCCAGTTTTATTTATCTGGGGGGCAGAAGATCAAATTATTCCCTTGTCCGTAGGAAAGTACTTCTCTGACAAGTTGCCTAATGGAGAGTTAATCGTATATCAGAAGATGGGGCATATGTCCCATGTCGAAAATGCTGAACAAAGTGTCACCGACGCAATGGAGTTTTTGCAGCGTCAGGGGCTGTGACAATACAGTGGAAAATTTAAAAAAGAGGCCGCAGTGCGGCCGAGTTTGGGGGGATGAAAATCAAGAGCGCCTAATTGATGACAACCAGGCCGGCTTTCACTATGTCGTAGTGACTGAGTTCTGGTACCTGCTGATGTAGGTCGCTTTCCAGTCGATCGATGGATTCCAGTTGTGTACACAAGCGGTTTGCAGACTGCTCAATACTCTTACCGCGCTGTTCCAGTAAGCGCTCCGCCTCTTCAGTGGCCTGTTCTTCAATGCTTTCTCCGCCGGTAAAGGCAGCTTTGAAGGCATGCCAGGCAATAGTTCCCGCGGACTCCATAGCGAGGCGTTCGATACGGGGTTCAAACTCTTCAGAGATGGTTTTCTCTATATAGTTACCCATTTCCTCGTTTCCCAGCTGGTAGATCTCGCCCTCTCGATTGAGGCGGTCCTCAGTGCGCTGGATCAGGTCGGCGGAAAACTGTTGGAGTTCGAGGATATCCGGGTGGTCTGGCCCGGCGAGGGTGCTGATGGCAATGGATAGGCCATCCATTGCAATATCGACCGCCTCAAGGGTGAGTACCAGTGTGTCGCGACCGGCGATGTGTAGCTGTTGGCGGTATTCCTGAAGTAGTTGCTCCTGCTGAGAATTGAGGGACAGCAACTCACCATCCACTGATAGCTGGTTGGGCAGCTGAAATGTCACCAGTTTTCCGTCTTCCCCATCGACGGTAAAGAAGTCCGGGCCTACTTCAATAGCGTAATTCGTAGACACTGTGCAGGTGCTGGTATCGACATGAAAAGAATCGTGGGCCATTGCCTGGGTACTGATACCGAGGCCTATCAAGGTTGAAAGTGCGATTGGCTTCCACATATGCCGGTTTCCTATTGTGTGTCTTTTCAATGTGACGCGCCTGAGTAGCCGAACAGATGCAGGCAGCTAGAAATATTCTTCATTTTTTCCTGACGCAGGCCCGGGGAGTGATGGCCAGGCGTGGATGTTCCAGCGGGTATTCTGTATTTTTAGCCCATAACACTTAATAAATTGAGGGTATTCAATGTTCATAAGCAGGCACATTGCCGCACTGTGCTTCTTGATAGTCAGCACAATGGCACAGGCCGGGAGCATCGCGGAGTACACCGCAGGCATGCATAGGCACAGCGGCTTCCACGACTTTTACTGGGACGAGGCTAACGGCCGGGTGTTGTTGGAGATCGATGAGTTTGAGCGCGAGCTGCTCTTGCTCACCGGGCTGGCCCAGGGACTGGGTTCAAACCCGGTGGGCCTGGATCGCAACCAGGTGGGTGAGAGCCGCTTGGTGAAGTTCCAGCAGTCGGGTAACAAGGTATTACTGCATCAGGTGAACCTGAAATACCGTGCCCAATCAGCAAATGCGGCTGAGCGCCGCGCGGTTGAGGAAGCTTTCGCTTCGTCCGTACTCTGGGGCTTCAAGGTGCTTGCCCAGAGCGATAAGGCGGTACTGGTGGACTTTACGCCCTTCCTGTTGAGCGATCAGCACGGCATTGCTACACGTCTCAAGGGCGCAGAGCAGGGCAGTTACAGTGTGGATAAGAGCAAATCGGCAATTTATCTGCCCCGCACAAAAAACTTTCCCAAGAACAGTGAGTTTGAGGCCCAGCTAACTTTTGCTGGATCAGCTCCGGGAAACTATCTGCGCGAAGTGGTTCCGACTCCTACATTGGTGTCCCTGCGCCAGCATATCTCCCTGATTGAATTGCCGGATAAAGACTATGAGCCCCGCCGTTTTCACAGCCGCAGCGGCTACTTCCCGTTCGCTTATCGAGATTACGCTACGGCGATTGAAGAGCCTCTGGACCAGCGTTATATCTACCGTCATCGACTGGAGAAGAAGTCGGGTAGCGATGAGGTTGTGGAGCCGATTGTTTACTACGTAGATTCCGGAGTTCCTGAGCCGGTGCGCAGCGCCCTGATCGAAGGGGCGAGCTGGTGGGACCAGGCATTCGCTGCAGCAGGATTTAAAAATGCGTTTCGCGTAGAGATTCTGCCGGAGGGCGTCGATCCTTTGGATGTTCGCTATAACGTGATTAATTGGGTACACCGCTCCACTCGCGGTTGGTCCTACGGTTATTCGGTTTACGATCCCCGCACCGGCGAAATTCTAAAAGGCAATGTTACCTTGGGGTCCCTGCGTGTTCGCCAGGACTTTCTGATTGCTCAAGGGCTTGTACAGCCCTACCGCGGCGATACCGTCAGTACTGAGCAGCTAAAGAATATGGCCCTGGCCCGTATCCGTCAGTTATCCGCTCACGAAGTAGGCCATACCCTGGGTCTGGCGCACAACTTTGCTGCCAGTAGCGAAGAGCGGGCTTCCGTTATGGATTACCCGGCTCCGCTGGTCTCTCTGCTGGGAGGTAAGTTGGACCTGACAGATGCCTACGCCACTGGCATCGGCAGTTGGGATAAGTTGGCGGTTCGCTATGGCTATGGCGAGAGCGATGATGAAAAAAGTTATCTCGACAGTGTTATCGCTGAGGCTGAGGAACTAGAGCTGCGTTTTATTTCAGACCCGGACTCCCGCACCATCAATAATGCTCACGCAGTCTCACACCTTTGGGACAACGGCACCGACCCATTGACGGAATTCCAGCGGATGGTCGACTTGAGGCGTCATGCCCTGGATAGCTTCTCTGCGGCGGCAGCGCCCTTATCCGCGCCCCGCTCTGACCTGGAAGAGACCCTGGTGCCTGTGTACTACGGTCATCGCTACCAGGCGGAGGCTGTGGGCAAATTGATTGGTGGCTTGGACTATGACTATGTCTACAACGGTACCGATCAAAATAGCTATACCCTGGTGCCCGCAGAGCGACAACAGCGGGCAATTGATGCACTGCTGGATACACTTTCGCCGCAGTTTCTCACCTTGCCGGAGCAGGTCTTGCAGCTGATTCCGCCCAAGTCCTATGGCTACGAACGTACTATCGAGAGCTTCCCCTCATATACGGGGGTAGCTTTTGATGGGGTGGCTCTGGCGGAAGCGGCTGCTGGGCATACGCTATCAATCCTGATGGACCCGCAGCGCGCGGCGCGAATGAATCAACAGAGTGCCCGCAGCAGTGAGGTACCGGGGTTTGCTAGCCTATTGCAGCGCTTGAGCGCACTGGCTCTGCAGGGTGAGGGTTATACCGGTCTGCAGGCGAGTGTGCACCAGCGGGTTAATCATGCCTATATCGAGCAGTTGATGTTACTGGCCAGTAATGCAAAGGCAGACGAATCAGTGCGGGCCAAAGCGCATTTGGAGCTGGCAAAACTTCTTCAGGAAATTGGTTCTATGCGGCTGTTTGGCGATGATCCTGAGGGCTATAGTGCGCACTATTACTATGAGGCACAGCGCATCGATGCCTTTAAGCAGGGTAAGCTGGAAGTAAAACCTGGTGCGGTTAAAGCATTGCCGCCAGGGTCTCCGATCTGATCTGAAATGGATAAAAGGGGGTGGCTGTAAACGCTCACCCCCTTTGGGCATTAACCGCGAATAAACTGGGATTTCTTTACCCAGTGATTGCCTCGGTATTGTCGAGTGGGTGTTGGGTTTTTCTTCGCCCAGAAAAAGTGGCGGTTAAACTGAAATTCAGCATCGTAACCCTCCGCCAGCGCTGCCAGGGGCATGGCTTGCCAGCTGGTCTGGCGACGTTTGCTGGTTGCCTCCAGCAGGTACTCTTGATCGTTCAAGATGGCCACTACCCAGGCGTGCCCCTGACCTTTATGGGTTCCGAGTGCCACCCGCGCATCAACTCCCAGTTCAATCAGCCAATCTGCCAGCAAAATAGCGTGGTCTTCACAGTCACCACGCTTTTGGTAATAGGCCTGCCGGGATGTTTGCCAAATGTCTGACAAGCCGGCGTATTGCAGGTGATCGTATTGGTACTCTTTATTCATAGCCAGTGTATAAAGAGGCACCCAAAGCTGTTGAGTCTTAAAGGGCTTGAACCCCACCAGGTAGCTATTGGCAAAGTGATGCTGCTGGTCCAGTCCCCGAGCGGAAGCTGTCGCCGCCTCAATTCCCTGCCAGTTCCACACTGAGACATGAGCGCTCTCTTCCAGTGAGCGTTTGTCGACTACTTGCTGGATGGTTTTTTCTTCCAGAGGATAGCGGGTACCCACTACTCGCACTACACCTTGTTGTGAGTCCACAATACTGGCTAACTGACTGCCGCTGCTACCAAAGCTCCATAAATTATCGGAAAGGGGGATTTCCGGTGTGCTTTTAGTTGGCGGCTCCTGTGTATTAGCTCGCCGTACAAGTTCAGGGGTGATCAGTGCGAGGGAAAGTATCAGTGTGATAGCCAGCCACTTGCGCATAGTGCTATCCCTTGAGGCCAAACGAAATAATGATGGCAACAAATATCAATATGGTTGATGCAAATATAGATACGGCGATATTGCCATTTTTTAGCTCGCCTTCGATATCTACAGAGCGAAGCAGTTTCTTATCAATGGTAATCAGTGCGGTGATACCAATAAATAACGCTAGCAGCGTATAAATTAGGTTAATGCCCAGGTTAAACAGGGTTGCCGTTAAAAATTCCAGTTCCATAAATCCTTCAGGCTAATTATGTTTATTAGTGACTGTTAATGGAATAATTTAAGCATAGGGCCTGATTGAGTGCAAAGGATGACCGACCCAGATAAACCGACAGCTTAATTTACAGGTGATTATCAACCTTAATTGGCAATCCGGACTTGTTGATTAGTATTTTATTTGGCTGGGTTGCAATTGGGGAATAGCTCTAGACGAAGAGTTGCTCCGTCGAAGGGCTTTTACGCTTAATTTACCGGGAAAGCCTTTTGAAGAAGTGTATTTATTAGCTCGGTGTTATCCAGGCGGGAACCTGGATAACACACCGAGTTTGATTAGTTATCAATCTCGGTCATTTCATTCAATACAAACTCTTCAACGGCGCCCTCGGTTGCTTTCATATAGTCTTCCAGGTGCTTATTGTTCATGTGGGTTTGCCACAGATCGCGAGTTTCCCAATTTTCATAAAACAGGAAGTGTGCAGGATTGTCATTGTCTTGATGAAGGTTGTAATTAATGCAACCAGCTTCTGCTCGTGTTGTATTAATGAGTTTTAACAATTCAGATTTCACCAGGTCAATTTTGTCGGCCTTGGCTTTAATGTTGGCAACGATAGTGAGCCTGCTCATGTGAACGCCTCTTTGTTTCAATATGTGTTGGATTAAGGTTTGTACTCTTTTCCTTGATCCTTTCAGAGGAGACCTAGTGAACAGCTTAGCTGCCTCCTGGGTAAGGACTGGGATGTCGAGCTGATGAAGTCATTCTAGATCTAGATTGCATCGCTAGAAACACTATAATCTTTGAATCTTTATCAAAAATATATTGAAAATATGCAGCTTGAAGACTTGAGGGTCATTCTTAAAGTGGCTGAGTTTCGCAGTATCACTGCGGCCGCCGCCAGTCTCGACTTACGCACTGCAACTGCCAGCGCAGCGATCAAGCGTGTGGAGAGCGCGCTGGGAGCGGACTTGTTTATTCGCACAACGCGGCAATTGCGGCTATCCAGTGCTGGGGAAAGGTTTATTCCCAAATGTGAGGAGGCCCTCCTGACTTTGGACCTCGCCCGGCAAAATCTCAAGGAAGACAGCGGTCAGATAGATGGCGAGCTTCGCATAGGTGCATCCTCGGACCTGGGAAGGAACCTTGTAACTCCGTGGTTAGATCAATTGTTACAGGAGCACCCGGGGCTGAGTCTTAGAGTGAATATCAGTGATAGTCAAGTGGACTTTTACCGGGATCCTGTGGATATCGCGTTGCGCTACGGCCCCCCAGCGGATGCCAACCTGTATGGTTTTAAGATTTGTGACGTGCCCCGTTTATTGTGTGCAACCCCGGCCTACTTACAGGAAAAGGGTTCCCCGAAAACACCGGAGGATCTCTCCGCACATAATGGCCTTTTTTATCAGCTTCACGAGATTGTGCACAATAATTGGGAATTTTTTCGGGGCGAAGAGATATACAAGATACGTATGTCTGGGAACAGGTCGTCAAATGACGGTGACCTAGTGCGGCGTTGGTGTACCTCTGGCTATGGACTTGCCATTAAGTCATGTCTGGATATGTCTGCGGATTTACTTTCCGGTCAGGTAGTGGCCACTATGCGAGACTATAAACCCAAGGCAACGGAGCTATGGTTGGTATCTCCGGGGAGGCAGTCAATAACACCGACGGTACGATTAGTGCGCGACACTTTGAGAGAACGGTGTTCGGGGGTTTTAAAGCAGCTGCTCGCTGAGGGATTACTCTCTGAGAGCGATTTCAGTACGGGGGTGGATATATCTTGAGTCCCAAACAGTTTCTTAACCCTGTGGCTATCTATAAAAACTCTCAACAGGTTTTTCTCGGTTCTGGCAAAGGAAAGGGGAGCTTTGCTCCCCTTTCTTATTTAAGCCCTAGTTAATCCGAATGGGATCAGGAGCCGGAGCAGCCGTAGGTATCCAGGTAGTCATAGGCTGCTTTTGCCTGGACGAGGCCGTAGCCGTAAGCATTATCTCTTCCCGCATCACCGAGATCTTCCGCTGTGGCCGTAAGGGCGTTGCGGATCTCTGTATTGCTACAGTTGGGGAAGTGGCTCCATACCAATGCGGCAACACCGGCAACGTGTGGGGTAGCCATGGAAGTGCCATTGAAATATTCGTAGCTTGTAGCCTCATTTTCCAAATCTACGCTGGCACTCAGCTGCGTGAGCAGAGTTGCACCGTCAGTGTCAGAAATACCAACCGAGGGAATAGTGGTTACAGTATCGCTCAGGGTTGCGCTGGAGAGTAATCCCTCTTCATTGTTGTAAATAATCGCTCCGATACCACCACCGGACTCACAATTTAAAACTTTCTCCGCAAAGCTGATATTGCCTCTCGCAATTAGGCAAATCTTACCCGCTACACTGGTGCAAGCGGATTCAGCCGTACCACAGTCTTCCATTGAACCGGTGATTGCACCAGCTGGGGTGCCTGATATTGGGGCTGATTCGATGTCAACACTGCCGACGGTTAAGCTAGAGATTCTGCCAGTATCAGTGGGAACAGAAGATAGAACCTGTACTCCGGGGGCGGAAAGTTCTACCTGGTCAGTCTGTTGAGAGGAGGACCAGATAGCTTTATCGCTATCGATAGCACCGACGGATACAACGGAAGAGTATGAGGCTGGATAGGAGTGCGCGGTGTTGCCGTCGTTTCCGGCTGCCGCGATGGACAGGATTCCCTGACGATTTAGGTTGTTAAAGGTTCGTCTTTCGAGGAAGTTGGCATTTTCACCGCCCAGACTCATATTGATGATGTTGGCACCATTGTCGGCACAAACCTCTGCGGCTGCCATTAGGGAGGAGGAGTAGGCCCAGCCGTCGCCATCAAACACTTTTACAATATGCAGGTTAATATTACTGCTGGGCATCACGCCAACGACACCAGTACCATTATTCATCGCAGCGATAGTGCCGGCCACATGGGTACCGTGACCGCTTTGATCTTCATACCAGTTACCTGCGCCGCTTGGGTCACTGGTACCAGTGACGGCGTTTCCGGATAAATCTTCGTGAACCAGGTCGTAGCCGGAATCAATAATACAGACTGTGCGGTTGCCGGCCTGAGTATCACCTAGTTGATCTGCCTGCACCATGGTGATTCCGTAGGGGGTTTCCTGGGACATCGGATACCGCTTAACGTCTTCTTCAATAAAAGCAACATCCGGGTTCGAGCGCATTTCTTTTAGGGTTGTTGCAGACATATGTGCTGCCATTGCATTCTGGCGGCGTATTTCAAGAGCCTGTCTTCCGCCTCTCTTCTTCATAAAAGACTTAACGGATTCGCCTTTTCCCTGCTTGAAAGTCACGATATAACGCTTGTCCTCAGCAGTGGCGTTGCCGGTCACGGCGAGCGCTAAAATGCTGGCTGCAAATACAGACAAGGATTTATTCATTGGATGCTCCTGAAGATTTCTATGTTTATTGTTGCTTTTGTCGACGTTCTAATTTCAAGTTTTTTGGTTGTTGATATTTACTTGAGCGTCGAAGAGGGGAATTTATCAGGCTTTTCTTGTCGTATGAATAATTATTTTTTAACTGCTGTTGTTTTTGTTTTCTTATTGAGTTTATATTTTGTTTTATTTATATCTTTTTAAGGATGTTTTTAATTTTTTTTATATGTGGTCGCAGCTTTTATTTTTTGTTTGCTAGGTTTTTAGGTTGTTTCTATTTCTGGGGGAACTATTAGGGTTTTAACGTTGAAACTTTGAGTATCATCTTGATACCTAATGATGGAAATTGTGAGTTGGAGCAAAGAATTCTAGTTTGAATGCAGCATGTCAATTATTATTGACTAGGTGGGTAGCATTAAGGTGTGTTTCTATTTTTCATTGGTATCCATCCGTTTGGAACGATAGAAGGCGGCCAGTCATGCATGAGAGTACAGGCTGGCCGCTATCGCTAGCTTTTATCCCTCTTCGGTCGAAGTTTCGCCAGGTAAATCCTTATCTACTTTGAGCTCGGTAACTGATCCTATACCAAGTTTACCAATTTTATCTTTTATCTTGGTTTTGTCTCCAACGATAATCCAGGTAAATTGATCAACCTTTAAAGTATCTCGAGCAAGTGAATGGATCGAAGGTAGATCGACATTGCGAACTTCATTTGCATAACCTTCCATATAATTCAAAGGTCGATCGTAGGTAACCATTCCAGAAATAGCTCCTGATACAGCTCGAACTGTTTCAAAACGGCCGGGCAACTCATTGATTCGCTTGTCTTTAATTTTCTGCAACTCGTCTTCTTTTGCTGGAGAATCGCCGACATAGGCTTGGAGTTCTTTATAAAGCTCTTTTAAAGATTCACTGGTCTTGTCCGTTTGAACCGGTGCATAGACTATGAGCGGTTGCTGTCCTTTGGCTCCAGTCATAAAAGAATAGGCTCCATAAGCCCAATGCTTATCCTCCCGCAAATTCATATTAATTCGCGCGGTAAAAGTGCCTCCAAAGATATCATTCATCATATGTAAGGCTTCTCGCTGTGGCATCGTTTCCGACGGAGCCAAGAGACCGCCAATAATTATGCTCTGTTCAGCTCCTGGTTTATCAATTAGATAAATTCTGGTTTTTTCTGGGTGCGCAACTTGTTGTAGATTCTTTGTAGGTAACGGCTCTTCGGGTGCTTTCCACTCCGCAAAGTGCTGCTCTAATTTTCTTGTCAGATCGCCCATGCTGATATCTCCGACTGCAACCAGAGTGGCATTATCGGGACGCATCCAGGTTTTGTGGTAATTTACCAGATCTTCACGATTCAGGGAGCTGATGGAGCTTTCTGTTCCCGAGCCGGTGAGAGGAACTGCATAAGCATGTCCTTCACCATATAAAAGAGGCGGCAGATTCCGCAAAGCCATGTTTACCGGCTGGGTTTTTTCTTGCTGGATTCCTGCTATCCACCGAGTACGTTTCCGCTCAATCTCTTCATCGGAATAGGCTGGATGCATTACGATATCGGCAAACAAGGATATGGAGCTATCGAGATTGTTTTTTAATGCGTTGAGCCGTACAGAAGAAGTATCAATGTTCGAACCAGCCGAGATTCTGGCGCCTAACATTTCTGCTTTGGCATCAATCTCTAAGGCGCTTAATTTTGTAGTCCCTTCCTTTAGCATGGACATGGCATAGCTAGAGGTTCCCAATTTAGCACCCTGGTCTGCAGCGTAACCGGCATCAAATATAAGGCGAATATCGACTACTGGCGCAGAGTCGCGTTGGGCCAGTATCACTTTTAGACCGTTAGAGAGTTCCGTGGTCTGTAATTCTGGAAATGGGATGCTGGGGAATTCACCGGTATCGGGTAATTTAGACCTTTCTGCACCAGTCTCGGAAGCGGTGTATTTGGGGAACGGATGTACTTCCAGATTGTAATCGCCACTGGAAAGCCATTTTGCTGCGGCTTCTTTTACCTGCTGGGGGCTGGTTTTTTGCATTTTGGTTAACGCTTCCAAGTAAGCGTTGGGGTTGTCGAGGTAGAGTTCACCTCGAGCCAAAATTACGCCCTTACCGCCCCAGCCACCTACTTGCTCGAGGTTGCGTGCTTGGGATGCATAGTGGCTCATATTAACCCTTGCAAGTTCCTCTTTGCTTGGCCCTTCCTTGAGAAAACGTTGTAGTTCTTCCTCAATAGCGGCCTCTACTGTTGCGAGTTCAATCCCGGGCTTAACATCGGCAACAATAGGGAAGATGGAAGACAATTCAAATTCATGCAGCCCAATATTAACATTGGTAGCGATTTGATCTTCGTATACGAGGCGCTGGTAGAGCCGGGAGTTTTTTCCATCTCCCAAAACTGCTGCTGCCAGAGCAATAGCTCCAGCATCATTGTGAGCCAGATTAGGGGTATTCCAGACTTTATAAAGGCGCGATTGAGCAACTTGATCAAACATCTGCTCACGGCTGGACTGATCTCGCTTGGCGATCCATGCTTTTTTCTTGATAAGTGGAGGGCCAGAGGGAATGTCGCCAAAGAAATGGGTTGCTTTTTCTTTTGC
Organism: Microbulbifer maximicatervae (SeqCode); assembly: GCF_052468095.1. Next base: position 106,169 of record NZ_CP174332.1, read on the forward strand.
TGTTTCTACATCAATATCACCGGCGAGTACTAGTACGGTATTCGCTGCGCCGTAGTACTGTTTAAACCACTCGTGGACATCTTCAAGAGAAGCTGCATTCAGGTCTTCCATAGAGCCGATGGTGGTCCAGGAGTAGGGATGCCCCGCCGGATAAATTGCTTTCTGCATCCGCTCCCATACTTTCCCATAGGGCTGATTCTGGCCCTGGCGCTTCTCATTCTGCACAACGCCACGTTGCTCATCGAGTTTTTCCTGGGTAATTGCGCCCAATAGATGACCCATTCGGTCAGACTCCATCCATAGAGCCATGTCTAAGGCGTTGGTGGGTACTGTTTCGAAGTAATTTGTGCGATCCAGCCAGGTGGTACCATTCATGCCCGTTGCACCAGCCAGTTCAAACGGTTTAAAAAACTCGTCATTGTAGTTTTCTGAACCATTGAACATCAGGTGTTCAAACAAGTGCGCAAACCCTGTTCTCCCAGGCTTTTCATCTTTTGAACCAACGTGATACCAGACACCCACGGAAACAATAGGAGCCTTGCGATCCTCGTGGACGATTACACGCAGGCCATTGGGGAGAGTGAACTTCTCATAATCTATTTTCAGGGACTCCAATTTATTTTCTAACTTTTCGGCGATAAACGGGTCTTTTTTGATCTCGGGATTTTTATTATTTTGGGGAGCGTCACTGCAAGCTGAGAGCGCAATAGCGAGCACTAATGGAGTGCTGTACTTCCGTACCGTTTTCATAATGGTTTCCTTGTCCATTTTTCCTATAGGAGAGAGTTATCGTTCCATGGCTTTTTTTATAGTTCTAAACTGGCATTAGGTGATTTTCTTTGTGCTTCCATTAAATTAGATTTGGAGCACCAAACCAGCATTGGAAAACCCTGCATTGGTATAAGCAGAGAAAGCTGCCAGAAAGCCTGATAATAAATGGCTGGTTTGGGGCTTAGCAAATTTAAGTTGTAATTTTTTGGGCGTACGACTCAGTAGGCTTGGCGTATGATTTCAATACCCGGAAGGATCGCTCGATTCCAAGCAGCGTCAACTTCTGGTGAGTATTCCTCGTCGTGCTGTCTAATGGTGGCGAGCAGGGCGTCGAGCCAGAGGCGATACCATTCTGGGCGGATATTATAGCCGTTGCGATCGTGACTTTTACCCAGAGCACGCAGCTTGGTGTCTGGCATACCGCGTGAATAAAGCACCAGTTGCATAATGCCATTACGCAAAAGATGGCGCTGGGCTTTCATATCTGTATTGGCAAAGAGCTGGCGAATGTCTGTAGAACTTCCCATAAATCGATCGTAAAAATCCACAAAAAACTGCTCTTTATTACAGCAACGTCCATAGCTTTGGAAAACGATATCACTATCCGTTGGTTGCATCGTTTTGTTTACCTCTTTTATTGGCCACCCTTAGTTTTTACTATTGAGTGGCCTCTGTGATTAATGTGCACTTTGGAAGGGGGCGGCGATTCTATCGATCGAGCTTGGGTGCGGGAAGAGTAATTTGACTGTAAATGCGCGTTATCTGGCGTAATTAAAAAGTAGTTCTCAACCGGCGAATTACTAAATCGCCATTGACACTTTGGGCTCCAATCAGCTTTCTCCTCATCGCTAGATGCCGATCGTGAGCCCCACAGCATATGTATGGACTCTTATAGCTACTTAAATAGCGGAGCGATTGCGGCAGTATCGTGAGAAAATCTAAAGTTGCTATAAGGCTGTTTGAAAATTGGCTCCAGGTGCCATCTTGAATGGAAGTGATTGCTCGCTTACAACGCAAGTCAAGGGCGATAAGCATCGACTACAACTGATTATATGACCCAGAAGACAGTAACAACTGCGCTAATAATGCGTAGATTGGCTGATATAACAACGTATTCCCCTGTTTTTAATATCGGCATCGATAGGTTCCAGTTGATATAATCGCCGCCCACATTTTTCAGTTAATCGAAGTAGAAGAGGATTGGCTAATGGCGGTCAAACTGATGGCAGATCTCGATCTCGCTGGTAAGCGCTTACTTATCCGTGAGGACCTGAATGTACCGGTTAAGGACGGTCGTGTAACTTCCGATGCACGTATTCGCGCGGCACTACCGACGATAAAAGCCGCCATCGAAGCCGGGGCTAAAGTGCTGTTGATGTCCCATCTGGGGCGCCCCACAGAGGGGGAGTACGCGGAAGAATTCTCCCTGGCCCCTGTTGCTGCACACCTGGGTGAGCTGTTGGGCCGTGATGTGGCGCTGGTCAAAGAGTGGCGCGATGGCGTTGAACTGGCCGATGGGGAAGTTGCCCTGCTGGAAAATGTACGTTTCAACAGCGGTGAAAAAAAGGACGATGAGCCTCTGGCAAAGGCCTATGCGCAATTGTGCGACATCTTCGTGATGGATGCCTTTGGTACTGCCCACCGGGCCCAGGCTTCCACCCATGGTGTGGCTAAATTTGCACCGGTTGCTTGCGCCGGCCCTCTGTTGGCTGCTGAGCTGGACGCATTGGAGAAAGCCCTGGCTGAACCGGCGCGCCCGCTGGTTGCTATTGTTGGTGGTTCCAAAGTTTCTACAAAATTGACGGTACTCGAAAGCCTGGCTGACAAAGTCGATCAGCTGATTGTTGGTGGTGGTATTGCCAATACCTTCCTGGCAGCCAGCGGCAAGCCAGTGGGCAAGTCCCTTTGTGAGCACGATCTGGTAGATACCGCCAAGGCCCTGATGCAGAAGTGTGATATCCCTGTGCCAACTGATGTAGTCACAGGTAAAGAATTCAGTGAATCCGCCGCAGCGGAAACCAAAAGTGCCGATGCTGTGGTTGAAGACGATATGATTTTTGATATCGGTCCGAAATCCTCCGAGCAACTGGAAGATATTCTCAGCAGTGCGAAAACCATTATCTGGAATGGTCCTGTAGGTGTGTTTGAGTTTGACCAGTTTGGTGGCGGTACCGAGCACCTCTCTAAAGCCATTGCCGAGAGCGCAGCGTTTTCTATAGCTGGTGGCGGCGACACTCTGGCAGCTGTGGATAAGTATGGCATTGCCGACAAGGTTTCATATATCTCCACGGGTGGCGGTGCCTTCCTTGAATATGTTGAAGGTAAGAAGCTTCCAGCGGTCGCTATACTGGAAAGCCGCGCACAAGACTAAATAACGAAAAATAAGGCCTGTCGCAATTTGCAGGCAGGTCATAAAAGCAAAAATACAAATACTACGAGTAGACGAGAAAGGAATTAATTATGGCTCTTATCAGCCTGCGCCAAATGTTGGACCATGCCGCAGAGCATGGCTACGGTGTACCTGCATTTAATGTAAACAATCTAGAGCAGATGCGTGCGATTATGGAAGCGGCCAAAGAGACCGATTCTCCAGTAATCGTTCAAGCCTCTGCGGGCGCCCGCAAGTACGCCGGCGCTCCCTTCCTGCGCCACCTTATTCTTGCCGCTATTGAGGAGTTCCCTGAGATCCCGGTAGTTATGCACCAGGATCACGGCACCAGCCCCGCCGTTTGCCAGCGCTCTATCCAACTGGGCTTTAGCTCAGTGATGATGGACGGTTCCCTTGAGGAAGACGGCAAGACCCCGGCTTCTTACGAGTACAACGTAGATGTCACCAAGCGCGCGGTGGATATGGCCCACGCCTGTGGTGTTTCCGTTGAAGGTGAGTTGGGCTGCCTGGGTTCCCTGGAAACAGGTATGGCGGGAGAGGAAGATGGTGTTGGCGCTGAGGGCAAGCTGTCCCACGACCAGCTGCTGACCGATCCGGAAGAGGCCGCTGACTTCGTACAGAAGACCAAGGTGGATGCCCTGGCAATTGCCTGTGGTACCAGCCACGGTGCTTACAAGTTTACTCGTCCGCCCACAGGGGACATCCTGGCCATCGACCGTATCAAAGAGATTCACGCTCGTATTCCAGGCACCCACCTGGTAATGCACGGTTCCTCTTCTGTACCCCAGGAGTGGCTGGCTGTAATCAATGAGTTTGGTGGTGAGATCCCGGAAACCTACGGCGTTCCTGTTGAGCAGATCTGTGAAGGTATCAAGTACGGTGTGCGCAAGGTCAATATCGATACCGACCTGCGCTTGGCCTCGACTGGTGCCACACGTCGCTTCCTGGCTCAGAACCCATCTGAGTTTGACCCGCGTAAGTTCTACAAAGCCGCTATGCAAGCGATGAAGGAAATCTGTATCGCTCGTTATGAGGCGTTTGGCACAGCTGGTAATGCCAGCAAGATTCGCCCTGTTAGCCTCGATGTTATGAGCGAACGCTACGCTGCTGGTGAGCTGGAGCCGCAAATCAAGTAACGGTCATCCACTGTTGCGAAGAGGTGGGCTCTATGCCCACCTTTTTTCTTTTCAGGTTGTCTTTCCCGCTACGATATCACTACCCCTACCGCCAAAATGCAGTACCATTGCACTAATGGATACTTTGCAAGACCTCAGCACCTACGATAATAGCCCGGTAATAAAGCGACCGGACTACTCTGCATTGCGTCAGAAGTTGCCTGAACTGGATTTTGGCGCTGACGAAACCCCTCTGTGCAAAGAGCTGCGGGATTATCGTAATTTTTACGATTTGCATTTTCCCCGAGCCCATAAGACTGGAGTCGGCACTTTTAAAGTTGCCGGATTTGAACTGGTTTCACAGTATTGGATGGTCGAGAATCCCAAGGGCACTTTGTTTATTTGCCACGGCTATTTTGATCATACAGGTATTTATGGTCCGGCAATCCGCTTTGGCCTGGAGCGGGATCTCAATGTAGTGATTTTTGATTTCCCCGGACATGGTTTATCCAGTGGTGAGCGTGTCGCTATCCATACTTTCCTGCAATACCGCCAGGCGTTTGATGGACTGTTGGAAGTTGCGCGAAATAAGTTGCCCGGGCCCTGGCATGCAATGGGCCAGAGCACCGGTGGCGCTGCACTACTGGCCCATCTGCAATACAGCCGCTGGCAGCCTCTGGATAAGGTCTTTTTGTTGGCTCCCTTGGTAAGGCCGTCAAACTGGGCTTGGCTAAATCGCTGGAAATATTATGTGGGCCGCCTGTTTATCCGCGAACCCGGCCGGGCCTTTACAATTAATACCCACGATGTAGAGTTTTCTCGACGTCAGGCACTCAGGGACCCCCTTCAATCTCAATCAATCTCTATGAGCTGGCTCAGGGCGATGGTGGATTGGTTGCAGACATTTCCCCGCACGGCACGCAACCCGCGCCCGATCCTTTTGGTTCAGGGAACGGATGATAAAACCGTTGATTGGCGTTATGGTCTTCATGCTGTTCGAAATCGTTTTCCCAATTGCCACCGGGTATTGATACGCGGCGCTCGGCACCAGATGATTAACGAAACCCAACCTTATCGCCATCAAATATTAGCGGCGATGGATGAGTGGTTAACCAAATAGGCTGTGAGCGATAACTTGTATCGCTCAACTCGCAGAGTTTTGACCTGCACTTTTCACTCGGAAAGCCTTAGCGAATCTACTTAGTTAGAAGAAATGAACGCTCTGTAAATTTCCCCGATAAGGTTGAAGACGCCATCCATGCCTTATGCGGCGGTGCCCAAGTACAATATGTTCTTTCCTTCTCCTTTGGTCAAAAACTCTATTAATACTCCTCATGAGGCCAGCGCCAAGCCAGCCAAATAATAGCTAATTTGAGAATAATCTCGATAAATCCCAGATAGAAGTAGAAATACCAGGTGGACATTAAAAATGTTACAAATAAGAAAATAATGAAAACTGAGGATGTAATAATATTTATCCAGCGAGAGATAGATGGTTTAAGTAATAAAGTAAGAGCAACCATAATGCAGGGGAGTGACACGATGATTGATACAGCAAGTAGTGACTCTTGTGTGACTGTTCCAAATGGCCCGAACCCCTCAATTATTCTATCTATTTTTCCTGTCTTAAATAGCCCAAAGAAATCCCCGTAGATGTAAAGTAGTACTACTGAAGCCCATAGCCCGGCTATTTTAATCCTAACATCTATATGATTGTCAGTGAGCTTGGTCGATGTGCTCTTTAATTTGTCTTTATCGTTCATGACATTCCCTCGATCTTACTGGTAGATAACTTTTGATTTGATTCGGTAATAGTTGGTGGGGTTCTAACGCCCATAATTAGTAACCACAGACAGGTTCCGATCTCCCCTAGAGAGGCGGGTACTCTAATAAAAGCGGGGATTTGATATTCAGGGAAAAGTATATTTGCGCAGAATCTTACTAAATAGCTAAGGCATCCTACCATTAATAGTATGCCCAGTATTTTTGGTAGTAAGTTTGATTTGTAGACCAGGTATCCGAAAGGAAGTAACCATAATCCCCAGAGTACCTGGATGATTTGGATTCCGTTACTATACGATTTTAATAACAATAATACCTGAGTATAAATTTGTTCTTTTTCAAAAGTTAGGAGATATTCTGCTCCGCTAATAAGTGTGAGAACATCAACTTTGTTAACTATATTGAGTAGAGTAAATGGAATGCTGATGAGGACAAAAATAACCATTAACAACGCACATTCTCTATTTACAGATTCAAATGTGCGATATAAAGCTAGTGGCAGTATTGAAAACAGTATGTAGAGAAGTATCCCGCCTAAAATTCCTATTCTATATAGAAATTCATATTCCAGGATGTTTTGCGCTGTTAAAGATGCATTTTCCCACGCTGTGGGAATTTGAGAAGGCACGTATACTAAAGAAAATATTCCCAGCAATATAACAAGTAAATAAATAAGCCCAGAAAGTCTGGCATATTCTTTTTGAGTCATTTTATATCCTTGTAAAATCAAATTGACAGATAGAGAGCCAAAAGTTGGTTGGGTCCTAGTTGCTGTAGCTATATAAAGGGTGCTACGGTGAACTTCCAACCACGGTAATCAGCTAGAATTTCATAAGAAGAATATGGTCAGCAAAGACGTACTTATGGTGTTGTTCTGTTGTGAATAGAGGTAAAGCTTCTGTATCTCTAGCGGTACTACGATTATTGGGTGTGGGGTACTAGCTATTGACGCCATGGTGGTCTCTTTAGAGTCACTGTATGCAAAGAAACCTATTGGAATATTGAGTTGTGCGCTACCCAGCTAGGCATGGGCTGCGGAAAGCGTGGTTTGAAGTGCGGAATAGTGAGATAAGTGATTTGGGATGGTATGGCCATCCAGATGATTTTTGAGCCGCCAACTGTATGCGGCTAACACTGTTTAGCCTGCTGTTAATCGGGTTGTTGACTGGCTTTCTTGGATTCGGAGGGACTCGGTGTGGAGGCTGGCTTCTTGCGGGGTTTATCACTTTTCTCCGAAGTCTGTTTTGCACTTGTGGGAACTCTGTTAGTAGGGTATTCAACCTTACAGGTACCCTGTCCATTGTCCGATAGCACAATTTCATCCAGGTCATCCATTACCCGAATTGGGCCCGAATAGAATTTTCGCATTCCCTTAATAAAGCCGATCTTGTCAGCTTCAGTAACGGGGGGTGGTATTAGGTGTGTTAAGGCAACCGATTTTACTCCCGCTTTGGTTGCCATCTTGGCAATGTCCAGAGTATTGGAATGGTAGTGGATAATTTGATTTGCCTTCTCATATCGCAAACGAGCGCGACGATTATCCCCGGTTTGCTTCAGCTTGCTGATGTATTGGGCATAGCTGAGAGCCTCAGAAATCAGTAGATCGGCATCCCGTTCAATTGGCTCTAGCGCATCGAAAACATGGGTATCACCAGTAATGATGACTTTACAGGGGCCAAAACGTATCTCGTAACCAAATGCGGGAAAAACCGGTTCGTGATGTACGGCAAACACAGAGACATAAGTATCCCTGTGGTGCCACACATCTTGTACGACCTCGCTTTGATCCCCGGCAATATTCACTAGGTGGGGAGTGGCGACCGCTAGGACTGGATCGAGAATTCCCTGCCTATTTGCCGATCGAAAAAGGATGTCCGGCCCAAAACTCTTGTTAACTCCATCCAAAATGCGATGGATGCCGTAGGGTCCGTAGACATTAATAGGCGAGTCGGCACCAACAAACCAGGACTCGTTGATCACCATGGCCAAACCACCAAAGTGATCCGAGTGCCAGTGGGTAATAAAAATGGGGTCCAGCTGGGCGAGATTAAGGCCGAGCTGGCCAATTCTTGCTGTAGCTCCTTCGCCGGCATCGACGAGGAATAGTTTCCCACTGCTGCGAATAGCAACGCAGGCGGGATGGCGCAAGTATTGATAGGCCGGATCTGGCGTGCCAGTTCCACAAAAGTAAATGTGCATTTTGCCATCATCTTCCACATAAGGTGGGTAACGCTTCAGAGATTCAGGCTGCTCGGCCAGGCTTGAAATCGCAAAGAACACCCCGAGGGCAAGAGTGGCAAATATATCAACGATCAGTCGCATGGTTTTATAGATTCCAGTCGGTGCGGAAAATACATACCAAGGATATGCAGACATTTTTAAACGTACAAAAAGATGATTAAAAATTTTGGTCAAGTCTGTAGATGACGTGGACTCAGGCCTTGTAAAGGATCAGGATTTAGGCTGCTATTAACTTAGTTTGTCATCAGGATTTTTATAGACGGTGGTTGGCTGTCCTTCCAGGCCCGAGTAAAAGAGAATAATAGTTACCGGAGTATCACCATCATTGCGCCCATAATGCCATTTATCGGTAACTTCGATAAATGCCTTACCTGCCCCCAGAGTAAGCGTTTCTTTCTGTCCTGGGAGTACAATGGTTAAAGTGCCCTCTGCTACATAGACACCATTTAGCACTGGATGCTTGTGTACGGGCATCTGTTCGCCCACCGGAATAGTAACGCTAACAATCGTTAATTCCGGTTGCCCCGGTTTCACTTTTGGTAGGGAATGTCCTTCCCAGTCCTTTGTAGAGGAAACTAGTGTTTCAAACTTTATGTCGTTGGTTTTGTCCTGGCCAAATATATTTTCCGAGATAAATGCAAGTGTCAGAATGGCAAGGAAAAGGAAGTGGCGGCTCATTGAACTTTCCGGCAATCTTATGGAGATTTATGTAATTCTCGTTCAAGAATTAATGCTGTCCACTAAATTCGGGAAAATCTCTACGGACCTACATCGGAGAAAATATTGGATTTTAAATGCCCCCTACTGACAGACTGATTACATTTGGCGGAATAGATGCAAGTAACGCCGGCTTACGGGGAGTATTTCTTCCCTATTTAGCAAGGTAATTTGAGCGGTATCTCCGTCCCTTATTACATGGTGAACGGCCTTTAAATTGACGACAACAGAGCGATGAACCTGGGCAAAGAGTTCGGGGTCAAGTTGGTGGGTTAGATCCTTTAATGGTGTGCGAATACAGGCTTCCAGATTGTTATTGCCGGATTCGCTCCAGGCGACCAGGGTATACTTCTCATCTGAACGTAAATAGTGCACATCTTCTACTGGTATCATCCGCAATTGCTGGCCTATGGAAGCGCGAATCCAGCGCAGGTATGGTTTGTCTTCCTTGGATTGAAGCTGTCTCGCTAATTGCTCGAGTAACTCCTGCTGATGATTGACGGGTTTGCAACTGCTGAGCCTTTCCCTAAGCCGCTCGGCGGTATCGGCGAGCCGCTCAATCTCTACCGGTTTTACCAGGTAGTCCAGTGCACCCTGCCTGAAAGCTTCCACGGCGTAGTTGTCGTATGCGGTAACGAAAACTAAATGGGCCCGACGCCCGATACTCTGGGCTGCCTCAATGCCGGACTTACCCGGCATATGGATATCCAGAAAACAGATATCGGGCTGCTTTTCTTCAAATAGTTTTACGGCTTCACGACCATTGCGGGCCTCCGCAACAACCTTCAGCTCCGGCCAGACACTTTTGAGTTTGCGGACCAAAGACTGGCGCAGCAGTGGTTCGTCGTCAGCTACTAAGGCGGTGGTGGGCGTGGCACTCATATTTGCTCCTCGGCGGGGAATAGCAATTCGGCACAAAGACCTGTGGGCTGTTGGTCGATCAAACGCAAGCCTGCACTATCGCCATAGGTCAGTTGTAGCCGCTCTCTCAAAGTTGCCAACCCTGTCCCGAGACTGTTGGAATTGTCCTGGATGCCGATACCGCTATCGGTGACGGTGGCAATACAGAGGCCCTGTTCCAGCTTTATTTCAATATCAATACGTCCCCCTTCCTCACTGGGGTCTATGCCATGGCGGACGGCATTTTCAACCAGTGACATCAGAGACATGGGCAGGCAAGACTGACTTCGCACCTCGTCATCAGCGTTGATAGAAAATTCCAGGCGATCCGGCATACGCATTTGCATCAGGCCCAGGTAAGCCTGCACCAGAGTTAGCTCTTGCTCGAGGGTACTTTGCTCCGACTCAAGTCTCGGTACTGCGGCGCGCAGGTAGGCAATCAGGTTGTTCAGTAGTGTGGGTGCCTGAGGGGATGAAGACTCTACCAGCTCTTGTACATTGGCGAGTGTATTAAATAAGAAGTGTGGGGCCACCTGGGATTGCAATAAACGCAGCCGCGCATTGAGCGCCTGGTGCTCCAGGGCGCCCCGCTGCCGTTCAAAAAGTTGCGCCTGCTCTCGTACAGCAATATCCCGCTGGCGCAACAGCGCAGACATAGCGAGCCAGGGCCCGAGTAACATGCCGGTCACCGCTATCAGGAGAAAACTCCAGTGTCGGCTGTGGTCCTGCCAAAGTGGAAGTGCCTCCGGTTCTGTCAAGGCAGGAGACAGGATTAGCAGCGATAGTGGAATAGAGATTGCCACACCCACCACCTGTATTACCCAGCGAGGTAATCGTTGAGGCAAGTTGCGCGGCCATTGCTCGAACAGGCAAAAAGTAATCAGTGCTGATATGGCAGCTGTGCTGGTTTGCAGTAGGAGCTCTGTATAAGTACCTTTCCAGCCGAAGCTGAGTAGCAGGGTCCAAAGCAGAGTAGCGAGCAAAACAGTCAGCGACCGCTGCCTGCTGGGTAGCAGTCGCACTTGAGGTGGGTTGGCTGTCGGCGAGTAATTCATGATGGCCGCCTTTGGTTAATTTAGGTGGCCATTCTTACACAGGTTTTACCGTTAAAGCGCTGCCTTACCTTGTAGATGCAGCTTTCTCCGCTGTGCCAATGCGTCGACTGAGTAGAGCGCTAGACCCAGCCAAACAAACATAAAGGTGGTGAGCTTTTCTTCGCTGAAAGACTCGCCCAATACCTGGGTGGCGACCACCAGCATCAGTGTGGGACCGATGTATTGCAGGAAGCCCAATGTCGATAAGTTGAGCCTGCGCGCGGCGATCGTAAACAGCAGCAGGGGAACCAGGGTAATGGGGCCGGCAAAGAGCAGTAAGCTGTTTAACTCCAGGCTGTTGTTCAGCAAGTTGCTGGTGGGGCTGTCGCTCCAAAACAGGTAGATTACGGCCACTGGCAATATAAAGAGAGTTTCCACCGCGAGGCCGGTGAGACTTTCCACAGGGGCCTGCTTGCGGGCCAAACCGTATAGCGCAAAGGAGCAGGCCAGGAACAGGGCAATGATCGGTATGCGACCAAACTGCCAAAGCTCATAGGCAATGCCGGTAGCTGCCAGTGCCACAGCGATCCATTGCAGTCGCCGCAGTTTCTCACCCAGGAACAGGACCCCCAGCAAAATATTGATCAGTGGATTGATATAGTAACCCAGGCTGCCTTCGAGCAAATGGCCGTTATTGATCGCCCAGATAAACACCAGCCAGTTACCGCCGATCAATACCGTGGTCAGGGCCAGCATCCGCATCTTCTTGCCGTCGCGTAAGGTTGCCAGAAAATCCGGCATCTTGCGTACAATCAGCAGAATACCAATAGCGAGTACCAGCGACCAGATACTGCGGTGGGCTAGGATTTCCGCAGCGGGAATATCCTGTAATTTATTGAAGTACAGTGGCGCCAGCCCCCAAATGAGGAAGGCGGAAATCCCGGCGAGAAGGCCGGTTGAGGCGGAATCATTACTACGCAAGGGAGCACCTGCTGTGGATAACTCTGGCTTTGGTTCAGGGGTGGCACGCGGATGTGGTCACCTGGGCCTGAAGCAAAAGAATAGGTCTGGCCATTGTAGAAGCGGTGGCCGGGGGGGATCAATCTTTTTTACCGCGAGGAAGGCTCCGATTGGCGTGTCATTGGCGGGTATTTGTGGGTACCCGCCAACGACCGAAAGGCTTAGAAAAGCACGCGGCAGCGCAGGGTGCCGGGGATACTCTTCAATTTCTCCAGTGCCAGATCAGAATACTCTGCGTCCACATCGATCACTACATAGCCCACTGCCTCATTGGTTTGCAGGAACTGTGCGGAGATATTGATAGCATTTTCTGAGAACACCTGGTTGATGGCGCTCAGTACACCGGGCACATTTTTGTGAATATGCAGAAGGCGGTGGGTATCCAGGTGACCGGGCAGTGCTACTTCCGGGAAGTTCACAGAGCTGGTGGTGGTGCCGTTATCGGAGTAGTGAGCGAGTTTCTCCGATACTTCTGTACCGATATTCTCCTGGGCCTCCACAGTGGAGCCACCTACGTGAGGGGTCAGCAGTGCCTTATCGATTCCGCGTAGGGGAGAGACGAATTCGTCGCTGTTGCCACGGGGCTCAACCGGGAAGACATCGATCGCCGCACCGGCCAGGTGATTGCTCTTCAGTGCTTCTGCCAGGGCATCAATATCTACCACCGTGCCGCGAGAAGCGTTGAGGAGAATACTGCCGGGCTTCATCTGCGCGATCTGCTCGGCGCCCATCATCATTTTGGTGGAAGGCAACTCTGGTACGTGCAGGGAGACCACATCGGATTCCGCCAACAATTCCGGGAGTGAGTTTACTTGGGTGGCATTGCCCAGCGGCAACTTGGTAATCACATCGTAGAACCTGACTCGCATCCCGATAGCTTCGGCCATAACAGAAACCTGTGAGCCGATAGCACCGTAGCCGATAATGCCCAGGGTTTTGCCCCGGGCTTCATATGAGCCCACCGCTGATTTCTGCCAGCCGCCGCGATGACACACAGCATTTTTCTCTGGAATACCGCGCAGCATAAAAATAGTTTCGGCAATAATCAGCTCGGCAACGCTGCGAGTGTTGGAGTAGGGCGCATTAAATACCGCGATACCCAGTTCCGTCGCCGCCTGTAAATCCACCTGATTGGTGCCGATGCAAAAACAGCCTACGGCTATCAGCTTGGACGCATGTTCCAACACTTTGCGGGTTAACTGGGTACGCGAGCGAATACCGATAAAGTGCGCATCGGCAATTTTCTCGATCAATTGATCTTCAGGCAGGGAGGTCTTGAGGTACTCCACATTGGTGTAGCCTCGGGAGCTGAGTAAGTCGACGGCGGACTGGTGTACGCCTTCCAGTAAAAGGATGCGGATTTTATCTTTTTGCAGGGACTTCTTTTGATCGGAACTGTGCGGAGCCATAAACTATCTCTTCACTGAGTGCGAATAACAGGTGCAAAGTGCTTAGATCACTTCTTCGGGGGTGCCGCAATTTTGGCGAAGGCGCGATCATAGCACATGCAGCCTCCAAGGCTTTATTCGAAATTTCTATCCTAACTATCTTGTTTATCTATGTACCAACATCAATTTACCTGTGGCAGTGAAGTACCGTTTGGTCTGGGGAAGGTTGTCTGTGTGGGGCGTAATTACGCAGACCACGCGGCTGAGTTAAATAATCCGGTGCCAGAAGAACCCCTGCTATTTATCAAGCCGGCGACAGCAGTGGTGCCTATGGCCGAGCCAATCCATTTACCGGTGGGGCGCGGCAGTTGCCACTTTGAGGGGGAACTCGCCCTGTTGATAGGCAAGCGATTGAGTAATGCCAACGTGGCAGAAGTCCCTGGGGCAATTGCAGGGCTGGGCCTGTCCCTGGATTTAACTTTGCGCGACCTCCAGACGAAGCTGAAAAAAGCGGGACATCCTTGGGAAAAGGCCAAGGGTTTCGACAAGTCATGCCCACTTTCTCCCTTTGTGAAACTCGATTGGTTGCCGGACTGGGACAAGCTCAGCTATTCCCTATGGCTGAATGGTGAGCTGCGCCAGCAGGGTGAAACCGAAAATATGCTGACACCAATTCTCGATTTGGTGGCCTATGTCAGCAGTTACTTTACGCTCGAACCCGGCGATGTGGTTTTGACGGGCACACCGGCAGGAGTGGGCGAGTTACACCACGGCGATAATCTGGCGATGCAGTTGGAAGATGATTGGCTGCGTGTGGAAACGCAGGTGGCCTAGGGAGCCTCTGAATAACTCCGTAATGCCTCTGCGGGTCTTGAAGGCTGCAGATGTTAGGCGCAGCTCGCCGCGAATGGCCGTAGCCCTTGGCAAGAGCTGCAACGCAGCAGCTGTGGCCTTCAAGGCCCGCCCTTCGGGGCTTGCAGAGCGATTCACACTCCGTGTTGCGACTTCTTGAAAGGTCTAGACATTCCTACGAAGCCGCGCCTTGATTGTAAACCGCTCTGCATGCCAGAGGTATCACGGAGTTATTCAGAGGCTCCCTAGTTTAGAATGACTTCAGCCCTTTGATTTGTGATCACATTTTCGATATAACCGGGAAAACTATCTCCAAATTAAATGAGGTGTGTCATGTCAGCGAAAAATAATATCCCCCAAAACCTGCAGGAATGGCAGGCTCTGGCGGCCTCACTGAAGATCGAGGGCCGTGCCTTTATCAATGGCAGCTATGTCGATGCCCTCTCCGGTGAAACTCGCGCCACTTTTAATCCCGCAAATGGTGAAGAGCTGGCGCAAATTGCCAGTTGCGGTCCAAATGACGCGGACTTGGTGGTAAAGGTGGCTCGGGAAACCTTTGAGTCTGGCGTCTGGTCGAAAATGCCGCCAATGCAGCGCAAAAAAATTATGGTGCGCTTTGCAGAGTTGATTGAAGAGAACCTGGTGGAAATTGCCCTGCTCGAGAGCCTCGATGCGGGTAAGCCGATTGGCGATACCATGGCCGTGGATGTCCCTGGAGCGGCCACTACGATTCGCTGGAGCGGTGAAGCAATCGACAAGATTTACGATGAAGTGGCCCCGACCGGCCCCGGTGAGCTGGGCTTGGTTACCCGTATGCCCCTGGGGGTGGTGGCCGCCATTGTGCCCTGGAACTTCCCTTTATCCACTACCGCTTGGAAACTGGGGCCGGCCCTGGCCACCGGCAACAGCGTTATCCTGAAGCCCGCGTCTAACACACCGCTGACCGCGATTAAGCTGGCGGGCCTGGCTAAGGAAGCGGGCCTGCCAGATGGTGTGTTAAATGTGCTACCGGGGCCGGGAAGTAGCTTGGGCAAGGCCTTGGGCCTGCATATGGATATCGATTGCCTGACCTTTACGGGTTCCACCGAAGTAGGCAAAACCCTGACCGAATACTCAGGTCAGTCCAACCTCAAGCGTACTTTCCTTGAGCTCGGCGGTAAAAGCCCGAATATTGTATTTGCCGATGCAGATCTGGATAAGGCGGCCGAAGCGGCGGCCCTGGCCATTTTCTACAACCAGGGGGAGACCTGCACCGCCGGATCACGTCTGCTGGTTGAAAAATCTATTGCCGATGAATTTATTCAAAAGGTGGCTAAAGCTGCAGAGTGCTTTAAGCCCGGGCATCCGCAAAACCCAAGTACCCGTATGGGTGCCCTGATCGATCGCAGCCAGTTTGATACGGTCGAATTTTACGTGGCCAAGGGCCTGGAGCAGGGTGCGCAATTGGTTTGCGGCGGCAAACCGGTAGATGAAGTAGCAGGCGGTTACTACTATGAGCCAACGGTATTTCGCGATGTCACCGGTGACATGACGATCGCCCGTGAAGAAATCTTTGGCCCGGTACTGTCTGTTATCGAGTTCGAGACAGAGGAAGAAGCACTCGCCATTGCCAACGACTCAATCTACGGCCTGGCGGCGGGTATCTGGACCAATAACCTGGGGCGTGCCCACCGTATGGCCCGGGATATATACGCCGGCTCTGTTTGGGTAAATAACTATTTTGGCGGTGATATCACCGTACCATTTGGCGGTTTTAAGCAGTCTGGAAATGGCCGCGATAAGTCGCTACACGCGCTGGATAAGTACTGTGAACTCAAGTCCACCTGGATTGATTTGAGTTAGCTTCTCAGCTTTGAGGGCCGGATTCCCGGTCCTCATGCATTTTTCCCACTCACCCCGGAATTGCCACTAGACATACAGGGCTCCGGTGTAGTCAGTGTTTATCTCCCCCTACCTTAATACCAGCAGCCGGATCGACGCGCAGTGGATTTTCTGGCGTGAATTATCTAGTCAGCTATACCTAACTTATTGCCCTGAGAAAAGTTTGGGGCGACATTTTCAGGATATGAGTATTCCAGTTCACGAGTTTTATAGCGTGTAGGGGTGCTGATTTGAACAAAACTACCGTTCTATTCGTGGCTTTAAGTGCCATTGGTGCGACCTATGCCCATGCTGAAAAAGCGCCAATTTTTGGCGAAATAGCAGGGCTTGTTAGCGCAGAAAAAATTTATACGAGTATGTCTCACAATAACAATCTCAAGCAGAGGCAACGAGAGTGGATCAGGCTATTTGTCAATCGTGGTGATCAAGTCAAAAAAGGGCAGAAAATTGCTGAGCATCGCAATAGAAAAGGAAAAATTGTCCTTGAATATATTGCCAATCGCTCAGGCAGAATTCTATTGAACAGCCGTTCAGCAGTTGACTCCGTAGAGTCTATTCTGGAGATCATTACGGTTGGAGAAGAGAAATACTGTGAATATGAAAATTGTGGTTTGATCGGTGTGCGCTGAGAATTTTCAGGGATTGCCGGCTTGGCAGAAACCGGGTTTGTTTGCAGATTAATAGCTGTGTAATCTGGGGATTCCTGATATTTGTGCGGCCCAATTATGAAACTTATTTATACCCATGAAAACCGCTTGTTGGTTGAGTTGGCAAAGAGTCGACTTGAAGTTGCGGGAATAAAAACACGATTAAAAAATGAATATGCCCAGGGGGCTACTGGTGAATTAGCCCCCAACCAGGTTTGGCCAGAATTATGGTTAGAGCGTGACCGCGATTTGGAGCGAGCCCGACAGGTCCTGGCTGAGGCTGAGGTGGATTCGAATAGCTGGTTCTGCCAGGCATGTGGGGAAGATAACGGTGCAGCTTTTGATTACTGCTGGCAATGTGGAGAACCCAAGCCAGCAGGAGCTGACTAAAGCAGAGTTTTGTGGGTCGTATATCACAATGCAAGTACTTCTCAACATTGATGTCGATGACTTAAACCGGGCGATCAATTTTTATCGAGATGCATTTGGCCTCTACGAAGGTCGCCGCCTGGGAACGGATATGATTGAGATGCTCGGTGGCACTGTGCCTATATTTCTACAGCAAAGGGATTCGGGGATCTGGCCGATAAACAGTAAAAAAAATATAGGTAGCTATGATCGGCACTGGACGCCGGTAAATATGGATATTGTTGTAGAGGATTTGCTTCTGGCAATAGAGCAGGTGGTTGATGCTGGTGGACAGATACAGGGTGAAATCCGGCAAAAAGAATGGGGAGTTAAGTCTTCATTAACTGACCCCTTTGGAAATGAGTTCTGTCTGGTACAGTTTGATGGCAGTGGTTCTGATACTATCAGCTTGTAAGAGAGTAGCTATTCAAATACTTAAACCTATCACCTTTCAATTAATATGATCTTTTTATCTTAACTCATGAATTCATGGCTTTTTCGATGATTAAAGTATGGATTATGTAGTGATAATTCGTAAAAGATTTACAGGTGTCTTATGACTGTTACGTCCCATGGTGTGTCTATCGGTTTGGAACAGAAATCCGATTTTATTTTCCTTACTGTGAAGGCCCGTGGTAAGTTGACCCATGATGATTACGAAACCATGGTACCAATGTTGACCGCAGCAATAGAAAAAGTTGAGCACCCAAAGATAAACGTATTTATGGATGCTCGAGAATTGGAGGGGTGGGAGCCTCGGGCGGCTTGGGATGATTTTAAGTTGGGTATTGAATACGGCCGGGAGTTTAACCGGGTTGCCGTACTTTCAGATAAACGCTGGCTAAAAGTCGCCGGAAAAGTAGGTAGCTGGTTTATTGGTGGTGAATATCGAACATTTGAATCAGAAACTGAGGCGAAAGCTTGGCTGGAGGAAGATACCTAGATTTTGAAGTGATAAAGCCAGAATAGAAAAATAAAGTATTTGTCCATTAAAGGCTTATTAAATAATAAATTATATAAGGATTAGACCGTATGTTTGAGTGGATAGCCAGCCCTGAGGCCTGGATAGCATTGGCCACGTTGGCGGCGCTGGAGATAGTGCTGGGTATCGATAATATTATCTTTATCTCCATTTTGGTTGGACGGTTGCCTCCAAAACAGAGAGAGCCCGCGCGCTTTATCGGTCTTACTCTGGCAATGGTGACCCGGTTGGCACTGCTTTTCTCTATTGTATGGATTATGGGCTTAGTCGAGCCGCTATTTAGCATCTATGGCATGGAAATTTCAGGGCGCGATATTATTTTGGTTGGCGGAGGACTGTTCCTAATCGCTAAAGCTACCCATGAAATTCACAATAGTCTCGAGGGTGAAGAGGAGAGTGCATCCTCGCTGGGCAGTGCGGGATTTTGGATGGTGCTACTACAAATTGCACTATTGGATATTGTCTTTTCCTTGGATTCTGTAATTACCGCTGTGGGATTGGTCGACGAGATCTCAATCATGGCAATAGCGATTATTCTGGCGGTAATCGTTATGTTGGTAGCGGCTAAACCAATCGGGGATTTTGTTGATCGTCATCCTACTGTGAAAATGCTGGCACTATCCTTCTTAATTATGGTGGGCTTAACTCTGGTGGTTGAAGGGTTTGATGTCCATGTACCTAAGGGATATATCTACTTTGCCATGGCGTTTTCAATGGCTGTGGAGTTCCTCAATTTGCGCATGCGCAGTAAGAAAGCCCGTAAGACCCCACCGGTAAAGTTACATCACGCTCTACGTGAGGATAGTTAAAATAGTGAGAGGGTGGAGGTGTTCCTCCACCCTGGATTACTGTCTGGTTTACAAAAGTACCCTTAGTTACTATTTTTAAGCTTCAATATTAAGTAAGTAAGGCCCAGTGCGAGAGTGGCAGTAGATAATCCCAAAAGCTCGCCAGCATTGACCTTATCCAGATCTAAAATAATAAATTTTCTGGATAAAGCCAAAATAGCAATAAGTACGACAACTTTGGTTTGAATAATACTCTGTTGACGTGTAACTACATATTGAAGTGTATGGCTAAATTCCAGTGCAATCAGTAAAGTAATAATCTCGCCAAATATTGTTTGAAATACCTTGTGGTCCAGAGGGTCCTGCATGCCCACCAGTAACATATTGTATACAGAGTATCCCAATCGGCTGATCGCGACTATTACGATTACAACAATAATAAAAGTCAAAATTAAGGCAATCAGGCTTTCAAATTTTCGATAGTAGTTGTGAATTGCCTTATCTGTAATCGAAGTTTTTTCTTCTGGGCTGTCCATGCCTTACTTCTCGTTAAACTCATCAAATTAAAGCTAGTTTCTGTCAGTGAGCTTCTTAATTCAATCCTGATTTAATTTCCTGTTTTAGTAATGAAATTACCTTGCTACTTAGCGGCATCATTCGATGTAGTATCACTGGAACTTCGTAGGATGTTCCCAAGCCCAGGATAGCACTACTATGGGGCATAATGGTTATGTCATAGGGTGTCCAGATTGAAGCCGGTTCGGTAACCTCCAATTTTTGAATGCCTAAGTTCAACGCGCGTAAAAAATCACTGCCGATCCGCAATTGTTTCCCACCTTTGTAAGGAAGAAAGTTTGCCCAGTAACTACCATGGTGGGGAGAGGAAATTGATATAAATTTATGCACCCGCTCCAAACCATTAAGGGCTTGTAAATAATACCGAGCGATTATCCCTCCCATGCTGAATCCCACCAGGGTACAGGTAGTTTCTTTATCTACGATGTGCTCCAATTTTGCGAGAAGCTGGGACGAAAGGTGTTCCATACCATGCCAGCCGGAGTTATAGCGTAGGTGGATATAGTGTACGTCATAATTTTCGGCAGCTAATTCGTGCTGCATTCTAAGTAAGGAGGTTCCTCGATCAAAAATTCCAGGTATTAAAAGAACAGTTCGGCTTTTACGTTTCATTCTTGTCGCAGGAGAAGTAATGCGTTAGGAAAAGCTTCAATCGCAATAGTTATTTGTCTGCCAAAAACTATTGGGAGCTTGATAGAGAAGTGTAGTTGCAGAACTATTGTTGGATGCCACAAAGTAGCAAAGTAGTCTTAAGGGATAAGTTGGATTGCCGGCAACTATGTCTTTTATTTATATAGACGCCGGCATCTGAAATAAAAAAGTAATTCAAGCGTCTGTTTGAGGGTTTCCAAATAGGAATATTAATATTTCACCGAGTCTAGAATTCCATGATTTCTCATCATGGGCATGACCCTCAAATACTAGGGTTTGCCAATTTGAAGAGGAATACCCTTTCTGGCGCATGATTTTATCCACAGCCCGTTGCAGAGGCGGGTAATAAGCATCCAGGGTTTCTGTACCATGGTCAAAATAAAACCGGTGATTTCCAGGCTTAGGTAAATTTGCCTCTAGATAGTCGCGAATAGCCTCAGCTATTGGTAGTTTGTCGTTAGGGTTAATCCCTGGCCAATGGGTGGATATAGCTGCAGCCGTAGAGAACACTTCGGGGTACTCTGTGACCGCATAGAGTGATATCAATCCTCCCATACTCGCGCCGGCAATAAAGGTGTCGATGGGATCACCACTCACAGCGTAATGACTATCAATATAGGGTTTAACCTTGGTCACCAAAAATTGTAAGTAAAGATCTCCACGCAATTCGGCTTGGCTAAATGGATGTTGGACCTGTGAAGCTTCTTTAGGCAAAAAACTCCGAGCTTTCTGGGGGAAGTAGTCACCGTGGCGAAGTGTCTCAATGTTATCGATAGCGACAACTATGAAGGGACGTACCTTCTTTTCTGCTATTAACCGAGAGGCGACTTCATCCATGCCCCACTCCTGACCATTCCAGGTGGTTTTACTGTCGAACAGCATCTGTCCATCGTGCATATAAAGGACGGCATAGGGTTTCTGTGTAGGATATTGATCAGGCAGCCATACATTAATTGGGCGCTCAGCAAGTCCTTCCAGTGTCAGGGAGGGCAGTGTTTCAAGCTTTCCTGCCGATACCTGTACTTCTTTAGGGGGTTCTTCAGCTGTACACGGTGGTATTAGACTGAAAAGAATACCGAATAATAAGGTCTTATAGATATCCATAGCGCCCTGCCTTTGGGGTTTAGATAAAGTTCTACTCTATCTATAAAACCAGTGGCAGGGCTCCTCCCCCTAAGGGGCTGACTTTGGTGTTGAGCCTTCTTTAGAAATAACTGCGGACATCCCAGGTTTTACGTTTATCATCCAATTCGAGCATCGGTCTCATTATAGAGCTATGCCCCTGTCCACCTAGAACGAAAACTTTGGTACCTGGTTGGGCGACGGCTTGGATATTGGCATACATACGGAAGTTTCTGGACCACCATTTGGAGGATAGATCGGCCCCTATAAAGTTATCACCTTGGCCAACGTCATTGAGCATTATATAGGAACCTACGTTCATTTTATCCTCAGCGGGGTCATTGTGCTTGTCCAGAATTTCCTCCAATGACAGTGAGGCATGCATCTCATTAAATCGAATGCCCCAAGCCTTCAAAAATTCATCAGTTATTTTTTTTCGCTCGGGCGAATTACTTTCTAGATAGGATAAAAGTTCGCCATAGGGGAGATCTTGGCTAGCATCATAGCAGATGACTTTAGACAGGCCGGCCTTCTTGGCTACCCTGAATCCCAGCTGTTCGCTTTCTCCTCTATTTAGCTTGTGATCACCCTTGACATATTTGGCAAAGCGCTGATTCATTTTACTTTCGTCATTGGTGTGACATTCCAGAAGAACATGTGTTGGCGAGTCGGCGGCAATCCGTGAGGATAGGTCCTCCAAATACCTTTGACTTTCTTCGGTATAAACATCAATAACTTGTGTTTTCACCATATCTTTACTGGGTTTGCTGAAGTGGCTAAAGTGAAAGCTACCAAAAAGCATAACTTGTGCGGGTTCTGTAGTTTCTACTGGCTCTGCATAGGCACTTAGGCCAATAAGTCCCAAAGAAAGCATAATTGAGCCAGTGATTTGTCTTGTTAGGTTTTTCATTTAATATCCTTATTTTATTATTTAGCTTCTATAGTTTGGCTAAGTATTACACGAAATGAATAAGTTTGAATTTGACAGCGATAAAACAGCTTAAAATTTAATGCTTTAAATTGGTAATGCCTGCTTATAACAAGATAAATAAAGTGATTTTTCTGATCTGAAAAATTTTTTATTAATTTATTGCGGTGGGACTTGAGAACTCAGGGCTATTTTAGTAATAGCCCCAAGTTGGTACGGTATCATTGTTAATGTATGTTTACTTAAGTACCACTTCTTAATCTGGTCACTTCAACATCTGCATTACGCATTTTAGCTGAATGGGCTACTTCCTTGCTGACAATAGTCTTTCCTATCGGAGATAGTGAAATTGCCGCAAGCTTAAGGTGCTGCAAACCAAAAGGTATACCAATAATGGTAATAAAACAGGCAATAGCATGCAGAAGGTGGCCAATAGCAAGCCAGATACCAGCCAATAGGAACCAGATAATATTTCCGACTAAACCAAAGCCGCTTGTCCCAATATCACCGCGCAGGGTGAGTTCTTCTCGGGAAATTGCCTCCTTGCCGAAAGGGAAAAAGGAAAATTTGCCGATTACAAAGCAGGCTCTTCCCCAGGGAATACCAATAATACTGATGAAGGCAATCAGCGAGCAAAACCACCAGCAGAGTCCCATAAAGACACCGCCAAGGATAAACCAGAGGAAATTTCCAAGTGTTCGCATAACTACCCCTACCAATTCGGTAAAATTTATTAGTGAAAACGGTAATCTACTGATGTTACCGCAAATCCTAATCGCTATATCATTTATTTAAATTACAGTAGTTAGACGCAAGTCCTCACGTTTTAGATTCAGTTATGGATACTTTCCTCAGCCTGGGTGTGACCATTTGGTCAGCCTGGGCGTTGGCTTGGATTTTGCCCTTTGGGTATGAAGGTTACGGTATCAGCTCATTTGCCGGAGCATTACTATTTAGCAAACGATGACATTGACTACTTCCTGTTACCGGTAGACCTGACTGCAATATACCCAATTGATCCAAGACAGTCGCTTGGTCCCAGTAAATATGCTCAGAGCTGATTTTTCTATTGGAGAAGCTAATAATTCCCACATGGGGGACTGATAGCTTCTTCCCTGTTGCTTCGATACCAGGTGCGAACCAATCCATGCGAATAGAATGGGTAAAGTGAAGAATAAACTCATCCACTAAGCTGTCTTTGCCCACGGTGCGGGAAAGAAGCTGTAAATTTATATCCGCTGGCATTTGAGGAATAAATATATCCCTATAAAATTTTCGTAAGGGTTCTTTTCCCGTTGCGCCGGTATTAACCGGTACATGAATTAATACGGGATTTTCTGTCATGGTAGCAATTGCGGTGTCGGCATCTTTTAGATCGAATTCGGCCTCGATATGGATTTCCCAAAGTTGAATTAAGTACTTTTCATCGTCATTGTATTCCATCTCTTTCACCTTCCCATTTGAGGCGCAATATTACTGATCGTTGAGTTAATCCATCTTGTGCCAAAGACAGTATTGCGATGTTTATAAATATCAACAAGGTCGAGAGCGTCAACAGTGAATATGACGATTTCGCAGCTACCTATAGTGATGGCTAATTTTTAGTACAGAATCAGAGTGTTTGTAGTACTAATAGACCATAAATTATTGAGGAGGAGATGAAGGGAAATTGTTTGAATGTTTGCAGAGCTAGAATGCGTTACCCGTTCTACAAAGATAACGCATTCTTAACCCTTTAGCCGCGCCAGTAATTATTGGCTGCTGCAACAGTTTGGAAATTAATGGCAACAACCTGTGAGGAGGCGATCAGGCTGTCTGCATTTTCCTCATAGGCGGACCTCAGCTTACCCCGTACTTCATCTGAAGGCTGGGTATACTTAACTCCCATCCTGGATAGTTTCATTGCAAGTTCAAAGCCTTGTTGTGCATTTTCAGTAATTAGGCTTTCTAACCAGATTTGCGACATGGACATCCCTCTCTACTATCGGGTTGATTGATAAAGTTGTGGGGGCTGCTGAGCCCCAGTTATTTTGTATATTTACTAAGGGTTGATATCAGTCCAATATGTATTGGCTGATATATTTGTTGAACTGAATAAGATCGAAAGAACCTCTTATTTCGAACCTTACCTTACCGATCTCGCTTAAATAAACTTCTATTTCACAGTCCAGATCAAAAGTGCCAGCGGTCTCAACAGAAAATGCTTGTATCTTGCTGAAAGGCAAAGAGGTGTAGTCTACTTTTGAGCCCGTGATACCCTGAACATTGGCGGCAATAATGCGTTTGTTGGTGAAAACTACCTGATCGCGAATAGTTTTAAAACCTGCAAAAATAAACTCCCCCTCGATCAGGAACTTATTAAAGTCATCCCTGGATTCAGAGATATCTATAGGCTTGAGTTTAAATACTGGTGAGTTTTTAAAATCTATCACGGGTTATCCCTGTAATTCTATTGGAGGAGGAGATTACCACTGTGGCGCATTAAGTTACAGATGATTTACTTTTTGGTTGTGTTTTTATGTTTAAATTTATTTAATTATTATGACAATTTCCACAATAGAGGATCGATCATAAGTAGTTGGTAATTTTTGAAATGGTTATCTCTCTATTTACTGGATTCTTGACTCGATTATTTCAGTATCACTAGGGATAAACAGCAGTGGCTATATCTGTCTATTGATTTGCAAGGCTTCCAAAAAAAGCTGCACAGCGGGATGAGTTGTTGCACTTTTTTTGAAGGTGGCAGCATTTTGTATTTGGTAGTGAAACTTTTCCGGTAGCAGGGGGAGCAGGGTTCCTTCTCCGACATATCTGCGGGCCAGGTATTCCGGTAGGAAACCCACAAAGCACCCAGAAAGTATCATCGCCAACCTGGCCGCCATATGGTTGGCTGTGGATCGCTTGGGAAACAATCGATACAGGTGCGCCGCACCAGAGAGAACAGTATGACTGGGCGCAGCTAATTCCTGCTGGGTGAGTAGCTCCTCATCAATAGCTGACACCTGGGCACAGGGGTGGCTGTTACTGCAATAGAGAATCGATTGGTGATAAAACAGGGGTTGGTACTCCAGCCCCGGTCGGCGTGAGTGCAGGGGGTTGATACCGATATCGGCGCGGCCTGCGAGGATTTCCAACTCGAGTTCCTGAGGGGCGGCCAGTTGTACTTCCAGGTGGAGTTGCGGGGCCTTCTCACGCAGTTGGGTGATAGTTCCGGGCAAGTTCAGTTGCGGTATTTCCAATACATCGTCGGGCATTACCAGGCGCAGGGTACCGGTGAGTTGGGATTGAATTGCATTGACCTGGCTTTTGAAGGTATCCAGGTGCCCATCGAGCTCCAAAATAGCCCGATACAAGGCCTCCCCCTCCGGGGTCAGTTTGAAGTCGGCCCTGCCTCGAGAGCGCAAGCACAACTGCATACCCAGCCGTGTCTCCAGGTCGGAGATATGCACACTGATCGTGGAGCGGCTGATATTCAGGGTGACTTCGGCAGGGGTGATGCCTCCGGCGTGCACAACCTCGCGGAAGACGCGCAGCAGGCGCAAATCCATATCGCTGAGGCGGCCTCCCAGGGCGTTTTTGGTTTTGCTCATAGCTGCACTTCCTGGGGCGCTGAGATGGTTTCTGGCTGTAGATATAATTAAAGTTTGATAAATATAAACTTTAGTTGGAAAAATACTACTATTCTCCTCCGTCAGCTGCGGCCAGAATCGCCGCATACTACTAATAACATCTATTTACTAGGAATTTTCCTGTGAAACTTGCAAATTCGGACCTGTTGAAATTTCAGAACTATATAGCGGGCGAATGGCGTGACGCTGCCGCCACTGTAGATGTATGTGACCCGGCAAATGGCGAGTTGCTGGGCCGTGTGGCCGACGGTACCGCAGAGGATGCCGAGGCGGCGGTGGCGGCTGCCAGTGAAGCCTTTCCCGCTTGGAGCCGCCGTACAGCCGGTGAGAGAGCTGCGGTTCTCAAGCGCTGGTACCAGCTGATCGTGGATAACAGCGATGACCTGGCAATGATCCTTAGCCTGGAGCAGGGCAAGCCGGTAGCGGAAGCGAAAGGTGAGATTATCTACGGGGCTTCCTTTATTGAGTGGTTCGCGGAAGAGTGCCGCCGGGCCTACGGCCAGACAATCCCGACCCACAACCCGGCCATGCGCCTGAATACCATCCGCCAGCCGGTGGGTGTGGTGTCCTGTATTACTCCCTGGAACTTCCCCAACGCCATGATCACCCGCAAGGCGGGTCCGGCACTGGCGGCCGGCTGTACTGTGGTGATCAAACCGGCCCTGGAGACGCCACTATCTGCT
This sequence comes from Microbulbifer maximicatervae (SeqCode), assembly GCF_052468095.1. The sequence continues at coordinate 132,673 of NZ_CP174332.1, forward strand.
CTGGCGCTGTGTCAATTGGCGGAAGAAGCGGGCCTGCCCAAGGGGACTATCAATGTAGTTACCGGCAGTGATTCTCCGGGAATTGGCAAGGTTCTGACCCAAGATCCCCGTGTGGCCAAATTCACCTTCACTGGCTCCACTGTTGTGGGCAAGCTGTTGATGTCCCAGTGCGCCAGCACCGTGAAAAAAATGTCCATGGAGCTCGGCGGCAACGCGCCGTTTATCGTATTTGACGATGCGGATATGGATACCGCAGTTAGCGCCTGTATGGCGACCAAATTCCGCAATGCGGGCCAGGTGTGCGTGGCCACCAACCGTATTTACGTGCACGAATCCGTGCACGATGAGTTTGTGGAAAAGCTGCGCGAGCAGGTTGCCGCCCTGAAGATCGGTCACGCTACCGATGAAGGGGTCAATATGGGCCCGATGATCTTCCGCAGGGCTGTGGACCGGGTTCAGGGGCTGGTACAGGACGCGGTTGCGGCCGGCGCAAAAATTGAAATTGGCGGTGAGCAGCTGACCAATGGCGATAACTTTTTTGCGCCAACCATCCTCACTGGAGTTACCGATACCATGCGTATCGCCCAGGAGGAAATTTTTGGCCCTCTGGCGGCGGTACAGAAGTTCTCCGATGAGGAAGATGTGGTTCGCCGTGCCAATGAAACGCCTTACGGCTTGGCGGCGTACGTGATGAGTGAAAACATTCGCCGTGCCAATCGTGTGGTAGAGGCGCTCGACTACGGCATGATTGCCTGTAACACCGGGGTGTTCTCCACCACTGTGGCACCTTTCGGTGGTGTTAAAGAGTCCGGCATTGGCCGCGAGGGCGGCGTCGAGGGTATGGCCGAATTTTACGAGACCAAATATTGCTGTTTCGGGGCCTGAGCCCCGGTCTGAACACAACTGGCCTGCGCTTGTCCTAGGTGACAAGCGCCCGAACAGATTTTCGGGAGCCTGTGGCTCCCCTACTTAAGAGTTTGAAACTTCAGGGAACTTGCGGAGATTAATACTATGTCTGAGATGCAAACCGATGCTTTCTGGATGCCGTTTACCCCCAACCGCACCTTTAAGTCTGCACCGAGAATTGTAGAGCACGCCGAGGGGATTTATCTCACGGAGAAAGGCGGTCGCCAGGTTATTGATGCGACTGCGGGTTTGTGGTGCAGCAATGCGGGTCACTGCCGTTCTGAAATTGCAGAGGCAATTTACCAACAGGCAAAAACACTCGACTACAGCTCTATTTTTAATTTTGGTCACGAGTTGGGTTTTGAGTATTCCGAGCGTCTGGTAAAGCACACTCCCGATGGCCTGGACCATGTGTTCTTCGGTAATTCCGGTTCCGAGGCAGTTGAGAGCGCCCTGAAAATTGCCCTGCAATACCAGCGTGTACGCGGCAAGGGCACTCGCACTATGTTTATCGGCCGTGAGAAGGGTTATCACGGAGTAAACTTCGGCGGTATTTCTGTGGGCGGTATTCCTCCTAACTACCAGGGTTTTGGCCAGCCGGTGAAAGCCAACCATATGCGCCACACCCTGGATATCGAGCGCAATGCATTCAGTCGTGGCCTGCCGGAGCACGGTATTGAGTTGGCTGAAGACCTGGAGAGACTGGTAGCTTTCCACGGTGCCGACCAGATTGCCGCTGTGATTGTTGAGCCATTTGCCGGTGCCGGCGGTGTGGTATTGCCTCCCAAAGGCTACCTGCAACGCCTGCGGGAAATCTGTGATAAGCACGACCTACTGCTGATTTTTGATGAAGTCATCTCTGGCTGGGGCCGTACCGGTTCTGCATTTGCCTCCACCGAGTTCGGCGTAACCCCGGATATGATCACCTCCGCGAAGGGGATTACCAATGCCACAGTGCCCCTGAGTGCGGTATTTGTCAGCGACGAAATTTATAAAACCGTGATGAATGCGGCTCCCGATGGTGCGGTGGAATTCTTCCACGGTTATACCTACTCAGCACATCCGGTTGCCTGTGCGGCGGGTATGGCGACTCTGGATATTTACGAGCGCGAAGGCCTGTTGACCCGCGCTGCCGGTGAAATTGGCCAGCACTGGGAAAATGCCCTGCACAGCCTGGCTGACCTGGACAATGTGATCGATGTGCGCAATTACGGTTTGGTCGGCGCTATTGAGTTGCGCGCGCCGCAGGATCTGAAAGGGAAATACGGAGCTAAAGTCTCTGGTATGGCCTGGGAAGCTGGAGTGATGGCCCGTGGTATTGGCGATGCCTTGTGTATGTCCCCACCGTTGATTATCGAGAAGCACGAGATCGATGCTGTTGTGGATAAACTGCGTGGCGTGATCGGCGCTCTGGCCTGATTATGCTATTGCGGCAGCCCGTTTGGGCTGCCGTTCTCTCCAAATTACTCTTGTGCCAGAAGGAAAGAATACACTTCTCTCGAGACGCGCTGTGTATTCTCTCCTTCCTGCCTTATTAGTTTTTCTACCTTCCTCTCCTTTCATGACCCGCAGGGCAGTTTGCATAACTTCCCTATTGTCGTTTAGAGCTACACTGAAAATAGTGGCCTGCGGCGCGGTCACAGTCTTTGCAGAGTCGACTGCCTGGCCGCGCTCGTAGGCTGCCTTTAAAAACCGCCGGGGAAAAATTCAATTCCCTGATGGTAAGGGACTCTTCAATATGGAAAGTTACTCAACCTGGGGACTTTTCTATGCCCGCTGACACTCCTCCCCTGGCGACCGGACCCATTTTGCAGGTGTTGTCTGCAAACTGGTGGCTACTCCTGCTGCGCGGTATTGTCGCGGTGATTTTTGGCGTGCTGACTTTTGTCTGGCCGGGATTGTCCCTGTTGACCCTGGTGCTGCTTTTTGGGGTTTACGCTTTTCTGGATGGTATTTTTTCCCTGGTTGCAGCGGTGATGGGGCGGCATAAGTCCACTCCACTGTGGTGGTTGATTGTCTCGGGGCTGATCAGTTTGGCCGCGGGAATTGTGACTTTTATTTTCCCGCAGGTTACCGCTTTAGTGTTGGTGATTTTTATCGGTGCCTGGGCCCTGGTGCGGGGTATCTTTGAAATTGTCGGTGCTGTTCGCCTGCGCAAGGAAATTGATAACGAGTGGCTGCTGATCGCCATTGGTGTTCTCTCGGTGATTTTCGGAGTTGCGATTTTAGTCAGCCCCGGGGCTGGTGCTCTGGCGTTGCTCTGGGTAATCGGTGCCTATGCGATTATTTTGGGGCTGCCATTGATCTGGTTATCTTTCCGACTGCGCAAGCATAATAAATCCGCTTCTTCATAACCGTTTAACTCAAATGCGCTCAGTAATAAAAAAGGCCGGTATTACTTAGTAATACCGGCCTTTTCGAATTGCTATTTAAATAACAGCTTCTGTTTTTTATTGCTTAGCGGCGAGATTGACTGCCTTCGGCAATGCCCCCATTAACGCTTTGCCTTTTTTCTCCAGTGCCATACACAGCTGGATTCGCTCCTCGGCTTGCGCGAGGCTGCGCTGGTATCCGGGGGCTAAATCACCTTGCTGGGCAAAGAGTTGTTGCAGTTCGCCCAGGTGCTGTTTATCGCAGAAGGCAGCGGCAAGTGATGGGGTGCGGCGGCGGATCTGGGCCGGAATCTTATCTACTACCTTGTCAAAGTTCTGTTGCAGCCACTCCCAGTGCTGTGCCTGAACCCTGGGCTGGGCCAGGGCGTAATGGATCAGGCCAAATGATTCTCTCGGCCCCATTTCGTCGCTGAGCGCTAATGCTTGAATGGTTTCCACTTGCTTGGGATTGTTGCTGGTGCCGATGGCATTGGCACTGGCATTTTCAAAGCGGGGATCATCCAGCTCGGCGCGGACTTTGATCAGGTGTGCGAGGAAATCTTCCCCCGCATCCTGTACTGCCACACTCAGGGCTGCCTGGTATAGGTCAGAGCTTAACGCCTTCGCATCCCGTTCCTGTTCAAAGCCGGTAAAGGCGGTTGCCATTTCCTGTAACTGCTTGCGTGAGTCAGGATCTTCTGCAACTTGCGCCATAAAGGTTAGCAGGTCGCTGTGCAGCATCTGCTGGTCGCTATCACTGCTATTGGCGCTGCGATTTAGTATCGGCAGGTACAAGTTCTGGGCAAAGTTCAGGAATGCAGAGCGCTGGGATTCACCCAGGTAGTTATCCCGGTACTTCTGCAGGTAGCGCAGTGGCATGGTGATCACCTGGCGCTTGTCCGCCACTGCGGATTTGCGCACTACTTCCAGCAGTGGTGCCGCAGTGAGATTGCCGGCCTCGAAAGCTGAGAAGGCGCTGTCGATAATGGACAGCTGCTCAGTGGCAGAGAACTGGGCAAATTGTTTAATCAGTGCCTGCCACTGCGCCTTGGGAAGGTTCCAGCGGTAGTAGCCGCTGCCCTGAGCATTGGGCATTACCCAATTTGGGCAGGCACCGCCGGTAATCTCCAGGGTTTCCCTTGGCTCAGTCAGGATCTGGCACTGCTGCACGCCGCTATCGGTGCTGAAGCAGAAAGGGATGCTCCATTTATCGCTGGCGTCGGCGATAGGGGAGCCGAGTGGCTTGTAACGGCTCTGCTGAACCACTAGCGAGGCCTTGCCATCGCTAGTGCAGTCCATGGAGATATCCAGTTGTGGAACCCCTTTTTGCTCGACAAAACTGCGGAAAGTCTCGGTCAGTTCCGGGGTGTTGGTTTCCTGGCCGATCACTTTGTAGAAGGGTGGTGAGTCGGCCACGCTGTCGGAGAAGGTTTCCAGGTAGCGGCCCAGTGCTGGGCGGAAGTTTTCCGCTCCGAAGTAGGTGTCCACCATGTGGATAACACCCAGGCTCTTCGAGTAGGTGATCGAATCGTAGGCGTTGCGAATATTGTTGTTGTCCGCGATGGGCTCACGAATGGCGCGGGTGCTGGCCAGGGAGTCCAGCTGCATGGCGCCGATCGCATAAGTCGCTGCGTTGAGGTCGTGCCCCTCTTCAGGTTCCATAATGGTGAGGGCCAGCGCCTCCCCCCAGGTAGCAAAACCTTCCTTCAGCCATAGGTCGTCCCACCAGGGAGGGGTGACCTGATTGCCAAACCACATATGGGCAATTTCGTGCGCATGAACTTCTACGAGAGCCAGGCGGGTGCCGGGAGCCGGGTTGTCGCCCACCAGGATACGCTGTTCGCGATAGGTAATTGCCGCGGACAATTCAGTAGCGCCACTGGGCCACTGGGGGGCGGCAATAATGTCCAGCTTCTTGAATGGGTAGGGGCGTTGCAGCTGGGTCTCGAAGGTCTCCACCATTTTGGGGGTGATATCGAGGATGTAGTTCATATCCTCACCGCGACCTTTACGGGCGAAGCCGCGCAGGGGTATGGGGTCTTTGCGGTACTTGCTCGGTGGTATGGCTGGGCGCTCAACCTGGTCAAAGGGGCCCACTGACAGGGACAGCAAATAGGTTGACATCGGTGGTGTGGTGGCGAAAGTGACTTTCTCCATGCCGTCACCTGCCGCTTCGCGCTTCAGCTCGGGCCCATTGCTAATCGCTGCGTAGCCTTCGGGTATTGTCAGGCTGACAGTAAAGGGGGCCTTCAGGCCTGGCTCGTCGAAGCCGGGTAAATACTTGCGGGCCTGGATCGATTCAGATTTTGCCAGGGCATAGGCATCGCCCTGCTCCTCGACCTTAAAAAGCCCGGCCAGGTTGCGATCAAATGCAGCACTGTAGTCGATATGCAGTTTGAAACTGCCCGCATCGATCTTCTCCGCAAACTCTACTGCGGCAACACCACTGTCCAGTACTTCCCGGTATTCGGCCGGAATCTGGCGGCCGTCATCGAGCTGTGCGTAGACTTCGCGCACATCCAGGTTTTTGCCATGCAGCCAAATATGTCGGGCACCTTCCACCAGCTGGATATCGATATCCACCTTGCCGGTGAAGGTGTCTTTGCGAGGGTCTAGCACCAGTTCCAGTTGGTAATCCAAGGGGGTAGTGCCCTCGGGCAGGCGCCCTTCGGGAGCCTTATCAAAATCGAGGCCTTTAGCCTCGACTTCCTGGGCGGTACTGGTTTTTGCTGGTTCCGATGCTTTTTCTGCGGGGTTACAACCTGCTACTGAGAGCAGGACCGCGGTTAGCAGGGCGAGCGGGATGTTCTTTTTCATGGTAGGGGGAGCACTCAGCCAAAAGGCTGATTGTACCGCTTTGGAGAAAAATTACGCGATGCAAATAGTTGGGCTGAGGGGAAGGTGGGAGGAAACCCGGCAGTGGATGCCGGGTTTCTGTGGGGAGACCTACAGGTGCGGTACGGTCAGGCTAGAGACCTTGCTGCTGCTGTAGGGCACTGTGATGGTGTAATTGGTATTTTCCGGCTTCTGGTAGATATAACCCTGAGTATCGATGGCCAATACTACACGGTGGCCAACCGGGACATCGTAGCTGGTGGTGAAAAAGTCCACTTCGAACTTTTGTTTTTGCCCAGACTTGTCTGAATGCAGGGTAATGGGGGCGTGAGTTATCAGACGCCCCAATCCCAACGGACCCACATCGTAGAGGTGCACGTTGAGTTGCACTTCTTTTTTGCTGGGTTCCACCCACATTTCGAGTTTGGGTTCGCCGCGAATCTTCAGGGTTTCCCACTGAATCGGTGATTTGTACTCGATGGCGTAGTAGCCGTTGATAGCGATCATGGGCGCGTAAACGGGGATACCGAAGCCTTCCAGTGCATCGGAAACCAGCGGGATACCGGTGCCTGCAAAGGTATCTGAGCCGCCGTGGAATTCATTACTCCAGCTCCAGCCGTCGTACTTGTCGCTCTCCATTTTTGCATTGTTAAACATGGTAAAGCGTGGCTGCAGGTACCAGGTGGTGCTTTCGTCTGTTACCGGGTAGTCCTCGAATTGCTCCAGCTCATTGCTGATACGCACAGTCATATCCACCTTGGGTTCGGTGTCGATCCCGTTGTCCTCGCCTTTAAGGTGGTGGTCGAACCAGCGGAAACTGGTGGACCAGATATGGCCATTGTTACCGGTAAGAGTCTCGGTAATCGCGTGGGTGCCGGGGTTTAGCATGAGTTTCTTGGGCCCTTCGAGCAGGGAGTAGAAATCGGTCATGCTATTCGGCTTAAACAGGTAGTCGGCGAAATTGTTTGAGAGCAACACCGCTGTGCCGTTTTGATTGATTTCGTCCACGTAACTCATTGCGGAGCGCTCAGCACCGAAATTAATTACCTGTTCCATATTTTCGCCGTCGCGCAGGTTGCTCCATACCTGCTCGAGTTCGGCCTCTTTCTGGAAGGCCGTAGTAACAAGCAGCGTGCCCCATACCAGGTTGACGGTTTCATTGGGGTACAAAGCTTCTACTACATCTGCCCAACCGGATAGCGCAGCTACTGCATCGACGCGAGGGTGCTTAGCGGCACTCAGTAGTGAAATTCCACCGCCGTAGGAAATTCCGGCCATACCCAGCTTGCCCACCGGGTAATTGGTTTCCAGCCAGTCGATCAGGACTCCCACATCGTTAAGGCTGTTATCCCCTGCGACGTCAACAAGTCCTCCCGAGTGCCCAAATCCCCGGGTGGAGTAGCTGAGCACCAGGTAGCCGTTCTCTGCCAGCTCTTTGGCCTGGAAGTGGTACTGGTGCTTCTCCAGCCCCCAGCTGTTGGTAAAAATAACGGTGGGGTAACCGTCTGCTGGTGCAGGCGTTTCCGGGATAAATAAGTTCGCATCCAGGACCGTACCGTCAAAAGAAGTAATATCCACGTCGGCGATATATTCCGGTGCCGACCAGGCATGAGCAGACATTAGGGCGCCGCCAAGCAGCGCCAGTAGTGGCTTGGTATTCATTAGTTTTCTCTCATCTGATGAAATCATTATTATTTTTTTGACCAGGATTCCCTCCTTGGTCGACCCCGTACTATAGGAGTTCATCCTAGTTTTGTACGTAAACAGGGCTAAATTTGAGACGTTTGTCTCGCTTCATGTCGCAATCTGCTGCAGAAAACTGTTTGTGAATAGCTATCTATTTTGTGTCTTTCCAGTCACACAAAAACAGGCGAAAAGCTGTTTTGTGATCAAATTGATCTTTTTTTGATCAGTGAAAACCGGTACTGTGTCGTCTTCGCTAATCAGCTAGGGAGGGCTTCAGCAACAATGACTCGGTGGCCCGAACTATGGTTTCTCGTTCAGTTGTTCTATTAGTACTTTGTTTCGGATTTATCGCTTCAGCCTACGCCGCGCCGCGTGGTTTGGGGGAGGTGACCTGGTATGAAGTCGACAGTGATAATTTTCGCGTGATTACCGATGGTGATCCCAACGCAGTCAAAAGTCTGGTAGCAGACCTGGAGCGCTATCGCGCAGTGGCCTTGGAGTTACTCGATGCAGATCCAAAAAGCGAGCGATTAACTATTTATGCGGCCGCAGACCGGGACACCTATGCAAACCTGGTGGGTGTTGAGCTGGCGGATATGACCAACGGTTTGTTCGATACCTCTGCGGAGGGTAACTATGCCCTGGTAAACCTGGATGGTCGCAGCGTTGAGAGGCAGCTCAAAGCGCGCGAATTCCTGTTCCACGAATACACCCATTTTCTGAGCTATAACGGCAACACCACCCACTACCCCTATTGGTATAGCGAGGGGTTTGCTGAATTTATGGCAACCATGTCATTCCCGGAAAAAGGCACCTACGAAATTGGCTCCATTCCCAGCGAACGGGCCATGACCCTGATGTATACCGGGCTTATGCCGCTGGAAGACCTGTTGCGCGCGACGGTGTACAACACCGATGCGGACGAAAAGGCAGATGTCTATGCCGGAGGTTGGATTCTGTCTCACTGGTTGATGATGAAAAGCGGCAAGCAGGATAATTTCGATAATTTCGTCAAAGCCTATAACGATGGTGCCGACCCAGTACTTGCCCTGGAAGAAGCGCTGGGGATGTCGGTGAAAGAAATCGAAAAGGCCTATGTAGCCACTTATAAGGCGGATAGCTTTGAACATTTTAGTGGCGCTATCCCCGCGGACTTTAAAGAGGCCAGCCCTACGATTAAACGCCTCAGCAAAAGAGAGTCGGTGAGTATCCTGGCTGGATTTATCGCCCAGTCTGGTTACAACCTGCTGGCCTTGGATGAGTTGATTGAGTATGCCTACAGCACGGGTATTTACAGTACTGAGTTGGCTGCGATTAAAGCGAGTGCCGATCTGCGATTGGGTAATTTCCCCCAGGCTAGCCATCTTTTAGCCAGTGTCCCCACTAAGGACCGAGGCCAGCTCTGGTACTTGAGTGCCCATGCCTGGTTAACGGTTAATCAGCAGGCGGTGGCGCCCGGTAGTAAGCGGGATCTTCGCAGCCTGAAAATGGCGCGGGAGGAGTTCGACTTCCTGGTGAAGGAAGAACCGAAAAATGCATCTCACTGGTTTGGCCTGGCGATGGCTATGGAGATGCTGGATTACCCCCGAGAGGAATATCTGGAAAAGCTGGAGCAGGCTTACAAGCGTGCCCCCCGTGAGCTGCATATTGCCCAATGGCTGGCAGAAGAGCTCTACCAAAAGAAAGATGCGGAGTATTTTGCCCGAGTGGCGAAGCCGCTGATGTTCGAGCTCCCAGACGAGGAGCAGAACAAAGAAATAAAAATGAGGTTGGCAGAGCTGAAGGGCAAACCCAAGTCATCATAGCAACCATAAGAGCGCTCACTGAATAAAAAAGGCTTGTCACTCTGTGTAAGAGACATCCGACATTCGCCAACGTATATTTGCCCGGCAATTGACTTTGCCGGGCTTTTTTTTAGGGGATAATTTCCCAGCGAACTGGTACGATTTCTGTAACAGCGGCAATTCCATATTGCGAAGCATAGCGTGCGCGTTAAGGGTAATGCTTCTCATAGAATAAGAAAGGGTGCACTGTGAGCAGAAAACGGTTTTTCGTTGTATTTCCGCTATTTATCTTAATATTGCTGCTTGCAGCATGCGAGAGTAATAGAGATCCTGTTGTAGAAAACTCAAAGGTTTTAAAGGAATCTCCCCAACAACTGATACCAACGCCGCAGAATAAACAGCCCGCAAAGCCGCAATTTGAAAATTATGTAGAGCAAGGAGATTTGCCTGCCCTGTTAGAGCGAGGTGTATTGCGCCTGTTGGCCCCAAGGGGCCCCCAGGAGAGCGCCTTACCACGAGAAGGACTACCTGCAACAGAGTGGCGAAAACTTGCGGAAAATTTTGCTCGCAGCCGGGGATTAAAGCCTCAGTGGGTTTACGTAGATAACTTTTCCGATTTAATTCCGGCGGTTATTGATGGACGTGGGGATGTAATTGCCACCAATTTTTCCCGCACCGAAGAACGCAAGTTATTACTGGGTTTTACCCGCCCATTACAATATGTTGATGAGTTGCTAATTACTCATCAAGAGTTCGAGGTGGAAGAGGCTGTGCCCTTACAAGTCGTGCTGCGGCGGGGCAGTGCATTTGCTGAAACCCTGGAGCAGCGAGCCGATACGGAAAATTACAGGGTCACCTACCTCGATAAGCCGGTTGCAACCAGCGAGCTTATCGCGGCTGTAGCAGCTGGTGAATACCCCGCAACAATTATTGATAGTAATTTGGCAGATGTGCTTTTAACTGATTACCCGCAACTTACAGCCACCACAGAACTCGATTCCCGCAGGCCTATCGCCTGGGCTGTACGCAAAGATGCTATCGCTTTGAGACGTGAGTTGAATGAGTTCTTTACCGCTGAATTGGTATTGGCCAGTCAGAACCGAGAGCAGCCACTGAGAGATTGGCAGGCAATAAAGGAGAGCGGAACTTTAAGGGTACTTACTCGCAATCACCCCGCCTCCTACTTTATCTGGCGCGGTGAGTTGATGGGGTTTGATTACGATCTGCTAAGGAAGTTTGCCCGTGACCATAAATTACGCCTGAGCATGGTTGTGCCCAATAAAGACCAGGATTTGGTCGAAGCATTGAATGATGGAATGGGGGACATGATTGCTGCATCCCTTACTGTTACCGAGGCTCGCCGCCAGCAGGGATTGGTATTTTCCAAGCCTTATATGACAGTTACGGAACAGGTAGTAGCCGCAAAATCAAAGGTGCCTGATAAAGAGCTGCCCCTTCCCGAGAACCTGCTTTCTGGGCAAACAGTAGTGGTTAATCCCACCACGAGCTATCACGAGAGTCTGGTCAAAATAATGGAAAAGCAGCACGGGCAAGATATGGTGCCGCTACAGATCCATCGTCTAAAAGGCGCTACCAGTGAGTTTCTTATTGATGCAGTAGCCAGGGGTATTTTTCCCTATACCGTAGTTGACTCACACTTGGCCGCCATTGAGAGCACTTACCGGGATGACTTTACTGTAGTGGGGGAGTTGCCAGGGGAGCGAGATATCGCCTGGGCTGTTCGTACTGGCCAGCCGGTATTACTGGAACAACTGAATAACTTTCTGAACAAGCACAATCGGGACCTGTTCTTTAACGTTACTTACAATAAATATTTCAAGGAGCAAAAGCGTATCCTCCGACATCAAGGGCAGCGCCTGCGCAGCACTGATGAACTATCGCCCTTTGATCCCCTAGTAAAGAAATATACTGAGGCTACCGATCGGGATTGGCGTATGGTGGTTGCGCAGATGTACCAGGAGAGTCAATTTAACCCCCAAGCGCGCTCTTTTGCCGGTGCTCAGGGCTTGATGCAGGTATTGCCGCGGACTGCACGGCAAATGGGAGTTAACAATTTGTATGATCCTGAAAACGGTATCCGCGCAGGTGTATCTTATCTGGGGTGGCTGGATAAACGTTTTCCCGACAATATACCCCTAGAGCAGAAGATCTATTTTACCTTGGCTGCATATAATGCGGGTCACGGCCATGTCAGGGATGCCAGGACGTTAGCCCGACGACTGAAGTGGGACCCTAACCAGTGGTTTGGCCATGTTGAAGAGGCCATGTTGCTGTTGTCCCAGCCTGAATACTATCGCGATAGTCGTTTTGGTTACGTGCGCGGCAGGGAGCCAGTTAATTATGTGCGTGAGATACGGGATAGATATATTGGATACTTATCTACTCGGCAGAGTGGTAGTGGCATTTGATTATTGATGTGGACTATAAAGAACGAAGAAAGCAGGCAAATACTATGCCGTGTTTGCCTGCCGATCTTAGAGGGATTAATACTAATTATTATTCATTAAAGAGGAAAATTCTGGGTGTGTAACGATTTTGTTTATAAGGTCAGATACTGCGGGCTGGAAGGCTTGTGCTACTTGTTGACAAGCTTTATCAGCAACCCAGTTTGTTGAAAAAGGATATATCGACTCTACCTGATATCCATTATGAGACGAAGAGGAAATAGTAGCTGAAAGCTTCCATTTTCCAGCACCTATGTTGGAGTTAAAATCCAATTCAGAGATTTCACCTCGAATAGAAACTTCCGAGCTTTCATCATAAGCCTCAGCCATCTTTAGCTCATTGATAAATGCATTATGGATATAAGACTCGAATGTTTGGTCATTTTGATTTTTAATGGGTCCTGCAGCTCGGCAGCCAATAGAAGAGCGCTCTTTGCCTGAAACAGATGAAAATTTATCAACAGAAACTCTGTTCTCACCAGCTGCCTTGATAGCATTTACATTTTCTGGAGTGGCTCCATAGTTGGTAGTTACATAGCCACAGCCGATCATATAAAGGGTTGAGAAAACTACAGAGAATAGCTTAATTAGCTTCATTGAAACCTCTTCTTTTGTATGTTTTTTTAATCGTGTGCGATATTGTTCGTCGAATATTTTACTATATTTTTATAATTAATAGAGAATTTTGTTGTGTATGGGTCTACTCTTCAGTCTTTCAATCTTACTTGTACTAAAGAAGCGAGAGTTTCTTGCGGCCCCACTTTTTTTGCTCCACCTAATATGTAAAGGGTATTACCGATAACTACTGCTCCGTGACCGTGTCGTGCCTGGGGCAAATGACCTTGATTGTTCCAATCATCTGTGACTGGATCGTAAATCCAAATATTGTTAAATGCAGTACCGGTCTTCCAGTTGCCATTGGGGCCAAATGCCTCACCGCCGGCAACTATTAATTTATTATTTAATGGGGTTGCTGTGAGCCCGGCAGCAGCCTGGGGTAGGGGGCGGATCTTTTCCCATTTATCCAGGCTGGGGTCATAAACTTCGGCATAAGTAAGATTCCTAGCCTTGCTACTATTGTCGCTAACCTGGCGGCCACCAACAACATATATTCTGTTATTTAAGTTTGCCCCACCTGCGGAGGTTCGCTTGATACTGGCTGGCGCTGCTTGCTCCCAATGATCCCCTCTTGTAAGCACATAATGAGAATTGGTATCTCTATTTTTAGACTGTTCGTCGGGGGCCCTACCGCCAATGACATGGATGTTCTCCCCAATGTTGGTGTAAATAGATTCAGCCAAGGGCCGGGGGAGAGGGCTGGTTTCTATCCAATGCTTATATTCGCTGGAAAGTTTATAAACGGTATTTCGGGCTTGCCAAGCGCTATCAGAATCGCCAAAAAATCCACCTATGCCATATAGGCTGTTGGAATTGCTGGCCATGCCAAGGTGATGTCTTGACTCAGGTAAATTGGGCCCTGGCCTCCAGTTTTGTTCCCGCGGAGAAAAGATATGTGTTTGTTTAGTTGGAGCGAGACCGAAGAAAACTGCAGTATCCGATGGGATAAATCCCCCTGCTACATAGATCTCGCCAGAAAAGACTGCGGGGTAAATCTCCTGTAAAGGCATTTTCAGGCTGGGAAGACTTGATATAGATAGACTGGAAATAGCCTCTTTAGCGGTTAGATTGACTCCACCAAAAGTAAGGGAAGCTAAGCTGGAATATTTAATAAAGGATCTTCTGGATAGCGTCATAGTAACAAACACTCTCACACTGACTGATAAAGAATACCTATTGATTATAATTTTTTACCTAAAAATAGGCTAAAAGGGTCATTTTTATAGTGACTGAAAGGGTCGCAATCGTCAAATCCATAACGGCGATAGAGAGCGATTGCGGGAGCAAAAGCTTCAGCGCGACCTGTCTCCAGCTTTATCTCTTTATATTTACGTTGCTTTGCCTCCTCCAATATTCTTTCTATCAAGGCGCGGGCAACGCCTTTGCGCAGGAACAGAGAATGAGTTTTCATGGATTTTATTTCGCCCAAATCAGGGTTGATCTCTTTTAGGGCACCACAGCCGGCCAAAACTCCATCAATTCTCGCTCCCCAAAAGGTAATCATGGGGTCATTTAACTCATCAGGATTTAGTGCGTGAACGCTTCCAGGTGGGGAATGTCGGTACATTTCCCGTAGATGAGCTCCGAGAAGATTGTTAATGGAACCATCGGACAGGTCGTCTAATTGTACTGATATATACATCTTTATTTGATTATCTTTCTTTTTAAAACAATGGTTCAAGCAGGAACGCCCGTTAATTTTTTGGGCTTTGAAATGTCACTGTAACAAGATTTTTAGAGAAGAATAAGTATAAGTTGGCTGGTGCAATAGGTATGCTTTATTAGGGGGCATTGAGAAAAAATATGCACCGTTTTATTACGTATAATACCCGGCCAAAATCCTGGCAAGGGAAACTAAGGGCTGGATATTGCCCTTAGTTCAACATTAATAGCTAGTTTAAAGAAGATCTAGAGTAATCGCTTCCCGATATTGATACAGCGTTCACCGGAATAGCGATGATTTTTTAGTGCTTTTACCAATATAGGCTTAAGTTGTGGTTTTTCTTTTAGTGATTTAGTAATCTCATTTACATTTTCTCTAGAACACATTAGCGGTAGGGCGTAAGCATAAGCAGTAAGCAATTCCTGAGATTCATCTTCATTGACCTGAGCCAGTGAGTCAAAAATCGGTTGACCGTGGATGTTAAATAGCTCTATTTGCTCTGGTGTAAAAAGGGACTCTGTAATTTTTCGAATTTCGCTTAACTTGAATTTGTCTCGATTAGATATAAGATTATCTACCCACTTTGATTTGTTTTCGGATTGGGGGCGAATAACTTCAGCAGATAGTGCGTTGAGTTTAGATCTGTCGGAGTTATCTTTTGCCAATTCTCTTGTGATTGCCTGCTCATAATCTGAGAATAGATAACGATTCTGCAACTTGATAAGTTTCCAGCGCATATCAGGATCGAGTTCCAGTCCTTTAATGGCAAACTCTCCCATTAATAGGTCTCTAGCATGACTTAATGCTGGAGTGGAGTGGGCGATATTGGTAAAAACACCAAACCAGACTTTTTGTTGATCACTACCTTCAGCCGCCTCTAGTAGTTGACCCCAGACAAAGCTCTCAACAGTCTGAGTAAGTTCGTTACGACGCTTTGTGCTTAGAGGGATTTGAGTCAGGAAATCGTAAGTGAATTCAATATATCTGGCATTCAAACGAATAATGTTGATGTCTCTTTCGTCGACGCCATTATTCACTATAAAACTAATATACTCGTCCAGAGGGAGCTTTGCGTCATAGGTACTATCAAATAGGCTTTGCCAGAACATTAGTCGTGCAAACGGCTCTTCAATGTCATTGATATGCTGAGCCATGTTTTTGATGGTAACTTCATCCAGATTTACCTTCACATAGGCCCAATCTTCTTCATTGGGATATAGCCCCTCTGGGCAGGGTAGCCCCACGGCTTCTTTTACTTCGGTTCTGGCACCACTATAAAGCACTGAAAGGGTTGCAACCCGTTTCATACTTCCAGCTTTCCTTTGGTAAACTCCCAGCTGTGTGCGCTGTTCTCTTAATATCGGGTATTCCTCTGGTGCTGTTTGCTGAATTACCAGATGATTGATTTTGTCATCATCGCACTGGAAGCTGGCTTCAATTGTGTTGAGGCCGGCCTGGTAAAGCCACTGTTGCTGCCAGGAATTAAGATCTTTATCCGCAGCTTTGCCCAGGTGGTTGATAAAGTCATTGAGGGTTGAATTGTCATAAGATAAGGCCTTTAAGTAATTACTGACGCCTTTGCGAAATTCTTCTTTGCCCAAATAGTAGGGCAATTGCTTGAGTACTGAGCCGCCTTTGCCATAAGTAATTCCATCAAAATTGGCAAAGGCTTCGTCAGTATTGTTGACTGGTAGTTGAATAGCGTGGGTAGTGGGGCGTTGATCAGTGTGGTAAGCCCATTGCTTGGCGCCTAAGTAATAGTTCTCCCAAGCGGTAGTGAATTCGCTATTTTCGGCTAGAGCCAGATTGGCCATGTAAGTGGCAAAGCTCTCATTGAGCCAAAGGTCATCCCACCAATTCATGGTGACCAAATTACCAAACCATTGATGGGCCAGCTCATGGGCAATAACATTGGCGAGGCGCATCCGCTGGGCCTGAGTCTTTTTTCCTCGGGATATGTAAGAATCGTTAAATGTTACAGCCCCAACATTTTCCATAGCGCCGGCGTTAAAATCAGGTACTAGTATTTGATCATATTTTTTAAATGGATAATCAATTTCAAAGTAGGGCTGAAAGAACTCAAAGGATTGTTTGGTGAAGGTAAACCAGTCTTCTGTTTTTACATAATTTGCCAGGCTCTGTCTTGCCATTAAGCGAAGGGGAATATCTCCTGCCTTGTCTTCCCAGATGTGATAAGGACCTGCATGTAAAGAGAATATGTAAGATGAAAATTTCTTAGTTTGAGGAAAAAACCAGTGGTTTGATTTTCTTTTCTCTTCTACTCTCTCCTCTCTTTCCGCGCTAACTACTACCCAGTCTTTTGGAGTCTTTACATCCAGGGTGTAACGCGCTTTCAAATTGGGTTGGTCAAAATGTGGGAATAGGCGATTGGCATCATAAGGTTCAAAGTCCGTATATAAATAGACCTTTTCGTCTTTGGGATCTTTAAAGCGATGTAATCCTGAGCCATTGTTAGAGTACGGGTGTTGATAATTCACCGTAATCGTGTGGGATATTTCTGGTAGATTTTGATAATCAATAGAAATAAAGTAGTTGTTGTACTCAAATGGAACAGATCTTCCATCGACCTGGATTGAATCAACCGCACCACCGGAAAAATCGATAGTGAGCGGCTGTTCAAGTATTTTTCTAAAATTGATATCTGCGTGCACAATTCCGGAGAAGTTCTTAGCTTGACTATCCAGATTGATGCTCAGCCGATAGTCCACTTCAGCAATTTGCTGACGACGAATGTCAGCATAAGATTCTGAAAGTCCTGGGGCTGTGGTTCTAATAGGAGATGAAATTTTCTTTGCTGGTGAGCTTATTTCTTGCTTAGTAGTTCTTTGCTCACAGGAACTTAATAAAATACCACATAGAATCGCTATAACCACTTTGTACTTTAGTAATACATTTGTAAGGCGAATATATTTGTTCATGGCGCTATTTTTAATATAGAGTTATTGAATTACTATTTGCGATTTACTTTGTATCATTAAAGATAGCTAGGCGGCGATATAAATTTTCCGTATCAGTAGGGGGAATCTTTTATACAGAGTGAGAAGGAATAGGTTCTGGCTACTGGCCGTTTGCGACCTCAGTAATTGATTCCGCTAATGCGTTGATAACTCCGTCAATCTCCTCTGCCTGTGCTATAAATGGGACGCCGATTTGCAATGTGTCGCCGCCGTAGCGAATATAAAAGCCTTTTTCCCACATCTTCATAGCAATTAAGTAAGGCCTGAGTAATGGCTCATCCGGAGCTGATTCGATTGTCAGGCCTGCGGCAAGTCCACAATTACGAATATCTTCTATTAACGGTAATCCATTGAGTTGATGGATATGGTCTTCCAGGATATGGGCAAGCTCCGCAGATCTCTCAAATAAATTTTCTTTCTTTAAAATATCCAGTGTCGCCAATGCCGCTGCGCAGGCTAGTGGGTGCCCAGAGTAGGTATAGCCGTGGGGAAGCTCCAGTTGGTATTGAGGTCCTCCATTTTCCATGAATATCTCGTAGATATCTTGACGCACAGCCACAGCGCCCATGGGAACAGCGCCATTTGTAAGCTGTTTGGCTGTATTGAGCATATCCGGGGTCACTCCAAAAAACTCTGCTCCGGTGGCTTTCCCCATGCGTCCGAAAGCGGTAATGACTTCATCAAATATCAACAATATGTCGTATTGAGTACATATTTCCCTAAGGCGATGGAGATAGCCTTTTGGTGGGGGCAATACCCCCGCAGACCCCGCTACGGGCTCGACAATAACAGCGGCAATGTTTTCAGAACCGTGCAGTTTGATAAGTTCCAGCAACTCGTCTGCCAGGAAACTTCCCTGTTCAGGCTGTCCTTTAGCAAAGCGGTTGTGGGGTAAAAGGGTGTGGCGAAGGTGGTCAGAATCTAAAGATGAGCCAAAGATTGCTCGATTAGCGCTAATACCGCCCACACTAAGACCGCCAAAATTAACTCCGTGATAGCCTTTCACGCGTCCGATGAATTTTGTTTTCCCTGGAGCGCCCATCTTCTGCCAGTAGGCTCTAGCTATTTTTAGAGAGGTTTCTGCGGATTCAGAGCCGGAGTTTGTAAAGAAAATACGATTGAGCCCCATGGGCATCATCTGGCTGACACGCTCCGCTAGTTGGAAGGCTCCCGGGTGTCCATATTGGAAAGCGGGGGCATAATCCAGAAGGGCTGCTTGCCGGGTAATGGAGTCAATTATCTCCGGGCGGTTGTGTCCAGCACCACAGGTCCATAAGCCAGAGAGACTATCGAATATGGGGCGGCCATCAGCACTACGGTAATAGCAGCCGTCGGCTGAGGTAATAATACGGGGATCTCTTTTGAATTGACGATTCCCGGTAAAAGGCATCCAGTAAGCATCGAGCTGCGATTTACTAAGTCCCGCTGATTTGTCGTTCATTTTTATTTTCCGACATTTGGCCTTATCGCATTAATTTTGGACCAACTTTTCTACTTTATAAATTGATTCTCACTAACTTTAGTTTCATAAGTGGGGTTTATTAATAGAGTATTGAAGTATTGCCTATGGCAGGAGTTGAGTGTCGGGGGAGGGTTTGCCGGAATGGCCTAAGGGAGAGAGGGAGATGAGAGGAGAAGAGAACCGGGGGCATTAGCCCCCGGTAATATTGCTGATTAAACAGCAGTGGCGATTCTGTCCACATAGGGGGCGAGTTCTGGTTTGTTCTCCAGAATCTCCTGCCGGGACAGACCGTCGATCTCGTGGGGGAATACCAACCACTCTTCGGTCTTGTGGATAAAGTAATCCGGCTCGCGCTTGGCCTTGTTGTTCTTCGGCTTGTAGTAAGGGGTCGCGATACGAATCTCCGGCGTGTTCTTCTTACAGGCAGCGCGCAGGTCTTCGATAGTTTGCTCAATACTCAGGCCAGAGTCGTGCACATCGTCCACGATCAACAGAGAGTCGTGGGACTCCAGGCGCTTGATCAGGTAGTTCAGGCCATGCACGCGCACTTTCTTGTCGCGCTCACCGATACCGAGATAGGAGGAAGTGCGGATAGCGATATGGTCTGCATCCACTCCCATCACGTGCAGCAGCTCTTGTACAGCGATGCCCACAGGAGCGCCACCGCGCCAAACACCGACAATATAGTTTGGGCGAAAGCCGTCCTTATAGATTTGCTCGGCGAGAGCATAAGAGTCTATCAGGAGCTGCTGTGCGCTAATAAAGTGCTTTTTCATCAATGTACCCCTCAGAAAAAGGCAAACTTGGCAACAAAGAGTGCCGCTAACACGTAGACACTGATGCTGACGTCTTTGCTACGTCCGCTCAGCGTTTTAATAACTGCGTAGGAAATAAAGCCCAGGGCGATTCCGTGCGCGATCGAGAACGACAAAGGCATCATCACTGCGGCGATTACTGCCGGTGCGGCCTCGGTAATGTCATCCCAATCAATAGATGACATACCGGAAGTCATCAGGACGCCAACATACAGCAGAGCACCTGCGGTTGCATAGGCCGGAATCATACCGATTAGGGGCGAGAAGAAGGTCGCCAACAGGAATAGCCCGGCGCAAACCACAGCGGTCAGGCCTGTGCGACCACCGGCGGTAATTCCCGCAGTACTCTCTACATAACAGGTAGTAGTGGAGGAGCCCAACACAGAACCAACGACAGATGCGGAGCTGTCGGCCATCAGGGCCTTGCCCATTCCAGGCAACTTGCCATCTTTATCCAGCAGTTTGGCGCGATCAGAAACGCTTAACAGGGTGCCTGCGGTGTCGAACAGGTCGACAAACAGGAAGGCAAAGATCACGCTGATCATGCCTACTTCGAAAGCGCCAGCGATATCCAGCTCCAGGTAAGTCGGTGCCAGGCTGGGAGGCGCGGATACCAGACCGGTGAACTCTACCTTACCAATTGCCAGGGCGATGACGGTTACCGCAAGGATACCGATCATCACTGAGCCCAGCATACGGCGGTAGGACAGGGCCACAATAATAAAGAAGCCCAGTGCTGCCAGGATCGCCTCAATTGACTTGAGGTCGCCCAGGGTTACCAGAGTAGCGGGGCTGGCCACAACGATACCGGCACTCTTCAGGGCAATGATCGCCAGGAACAGGCCAATACCCGCTGCCAGGGATTGTCGCAGGGAGAGAGGAATACTATCGATAATCCACTCTCGCAGCTTGAAGATACTGAGCAGCAGGAAGATTACCCCTGATATAAACACCGCACCCAGGGCTACTTGCCAGCTGTAGCCCATTTCACCGACGACAACGTAGGCGAAGAAGGCATTGAGGCCCATACCTGGCGCCAATGCGATGGGGTAGTTGGCGTAGAGCCCCATAATCAGGCAGCCAATAGCGGCTGCAAGACAGGTCGCCATAAACACAGCGCCCTTATCCATACCTGCTGCAGCCAGGATATTGGGATTCACAAAAATGATGTAGGCCATCGTCAGGAATGTGGTAACGCCGGCAATCACTTCCCGGCGAACATTCGTCTGACGCTCTGAGAGCTTGAACAACTTCTCCAGGAATGAGGCATTGCCTCCCACCTGCGGGATGTCGGACCCTGGGGTCGCCGATGTTTGGATATCAGTGGGTTTCATATCAGAAGTGGTACTTTACTAGCAGGTTAACGTTGCGCTCGTTGGAATCGACACCATAAGTGCCATCTTTGATTCCGAACTTGTCGTTCCAGTGTACGTACTCAATACCCGCGTACAGGGTCTTGGGTTCACCCCAGGTGGCGCCGGCATCCCATTTCAGCTGGGAGGTAAAGTTAGTGCTCGGATGTGAATCTTCAGAAGCACTGGTCCAATCGATAAATCCGTCGTAGACAAAGCTGGCATCACCCAGGGTAAAAGGCATGGCCCAAACCAGGGTCAGCTGCTCGTTGCTGGCCTTGTCATCGTTATCGCGGTGGTAAACATTCGCCTGTACAAAGGAGAAACCGGGCACCGCGAGATCAAAGCCCACACCTGTCAGGTAATTGGTGAAGTGGGGGCCTGTGGCCGTCAGGTGATCCGGATCATCCATATTGCCTATCTCCACAGTTGTGGCGACAAGCACATCGGTAACCGGTCCGAAAGCCAGCTCACTGCCGCTGAGCTTGCCTAAGCTCAGGCGGGGAGAAATCTCACTATACAGCTCATTGGAGCCATCTTCCGAGTCCAGGTAGTCGGCAAAAATAAAGAGGTCACCCCAGCTGTGGCCACTGGCGTGCTCGAAAGTTACTACGGATCTTTCAGAGTCATCCGTGTTGAGGCTGTAGTTAACCTCGTAATCGTGGCCGTAAAGAAGGCTCAGGCTGTTGTCACTCCAGGTCATCTCAGCTTGGGCAGCTACGGACAACAGGCTAGAGGCCAGCAGTAGCAGGGGCTTGGTTGGTTTCATTCTATTACCTCTGTTACAGCGACAGGCGAATTTCGCTCTGGCGGCCGATGAGAAAATCGGCAGTTGGTTAAAAAATAGTCGCGGAATGTACCAGAACTTAACCCCTGTTTTCCAGTGTTTTTTCTCGGCATTTACGCTTTTTTCCGAGCTTTTTAAGTAACTCTGCACCAAAAAATCACGCTTGGGGAAAACGAGAAACTCATTTATTGGTTAGCGATGGGGCGGTGTAGCAAAAAAGTATTGTTTAATTGGTTTGATAGTAGGGAATCGCTACATTGCAGGGGCAAATTAGGTAAATAGTCCAGAAAGTCGGCATCTGCTCCCCAGTGGTGCTTGCACAGGCAACATGAATACTTTTGGTGCTTTTAGGGTTCGCGATAATAGATGTTGTTTAACTTTGATGACACTGGAAGTCATCCGCTTGGTAGCAGAAGAAGGATGGTTGAAATGTATCTTTTGAGCGTCTTTCTTATATAGGCAGACATCGGCCTGAGGTCGATGGTGATGGTTGGGAAAAGTAAATCGACTTTTAACCTGTATAAAAATTATTTGGCTGTTTGGTTTTTTGGCTAGTTAGTAGGAAATTGGCCCAGGAATGAGTCTGGAAGGGATTGCAGTAACGGGGGGCGACTTTAGGGGGGCTCAGGTGATGCCTACCGAGTCCCGTATTAGCTGGTGGTGATTGGTTACATTTTGCAGCTTTTGAGACCTGGGGCGAGTATTGTTATCGCCCCAATATGCCTTTTCCGATTCGAGTTTGGAATCAGGCTACCTGCTGCTCTGTACCTGACTGGTGCGCCAGGTATTCCTCGTAAGTGCCTTGGAAATCGATCAGTGCTTGATCTTTGATTTCAACAACTCGGGTTGCCAGGGATGAGACAAACTGACGATCGTGACTCACAAAAATAAGTGTGCCCTCATATTTCTCCAGAGCCTTGTTCAGGGCTTCGATGGCCTCCATGTCCAAGTGGTTGGTTGGCTCATCCATGATGAGTACATTGGTGTCCATCATCATTAGCTTGCCAAACAGCAGGCGATTTTTCTCGCCGCCAGAGCAGACCTTTGCCTTTTTATTGGCATCATCTGCGGTAAATAATAGTCGGCCCAGAATACCCCGCACGGCCAGATCATCGTGCTTGGGGGTGCGCCACTGGGACATCCACTCAAATATCGTCAGGTCACCATCAAAATCTGCACTGCTGTCTTGCGGACAGTAGCCGATAGCGGCATTTTCTGACCACTTGACGACTCCGCTGTTTGCTTGGATTTCATTGACAAGACAGCGCAGGAAGGTTGTTTTACCAACGCCGTTCTCACCGATAATTGCCAGGCGCGCACCGGCTTCCAGCAGCATTTCGCCACCTTGAAATAGCGTTTCACTGTCAAAACCATGGGTAAGCCCCTCAAGAGTCAGCGCCTGACGGTGCAATTTTTTACACTGGTTAAACGTAATATAAGGGCTGACCCGACTGGAGGGTTTGATTTCGTCCAGCTTGATTTTTTCCATCTTCTTCGCGCGGGAGCTGGCCTGCTTGGCTTTGGATGCATTGGCAGAAAAGCGGTTCACAAAGCTCTGTAGCTCGTCCAGTTCGGCACTTTTCTTGGCATTCTCTGCGTGAAGTTGTTCTTGTATTAGCGTGGAGGCCGCAACAAAGTCCTCATAATTGCCGGGGAAAACCCGCAATTCACCATAATCTATGTCGGCCATATGGGTGCAGACAGAGTTCAGGAAGTGGCGATCGTGGGAAATGATGACCATTGTGCTTTTGCGTTGATTCAGTACATCTGCCAACCACTTGATGGTGTGGATGTCCAGGTTATTGGTCGGCTCATCCAACAATAAAATATCCGGGTCGGCAAATAGCGCTTGGGCGAGTAATACACGCAATTTCCAGCCGGGAGCTACCTGTTTCATCAGGCCAAAATGCAGGGATTCGTCGATGCCAGCTTCAAGCAGGATTTCTCCCGCACGGCTCTCTGCACTATAGCCATCCAGCTCAGCAAATTGGACTTCAAGCTCGGCTACGCGCATGCCGTCTTCTTCGCTCATTTCCGGTAGCGAGTATATGCGGTCACGTTCCTGCTTAATTTCCCACAGGCGGACATCTCCCATGATGACCGCATCGACGACGGTGTACTCTTCAAATGCAAACTGGTCTTGGCTCAAAGTACCCATGGTGCATCCAGGCTCAATGGATACGTTGCCGGCCGAGGGCGCCAAGGCACCACTCAGGATCTTCATAAAGGTTGACTTTCCACATCCATTGGCCCCGATAAGGCCATATCGGTTGCCATTGCCGAACTTTACAGAAATGTTTTCAAACAGTGGTTGGGCACCAAACTGCATGGTGATATTCGCGGTGGAGATCAAGAGCGTATTCCTGAGGATTACAAATGGGCTCTGGTAAGCCAGTTTCGCCAAAATAGGAGGCGTGATGTGGGGGCCGCACTATAAGGATTTGGCGCTAAAGTGTCGAGGAGTACGTTCAATAACTAAGCAGTTTCTCTGCGGGTGCGATATTAGAGATTGAAATATATATGTTAAAGTATACTCCTAGGCTAGGAGGATATTCTATTTTGGGGTGGGGTGCGATGATATGCATCTGTATACTCCCTGAGTTCGGGCTCTTTAGCAAAAGCTATGGGTCCTAATATTAGGAATATTCCCGGTATAAGTTGCCAGCGCGTAAAGCGGCCACTTTTATTTAAATAATTAACGGGATCACTTGATCTTATTTGTATCCTTTGGGTGGCTCCGACGGCAAAGTAAATGTTAATGCTGTCAGGGGGAAAGGGTTGAAAGGCTAATGACTAGCAGATGTCAGTCAATCAATTTTTGATCTCTATGAGGAGCTAGCAAAGGTTGGAGGCTATATGAAATCGAATTGTTTGCACCTTGCGATTCCGGCAGGGGACCTGGAAACCGCCAAGAAATTCTATTGCGATGTCTTAGGCTGCAAGACCGGCAACAGTGAAGAAGGTCGCTGGGTAGATATCGACTTTTGGGGTAACGAACTCACCCTGCACCAGAGTGAGGAGAAGCTCCCCAATGTTCGCCACAAGGTGGATATGGGAGAAGTGGCTGTTCCTCATTTTGGCATTCACCTGCCGGAAGATGAGTTTCAGGCACTGAAAGGCCGTATCGAAGCTGCCGGGCTGGAATACCTGGACAAGCCCTACCGTCGCTTTGTCGGCAATGAATATGAACAGGAAACCTTTTTTATCGAAGATCCAAATGGCAACGTTCTGGAAATGAAAACGATGGTTAATCCTGAACTGATGTTCAAGTAATCGTCTGGGCCCTGCAGATAGTTGAATCTGTGGGGCTGGGTTTCTCCGGCTATTCCTAGCCCTCCCTTATCCTTGCTAAGAATGCGATGCCTTAATCTGGGGTTGAGTTCTGATTGCCTGAATAATACCTCCTATTACTATCAGTAAGCTGCCGGCATAAGTATTCCAGGTTGGGAGTGTGTTATAGACCAACCAATCCAATATGCCGGAGAAAATCAGGCTTGTATATAAATAGGGAGATAAGCTGGCAGGTCTGTTTACCCGACGATAGGCTTTAGTGCGTAAGGATTGATTGCTGATTGTCGCCAGGCTAAAAGCAATAATCACAATCACAAAACTTACCGAGTCCGATAGAGATACCGCGACTTTCGCAAGCTCCCCAAGATTTCCTTCAATCAATAAAATGGCAAGCATATAGAGGCTGGATAGGCCGAACATCTTGGTGGTTGAAGATATTGTATTTTGCTTCTTTGAAGAGTGGTGCATTACAAACTGTGAACAAGCTCCAAAGAAGCCCGATAGCAGGCCCACTATCATATAGCTATCAAAGCCAGCAGTTGGCTTCAATATAAAAGCAACGCCGATAAAGCTGATTAAACAGGCCGCTAACGTCTTCTTTTTTATCGGATCCTTTTTGGCAAACCGGGTAATAAAAGGGAGAAATAAACCTGACGTTGAAAATAGAAGGGCGGCGACAAGTAAAGAGCCTTTGGACAAATAATAAAACAGGCAATACTGAGCGAGACAAGTGAATAACGCCCTTGCACCATCAATCCTGTCTATTCGATGAGTTACAGGGTTTTTATCGAAAACAATGAGGCAAATCCAAGTTAGGAGTAAAAATGGGGCAAAGAAACGAATAAAGACCACCAGTGATAAGGAGCTAAAGGTGGTTAGTTCTTTACCAAATAGCCCGGTTAGCGACATACAGCTGGCCGCCAGAATTGCGGTAATGACACTGAGGGCAAATTCTCTATTGGAAATGCGGGTACTCATGGTTTACTAGCACCCTCACTAGCAATAATCTCATCGACAGTTTTTACACTGGCTATCTTAGTGAGGAAGTTCAGACTATTCTGTTTATTGTTTTCCGTGTCAGACTCACAGGCATCTGAGGCAATGAGTACTGAAAAGTCTCTATCGTGAGCTTCCCTGGCTGTCAGTTCGACTGTATTTTGTGTTGATACCCCACAGAGAATAATCCTTTCTATATTGTTGCTAGCAATAAGTACTGGGAGTTCGGTCCCATAGAAGCCACTGACACGCCTCTTATAAATAGATATATCGCTATCAGTGATATTGAGATCATCAACAAAAGCAGTGCCCCAGCTTTTCTGACGGAGGGCGCCTATATCTTTGATATAGCTGAAGAGGGGAGAGTTAGAGGAAGATTCCCTGTAGTCGGTGGAAAAAGCGACCCTGATATGGCAAATAAGATGACGTCGTGCTCTTCCCCACGTAAGGAGTTTATTGCTGTTTTCAATAACTCTATTCTTATAGACTCTTGGGGCCGCTGCTGATATTTGTCCCTTTGGATGACAAATATCGTTGATAAAATCGAGGGTAATGATTGCAGTCTTCATGACCAGAGTCTATTGAGGCGAGTATTGGCTTAGTTTAGTAATGATTAAGGAAGCCTTCGATAAAGGATTTTATGATCTATATAGAGATTAAGATTTCTTTGTCATAAATTGCTTTGCTCTTTTTTTTATTGCTGTCACTTCACTCTTCTCAAGCTTATCCAAAAGGCTGAACATCATTGTCATTCTATGATTGCCCTCTAGCATTTTTCTTTTTTCAATTAAGAAATTCCAGTAGAGACTGTTAAATGGGCAGGCCTTCTCTCCAGTTCGTTGTTTGACGTCATAAATACAGTCGCTGCAATAGTTGCTCATTTTGTTGATATAGGAGCCACTACTAATATAGGGCTTTGTTGCAACCAATCCACCATCGGCGAACTGGCTCATTCCCCGGGTGTTAGGCATTTCAACCCACTGAATAGCATCTATGTAAATACCGAGATACCAACTTTCCACCTGGCCAGGGTCAGTTTGTGTTAATAGCGCAAAATTACCGGTAATCATAAGCCTTTGGATATGGTGAGCATAGGCATTTTCCAAACTATTCCTGATGGTGTTGTGAAGGCAGTTCATGGACGTTTTGGCATCCCAGAAAAAATCTGGCAAATTATTTTTATTTTTCAACTCATTCTGATGCTCATAACTGGGCATAGACATCCAGTAGACACCGCGCATATATTCTCGCCAGCCCAATATTTGGCGTACAAAACCTTCAATCTGGTTAAGTCCTATTGAAATTTTTCCATCTTCCCAAGATTTTATCGCTGTATCGATAACCTCTTTTGGAGATATGAGTTTACTATTTAGGGAGAAGCTAATTCGGCTGTGATAAAGAAAGGCTTCATCTGGATCCATTGCGTCCTGAAAATCGCCAAAATGAGCAAGTAGATTTTTACAAAAATGACGAAGTAGTTTTATAGAATCCTCCCTGCTGGTTGGCCATATAAAATTCTCTGGATCAATCTCTCCAATACTCTTAACTCCAGACTTTTTTATACGGGATAAAGTTGAAGTGACATTACTTGTTATTTTTCCCTGCTTGGGTTTGCCCAGCTTTCC
Organism: Microbulbifer maximicatervae (SeqCode); assembly: GCF_052468095.1. The sequence continues at coordinate 160,308 of NZ_CP174332.1, forward strand.
ATTCCATTTATTTCTATTGCTTTGGTCGAAATTCCACTTTCCTCCTTCAGGTTTTCCATTGTTCATCAGAATGTCATACTTCTTCCGCATATAGTGGTAGAAGCTTTCCATAAGTAGTGATTTTTTCCCCTGGAAGAAGTCTGCCAGCTCTTTTCGGGTGGTCAAAAAGTGCTCAGTGTCGTAGGCTTGAAACTCTATTGATAGTCTCTTCTCTAATTGTAATAGTTGCTGATCTAGTCGGTACTCATCGGGAAGTTGGTACTCAAATTTTTCAATTTTGTGTTTTCTAATAATATCTTCGATATTTTTTGTAAGGTTTTGTTTGTTGTTTTTATCGTCTATTCGATAGTAGATGACATTGCAGCCCCTATTTTTAAGCCACTCTGAGAAAATCTGCATAGCTTCAAAAAAGGCAACGATTTTTTGGATGTGGTGAACAACGTAATCGGTCTCTTGGCGCATTTCAGCCATAAAGTAAATCTTATCCTCCTGGTTACCTCTAAACCAGGAGTGTTTTTGGTTCAATTGATCTCCTAATAGCAAGCGCAGCGTTTTCACATCTCACTTCCTTTATTTAGGTCTTAATATGCCTATAGATAGACCCTTCTATTCACTCCCACATTTTCTACAAAAGTAGAGTCATGGGAGATCAATAAAAATGTTCCAGGGTATTCTACCAGCGCAGTTTCCAGCGCTATACGCGACTCCAGATCCAAGTGATTGTCCGGTTCGTCCAGTAGTAGCAGGTCTGGTGCCTCAGTGCCACGAGTAGCGGCAAGTAAAGCAACCTTTAGTCGCTCCCCTCCACTTAAAGTATTGGTAGAGCGAAGTGCAGAATCACCTCGAATATTCATTGTGGCTAGGGCTGTGCGCCAGAAGTTGGTATCTTTATCAGGGTGCAGGCGGGATAAAGTTTCCAAGGCAGATAGATTTCCATTTAGTTGACTTAGGTTCTGATCCAGATAAAAACAGCTGCCAAAAGTTTTACACAAACCGCTGCGAGGTTTAACTCGACCAGCAATGATCTTTAGTAGCGTTGTCTTTCCGCTACCATTGGCGCCACAAATATGCCAGCGATCGCCACTGTGCATGGTAAGTGATATGGGATCACTCTGAATACCGTAGGGCAGTTTGAGATCCTCAACATGCAGACGAATACCACCCGTTAGCCCTGTTTTGCTAAGTTGCATATTTGGGAGCTTATGACTCTTATAGTCCTTTTGGCAACTTTCTAAATCTAGCTTTAACTTATGGTGCTGACGATCCAGGTTTCTAGTCAGCTTGCCTAAACTTTGCCCTGCACGATCTTTTTTCGCATCTAGTAGCGATTTACATTGTGAACCTTTTAATTTCTTACCCTGGTTTTTTCTGGTTGTAGTTTTTTTAACAGAACTTTGCTTAAGTTTGTTTAGGCTTTTTATATTCTTTTTGGTACTTTCAATTTTCTTTTCTACAGACTGTCTCTGTACCTCTTTTTCTTTCTTGTAGTGTGAATAGTTACCACCATATGTGCGTAGTTTTCCTGAATCTAGTTCCACTATCGTGTCAGCTTGTTGGAGTAAGCTTCGATCATGACTGACCATTAGAATTCCGGCAGAGTGGTTTCTAATTTTCTGCTGTAACCATTTTCTACCGTCTGAATCTAGGTGATTACTAGGCTCATCCAGTAGCAGGTAGTGTTTTTTATGAGAGAAGGCATTGGTTAAAGCCAGTCGGACTCTTTCACCACCGCTAAGATTGCCGATAGGAGTGTCTAACGTGAGGTTTACTCCGGCGCTGTATAAATGCTGTTGCCAAATTGTAGGTAGCTCCCATGAATCTGAGACACGTATCAGATCTTCCTCACTCTGATTGCCAGACTCAATACGTGAAAAACAGTCATAGAGGCCCGTAGGGTCGAATAAATCTACAATTCGCTTGTTGGAATTGCTGCTCACTTGATCCACTTTAAGGTAGTCCGTATACCAAGTAATACTTCCCTGTTCAGGCTTTAGTTTCCCAATCAAAGCCTCTAAAAAAGTCGATTTTCCACTGCCATTATTTCCCACTAAGCCAGTAAATCCCGGAGGGAAGTCAAGATGGATCCCCTTAAATAGAGATTTCTCAGGGACGTTTAAGTAAAGATTTTCTATAGAACAAATGCTCTGCATGTCACCCTCCGGTAGTCGGAATGGGTGGCGCAATACCATGATCTTGAGAGAAAGTTGTAGAGAATGGAGTACGCCACTTGCACGGAAATTGATGGCCTCTTAAGAAACCGGTTTATCTCCAGTGTGTGCAAGGCTTAATTCATTGGCGTAGATAGCTCCAAAAAGAAAAGTTGTTAAGTGTTAGCTTAATAAAGATTCAAAAATACTTCAAGCCCTAACCTAAAAGCGCTCACTTGGTACTCTCAACTCTTAAAATAGAGTGGTATAAGAGCATTATTGATATTACATTGAGATGATGTGTTTTTACGACTTGATTTAGAGCAATAAGTGTTTAAAAGCGGGGGTTACTATGGTATCTGAAGGTTTTATAGTAATTTGTCTATTGATCGTAAGTACAATGCTTTTTTTCTTTTACCGAAAATCACAGCGGGAACGATTTTTAAGAGACTATCAATTCCATCCGTCTCTCAAACAAAGTGTGAAGAACAAATACCCTCATCTCAGCAACAAGCAGCTCAGTATGGTACTCGATGGGTTAAGGGAATATTTTATTATCTGTCAAACGGCTGGTCGACAAATGGTCGCTATGCCATCTCAAGTGATTGATGTCGCTTGGCATGAATTTATATTAAGCACACAGATGTATCGAAATTTTTGTAATAAATCTTTTGGACACTTTCTGCACCACACACCCAATGAAGTTATGCCAGATAAGGATACAGCTAGTGAGGGAATTAAGAGAGTGTGGCGAATTGCTTGTGTTCGTAGTGGTATAAGTCCTTCCAAGCCAAAATCGTTACCTCTGATTTTCTCAATTGATAAAAAGTTGGGGATTTAAGATGGATTTCATTATTCGCTAAACTGTCGTTCGAGAAATAGTCCCGCTGCGGATCACTGTGCCAGTCATATTGGTTGTGCCGCGAGCTGTCAAGGCGGAACTTCCGGCAGTGCCTTCTCTGGAATTTGGGGTGGTGGCTCCTCTTCAGATTCTGGAAGCAGTTGTGGTGGGGGCTGTGGCGGGGGTGGCAGCTAGAGGCAGCTATCACTGCTCTAGCAACCCTGTTCAAGGTGATTAATGAGTGACACCCTGAACATCGCAAAGCTCTTCAATTTCTTCAGCGCTAAAGCCGAGCTCACCCAGCACAACGTGATTGTGTTCTCCCAGAGCTGCCCCTCGGTTAAATAAGTGGGGCTTTTGGCCGTTAAATCTAAAGGGTGTGTTGATCTGTTTAATGTCTCCATTCACAGAGCAGATCATCTCTCTGGATTGGATAAGATCGCTATCAGCAGCTTCTGTAAAATTAAGTACGGGTTCAATACACGCATCAATATCCTGAAATATATCAATCCATTCTTTCTGGCTTTTTGTGGCAATAATTGCTGCAATATCTTTCTTAAGTGTTTCTTGTTGTCCGTCTTGGACAATGCGAGTCAGCCACTCCTTTCGGCCTATTTTTGTTAAAAATTGCTCAGCAAATTGTGGCTCTAAACTTCCCACAGAAAGATAGCGGTTATCTGCCGTGCGATAGTAATCATAATAACTTCCACCGTTTAGCAGTTCGGATTCCAGCTTGGGATCGGTATTTAAAGCCAGTGCATTGGCCCCACTAATTGCGTTTAACGCGAAACTACAGTCCGTCATACTGATATCGATATAACTGCCTTCCCCGGTTCTCTGGCGATGATATACCGCAGCCAGTATCGACATAACCGCATGGTGTGAACCGCCGGCGATGTCTGCAATCTGTGTGCCGCTCAGGCAGGGGCCATGGTCACGGTTGCCGGAATAGCTGGCCAAGCCAGATAGTGCGAGATAATTGATATCGTGCCCAGCACGTTGCTTTAATGGTCCAGTCTGGCCATATCCGGTAATCGAACAGTAAATAATGTCTGCGCGCTGTTGGCTTAAGCTTTGGTGGCCAAGGCCCAGCCTATCCATCACTCCGGGGCGGAATTGCTCGATCACAATATCGTATTGCTGAAGCAATCGGTGAATCACCACTTGCGCCTTTGGATTTTTTAGATCGATCGCCAGGGAGCGTTTGTTTCGGTTAATGGTTGCGTGGGCGGCGGATAGGGAAGCCGTGTCATCGACTAAAGGGGGAAAGCCCCGTAGTAAGTCTGGCCGTGTGGGAGACTCGATTCTTAGTACTTCTGCGCCCAAGTCTGCCAATAACATAGTGGCATAGGGACCGGGAAGTAGGGTAGAAAAGTCGAGTACTTTTAGCCCCTTAAGAGGGGCGCAGTGATTCTTCGTTTGCTGTTTCACTTTTTATTTCATTATTTTAATTGAGAACAGAAATTTCAATCTAGCACTTTAATTTAGTCATCGCGCAGGAGGTCTCGGGAAATAATTAATTTCATAATTTCATTGGTTCCGGCATAAATACGTGCTACACGAGCATCGGCCCAAGACCGGGCGATGGGGTATTCCCACATATAGCCATAGCCGCCATGTAACTGAACACATTCATCCAAAAGTTTGCATTGGAAATCTGTACTCAATAACTTGGCTTTCGCTGCAGTTGCAACGTCGAGTTCCTTTTTATAGTGAAGCTCCAAGCAGCGATCGATAAATACCCGAAGAGCGGTTAACTCACTATCCAGCTCAGCCAGCTTGAATTGTGTATTTTGGAAGGCAGAGATGGGTTTGCCGAAAGCCTTGCGATCCCGTACGTAATCAATCGTCCATTGCAGTGCTGCTTCTGCATTAGCTATTGCATAAATTGCCACACTTAAACGCTCTTGAGGCAATTCCTGCATTAAATAAATAAATCCCTGTCCCTCTCCACCGAGAAGGTTTTCCGCAGGGACTTTGACATCATCAAAGAACAGCTCTGAAGTATCCTGGGCCTTCATGCCTATTTTTTCTAGGTTACTGCCTCTCTTGAATCCAGGGCTATCTGCTTCCACAAGCAGCAAACTGACTCCAGAGGCCCCCTCGTGAGGGTCGGTTTTGGCCACGACAATAACCAGGTCTGCCTGCTGTCCATTGGTAATAAAAATCTTGGAACCATTGAGCAGATAGTGATCCCCTTTGCGCACAGCTGTGGTTCTCACGCCTTGGAGATCCGATCCTGCACCAGGTTCGGACATGGCGATAGCGGTGATCATCTCACCACTAATGCATTTGGGTAGGTACTTTTTCTTCTGTTCTTCCGTGCCGTAATTAATAATGTAGGGCACTGCAATATTAGAGTGCAGGCCCCAGCCAATACCGGAAAGTCCCGCTCGGGCTACCTCCTCATCAATAATGGAGTTGTAGCCATAGTCCAGCCCCAAGCCACCATACTTTTCATCAACTTGTGGACACAGAAAGCCCATTTCTCCAGCTTTATTCCACAGTTTACGATCTACCTGACCATCTTTTTCCCACTGATGGTGGTAGGGTACAGCTTCATTTTCTAAAAATTTACGTAAAGTTTCTCGAAACTGTTCGTGATCTTCGTTGTAAACAGTTCTTGGTACCATCCTTACACCACCGCATTTTATTACTGAAAAATTGAACCAGTGTTTTGATTGGCGATGTAAACAGCGAGATTTTAAAAGCCTGTTTACATCGCTCAAACCCCTGGGTTAAGGGTTGTCCGCCAGAGCTTTTCCTGACTCTGCCAGATCCAGCAAAATTGCTGGCGGGGCAAATCGATCCCCATAGGCATCAGCCAGTTGCTGGGCGCGTTGGGTAAACGCTTTCAGGCCAAACTGGCTGATGTATTGCAATGCACCACCGGTCCAGGGTGGGAAGCCGATACCGAAGATAGAGCCAATATTGGCATCTCGTACGCTGCGTAGCACATCCTCTTGATAACAGCGAAGTGTCTCCAGAGCCATAATAAACAGCAGCCGTTCCTTCACATCTTCTATCGGCAGTGCCTCTTTGGCGGGAAACTCCTTCTCAAGGCCACTCCATAAGTGCTTTTTCCCGCCCTCAGGGTAAGTATAGAAGCCGCCACCTGCAGCCTTACCAGCGCGACCAACTTCAAGCATTCGGTCGATCACTCCGTCGGCGGGATGCGTGGGGGCGGGTTTACCCTCTTTTTGCAGGTCGTTGATGGTCTGCTGGCGTATCCGGCTCATCAGCGTTAGGGAGACCTCGTCACTAACAGCTAGAGGGCCGACTGGGAAGCCAGCTAGGGCTGCGGCATTTTCAATGGTGGCGGGATTAACCCCTTCGCTAAGCATGCCGATACCTTCATTGGTAAAGCAGCCGAATACCCTTGAGGTGAAGAAGCCACGGCTGTCGTTAACAACGATAGGAGTCTTGCCAATCTGCAATACAAAGGCGAAGGCTTGGGCGAGAGTCTCATCACTGGTTTGCTCCCCACAGATAATTTCTACTAGTGGCATCTTGTCGGCAGGGGAGAAGAAATGTAGGCCGATAAATTGCTGGGGACGGTCGGAAGCTTGAGCGAGCCCAGTGATCGGCAGTGTCGAAGTATTGGAAGCAAATACTGCATTTTTCGGCAGCTGTGCTTCGGCTTCCTGGGTAACTTTACGCTTGAGTTCCCGGTCTTCGAAAACTGCTTCTATCACCAACTCACAATCAGCCAGGTCGGTATTGCTGTCTGTGGGCGTGATACGGGAGAGGATCTGATTGACCTTGTCCTCGGTAATGCGACCCCGCTGTAAGCGTTTTTGCAGGGATTTCTCTGCGTATTGTTTGCCGGCTAAGGCACCTTCCATGGATACATCTTTTAATACGACATCAACACCTTTACTGGCACAGGCGTAGGCAATGGCTGAGCCCATCATGCCGGCGCCGAGTATGCCAATTTTTTGCATGGGCGACGTTTTATGATCGCGGGCGGCGGCGGGCAGTGATGCTCCGGCTTTGACTTCGTTGAGTGCAAACCAGAAAGTACCAATCATGTTTTTGGCAACCTGCCCGCAAGCGAGGCCTACAAAATGTCGAGATTCAATTCGCGTAGCAGTTTCGAAGTCGACCCTTGACCCTTCTACGACGGTTGCCATTATCGACTCTGGGGCCGGCAGACATCCCTTGGTTTTTTTCTCCAGCATTGCTGGGGCGATCATCAGTAACTGCGCATTTTTAGGGTTCTTTGCGTCCCCTCCCGGCATCCGGTAATCCGGTTGATCCCAAGGCTGAGCAACAGGTTGCTCACTATTCTCTCGAATATAAGAGACAGCCTTCTCTAGTAATTCACTTTCACTGGTAACGAGCTGATGTATCAGACCGGCTTTGAGAGCCTGTTGCGGCCTCACCTGTTTTCCTTCCAGTAGGTAGGGTAGAGACTCCTGGATGCCTAAAAGGCGGGGCATACGTACACAGCCGCCACCACCAGGTAGTAAGCCTAGTGTGACTTCAGGCAATCCCAGTTTTATTGCGGTGCTATCGATAACAATACGCTGATGGCAGCTGAGGGCAATTTCCCAGCCACCGCCCAAAGCTGTGCCATTAATCGCAGCAACGACGGGTTTACCCTGGGTTTCCAGCCAGCGCAGGTTGGCTTTCATTGATTCGCAAGATTCGAAGAAAGGTTTAGCTTCTTCAATTTTTGCCGCAAATAAAGATTTGAGGTCGCCTCCGGCAAAAAAGGTATTTTTTGTGGAGCGAACAATAATTCCAGAAAATTCTTGCTGCTTGAGTTGTTCAACCGCTGCGCTCAGCGACTCGGTAAAATCCCGATCCATCACATTGGCTGAGGCATTGGGGTTGTCCATGATCAGGTGGACAATATTGTGATCGTCTTTTTCCAGGCGAATGGATTTCATAGTCTGCCCCCTAAACTCTTTCGATAATGGTTGCTACACCCATACCGCCGCCCACACATAGTGTGACCAGGCCGTAGCGAAGTTGCCGTTGTTCCAGCTCATCCAATACTGTGCCGATCAGCATTGCACCGGTCGCGCCGAGGGGGTGGCCCATAGCGATTGAGCCGCCGTTAACGTTGAGTTTTTGTGGGTCCACGTCCAACTCGTGTTGGAAACGCATCACCACTGCCGCGAAGGCTTCATTCACCTCAAAGAGGTCAATATCCTGCACCGTCAGGCCTGCGGCCTTCAGGGCTTTGCGAGTGGCGGGCGCGGGGCCTGTGAGCATGATAGTGGGCTCAGTGCCCACTACCGCAGCGGAGACAATACGGGCGCGGGGGCTGAGCCCCAGATCCCGCCCGGCCTGTTCACTGCCGATCAGCAGGGCGGCTGCGCCATCGACGATTCCTGAGGAATTTCCCGCAGTGTGAACATGGTTAATTGATTCGACCTGTGGGTAACGGGATATGGCAATGCTGTCGAAGCACAGGTCACCCATCCCGGCAAAGGACGACTTGAGTTGTGCCAGGGCCTCTATGGACGCATCTGGGCGCACCAGCTGGTCGTGATCGAGTATGGTCAGGCCATTTTGGTCGCGTACGGGAATCACAGATTTTTCGAAAGCACCGCGCTTCCAGGCGGCTGCCGCTTTGTGCTGAGAGTCCAGCGCAAAGTTATCCACATCCTCGCGAGAAAACCCGCCGAGTGTAGCGATCAAGTCCGCGCCAATGCCCTGGGGTGCAAATCCAGTATCTATTGCTGTGCGTGGGTCCATCGCCCAGGCGCCGCCGTCGCTGCCCATGGGCACCCGCGACATGGACTCTACACCTCCGGCCACTACCAGATGCTCCCACCCGGAGCGAACTTTGGTAGCGGCGAGATTGACCGCTTCGGCACCGGAGGCACAGAAGCGATTCAGAGTTACGCCACCGATATCCCAGTCCCAATTGGCAGCTAAAGCTGCAACTTTTGCGATATCGGCACCCTGATCTCCGATCGGTGTAACACAGCCCATAACGATATCGTCCACTTTGGCAGTGTCGAATCTATTGCGGGTCTGTAATTCTTTCAGGAGATCTGAAAGCAGGGTGATAGGTTTGACTTCGTGAAGGGCACCGCTGGATTTGCCTCTGCCCCGCGGGGTGCGGATAGCATCGTAGATGTAGGCTTCGGTTGGCACGGTTTTAGCCTCTTTTTATTTTATGGTTTCGCTTATTACCATAGTGCGGTGCAGCTTGGGTTCAATGATAAAAATTGCCACGGAAGATGACTCAGCTTCCAGGTACTACCGAAAAATTCCTAGTCAAATATCTTTTTATTTATTCCAAATTAACCTAACCATGTGGAGGTACTGCCGTACACTCAAGTAAGGCGCCTAAATCTATTGAAATTTTGGCACGGTAAATTGGCACTTAAATTATCTTTGCGGCTGGAGGAATCCCATGTCAGGCAGGGTAATGGGTGATACAGGGCAGCTGAGAAAAATTTGAATGGGTAACACACAGGTGACCCCGGACAAATAAATGTACTTTGACGGTCCCTGAGGTGGTGAGCGAGGTTTGGCTATGGCGGATAATGTTTTGGATATGGCTACCGGCCAATTGGGCTCCGGGGGTATTGATGCGCTGACAAAGGCTTTGAATTTGCCGGCAGGGCAAGGTGAAGCTGCACTCTGCTCAGGTGTTGCTTACATACTGGCTGGTATGTTGAACAGGGCCAGTAGCAAGACGGGAATGGGTTATTTATTTAATTTAATTTCTGAAAGTGAAGCGCTGGATTTGTCTAAATTCGCCACCGCTATTTCCTCACCAGAAAAGTTGAAGTCAATTACAGACATCGGTGAGAAAATGCTGGAAAAAATTTTCAGCAGTCGTAAAAAAGAGGTCCTGGAAGTTGCAGCTAGTAATTTGGGGAAAGAGGGCGGAGATCTATTGAGTGTATCCGCACCGATAGTTACTTCGTTGATGCAAAGCCAGGCCAAAGCTCAAAAAATGGATGTTTCCGACTTGGCTTCATTTCTGATTGGGCAGCGGGAGCATTTACAGGGGTATATACCGGATAACCTTCTTCAAGCAATCGACGTTCCAGATTTTGAGAAGTTGGGAGACGCTCTGGTTACCCATGGCCATGCCAAACCCCAGGAGCCTCGGGCTACAGCAATTCAGGGGCCCGAAGAAAAACGTAAACCGGTTAGTTTCAGTAGCTGGTTTTTTCCTTTGCTGTTAGTACTTGTGGTTCTCTACGCATTGAATATGTGTATGTTGAAAGGGAAAAAGGAAAATTCAGAAAGTAATCCTTCCATGACTTCCCAGGAAGCGAGCTTTATGGAGTCCGCTTCACAGCCAGTAGGGGATTCCCCCCTTGAGAAAGCGGAAGAGGAAGCGCAACTGGGTCCCGATAACTTTTCCAGTAATTTGCGTGATTATCTCAAGAGCTTTTCAGACAATCCCGACCGGGAATTTCCCATGCGAGTGAACTTTGAAAAGGGAACCGCAAAAATCACCAACCCTGCAGCTGAGGATATCGATGCTCTGGCAAAAATCATGCAAGACAACCCCAACTTAACCATTGCGATTGAAGGGCATGTTAAAGGTGAGGGCAATGAAATTGCAGAGCAGGAAATTTCCCAAGAACGTGCGGATGTAGTGAAAGAACTTCTACTGAAGAAGGGGATAGCGGCAAACCGTATCACTGCAACAGGAATGGGCTCGGCTAAGCCTGTAGCGGAAGATATGTCAGAGAAGAGGGACCAAAAAGCCCTCAATGTTGAGCGAGTTAGTATCCGGGTAGTGACAAACTCTCAGGAGTAGCCGGGATACGGGAATCCCTTTAAAGGATATTTTCCAAGGTAGATTTCATTTATAAAAAATCCCGGTCTTTTGACCGGGATTTTTAGTGTCGCCTTAGCTACGGAATTTATCTCTGTAAGCTCCGGGAGCTAGCCCTGTCCACTTTTTAAATGCGCGATTAAAAGCGCTGGGTTCGGAAAAGCCCAGGCGCTCGGCAATTTCAGCTACAGCGGTTTCCTGTTGTTTTAACTGGTAAACCGCCATATCCCGTCGAACAGAGTCTTTAATATCCTGCCAGCTGTTGCCCTCCTCTTTGAGGCGGCGGCGCAGTGTCTGTGGAGATGTGTACAAGCGTGCGGCGACATCATCCAGTGACAGATTTTCGATACTATTTTGCTGTTGCAGCATACGGCGAATACGACCGGTGAAACTGTGGTCGGATTTGTATTGGGTCAACAGGCACTCGGGGGCGCGGGACAGGAAGTCTGCCAGCTGTTGCTCATCGCGTACCAGGGGCATTTGCAAATAGCGAGTGTTAAATACCAGGCAGGTTTCACCTTGGTTAAAGTAGTGCCTGCAAGGGAACATATCGCTGTAGTCTTCGTTGTAGTCGGGCGGGGGAAACGCCAGAAGAACGCGCTCTAATAAAATGGTACGGTCGATCAGCCAGCTAAAAAAGCGCAACCAGATTACCGCGATAGATTCGACGAAAATTTGGTTGGGCAATTTTTTTTCATTGGTGTGGTGAATGATCAGTCGAGCTTCTTCACCATCCTCGACCAGCTTGATGTGCAAGTCGTCACTCACCATGCTGATAAAGCGGCTAGAGCGAAGCAGGGCTCGGCGCAGGTTGGGACAGGTGATACAAGCGTGCCCCATCATGGCAAAAGTGCCCGGCAGCCAAGGGCGCGCCAGGAATCCTCCTGACTCATCGTTCAGAAAATCCCACTCAAGGCGTAACAAGTTGGCCATCTGCTCCCGGCCAACGCGGCTATCGGGATCATCTAGCTGGGCGGGGGCGATTCCGCTATCGATGAGTAGTTGTTGGCAGTCCAGTCCGGTCGCTTGTGCGCCAACCAGATGGGCCTTTACCGCAGCGGCGGGAATACCTAGCCCCGCTTCGCGGAGTTTGGGGTTTTCATTGTCCACTCTTTCAGCCTCACAATTATTTTCTGTCTGCTGCTGTATTACGGTATGGATTATGCGCAAACAGAGAGAGAAAGTCAGGCTTCTGCTTAATTTATATGCAACTGCCTGTGCTTTTATTAGTGGTGACAGTTTCGAACTTGATGGGCTTATGGAATAAAAGTTGTCTATTTCTGTCTTTTAATGTGTATTTTTTGCGTTAACGACTGAAAATCCCAGTTTTGCTCTCAACAATTTTCTATGCTTGATCCTCTGTGGACTGACAGTTCTTTTAAAGTTTGATAGCGATAGTGAATCACTATTTCCTCGACCTGCAAGTCATATTCGTCAACAATAGGAAAAATTCCGTTAGTGAAGGACTGGTCAAATGTCACCGACGTCTGTTGCAAGTCTGTTAAACCCGACCATTTGCCGGCGAATGTTGATTGCTTACCTGATCGAGCATATTCCGCGTCCCAATAATCCTACTTTGGAGGAGGCAACTGGATGGCCTCGCCGTACGGTGCAGGACATTATTGCGAAAGGATTGCCGGGGCATGGAACAGTTGTAGAGTTCATTCAGGAAGGCGTGCGCCACAATGACGGCTACTACCTGCTGCGTGATTGGGGGTCTTTTGACAAGAATTGGGTGAAAACCAATTTGCCGATTATTTGCCAGGTGCTAGATGTAAAGCTGGATTTGAGTGACGCAATGAGCTGATCAGAGCGCCACTCACAAAGTTGGATTACTGCTGTGGCGCGTGGCTTTGCTGAAGAATTTTGTTCACTTTCTCTAGTAGGGCGGGATTCGATTTAATGCTGTTGGCAATTTCCTGGTATTTGGTTTTGGAAAGGCCGGCTTTTTCAATTGCGGCGATCATTTTTCCCTGTGCTTCTTTGTTGATCGCTTCCGCTTCCTTGATATCGGCAGCCGCTTTCAGTTTGGGAGCGTATTCTCGACTCAGCATCACGATAGAGCGATAGGCGTTGGCAAATTGCTTGAGCTGCGGTTCGCTAAACGAAGCTTTGGGGGCGGTTGTTTGGCTGGTAGCAGGTTGTGCGAAGGTCATCGGCACGCTAAGTGATATTGCCAATACAGCCAGGTATTTCAAAAAGAGCTTCATCGGGCACTCCAAAAAGTATAAGGACGCTTTTGCTTCTCAGAGGGAGCACCCAGCGTCACGTTGGGGCTGTAAATTTATGCTTGTGGCGGAGCTTTAGTGACCTGTACCAAGTCTAAAGCGGGTAGCTATTAGTCTTCAGCGTAGTCAGTTTCTGGCGCCTTGTAGCGCCTTTTTCCGCCAGCAAGGAGAATTTTTCCTGGAGTGGTTGTGAGGTCATAAAATTTAGTGAGCGACTGCCGCCGCTCATAATGCAGGAAAACTGCACCGGATTTAAACCGAGGTGGGCCTTGCGACTAACGGTCGTTGTGATCAGCTAGAAAATCCAGAGAAATTTCTTGCGTTTTTTCAGCGACTGTTCGCAGCTATTGAGTTGTTGCTGATATTTTTGCGCCCTGGCAGATACCTTGTGGGATACATTCTTTAGCCAGGCTTTATTCTGGAAAGTGCGCCGATTAAAACCACCGTGCCCCTCGTGGTAGGCGAGGTAAAGGCTATAGGTGTCATTGGCGCGTATCTGGCACTGGCGTGCACTGGTGTTGTTATACCAGCCGATAAAATCGATGGCGTCGCCAAAATCATCCCGATCGGCACCGTAGTTAAAGGAAGACCTTTGGTAGTGACGCCAAGTGGTCCCCAGAGCCTGGGGATAACCGTAGGCATCGGACGGCCTCGGGCCGGGGATAAAGCCCAGGATCTTGGTGCGCGGGGGCTTGGCATCATGCACAAAACGGGATTCCTGGTGCATGATTGCCATCATCACTGCAATTGGAGAGCCCCATTTTTCCTCCGCGTCTTTTGCCTCGCCGTACCACTTCTTTTTTTCTTGGAAAATAGAGCAGACGTTGTCGAGATTACTTGGAGGCGCGGTTGCACAGCCGCTGCTCAGTGCAACAGCACTGAGCAAAACCAGCAGTCCGCATTTTTTATTTTTTTTGTGCATAACTATTTACGACATGTTTAAACGGTAATGGTCTTCACTCCGGCACTGGTGCCAAGCAGTAAAATATCGGCGGAGCGCTTGGCAAAGATACCGTTGGTCACCACACCGGTAATGTTATTGATGGTTTCTTCAAGGACAGTGGGGTGTTCGATACGCAGATTGTATACATCGAGAATGGCATTGCCATTATCTGTGATCACACCTTGACGATAAACCGGATCACCGCCCAGTTTAACCAGCTCCCGGGCAACCAGCGAGCGTGCCATGGGGATAACTTCAACCGGTAGGGGAAACTCTCCCAGGACTTTTACCCACTTGCTCTCATCGGCAATGCAGATAAATTCTTCAGAGCAGGCCGCCACGATTTTTTCTCTAGTCAATGCAGCACCACCACCTTTGATCATTTCAAGGGCCGGGTTCACTTCATCGGCACCATCCACATAGAACTGGATGCCGTCGACGGCATTAAGTTCATAAACGGGAATGCCGTGGGATTTGAGTCGCTGTGCGGAGGCTTCAGAACTGGCCACAGTACCGTCAAAGGTACCTTTGATCTCCGCCAGGTAATCGATAAAGAAGTTAGCGGTGGAACCGGTACCTACGCCGACAATGGAATTGTCCTCCAGGCGCGGGGCGATATAGTCGATAGCGGCGCGAGCTGTCGCCTGTTTCAATTCATCCTGGGTCATACTCTGGATAGTTTCCTTTGCAATTATTTCGCCTTAATTTGTATCTGACGATAAAAAAAAGCGCGTCTGGTTGTTTTTTGTGGCAAATATGCTTCTCAAGGCTTAGACTGTCATGCCGGTGCTGCGCTTCACACAGGGCCTTTGTAACCCTGCTATTAGTCTACGCTGAGTCGCGCACAGTAATTAACCGCTACGGCCGTCAAACACGTCATGCCCAAGTCCTATATCAAGCGCATTTTAGACGCACGTATTTACGATGTCGCTACCGAGACGCCATTGGAGCAAATGCGCCAACTCTCCCATCGCTTTAACAACCGGATTCTGTTGAAGCGCGAAGATCTGCAGCCGGTGTTTTCCTTCAAAATTCGAGGGGCATACAACAAGCTCCTGCAGTTGCCCGCCGAGGAGCGGGCCCGGGGAGTGATTGCTGCATCGGCGGGTAACCATGCCCAGGGGCTTGCCCTGAGCGCTGCCCAAATGGGAGTGCGCGCCACTATAGTGATGCCCAAAACCACCCCGCAAATTAAGGTGAGTGCTGTGCGCATGCGCGGTGCCGAAGTCGTGCTACATGGAGATACTTTTGATGAAGCGGCGGCGAGGGCTCGCGAGCTGGTTGAAGAGCGGGGGTTGGTATTTATCCACCCTTACGATGACCCCGATGTAATCGCCGGCCAGGGCACCGTGGCTATGGAGATGCTGCGACAGCACTCGGGTAACCTGGACGCGGTGTTTATTCCGGTCGGAGGGGGTGGTTTAGCTGCGGGTATGGCCGCCTATATCAAATATGTTCGCCCGGAAACCAAAGTGTACGGTGTAGAGCCGCAGGATGCTGCCTGTCTGGAGGCCGCGCTGAAAGCCGGCGAGCGCGCTCGGCTAGCGGAGGTGGGCTTGTTTGCCGATGGTGTTGCCGTTGCACAAATCGGTGAGGAGACCTTCCGGGTTCTGCGCGAAACCGTAGATGGGGTTATCACTGTTAGTACCGATGAAATCTGTGCGGCCATTAAGGATATATTCGAGGATACACGCTCTATCGCTGAGCCGGCCGGGGCCGTCGGTTTAGCGGGGCTGAAGAAATATCTGGAGCAAAATGACAATCGCAATGGCACCTTCGCCACAGTGTGCAGTGGAGCCAATATTAATTTTGATCGCCTGCGCTACATTAGCGAGCGCACTGAGATCGGTGAAAAGCGCGAGGCGGTCCTCGCAGTAAAAATTGCTGAGCAACCGGGAAGTTACCTGCAGTTCTGCCGGGATTTAGGGGACCGCTCAATTACTGAGTTTAACTATCGTTTTGCCAGCGATAACGAAGCGCATATCTTTGTGGGCCTGCAGGTGGTATCTGAGGAAGACCGCAGCCAATTGGTTAGTCAGCTTGAGTCCAAAGATTATCAGGTTACAGATCTCACCGATAACGAAATGGCGAAACTGCATATTCGCCATTTAGTGGGAGGTAGAGTGCCGGGCTTGCCCGACGAAGTTATTTACCGCTTTGAATTTCCCGAGCGCCCGGGGGCCTTGCGCAAGTTCCTCGAGCATCTCGCCGGGCGTTGGAATATAACGCTGTTTCACTACCGCAATCACGGGGCAGCTTATGGGCGTGTCCTTGTGGGATTGCAGGTGGAGCCGGCAGCGAGGGACGAACTACAGACACTATTACACCAACTTCAATTTCGTTTTTGGGATGAAACGCAGAATCCGGCTTATCGGTTATTTTTGGGCGCTTAAACCATCGCTCCCCGATACCTGAGAAAGACGTCTCATTTATCGAAACGTGTATAGACTGCAAATCCTGTTTTGTCGAACTTGCTTGTCTAATTTTGAGACAAAAAACTCATAAAATATCCAATAAACGGTTACTATTACGCCGCTTCTTGAGTATTGTCTATTCGCGTGGAACTTTTGCTGTGGCTCTGGTCATAAGCGGGGCGAAACGCATATAAAAACAAAATTATCGTACAGGATGGTCCCAATGAAAGCCGATGCGCTGACAATCGCTGTGGTTGTCTTTGTCGCGGGCGTTCTGTTGAGTACCAGTGGTTTATCTGAGGTATTTTCTTCCGAAGCTGAACCGCCGGCTGCTCTGCAACAGGGAGTGGTTACCCGTTAGGCTGATGCCGGGGGGGCGCTCTGCCCACGAGCAAACACAAAAAAAGCCGGACACTTAGGTGTCCGGCTTTTTTTGTGTTCCACTACCCACTTTTTAGCGGCAGCGGTAAATCCTTTGCTCTGTAACCACCATATCCAGTGGAATATCCCAATTGTCTGTGGGTAGGTTATCCACACATTGTAGATGATGCGCCGCGCCGATAAGTTGTGGTCCAGTGCCTGGTAATAACTGTTTGCGCTCAAAAGTCCGATCGTAGAAACCGGCCCCCATACCCAAGCGCGCTCCGCTGGGGTCGAAGGCGACCAGAGGAACCAAAACAAGATCCAGGAGCTTGGGAGCGCGGTGAGCTGTGCGCACAGGCTCCGGAATGCGATAGCGATTGCGAAAAGCCAGGGGTTCGCCTTGCCAACGCCTGAACCGGAGGTGGGGGTGTGGTTCTGCCGGCAGCTGTGGCAAATAAAAATGTTTTTGTGGAAAACGTTGCAGCAGGTAGCGGACATCCAGCTCGCCATCAGTCGGCCAATAGATACCGACATGCACTGCTCGATTCATTTGTGGGATACGGCTCAGGAGAGTGATGGCTGCACGGCCATGCAAACGCTGTTGATAGGCGCTGAGTTCCCGTCGCCCCGCGCGCATACGGCGGCGCAGTTGCGTTTTGGTTTCAGTCATTGTGGGAAGAGAAGAGCGTGAAGAAATAGGGTACCCCGAGTGTGCGGCTGTAGACGGAGCCTTGAACCGTAAGGTTCAAGGTGGTGGGATCCGGAGTACATAAGGCTTTCCGCTACAAGGCGGACTTGCTCACCAGCACCCGCTGGAAACCACCGGGGTAAGATTATCGGCTCAAGGACATAGTCTGCTGGCCAACACCCCAGGGTATGAACCAATTATAACTTGTAGAGCGGGGGGCTGTTAACCAGAAATTTAAATGAAGTGACCGGTAGCAGAAAGTGGCTTCTTGTCACCTTACTCCTGAAGTTTTTCTTCCGAGTCTATTTCGCCCAGTGCACTTTGCACCTTATCAGTAAGCCGCTCCAACATTTCCTCTTGCAGGGGAATGGAGCTGAGCTCAGCTTTCGCCTGGATAAGCTCGTGGGCAATATTAAGCGCTGCCATTACGGCGATACGCTCTAAGCCGATGACAGTACCTGTTGCGCGGATGCGGGACATGCGTTCGTGTAGCAGGTGTGCCGAAGCCTGTAGTCCGGCGCGCTCGCTTTCCGCGCAGGCGACACGGTACTCTTTATCGAGAATAGAAACAGTTACAGTTTCGGAGGGTGATGCGGTTTCAGACATCAGGTATCTTGCGTTAGCCCCTTAAGACGGTTAATCATAGCTTCTACCCGCGAGCGGGCGGCCTCGTTATTTTTTATCAGGCGCTGGCGTTCACGCAGCCAGTCGGCTTCCTGCCGGCGTAATTCACGATTGTCATCTGCCAATTGTTGACAGCGGGCAATGAGTGAATCCACGGTGCTTTCTAGCGCTTGCAGCTTATCCATATTTCCTGCATTTGAGGTCGACGTCTGAGTTCGCAACACGACAGACTGCGAGGGATTCCGCTACTATATTGCCGGCGTATTGGTGGGTCAATCGCTGCACCTGCGCGGACAATCACAAAATTGTCTCTTAATGCCTCAAATTCCCGGTTTGGCACCAGTGTGACGGCCGGATTGAAAAGCCTAATTTACAAAAAGCTGTACGGTAACCATGACTTCTGAAGCTAGCCGATTTGAACTCCTCGCCAACGCCATTCTCTCAGCTGGGGGGCAGGCTGATCCCAGTGAATTGCACGGTTTTATCTGTGGCATTTTGGCGGCGGGCGAGCGACCGGACAAACAGCGTTGGCAGAATGAGCTGGCCGGATTGCTCGATGTGGAGGCGGTGCCGGCAGATCTCAATCGGGATTTTTTCCAGCTGACTGAGGAAAGCCACAAGCAGCTCGACGGCTCTAACTTCGATTTTCAGTTGGTGCTGTGCGATGACGAAGATGTTGTCTCCCGCGCTCTGGCGCTGGGTCATTGGTGCGATGGATTCCTGCACGGCTTTGGTGTCGGCGGGGCCCGGGAAAAATTGATGCCCACCAGTGACGAAGCTTTAAAAGATATTAGTGCCATCGCCCAATTGGATGCCGAACATGTTGAAGAGGGTGAGGAGACTGAGCTGCAACTGGTGGAACTGCAGGAATACGTGCGCGTAGCCGTACTCAATATATTTACTGAGGTAAAGGGTAAGGACTCCAATAGCGAGCCCACCATTCACTGATGTCTAAGACCCCGAAAACCACAGCGGGAATCAGTCGATCTGAGTACGCCCGCCGACGCAACCGCCTGATGGCAGATTTGCCCGCAGGTAGTTTGGCAGTCGTGTCATCTGCTGGGGAGCAACTGCGTTCCCGGGATACTTATTTTCCGTTTCGCCAGGACAGTGATTTTTTGTATCTCACTGGGTTTGATGAACCGGAAGCGCTGCTGGTTTTGGTGCCGGGACGAACACAGGGAGAAACCCTGTTGTTCTGTCGCGAGCGCGATGCGGAAAAAGAAAAGTGGGATGGCCCGCGCCTGGGGCCGGAGCGCGCGATGCAGCAGTGCGGCTTGAACGATGCATTTCCCATCGGTGATCTCGATGATATTTTGCCGGGGCTGCTAGAAGGGCGCGAGCTGCTCTATTTCCCCATGGGCCGCTACGCTCATTTGGATAAGCGAATCCGCAATTACCTGGAGCGGATTACCGCAGCGCCGGATACTGGGGGGGCACCGGAAATGGTCGACCTCGATTACCAGTTGCGGGAAATGCGACTGATTAAGTCGGCCCAGGAAATTCGCTTAATGGAGCAGGCGGCCAAAATCAGTGCCGAGGCACACAGCCGGGCTATGACCCGATGCCAGCCGGGCCTTTACGAATACCAGCTGGAGGCTGTTCTCCTGCATACCTTTGTCGACTCCGGAGCCCGGGAAACAGCCTATCCCACTATCGTTGGGGGTGGCGGCAATGCGTTGGTGATGCACTATTGCAGTAATAATTCCCAGTTGCGCGATGGGGACTTGGTGCTGGTGGATGCGGGCTGTGAGTACCGTGGTTATGTGGCCGATATTACTCGCACCTATCCGGTTAATGGTTCATTTAGCGGACCGCAGCGCGCACTTTATGAGATCGTTTTGGCGGCACAGCAAGCGGCGATTGAACAGGTTTCAGTGGGCAATCACTGGGACCATCCCCACGCTGCCAGTGTTGAGATAATCACTCAGGGGTTGGTCGATTTAGGACTGTTGCGAGGCGACACCCAGGGGTTGATAGAGTCTGGCGCTTATCGGCAGTTTTATATGCACCGGGTTGGCCATTGGCTGGGCATGGATGTGCACGATGTGGGTGATTATCGCATTCATGGAGCCTGGCGCCAGCTGGAAGCCGGAATGGTAATGACGGTCGAACCCGGAATTTATGTCCCGGAGGACGATGAGAGTATTCCCGCAGAATTTCGCGGGATCGGGATTCGAATCGAAGATGATGTCGCACTTACCAATAGAGGGCCTCAGATCCTCTCAGCAGCGGCTCCAAAAGCGATTGAAGATATTGAATACACCATGCTTCACGGACGGGACTTACTGACCCGTTAGAAGTGATTGTTGGATTGTTCGGCCAATAATATTTCAATGCCGAATAATCAAAGGGGGAATTGGGATGGGTGAGTCGGCGCGTAAAGTAGATGTGGCCATTGTCGGTGGCGGTATGGCGGGAGCCAGCCTGGCATTAATGTTGTCACATTTTTGTCCTCAACTCAGTGTGGCGCTCCTGGAGCAGAGAGCACTGCCGGATGCCGCTGCCAGTATTCAGTTGCCGAGTTTCGACACGCGAGCCACGGCCATTGCCGCAGGCAGCTTGCAGTTATTTGCGGAGCTTGGGCTCTGGCCTGCTCTGCAAGCCTATAGCGCCCCGATTGATCGTATTCATGTGAGTGATCGGGGGCATGCATTTGGCGCCGCCCTCTCGACCCGTGAGGGACAGGGAGTCAACTTTGAGGGCATTCTGGGCGCAGTAATAGAAAATGCAGCGCTGGGCCCGATTCTCCACAGCGCACTGACTAGCACTTCCACCCAATTATTAGCGCCGGCGCAGGTTACTGACATTACCATGACCTCTGCGGGCGCAAACCTGTTGTGGCGATCCGAGGATAATTCCCCCGATCAGGCACTGTCCTGCGGATTGGTAGTTGTTGCCGATGGGGTGAACTCCCCCCTTTGCCGCCAGCTGGGAATAGAGATCAGCTCGGTTAAGTACCCTCAGAGAGCACTAGTCGCTACGGTCGCTCTGCAACAGCCTCACCAAGGTGTGGCTTACGAGCGCTTCACCCGAATGGGCCCCATGGCACTTTTACCGCTGCCAGATAGAGAAGGGCAGCACCGCGCGGCACTAGTGTGGGCTTGCGAGGAA
This sequence comes from Microbulbifer maximicatervae (SeqCode), assembly GCF_052468095.1. The sequence continues at coordinate 181,432 of NZ_CP174332.1, forward strand.
GCGGAAGCTGAGCGTGTCGGTGTAATGCCTGAGGCTGAACGCCTGAAAAAACTGCAGCAGGTATTTGGCTGGCGTGCCGGACGTTTTATTAAAGTTGGAGCTGTTCAGGGGTATCCACTGAGTTTATCGATCGCTCAGGAACAGTGGCGCCGGAATGTGGTGTTGATGGGCAATTGCGCCCACTTTCTGCACCCAGTAGCAGGGCAGGGTTTTAACCTGACTCTGCGGGACTGTTATGGATTGGCACAAGCCCTGTCGACAGTGACGTCGGATACATTGCCAGGGCGGCTCGATTTCCTGCAGAAATACGGAGAAATGCGCCAGCTGGACCAGCAATTGACGATTGGATTCAGTGACCGTATTCCCACACTGTTTTCCTCTTCCGGTTGGCTGCAACAGGGAATTCGTCAGTTGGGAATGCTCGGCCTTACAATGGTCCCGCCGCTGCGCCGGGAATTTGTCAGTCAAGCGGCGGGATTTGGGCTTTAAAAGGTGCAGGGTCGGGGACGGCTACTGCCACTTCAGCGGAATTGGCTTCTATGAACAGACATCGTTTGGATTTTGCCATTGTGGGTGCGGGCATGGTGGGCATGGCCCAGGCAGCGCTGCTGGCAGTTCGGCACCCGGGCATGCGTCTGGCCTTGCTGGAGGCGTCCCCGGAAACAACGCGGCAATTGTCACCGCAGTATGAACCCCGCGTGGTGGCCCTGACACAGGCCTCCCGCGAGCTGCTCGAAGAGGTGGGAGCCTGGGATGATATTGCCAGCCGCCGCGCCTGCCCCTATGTGGAAATGCGGGTTTGGGATGCAGATGGAACCGGCTCAGTAAGCTTTAACAGCCGCGATGTGCAGCTGCCGAATCTCGGTCATATCGTCGAGAATAATGTCATTGTCGCCGCGTTAAGAGCACGGCTGGAAACCCTACCCAACGTGGAGTTAGTCAATGGTTTTCGCCTGGAGAGCTGGTGGCGCGACTGCGGACTCTGGCATTTACAGCCTCGCGGTGAAGATCGCTTAAATGAAGAGGATGGCCTCCGTGAGCAACCAGAGATAGTGCGCACCCGCCTGTTAATCGGTGCCGATGGCGCCCGCTCTAAAGTGCGAGACTTACTGCATATCCGCTCCCAGGATACCGATTACCATCAAACTGCGTTGGTGTGTGTCGCGCGCAGTGAGAAATCTCACCGTCACACCGCTTGGCAGCGTTTTTTACAAACGGGCCCACTGGCATTTTTACCTCTCGCGGGATTGGGAGATGACAATCACTGCGCTGTGGTTTGGTCTGCGGATGAAGAGCTGGCGCAAGAGCTATTGATGCTGGATGACCAGGCCTTTGCCCTGAACCTGGAAAAAGCCTTTGAGAGCCGTTTGGGCAAAGTGGAATCCGTCAGTGAGCGCTTTTCCTTCCCCCTGCGCGCGCGCCATGCGGAACGTTATCGCGGCCCTGGCGCTGTATTGGTGGGAGACGCCGCCCACAGTATCCACCCCCTCGCGGGCCAGGGTGTAAATCTTGGGCTGCAGGATGTACGGGTGCTGGCAGATGAAATTGACCGCGCTATGGCACGCGGCCTGGAGCCCTCTCACTCTTCAGTGTTGGCCCGCTACGAACGCCGCCGTCGCGGCGACAACGCCGCAACTATGAAAGCGATGAGCGCCTTTAAGTCTTTGTTCGGTGCTGGCGATGTGCACTGGCGCTGGCTGCGTAACACTGGGTTGAGCATGGTAGATGCAAGCCCCATGTTAAAGAAGCGGATTATTATGCGGGCTATGGCGGTTTAAATTTGCTATCCCCGTAAAAATGGATCGGGAGAAAGTGCTCAGTGGGGGTGTCAGAGAAGTTGCTGGTGTTTACCTATCTACTAAGTGGCTTTTCCCTGAGGCAGAGGGGAATTAAAAGCCTTGCCGTCGGTAAAAAAGGTTAATTTCAATTGAGTCACTGGATTACTGTTTACTCATTTCCTATATCAAAGGATCTCAGCGCGCTTTTTCGCTTAATACAGCGTTACCAATTGCCATTGAGAATTGCTGAGGAAGAAAATCAGCAGGCGTTGCTGACGACAGATTCAGGTATAGCTGAATTGCTGAAGCCGCTTTTGCAAGATTGGGAGCGGGGATTAGTTGATCTGGACAGAGTTCAGCTAACAAAGGCGGAACCAGAGGACGGCGACCATTTACCGGGTGAAGAGGGACAAGCACCAAAGGAGAAAACACCTGTAAGCCCCTCATTTTTACCGACTTTCCCAATGGATAAAACACCGATTAGTTTACTGCTTATCGGCCTGTGTTTTTTTGGTTGGTTTTTACATTCCAATAATCTGTCTGCCCCGCTTTTAATATATCCAGATACCAGTGGTGGCCCACTTTTCTCACAGTCGTCTTTAATGTGGCACTTGGAGAGAGGGGAGTTTTGGCGATTGTGGACCCCTGCAATCATCAACTTGTCTTTTCAGCATGCCCTGTTCAATGCTCTGGCTATCTGGATACTTGGGCGTCCATTGGAAGCACGCGGAGGGCCATTTATTTATAGCCTTCTAGTGTTGCTCGGCGGGATTGCAGCTAATTTATCCCAATATGCCTGGAAGCCCGAGGTGATATTCGCTGGAATGTCGGGTGTTGTATACACGCTGGTCGGATTTGCTGTGGTAATGCAGCGTTGGCAACCGGCATGGAGAGATATACCCCCGGGTATTATTACCCTGGCGATTGTGTGGATGATATTGTGTGTTCTTGGAGTGATTACCTATTTTACTGGGATCGGCATCGCCAATGCTGCGCATTTAGGAGGCTTTTTTGCTGGTTTTTTGATTGCGCTGGTTTACTGCGTTGCTGGTGGTGCGCGAAAATTTAACTCTTATCCCGCTTCAACCTGAATTTTATGATTTTACTGATAACCTACGTTTTTATTGCCCTTGGCTTTTCTTTTCTGTGCTCGATAGCAGAGTCAGTTATTCTCAGCGTAACAACGCCATACGTACGCTTGATGGAGCGGGAGGGGCATAAAGCGGGGTCTTTGCTGCGCAAATTAAAATCCGATATTAATGCCCCTCTGGCCGCTATCCTCACCCTGAATACTGTCGCGCACACAGCGGGTGCTGCAGGTGCCGGTGCCCAGGCAGCAGCGGTTTTTGGCAATGAGTACCTGGGTATCGCCTCAGCGATCCTGACCCTGTTGATCCTGGTTTTTTCTGAAATTATCCCCAAAACCCTGGGAGCCGTGTACTGGCGCCAATTGGCCCCAAGCACCGCTTATGTATTGCGCGGCCTGGTTTGGTTACTCCACCCGTTTGTAAAAATGTCCGAGTGGTTGACCAAAGGCCTGTCCCACGGCCCAACCCTGACGGGCTTCAGCCGCGATGAGTTCGCCATTATGGCGGAAATTGGCGAGGCCGAAGGGCAGTTGGAGCAGCGGGAGTCCAGCATCCTGCGCAACCTGTTCTTCACCCTGCGAGACCACTCCGTACGCGAAGTGATGACTCCCCGCACAGTGGTCTTCTCCCTGCCGCAGGACATCACTGTGGAAGAGGCCTACGAGGATGCAGAGAAAGGGCGTTTCTCCCGAATCCCGGTCTATGAAAATCGCGACCCGGATTGTGTGGTGGGTTTTGTATTGCGACAGGAGCTATTGCTGGCCTACGCGAAAGGTGAGCACCAGAAAACTCTGGCGGATTATCGCCGTGAAATGTTGATCCTGCCGGAAACAGCCACTATTTACCAAGCGTTCCAGAAAATGCTGTCCCGCCGCGTGCAGATTAGTGCGGTTATGGATGAATATGGCAGTCTCGAGGGCTTGGTGACCCTGGAGGATCTGCTGGAGACCCTGCTCGGGGAAGAAATTGTCGACGAAGCAGATAAAACACCCGACCGCCAGGAGCTGGCTAAGCGTTTGTGGCGCTGGAGATCGAAGAAGTACGGCCTCAAAGTCGACGAATCCGCAAACACAGAAGAGAACGCGGAAGAGGCTGGTCAAGGGCGTGATCGGGGCAGCGACTGATTAAGAGTTTGTCTGATCAAAAAACGATCACTTCTGCACTAGTCCAACACAGTGGGTATTGGGTATTGCCCGATTCCCAAACGCGGGCGAATGCAGGATAGAGCGCCAGCGGAATCTTTGACGGCCTCTGTGAACCTGGACAGGTTTTACTACCAATGCCTGCTAGGCTTGCAGAGCATATATATTGCCGCGTCTGCCCCGCTGGCAAGGCCGGTACCCAAGCCGCTAGAATACGCCGCTTCGGAACCTGACGGACTGAGATTTTAAAAATGGGAAATAGAACTCCTCTGTATGACACGCATGTCGCTATGGGCGGCAAAATGGTGGATTTCGGTGGATGGGACATGCCGCTGCACTACGGTTCGCAGCTGGATGAGCACAACAAGGTGCGCACCGATGCGGGGATGTTCGATGTCTCCCATATGACCGTGGTCGACGTAGATGGCGCCCAGGCCCGCGACTACCTGCGCTACCTGCTGGCCAATGATGTGGCCAAGCTGGATGGCAACCCGGGTAAGGCCCTTTACACCGGCATGCTCAATGACAAAGGCGGTGTGATTGACGACCTGATCGTCTACCTGCGCGATCCCGGCTACCGAGTGGTTGTTAACTGTGCAACTCGCGAGAAAGACCTGGCGTGGATGCGCAAGCAGGCAGAGTCCTTTGATGTGACCCTGACTGAGTGCCCGGATGTAGCGATGGTCGCTATCCAGGGCCCCAATGCCATCGAGAAAACCAAAGAGGTTTTGGGCATTGATTGGACTGCCGCGATTGACGCACTGAAAGTTTTCCAAAGCGTTGCCCGAGGTGGCTGGTTTGTAGCGCGCACCGGTTACACCGGTGAAGATGGCCTGGAAATTATGTTGCCTGGCGAAGACGCCAGTGGTTTCTGGCGCGCCCTGGCCGAAGCGGGCGTTTCCCCTTGTGGACTGGGTGCACGCGACACTCTGCGCCTGGAAGCGGGTATGAACCTGTACGGGCATGAGATGGACGATGAGACCTCTCCGCTGGTTGCCAACATGGCCTGGACGGTTGCCTGGGCACCGGAGAGCCGCAACTTTATCGGCCGTGGTGTTCTGGAGCAGGAAAAAGCCGATGGCGTTAAGCACAAGCTTGTAGGCCTGGTGCTTGAAGAGCGCGGTGTATTGCGCGCAGGTCAACCGGTAGTGGTAGACGATAGTGATGACCGGGGTATCATTACCAGCGGCACTTTCTCCCCCACACTGGGTTACTCTATCGCCTTGGCGCGAGTTCCGGTGAGTGTTGGTGATACCGCACAGGTGGAAATCCGTAAGAAACTGCAGCCAGTCAAGGTGGTTAAGCCCTGCTTCGTACGCAACGGCAAGTCAGTTATTTAAGCGTCGCCCAGAGGTGTACGCGTCACTAAGACAATAAACTTAGATGCTTAATCAAGGGATAACAGCATGAGCGAAATCCGCAATGAATTGAAATACCTCTCCAGCCACGAGTGGGCACGCCTGGAAGAGGACGGCACCGTAACCATCGGCATCAGCGATCACGCTCAAGATGCCCTGGGTGACGTGGTTTACGTTGAGACTCCAGAAGTGGGCACCAACCTGGCTGCTGGTGACGAGGCAGGTGTAGTTGAATCCGTTAAAGCTGCCAGCGATATCTACTCCCCGGTTTCCGGTGAAGTAGTTGCTGTTAATGAAGCTCTGGAAGACGCTCCGGAAACTGTAAACTCCTCTCCTTACGACGATGGCTGGTTCTTCCGCATTAAGCCCTCCGACGTGAGTGAGCTGGACAATATGCTGGATGCAGACACATATCGCTCAGAGTCTGAAGACTAATAGAGCGAATGTGTTGAAAAGCATATTAAAAAAAGGCTGTGGGTAATCCCCACAGCCTTTTTTGTTTTATAAGCATCTAAATCAATTTCTGCTTATTGATCAAACGATACTGCGTTGCGAACTTCCTCATCATTCACAATCTGATCTAGCTGAGCTTTATAGGCCCGCAAGATATTGTTTTGTGGAGATTCACTAGCCTGCTCATCAACGACATCTCTTTCGGCAATATTCTTGGCAAGTAGCTTCCCTTCTTCCAGGCTGTATACGAGAATGTCGGTATTCGTGTCGAAATTGAATGCTGAAACCCAGTTCAAGTTAACACTGAAATACCACTCGTTAAGCACAAGGCTAATCATTTTTTCGGTGTTATTTTCTTCCATCAAGGCTTTGATGGCTTCATCACTCGGCACCTCATCTAAATCTACTGCTGTGGTATTCCAGCCCGTTTCATTCAAGCCGTGAGTCAATCGGCTTTGTAGAAACTGAGCAAGATTCTTTTCTTTATCTCCCGGCTCTGTAGCTAACACCTGATTAACATGCCAATCAACCGGGATACCAAATGAAACGTGGGCTTTACCTATAAAGTTCTTATCTTTCCCTTCTTGAACACGTTTGCGCTGATCAATAACAGAAATTAAAACAGGCTCTTTAGTTGTGTACTCTGCTTTTGCGGACTGCTCCTGTAACGGAATAGGTGAAACACAGGCAGTGATCATTGTAGCTAGTGCGAGAAGCGCTATCTTTTTTAGCACGATTTCATTCCTTGTTTTATATGCGTTGGTTCATCATTGCGCACAAACTTCTAGTGAGTTTTAAATAAATGGGCGCCTTTATAGTGTATCACTGGGGCTAAATAATTCTTTAGATTTGTTTTTAAAGAACTTGGTACAATAGAACCAACGTTATTGGTTTTAAAAAAATAAACTTGGGTCTTTCATCTTCTAAAGCTATCTATAATCAGAAAGGCCGCATTGCAGCCTAAGTTCACATTTGCTTATATGATTTCAGGAACAAAAGCACTAACAAAATTACTGTATTGGTTCTTCATCGGAAGATTGAGATCAACTTTCAGTCGGTTGCGACTTGCTTTAACTGCCTCACCTGTGATGGGATTAAGTGCGTCTTTTTCGTAAGACTCCCAATAAATTCCTATTCCTCTTTTTTGCCAGTTCGGAAGGTCATTGAAGTTGATTCCCTTTTGGAAGAGGAATTCATTTTTATGAATTACTGACATTTTTGTAAATGTAGCAGCAGACTCTTCGGGAGATAAGCCTTCCTTGCGTAGGCTCCAGTAGCAGTGGGCATTCAGAGCGTTCCTGTGAGCATCCTCATTCCTCCAGCGGAAATAATCGATGACAAGCTGCCGATGGGGCAGCTGGCAAATACGGCAATCAAAAGCCCCAATGTCGCCTAGAAGTAAACTAAATTTTGCACTCGCCTCTCCTGCAAGGATTGAATTTAGTTTTCGCTCCTTCCTCTCGAAAGTATTCTCATTCAAATCAAGAAGTAGTGATATTTCATCGCTTTGTGTATATCCATAAAGAACCTTAAATCCACATTGCATCAAGTGCTTAACGGTTTCGACCATTATATCTCGAAATTTTGGGTCATAAGGTGCTTCAAAACTATGTTTATCCTTAGTTAGTGTTGTAAAACAACGACCATCAATTCGAGCAACGATATATATACCAGGTAAAACACTGTGATCATGCGCGGTTTCATATACACGCATTTTCTTATCTAACTCATTGAACTTCATCTTTCCAAACTTCTACTGTGAAATCCCCGTTTTTCATTGTTACATAATATAACTTGTCAAAGCCTTCTGTATATTCTGGTAGTTCCAGCTTGTTGTATGTCCCTTTTAGCCCAACGTCTGGTATTCGCTCTTTGCCCTTTCTGGAGGCATTTCTTTGAATACACTCAGTCAAGTTTGATGAAAAATAATACCCAATGACTTCAAAACGGTGCTCTTTAAGGCCATTAATATACTTTTCCCGCTCTGCTTTCGTTGGGTTTGTGTTGTCAATCACAACTGGCTGCTTAGATTCCAAGCAAGCATTGAATAGAATATTCTCTCTATGCCGCGTTCTAAGCATATCCATATTCAGGCGGAGATGGCTTTTATAAAAGTTATTAAGATAAAAAGAGGATTTTCCGCTGGCTTGTAAGCCAATGAATATAACACCATTCATGGTTCGTCGCTCCGTTTAATAGATGATTAAATGCTAAGCCGGTTATGCCGAAATTGTCATCTTGATAGCTTGCCGAACCAGTGAACCAACTCCCGACTTTCATTGTCACCAATTATTGACATACTTGGGTGGTTTCGGTCGTCAACTTTTACAATCGAAACACCATTCGATGCTAGATTGCTATAGCTTCTGTGTGGAGCAATAGGATCTGAAGATGGTGCAAAAATAATTATAGGTACACTAGAAGATGCAATAATTGGTTTAATGTCCGTCTGCTCAGGAGTGATATCGGCTCTAACTAAACTGTCTAACGCTCCTTGCTTGATGCTTTCCTCTGAAAAAAGCATTGTCATACTCGGAAAGTTAGCTTTAGTATAATTTAAAACTGCTTCATCAAATCGAAGCATTGGAGCTTGTAGTATTATTCCATTAATGTCATTTCTTAAAGTAGAAATGTGCATTGCAGTTGTGCCACCCATAGAGTTACCAACAATATACAGGGTTTTATTTTCATATTTATTGATAATTTCGTTAACTAATTTACTATCACCAACACCGTATTCTTTATCCTCATCAGACTCACCATGCCCTAATAAGTCAGGGACTATAACTCTAAATCCTAACATTCTGAAGTACAGAGCCGAATTCAGCATAAACTCTTTAGATGCCCTAAAACCATGTATAAGAACAACTGTTCCTGAATGTAAATCAGGTAGTGAGCTTTTTAAAATGTCTAAACTAACAGTGCTTTCCGCACCGCTAAATGATTCCAGAGAAACCGTATAACGAAGTTTTTTGTTTTCAAGTGGGTCCCCTAGAAGGTAATTTGTGCATACTTTATGCTCTATAGAGCAATGCCTGTTTTTTTTTAAATTCATATGTTTCAATAGTGTCGAAAGAAACAATCTCTTTAAAATCAAAGCTATTAGATCGCTCAATATATTCTGTAACTACTGTGGAACAGCCAATAGCTATGCTGCTCACAAATACTAATATCAATTTCTTAATCATAATCTTTAATGATAGAGGGAAAGATAATGCTTTTACCTGTTACACCTGATGCCAAAGCTCAATAGATTGTGTGGTTGGGCCTTCTCCCCACCTTATTGTGATATTACCCCTACCGAGAATAGATGGAGTATTAATAAAGATAACCACTTTATTGTCAAAGCTACATGTCTCTAGATACAGCCAGATAGATTTCGACCTTACCCGAATAAGAGTTGGATTAATTGTATCTGTAAATACAGCCGGAATCCGATCGCCTTTAAGTACTATATTTTCAGAGTTATCCATAAGCTCTAGTGCCGAATGATAAAGAGATGCTAACTGTTCATTAGTCAAACTCTTTGCTGCGACCACTTTGTCAGATTGTGCTGTGCACGCGCTTTCACCACAACTTATAATTAAAGCGGTACATACCACAAGAACTAGAAATTTGAGTTTTACAAATTTACGTGGCAATTGAGATTGGACCCTATTGCTAATAAAAATACATCTATTGACAAGTTCTCAGTGCCGGTTGAACTAGCATCTAAGACACTATTTACACTTACTTCTGACTTTTCAAAATTAAATACAAGGTCATAAAAATTTCCATTAAACTCTTTAATAGCTATCGATGGGTTAATCTTATATTCTTCAATAGTGGCTTCAATACGCCCAATCAAGCGCTCGTAGAGTTCTTCACGAATGAAATTTTCTAGTAATACACCCATTGTTAGGCCTTTCCGCTAATTAGGTTCCACCTCTGTATTAAACCAAGCGAATAGGTTAAGCCGAGAATTAAACATATGCCTGAGCTGGTTAGCCAGAAAGTTAGCGAATTATCTGGAAAGGCTGGCATTATGAAATAAAAACCCAGCGCACGAGCCAAAAATATCGTTGAGATTAGTATCAGAGCAAGCCGAATCAGCGGTAACCTAACAATTAAACCCGCCCCAGAAAAAGCGTAGCTAGCCCAAAGCAGCAGAACGGCTGAAATTACGCTAGTTACAATAGTTGGATAGGGGTGGCCACTTTCAGCTAGTTGAGCCATATGCTCGCCAGCACCAAGAAACCGATACCAATCACCACCAAATACTATACACCCGATATGAACTAAAGCAGTCAATACTGTGAGTATCCCTGCTACCTGCAAATAATTAATTCTCTGACTGACCATTTTCTCTCCTTGGCTGGTCTATTCGTTTATTAGAACGTGGACGAAATCATATCACTTATCAGCATGCCCAGAGAATGGAAAACGACTCAAATCAGAGAAAGATACCCACTAATATACTAACCAGTATCGATTGAAGAATTTTCCAGTGGCCATATCACGTGTACAGTATATTCGCCTTGAGCCCTCTTTTAGAGTGAGGGAAAATCGTTATAAATCAACTAATTAGGATGCTTGCTGCAGTATTTAAAATATCAGAATGTATGATAATTAGCACTAAGCCAAAACAGACGGCTCAAGAAGAGTAATTAATGAGTTTTCAGGGGCGCTGAACTTGTAAATAGGTACGATCATGCAGGATGTCTCCCCTAAATTCCTGGCGGAAAATCAGAGTGCCAATACCAATGGGTAAGCCACATAAAATCCACGGCATTATATCCAATATTTGCAAGATACTTAGCCTTATTCTTTTGAAATGAGGAGTTCGTTCACGTAGCTATTTTTTATTATCAAGTGCCTTGAGATTCTAATATAAGGACCATGAAAGATTGCAAATCTAATTGGCTATTTTCTACATACTCCGATATTTTCCAAAGCGATAACCTAAAAAATAGGCACAAAAATGATCTTATTGAAATTTATTAAGTTTGTTTCAGTGTCAAATCTGCGTAAAATCGATGGACATTTATTGGTATTTTGGTCGTAAATAGGACACTTTTTGAAGGCCTATAACCAAGAAACTCAATAGAATAAGATTTTTATAAAAGATCCACCCTCTCAAAGGAGAACGGTAGCGTGACGTAAGAGTAAGTAAAAGGCGCTGACCCAAGGTGCGGGAACACCTGGGGCCAGCTAACCAAATTGATACCTTAACTATCAAAATGGCTGTATGGATCATACGCTAGAAACCCGCTCGTCTCCAATAAATTGGAGTACATCCAGCGGCTTGGAGAGACTCCCCAAGCTCTGGCAGCGTCGCGTCCGCCTTTTCTTCTTCTATGCCTATCGTTCTCGCGCTCCCCCTGCATTCTTCAACAGATTTGTTTCTCGCCGTCCATCAATAAAAAGTCTACCCATGGCTTGAAAAGCAGAGAATAGAAATATGTTGATCTTAAAGCGCAGAACTGGTGAAAACCTAAGGATCGGAGCCAATGTCTCAATCACAGTATTGGAAGTTAAGGGAAATCAGGTAAAGATAGGAATACAAGCTCCCAGATCACTTCCAGTTCACCGTGAAGAAATTTACAAACGTGTCCAGAAGAGAAGGGTGCAGGGGAATAGAAACTGTTGAGAGCTTGGTCCTAATTGTGGAGCATCCAAAGCATCGGCATCAAAACCTTAGCAGAACCGCGGTCTTGGTGCCAGGTGCCGTTGCTAGTTACGTCTATTCACTTGATGGTACCACTTGATAAATACCTGCCTCATCTAGTAAAACGCCATTGGACATCATATAAGCAAAAATTAACATAGATAAGATAACTACAGCTAAATGAACCTTCGTTGCTGAATTGGCGTACTTAGAAAGATAACCCAGGCCATTCTTTTGGCCTGAAGTGGCTGCAATGGCGAATGGTAATAATACAACTATTGCTAGTCCAGCTAAAAAGAAGTACGAAAGATATTCCTCATAATAAGGGAACCATGACTCATAGAAAGCTGTAAAAGTAAGGTAATATGCAGCAAGTGCAAGTAGGAGTGTGATGGTAAAAATCAATAGTTTCTTTAAATCAAATACCAAGACTTTCAATAGAGCGTAGGCTCCTGTAGTTAACAAGTTTTACAGTGAAGGGTTCTTCCTCAGAAGAATAATAACAAAAGATGGGTGCTAAAGCTCACCCTATCAATGAGCTTGTTGCAAACTCTCTTCATTATCTATCACGGAGATTGTTCTCTCTATGAATCTTTTGTAAGCCTTTTCAGGTATAAATGTGGCTTTATCGCTCGCGTTGAATTTCTGTAAAATACTCTTTAATTGTGTATCCGCCATTATTTTCTCTAGATCTGATTCTTTATGATAAAGTTCTCGAACTCTATTTATCCATGAAAAAGTATTTTCTCTAAATTCAATTAGAGATGATTTATTGGCAGTAACACCATGCCCGGGTATGATTAAGCTTTGATCATCACCCATATTTAAAATAGTATCAACTGCGCTGCTGAAGCCTTTAACTCCACCAGCATAAAATGTGGGATGCCAGCTAGTATCGAAAATATCACCAACAAATATTGCGTTACTCTCCTTATGGTAAAATATATTGTCAATCGATGAATGAGACTCAACTTTAATATGAGTAAACCCGTTCAGGGGAATGTCACCCTCTATTAGCTTCCCACCTTTATTTTCAAAATACTTATTGCCTCCAGTGTGATCAGAGTGTGCATGTGTATTTAAGATAAAAATGATAGGCCTATTGTAGATCGACTGAATTACTTGGTCTAATTCGGTCAGGTGATTATCTCCCGGCATCGGATCAATTAATATCAAGCCATTTTCTGCAGCTATTAAACCGATATTAGTGCCATATTCCTTTCCACTTAAGATATATAGTTGTTCAGATATTTTCATCTTAACTATGCTTGATGAAGCAGTGGTGCTGATGAGTATGAATATTAATGGATGTAGAATTTTAAAAATACTCAAAGCTAATCCTTTTGCATTTAGTTAAATTTCATCGACATGTTAAACACCGTAAGACATGGTAATCAACATATCGTGAGCTTTGATTCCTAAGTTTTGCTTACCTTACGTAATTTAGATGCACCTTTGTTTTAGGGCTAAATCTAACTATATATATGGCGTCTACTAAACGTGGGTAAGTCTTAAATATAACGCCTTTAGCACAGGCTGGCGGATCTGGCACGTAATTGCGAAAGCAATTTAAGTGACAGGTTTGCTAGTCCTTTGCCTAAACTTGTTAGTTGTGTTTGTCAGGGTTAAATGAAGGCCAGTTGGTGATGCACTTACCATCCCCTTTATAGTCAGTGCCATATTCTTTTATATCTTGAAATTTTCTGATGTTTCCTGAAGTTGCTTTTTGAGTTTGAAAATCATTGCCCACAAAGAAAACACCAGATTTAGATTTACAGAAACTTAAAAGATATTTGTTAGAAAATATTTGTTTTCTATCATAAGGCGGCCTCAGATATACGATTACCGAGGCCGTATCACCTATGCTTAAATCGCCTTTATAGACCTCTAAAACTTTTCCATTGACTCTATAAGGTTTCCAACCAAAAGGCATATATTTGAGAATGCTATCATTACCTTGAAATTCATATATAGACACATTTTGAAATAATGCTGAGTAAGCTGTATCTACATAATTAGGCTCAATCCACATTGAGTGATTATAATTTGATTCTCTCTTATGTTTGATGCTTAGCTTTTCTTTAGACTTTGTTGTGCACTCTTGCTCTTGAAAGCTGACTTTCCCCGATTCATCAGTGCATTTATAGATTGCAGCCTCTGCTTGTCCAATTAAAAATAATACTAAAATTGCGATATATCTCATTTTACTCCCTTACAACTAACGCTTTGGTAACGTGCGCCGCCAGGCGTCACGTTGAACAACTTGTTATGTTTTTACAGGTGTTTTAATTTTTCTTTGTGCTTTGGGTGTACATAACCACAGATCATAAATGTATACACCTCTATCATGTCGTTAAAAAGTCCGTAACAATCGTCAACCGCAAGAGGTGCATGCGGATGTATTCCAAAGCGACTTTCTGGATGGAGTGATATTATGCGCCCTTCATAATATTCCTCAAAATATTTATCTACTCTGTGAATGTCGTTAAAAGCATCATGAATGTATGTCATTGCATCCTGTGAAGTTGGATTTTTTAGTCCTTGGCGTTTCAGCTCACGAAGCACAAGCCGATATGAAACTTCCATTGTGATAAATAGAGAATAGATAGCTTCTTCCAGAAATTGATAATGTGATCTAAGCATGCCGGCCTTAATTAGAGTGTAAATGCCTCGGATCACTAAAGAATCATTTATATCAATATTATTATATATTTCCTTTGCAAGGTCATAGTTAACACCTTCAGTCCTTAAGTCATAATCAGGACCACCCACAGCTTTAGGCATTGAAATATCTGTGGCATTTTTATAGGTGTTTCTTGCAGGAAACGAGTAACCGGGATGAACAACATCTTCCTCGGTTAGTTTATTACATAATTCACTTTTGATCTTGTCAGTTAGCCATTGAGTGTCAGTTAGCTTTGTTTCACATCGAACAGGCACAGTATATGGGTATGGATAGAATGAGGCATAACTTATATCTCTATCAACAGCCAGCATTAATGCCCCATACAGTTTTGTCTCTGTAGGATTGAGCATTTGTACCTCACTATAAGAATCGTCCTCTCCGCCTCGAGTATGCTTATGATGTTTAACTACAGAAAAAGAAATATCTCTATCGCTAAAATATACTGCATCGTCAAAATATATACTTTCTGATGGATACACGCCTTTTGGGGAAAGTATTCTTGCGTAATAACTAGGCTCTAATGCTTTAATTGCTGATTCTCCCTTCAACATAACGACCACAGCGTAGCGTAGGCCGTCCCGCGAAGGACCGAAGGACCGTAGCAACGTGCCTGTGATTGTTAGCTGCCTTTGCGTAATTGCTCATTATATATTTCCTGTATTTCAGCATGGCCAACTACTCTTGAACCTTCTCGAACCTCTAGATTGGCGCCAGTCTCTAGGCATTTTGGGTATGCCTCTGGCGTGATGAATTTAACAAACGCTTGAGTGCGCCTATTAGGTTCCGCAATCCCTTCATCAACAAACCAATGAATTGTAGTCGTGAGGTAGTCTGTTTTAACCTTGTAATGAGGTCTGTATCCATTCTTTACGATGATATCTTTACCGGAAAAACATACCTGCACAAGGGCATCAGACTCCCAGTCTGGATTTTCATTTCTATCGAATTTATCAGATATCACTTTTTTCTCTTACAACAGTTAACGCCGCTAGCAGCGGCCGTAGTGTAGGCGCGAAGCGCCGAAACGGAAGTCCAGCCCACGCGGTAGGCGATGCTGGCTAGCCTTGTTAGCTTTGCCACACATGGGGAACCACTCCCTCTTCATAACTTTCTCGCAAAAAAAGAACAAAAGGAGGAGTAACACCTATCTCTTCCGCTTTTTTAAGCACATTTAAATCATCAACTATGTATGACACAATTTCATGTTGCGATACCAATTTAGAAAGGTCTTTGAATAAGGCTTCCCCCTCAAAATCGACACTCACCTCATCGACTACTTCGTATACCTGACACCACGCAGAGTCGAAGTTTTGCTCATCTCTTTGATCGAGAATATCATCAAGTTCTTCATTGCTCTTCGAGCTTAGAAAGGTTTTAAGTTTTTCAATATTCATTATCGAATTGTGAAGCGACCTGCGCAAAACGTGCATAAAGTAAGCCGTCCCTTTGCTGCGCTTGTATGGTTGTTCTTGCCTGATTCTGATGTTGAAAATCCTTTTCGCTAACGGGTAAATTGAGACCCACCTTCGGCGGCCACCGAAGGCCTTGTTTGTCACAGTTCGTTGCTGCGCCGGTTTATAAAGACCGTTAACAAGTAGGAACGTGACAGACACTCACTAGGCATAACTCGAATAGTCATGTGGGCCTCGAGCCCGAATAGCAAGGCGGAGATAGCTTATCTTATGGAACCTAAAGAGATCAATGTCGGTATCGATACCAGCAGTAAACAACTCGATATTTATGTGAGACCTACTGGCCAGTTTTTTAGTGTTGCCAATGATAAAAACGGCATTAAGGATGCCATTAAACAACTACAACCTCTTAAACCTCAAAGAGTATTAATAGAGTCTACAGGAAGACTCGAATTAGAGTTTGTTTGCGCCGCCGACAAAGCAGGATTACCTGTTGTTGTTTGCAACCCTTCACAGATAAGAAGCTTCGCTAAATCCGCAGGGCGCCTCGCCAAAACTGACAAGCTAGATGCAATGGATATTGCACATTTTGGTGAGGCCATGAAGCCAAGACTATCGGAGCTAAAGCCAGAAAAACTCAGGAATATCAGTGACTTACTGGTAGTACGAAGTCAGTGTTTAGAAATGAGTACAATGCAAAAGAATCGGCTTCAGAGAATGCCGAAATCAGTACACAAACCTATACGGACCATTCTAAACACCATCAAGAAAGAGTTACAAAGTATCGACAAACAACTAGATAAACTGGTTAACAGTGTGCCTGAGTGGCGGCAAAGGCGAGACCTATTGTTAAGCGCTAAAGGAGTCGGAAATGTATTGGCTTATACGCTGATGAGTGAACTTCCCGAGCTAGGAAAATTGAACCGTAAAGAAATCGCTGCACTTGTCGGTATCGCCCCGATGAACCGTGATAGCGGCAGCTTCCAGGGAAAGAGATATATTCGGGGTGGAAGGCATCGTGTACGAACGGTTTTGTTTGTTTCCATCATGTCGGCCATACAGCATCATCCCAAACTAAAGCCGATGTACAAGCGATTAGTCGACGCTGGCAAACCTAAAAAGGTCGCTCTGATTGCCTGCATGAGAAAGCAGATTACGATACTGAATACGATGGTGAAAAATAACACCTACTGGGATGAAAGTATGGCTTAATAACTTGACGAGCAACCATAGTCACTTGTTAGAGTTTGTGGCACTCATGTTAATTTTTAAATGACAATATTTTGAGACCAAGACAAACCAGCGCTCCAACTAACACGCCTTGCCCAGCAGCTATGATCGGAACTAATGGTGCGGCTAAAAGCATATTACCAGGGGCGTCAGGTTGTACCAAAGCAGCAATTAAGAACAGCGGCGTAAAGATAACGGAAACACCCGTAGTCCAACCTTTCCATATTTGTGTGAACATTAATTACACTCGGTTTTATTGGTAGCTCTAACGCCCGGCCTGTGTTTTATACACATTATTTAAGTCCATTTAGAGCTTCTGCTGCCTCTATATAATGAAGTAGCTTGGTGTATCCCTGCCAAACGGTTTTAACCCCTGGCTCGCCATCCCCTTTACGCCCCAAAAAACCTCCTAAACCTGCCAACATACGGGTTATCTCCCTCATGCTTGGGGGTTCATTTGGTGGAGTAGTTTTATCTCGCATCATCCATATCATACGCCATTCTTTTTCAGAGTAGGCACTTGTACACGGTGCGTCAGGAACTCTTCGTGCATGCGTAGTTATCGAATGTAGCCGCCATCCAATAATCATATAGATCGCAATGCAGTTCAACATGCGCTGCTCTGTTCTAAAACGGTTACTTTCTATCTGGCATCCGCCTTTCACCACCCGAAAATAGGTTTCAATTTCCCACCGGCTTCGATACCACTCAATGATGACCCTTGCCTGCTTAAAGTCTTCAACTGGAAGATCAGTTAACAGCATCCACTCAATGCCTTTTTCACTCTCTGGTGGGTTTAATTCTTTAGCCAATACAGCATAGAGAGAAAGTGGTCGTTTAGATTTTCCTTTCCCAAGTAGCCGTATCTCAGTAGTGGATACGTTGACCTTGGCTTTTCTTCCAGGCTCTCCATTCCGTTTGGGAATATCTACCGTGTATAGACCGACAGATTTCTGCTCATTCATATGATCCCAAAGCAAAACCGTTTCTTCTCCATCGAGCTCTAAAGTGCGATTGGCCTTAGCTCGAACGATATAGCTCGCCCGCCGCTGTTCACTTTGATCTTCAGCCAGTTGAAACCACTCATGAATATCACCCTCTCTATCAGCAATACTCACAATTGTACTTTCAGGGCAGCGCTCCTGTATCTGACAAGCCGTTTCGTAATGGTCTAGCCAGCGTCGACTCTCCTTATCCTTTATCGACTTGGTATAACGGGAATTAGAGCTTGATTCCTTGTCTCTCTGCCACATACTACCCTCAACAACACCCAAGTTAATTCTTGATGGCGTTATAGCGATGGAGGTGTGCAAGAGTTGCTGATTGGTCTCTTTCCGCCTAAGTGTTCCCATCTCTTTACTTTCTAAGTCAGTGGCAAAATTTAGAAAGGTGGTATCTTGAGGGATAAGAACAACGGGCTGCGCCTTGATTCTCTCAAGAGTTGCCGATTTATGGCCGCTCATAATAGAGTCAAAATTGACTTTATCATTTTCGATAAAGCGATAAGCTGCAAACGTTTCTGCCCAAGTTTTGTTTGCACAGGGAATGCTATTCTTTGGATCTGAACTTAAACTACTAAGAATATTGGACAAGCGCTTATTCAAGCGTGTATCACCCATAACCTGATTTTTTACTTCGTCCATGACCCAGTCCTGCATAATAATCCAATCAAATCTGTAATTCATGCCAGGTCAAACTGTAACTTATTGATTTACATAATAAAACCGGAAAAACTTGTGTATAAAACTTAGCGCCCGGCTCATCGGCGAGCGCAGCGAGTCCGGTGGAGGCCGAAGGCCGGAACGAAATGCAGCCGCTTGTTAGGCGAACAACCCATCTTAGCTACCATAGATTTCTCTGCACTTGCTGCAGTAAAGAACCTCTTTTGTCTTTGCATCTTCAACCCAGCAAGGCCCATAAGCCACAACATTAGCATAAGGGTAGTTTTCATTAATAGTTCTTCGCTCAGCTTCTGTAGGAGATCTTCTTGTACCATAGATGATTTCAGCATGATCCAGCTCAAGCTCTACTTGATGCAAATGGCAGTATTGAAACAACGACCATATTTCTTGGTATGTTTTATAGCCTACCCCATACTCACTAACGAATTTTTCCCATTCAAGTTCTTGTTTGAATTTAAGGCGACCATTTTCTTTGTTGGAGCAACAGATAGTAGCCAAAAAGTTCAAATATCTTTCTGTACCAACGAACTCTTCAAACGTTTTTCTAATATCGCTAATTTCCATTAGGGACTCAATCCTCTTGGACGCCTAACGCCCCGCACAGGGGCAGACAAAAAAGCGTAGCGTTTTGGCTGTCCCAGCGACCAAGGGGAGCGATTGCTGCGGCTTGTTATGAGTACTACTCATTGATGTACTCTTTGATAATAAATACCTTCAAATACTCACATTCTTTCGGATGAATTGGGTTATGGTTTTTACAGTAATCTTCCTCATAACCAACTATGCGAACCGCATCCATTAACTTTGGACAGACATCCGTCGCATCCCCTTTTGCGGAGTAATACCAGCCTTGTTTTCGCGGTTTTGGACTAAAAACAACGCCTAACTCACCTCTTGCCAATGGACCACAGTCATCGACGACCAGCTCAATGTCAATTGCATTCACAGATGCGCTGCAAAGAAGAATTAGTAATACGAGATATCTAGCCATTTGTACTCATAACGCCGCCAGCACAGGCGAGCCACGCAGTGGCGAGTCCAGCGCGAAGCGCGTTTGTGCCTGGCCTAGTTATGCATTTGCAACCTCAATAAACCACTTGGGCTGCATAGCCTCAAAGTCTTGGCGCAGATTTGATGGTAAGTAACTGGCCGAATCAAGCACAAACTCTTGACCATTGATGCGCTTAAAAACAACCCAATGCCAAAAGTTTTTGCCAGCCTCTTGATAGTGCTTTATAGAAAGCAACGCCACATCGGGAAGCTCTGACCATGATGTAAATGACGTTTCGTGGTCAGATGTATTGACACCTTGAGATGCAAGCATACGACGAACATACTGATTGTCAGACCACAAACTTTCATCTGAGGCATGTATACCCATATTGTTGGCAATAGCTTTCATTTCTGCATAGCTCTTGCCAAGAATATTAGCTGCTGAAGCAATACCGCACCCAGTGGTTTCTTCTTGGATTATTGGCTCCAACACCTTCTACTCCTTGATGCATAACGCCGGTAGCAACGGCGGCCGAAGCGTAGCGTAGGCCGTCCAGGCAGTGCGTATTTTGCGCTGCCGATGTTGCCTACCCTTGTTATGCTTGGGTGCCCCAGCCAAATATTAAAATTAGGTTAATTAAACTTAGACATAAGCCTACAGCTATGAATATACCTACCCACAACCAAAACTCAAATGGCGCAGTTTCTTTACTGACAATAGAAAACTTACTCACAATTACACCTGTTTTGAACGCATTAGCCAAATTTGCTATTGGGTAAGCCGACAAGATAGACCAAGCCAAAATTACGATGGCACTCTTGCTGCTCAGATCGTTTGCATATTCAGAAAATGCAAAAAGCAATATGCCCATAAGAATTGAGCAAAATCCTACTAAAGTGAATAGTGGCTTTAAAGCAGCCCTGTTTCTGTCGTTGCTAATAATTGTATTGCTCATGATACTAGGAGGCATAACGCTAAGGTTTGGGGCGGCGGAGCGACAGCGTAGGAAGCCTCCCCCCTTAAAGTAGACGCCACCTTATATTCATCTTATGCGGCCATTCTTTCATATTCATCTGGGCTTTTGAACCCAAGTGAACCATGTCTTCTTTTAAAGTTATAGTACCTATCAAGATACCAAGCTAAGTTAGCTCTTAGTTCCTCAACGGATTCAAAATTAAATCCTTTGAAACTCTCAGTTTTCAGTGTTTGAAAAAATGATTCTACATACACATTATCATTCATAAATCCTGGACGGTTCATGCTCGGCTCAATACCCAGTTCTTTGAGTCGACTTTGGTATGCATAAGCACCGTACTCAGAACCTCGGTCACTGTGAAATATTAGATCTGATTCTATATTTCTGCGACGAACAGCTTTATTTAGCGCTGACAGTGTTAGCTCAACAGTTCGAGTATCCGACAACTCCCAACCCAACACTTTCCGGGAGTAAAGATCAATAATCACAGCTAAATATTGCCATTGTCCATTGATCTTCAGATAGGTTACATCACCAGCCCATTGAGAGTCTGGTTTACTCGGCATACCATGCTCTCTTTGTAGGTTTTCAACCTTAATATAAGGATTTCCAGGCAAAGGGCGTCGACGATAGATCCTTCCAGCTTTCCCCACGATTCCAGCCTCTCTCATAAGGCGTTCAACGCGTTTGTGATTTATTCGTTCACCATTAGCTTTCAGCTCTGCGCTAATTCTTGGACTTCCATAATTACCATCATGCTGTGTATAGATAGCTTCGATACACCCTAGAATTCGCCTATTCTCTATGTCACGAGTGCTCTCATCTCGATTGAGCCACTTATAAAACCCTTGGGGTGAAACATTCAAGTATCTACATAAGTACCTGACACCAAAGTCTGATCGATTAAGAGCTATGAACGAGAATCTTTCAGCTTTGGATCTTTCAGGTACATTTCCCACTTTTTTAGGAAATCATTCTCCTTTTGCAATTTCTCGACCTGCTTTTTTAGACGTCTTATCTCTTTATCATCGGTTTGAGACCGATTTTTCGTTGTTTTTGTCATACTTATTCTACGACTGGGCTTCTCGACCAGCTTGCCTTCTCTACTTTCCTGTCGCCATCTATACACCATTACTGGATGCAAACCAATAATGTTGGCGATAGTAGTCGTATCTACTTTCAGTTGATTAGTGAGAGCTACCACTCTAACTTTGAATTCTGTTGAATATTCAACAACTCGCTCTTCACTCAGTATTTTCGGCATTTTTTCCTACCCTATTCAAAAGGTAGGCGTCTACTCAATGGGGGAAGGTTTCTAGCCGTCCCAGCCGCGCTTTTCAGCGGCGACAACACCGCATTGTTATGGCTTTTGAGCAGGCGGCTCAATGCCATACCCCATTAACATTTTTTGGTAAATTGGTGCTATAGGTGGCCGCTTGTATTTGGTCCCCAGATAAACTTTACGAAAACATTCGCTTTTTGCATTTGAAGCCGACGAAAGCACTAAATCTATTATCCCCTCTTTATTTATTCTTATTACCTGAGTGATACCTCCACCTGGTATAGAATAGCAATCGCCTTGTTCATCAAGAGAGATACTATTCTCGTATTCCATTCTTTCAATCAAGTAATCAACTCTGGACTGATTCTTCTCTTTGAATTGCTGCGCTGCTAAAGATACAGCCTCATCAAAGTCAATTGCCGAAGATATTCCAGGTAGCAATAAAAGTATGACTAGTAAGTATTTACTCAATTCTATTTCCTTGTGAAGCCATAACGACTACAACAGGGGCGGCTAGAGCGTAGCGTAAGCCGTCCCGCGAAGGGCCAAAGGCCCGTAGCAACCTGCTTGTACTTGTTAAATACTTTACTGCCTATGGAGCACATAACTAATTGAGTAACTTGTAACCTTGGTGATTTCAACTACTAAACCATCTAGTTTTAGCAATTTTTCATTTGGATTAAATAAAAACTCCACAGTATTCGGAGGTAACTGCGTAACGGTTGACTTTGGCTTTTCGTAGTGGTGGATTGTAGTGTTTGTATTAGCAGAACCATATGCGGAACTGCCAACAACGGTAGCATTGGCTGTAGTATTTGAATATACCGTTGTAGAACTACTACCGTACCTACTCATAGTTGTCTCATTTGATTCAATATCAACATTCGTAAGCCTAAAAATAATTGCTCCTTCAGGAGTGATACCCATAAAGCGCAATTCACTGAAGCCTGAATTGACCTTGCCTCCGAAAATGTCAGCTTTCCCGAAAGCATTTGGTAAATCCCTGGTTTTTGTAACTCGGTATAGCTCACTACCAATCGATGCTGTTTTCTCAACACCGGTTGGTTCTGAGTATGATTCATATGTTTGTATTGTTGCGCCACAAGCCGATAAGAGGACAGCCAGCACTGCAACTATAAAACTTCTCACTTGTATCTCCTTGAGAATTTAACGCCCACAGCAGGGGCGGCCGAAGCGTAGCATAGGCCGTCCCGCGCAGGCCCGAAGGGCCGGAGCAATCTGCCTGTGTTTGTTAAGCATTTTTCCCCTCCGACAACTTAAATACAACGCTTGTCAACAAAGCCATTAACGATGTTAACAGAGTAAAAGACAAGAGCACTATTGGTGCCACGATAACATGCATTTGTGCGGCTGAAGTGCCTGAGTTTTCAGCGCGACCGTTCAAGGCGTAGTAAGCATATGCAACCAGGCTTAAGACCACAGAAAGGACGGCCGAAAATTTGAATGGTAGATCGGGCAAGCCTGATAATTTAGAAACACCTTGCAGGATCAGAGTAGCCAATATTGGCGCGGCTACAGCGCCAAGGTTTGCTAAGCAAAAGCCCAAAAAACTGAAATAGCCTTCTTCGTACCAGTTGTAAGCCGACAGCAAAAAAATAAATGCTATGAGAATCCAAAGATATTTAATCATGCTTAACGCCGGTAGCAACGGCGGCTGAAGCGTAGCGTAAGACGTCCAGCCAGCGCGCTTTTTGCGCTGGCGATGTTGCCTACCCTTGTTAAGTGTTTTACTCCGTAGCCCATTGCCCTAAGTCCTCTACTGGATTTGGCAAACGACCAACAAGCCACTCAGCACATGTACCAGGCTTAAATTCTGGGTTATGGCACTCTATTACCCAAGATAGAAACTCGTCAGGGCCACCATTCATATAAGGTGGTGGAGACACCGGGTGAAAGGATGTTGGCAGACGCTCATTGACTGACATGTAGTTCAAAACATGACCAAGCTCCTGGACGGTGTGCCACGCAAATTGATGGTGAATATCAATATCGAATTTCACCCACCAGCAGCCATCTGCTTCTGAACCTTTTCCGATGGCACCACGTATCGCTGGAACTTTCTCAAGATACTCAATTAATTTTGTAAATGCTCTATCGTCCATAATGACACTTAACATTTATATAGTAATCATTCTGACCACTTTTATCATGATTACTATTTCGGAATCAATTTTCCCGCTGTAATGGAAATTTTAAATTAAAATCATAGGGTTAGATGTAATTGCTACTAAAGTGCAAACTACAAAAATGATCACTTTGACTACTATCCCGGTTTTTAACTCAACTTATAACTGACTGATTTGTAAAGTATTTTTACATATTCTATGTGAAGCTCAAAAATAACGGTCAAAATGATCATAATTACCTGAGCTGGCACTCACTAACTTGTCAGAATTATCGGAAATTTAGAAGTGTGATGAGGCCAAGGCTTCAGGGTTGAGTGTACTAATTGAGTATCACGCGTATTTAGTAGTTATTTGTTTTTTTCTTTGGGTGGGGGACATTCTGCTATTCCATTGACACGCTTAAAAATAAAGTGAGCTTGCCATTTCTGAAAAAGTAGCTTAAGGATTAGGAAACATTGAGAAGCTATTTGGTGGGTCAGAATAATGTTGAGCGATATAGCTCTTCATTAGTCGCTTGGGCAAATATCTTGCTGTTGCGAGGGGCTAACGGTTTGGTTGTTAGATATTTAACTCAGGCTTTATAAAATCGGGTAAATTTAGATTTAAACACCTCATCATTTACGGCTGCAAAGAGACCTTCAACCCTGCCTCATTAAGAAACCCTTTCACGGTGCTTTCAATTTGCTCAGGGCTATTCATTTGCAAAACCTGTTGCAGGAGCTGCTCAATATCAGCTCGGCTAACGGCGCGCAGTGTAGCTTTTATTCGCGGTAAGTTAGTGGCGTTCATCGATAGCATATCGTAGCCCATGGCTACTAATAACAATGCACCGCTAGGTTCTCCTGCTAGTTCTCCGCAAATCCCCACCTTGGTGCCAACGGCATGGGCTGCCGTTACGATTTCCTGCAAAGCGCGCAGTACAGCTGGGTGCAGGGCGTGGTAAATATTGGCTACGCGGCTGTTATTGCGGTCGACTGCTAAGAGATATTGAGTGAGGTCATTACTGCCCACTGATATAAAGTCCGCATGCACGGCGAGTTCTCGCACTTGGTAGACGGCGGAGGGTACCTCTACCATTACCCCGAGTGGGGGCATAACAATTTCGTAACCTTCTTCAAGCAGCTCCCGGTAGGCTCTTTCCACGAGTTTGCGCGCGGCTTCGAGCTCGTTCAGGCCGCTGATCATGGGGAGCATAATTCGCAGGTTATTTAGCCCCAGGCTGGCTTTCATCATGGCGCGCACTTGTGCCAGGAATATTTCCGGGTGGTCGAGAGTTACGCGAATGCCGCGCCACCCCAGGAAGGGATTGGTTTCCTCGATCGGGAAATAGGCCAATGCTTTGTCGCCGCCGATATCCAAGGTGCGCATAGTGACGGGCAGGGGGGCAAAGGCTTCCAGTTGCTCCCGGTAAATTTCCCGCTGCTCTTCCTCGGAGGGGAAACGGTCTCGCAATAGGAAAGGTACTTCGGTGCGGAAAAGTCCTACTCCTTCAGCGCCGCGCTCAAGGGAGCGAACAACATCGGCCATCAGCCCGGTATTTACCATCAGACGGATGCGATGGCCGTCGGAGGTGATTGCCGGGAGTTGAGCCAGGTGGTCCAGGTTGCGGGCCAGTTGCTGCTCTTCTGCAACAATATCGTCGTAGCGGCGCTTGAGTTCTGCGCCGGGGTGAATATGCAAATCGCCTCGGTAGCCATCCACCACCATATCGACACCGTCGATGGTTTCGTAGGGCAGGTCCTGGACTCCCATTACTGCGGGCAGTCCCATGGCTCGGGCAATAATAGCCACATGGCTGTTAGAGGAGCCTTTAACCGATACGGCTCCGATCAGCTTTTCCCTGGGCACTTCTGCCAATACCGCTGCGGTTAGCTCTTCGCCGATCAGGATGGTGTTATCGGGGAAGTCCCGGTCGCTCTGCTGCTGTTGCCGCAGGTGCATCAGCACTCGGGCGCCCAGGTCGCGAACATCGGCGGCCCTATCGCGAAAGTAGGAGTCGGACATGGCTTCAAAGCGCCGCACATGTTCCAACATAACTTCGGCCCAGGCCCGCTGGGCACTGAGTTGCTGTTGGATGCGATCGCACACTTCGACGGCGAGGGAGCTGTCATCCAACATGCTGATGTAGGCATCGAATAGTGCCCGTTCCTCGGGGCTGAGGTCGCTCTTCAGGCGCTCACCGACTTCGCGAATTTCCTCTTGGGCGGCTGTCAGGGCCTGTTGAAACAGAGCCAGTTCAGTGTCCACATCTTCGCATTCGGAGTAGGGCACTGTGCCGAGATTCGCATGCGGGGTGACAATATGTACCCGCCCGATAGCCACACCGGGGGATGCGGCAATGCCAGAGAAGTGAGTTTCCCGTTGTTGCTTGCCAATACAGGCGAGAAGACCCGTAGCCTCGGCGTGGGCGATAACGCCGGCGAGCTGCGCCGAGAGTGTGACCAGGAAAGCTTCCTCCCACTCGTCGAAGCGGCGCTTCTCTTCTTGCTGCACAACCAGGACACCCAGTACGGCGCGGTGGTGAATAATCGGTGTGCCGAGAAAGGCGCTAAAGCGCTCTTCTCCTGTAGAGGGGAAATATTGGAAGGCGGGGTGGGCTTCGGCCCTTTCTAGGTTAATCGGCTCTTCGCGGGTAACTACATTGCCTACCAGTCCCTCGCCGGGGGCCAGGTGGACCTGGCCAACTGCTTTGGGGTTGAGGCCATTGGTGGCCATCAGGACATAGTTGCCGTGTTGCTTGTCGCGCAGATATACGGAGCAGACGCGGGTGTGCATGATTTCCCGCACGCGATGCACAATGATTTCCAGCACCGCGGTGAGGTTCCGGGCGGCATTTACTTCCTGAACGATACTGCGCAGAGATCCGAGCAATGGCCTGTCCTCGCCAATCAACGGAGAAATTCGATGGCCCCGGAAAGTAGAATTTCGATGCTGATCGGGGCCATTTTGTGAAGATATGCTGCTAACTACCCTGTGCGGTCAGCTGTCCTGTCCGCGCAGCCAGCGTCTCTCCAGCTGTATTTGTTGTGGGGCCAGCTCGGTCAGTGCACGCCGGTATACTTCACGCTTAAAGGTCACCACTTTACTCAGTGGGTGCCAGTAGCTTACCCAGCGCCAGTGGTCGAATTCGGGTTTGTAACCGTTGTCGAAGCTGATAGAGGCTTCTTCTGCCTCGAGCCTCAGCAGGTACCACTTTTGCTTTTGCCCGATGCACAGTGGTTCGGAGCGACGTCGAATCAGCCTTTGAGGCAGGCGATAGCGCAGCCAGCCTCTGGTACAGGCAATCATACTGACTTGATCGCGAGTAAGGCCTACTTCCTCGTACAGTTCCCTATATAGCGCCTGTTCAGGGGTTTCGCCCGGATTAATACCACCCTGGGGAAATTGCCAGGCGTCCTTGCCACCTACCCGCCGCGCCCACAGTGCCTGACCGCGGGCGTTGAGCACGATAATACCGACATTGGGGCGGAACCCCTCGGCATCGATATTGCTGCTGCTCTCGCCACTCGTGCCCCGGTTCTTGTTACCCGCCGGGGCTTTATCATTGCGATTCGAATGCTTGGCGGGCTTACGGCGGTTCTTTCGTCCGGCCTGTGCCGGCTTGCCGTCGCCCAAAATACCATCCTCAATACTGTTGTGTGCGGCCGTGCGCTGCACTTACTTGTTCTGCATTGTTCCACAGCGGGGGGTTTACAGCAATTCAGTGACGCAGTCCGTGTGCTGTCGTGCGGCGCAAGGTAAAATTAGCGGCCGCGCAGGGGACGTTTCCGGCTTCCTGGCGGTCAAATGCTTATGGGGAACCTATAGTTATGGGAGAGTCGACGGTGCACTTGGCAATCTTTGATCTGGATAACACGCTGATAGGTGGTGATAGCGATCATGCCTGGGGCGAATTTCTGGTGGAGCGTGAACATGTCGACGGGACCCGTTACCGCTCGGCTAACGATCGCTTTTATCAAGATTACCAGCGCGGTGAATTGGATATTTTTGCCTACCTGGAATTTGCCTTGGAGCCCCTGGCGCAGCTTTCTCGTGGCCAATTGGATAACTTGCAAAGCGAGTTTATGCAGGAAGTTATCAGTGAATTGTGGCTGCCTCGGGCCCAGGAGCTGATCGGCGAACACCGCCGCAAAGGCCACCACATCATGATTATCACTGCGACCAATCGCTTTGTGGTTGAGCCCATTGCCTCGCGTCTCGGTGTCGATACCCTGCTGGCCACTGAGCCAGAGGAAGATGAGGGGCGGTTCACCGGGAAGGTCGTTGGTGAACCCTGTTACCAGGGGGGGAAAGTTGTCCGGTTGCGCCAATGGTTGGCCCACAATCCGGAATACGCCAACAGTGAAAAGTGGTTCTACAGTGACTCCATCAATGATCTGCCCTTACTGGGCGAAGTTGAGCACCCAATTGCGGTGGACCCGGATAATCGCCTGCGCGCAGAAGCTGAGGCTCGCGGCTGGCCGGTGATCAGTTTGCGGGAAGAGAGTGAGTAGGTGCTTGCCAGTATTTGTGAAATGCACAAGATGGGGAATTGAGTGAACGGATCTATTATCCAGTACCGGGCCCTGGCTGTTTTAATCGGGGCCCTGGCCGGACTTTCTGCCTGTGAGCAAAAAGCGGTAGAAAAACCGCAGCAGGTATCGCAACAAAGTATTGCGCCGCAACCTGTGAATGAAAAGGCTGCGACCGAGTTATCCCTGGCAATTTGGCAGGCGGGTGAGGCCCAGGTTATCCACGCCCATGCCGCTGTTGAAACTCTGCAGCGTGAAGTGGATGGTCTCCTGGCTCAGCCGAATGAAAATAAGTTGGAAAATGCCAGGCTTGCCTGGCTGGATGCCCACAGGGAATTTGCTGCTGCATTGCCTTATATCCAGTTGGCTTTTTCTTCGGGAGAGTTGCGCAGCCAGGGTAGAAAATTACTGTTATCAGTAGATAGTTGGCCGGCCCAGGCGGGCTACCTGGATACAGTGCCGGGTTATTCTGAGAGCGGTATCGTTAACGATACGGCCATTGATCTGACTTTAACGAACCTGCGCAAGCAGCACCGCCTGACGGCACATGAAGAGGCCAGCACCGGTTTTCACGCCCTGGAAATCATGCTCTGGGGGCCCACCAGCGAGCGGGTTGCGGAGCAGTTTTTAGCTAAGTCCGATGGGGAAAAACCCGAGGCCCTGGCCGTCAATCGGCGCCGTGAACTAACCCGCTTGATCGTTAAAGGTGTGGAAGAGGATATGGCAGGCTTGGCCCGCCGTTGGCCGACGGCGGCCAACAGCCTGTCGCGGCCCTATCTATCCCTTGGACCGGTTGCCCGATTGCAGCAAATCCGTGCATCGCACACCCGGGTGATTGATGAGCAGCTGTTGCGCAGGTTGCCGGAGAGTTCCGAGAGCGATGTGGAAAGTAGCCGTGCTGCGGATTCAAAGCAGGCGATATTGGCAATTATGGCAACTCTCCAGTCAAACTGGATTCCCACCGGTGGGGGCGGCTTGGCGGAGCTGTTGCTGGATCGACATCAGGTGACGGCTTTAGAGCAGGCTTTTGTGGATTTCGAGAGCTTGTTGCTGCAAATGGAAGACCCGATTGAGCTGGCGGAGCTGACCCAATTGGCCCAGGCACGCAAACTTCTGGAACGTATCGCCGGGTTGATGGCAGGTACTACCCAAGTGCCAGTATCCGATCAGGATGTGATGCCGGTTAGCTTACCGGTTGATGGTGAATAAATCTTGCTCTCACAGGCATAACAAAAAACCCGGCGACTGCCGGGTTTTTTGTATCTGTTGGGTGGGGATTACCAGCGACGTACAGGGCCAGTATCCACGTGTACGAAGTTACTCTTCGGGTAGTATCCGACACCGCCCGCTTTCAGGTTGAGTGCTGCCTGGCGCAACTTCGACAGGGACACACCTGGCATACGGATATCCAAGGCCATACCACGTGTGTGGTAACTGCGTTTCGCTACGCCTCGGCCAGCTGCACGCAGCTTGGCATTGGTTTTAGGTGAACGGTATCCAGAGATAATCTCAATGGTGCCGTTGTAATTGAACTTCTCCTTCAGCTTGTAGACGATATCTAGAAGCTTGGGGTCCATTCGGGTCACTTCGTTGGCGCGGTGGTCACGAAGCAATTTGTTGAACTGCTTCAGGCCTCCGCTGCTGTAATCTCCGTTAGTCCAGTAGGCGGCCTCCAGCTTCTCCCCGGTGTGCAGGTTGCGCATTTTCAGGGTGCGGGAGCTACCTACTTTTGCGAAAGTCGGTCCGGCGCTGACGGCCGCCGCAGTTGCGCAGGTCACTGCCAGGAATCGACGTCTGGATGGATTCTTCATAATTCCGCCTCGTCGTTAAATCTCTCGTCGGTTTGCCTTAGTTGGCGCAACCGGGTACGGCGGAAAATGTACAAAAAATAACCAGTTGTTACAAACCTGAAGCTGCTAATTCGGAAATAATTAGATAGCCTGGGTGGTATATTTTTTCTTTTCTGCTGCCTGAAATTGGAATTTTTATTGCTGATCAGTCGATAGTGCTGAATAGATTGGAGACAGCGTTGTCATCGCACGCTAATCACTAAAAAATTATTTTTCTGCGACTTATAAGTTTTATCGGGCGGTTTCGTCAGTGTACTTGGGAGCTATCCGATCACCTCTTCGGTCATGAGCTCGATAGCCTTCTTTATTAGTGGCTGGTTTACCCATCTATATACAGAGGACAACCTAGATATATAGAAGATAAGAGTTTGTATGTACATGTATATACATGCAGATTGGATTCTGCCAGCGTAGTATTTCTCCGGACATACAGCTGTTTAGGTTATCTGGCAGACTCTGGACCGCCCTATATTTGGGGGGCGTATTGATCTCGATTTCCTGGAGCCCGCCAGTAGCAGCGGGCGATAAAAAGAAACCTGGAAAAATTAGATCCGGCCAGTATTGCTACCACGGTTGTGAATATGGCAAATCTCTAATTTCTTAATGACAAGGATGTAGTTTCCAAATCAAGGCCAGGGTTTAAATAGGAATGTGAGTAGTGCTTTGAAAAATTAAATCAAACTTGCTTAGGTGGTTATTCTGATCGGTGTCTTTCAAGTTCTATTGTTTGGAGAACTTTAGCGTTATAGAGCGCTGTCAGAGAAAATGAGAACAGGCAAAATCCTTTAGCGATACTTAATATTTTTCACTTGCCGATAAGCTCCCTAATTTGGATAAGGCAGCTCTTTGTCACGATGATAAATATCAGAGCGGAATTGGGGGCGCCCATCCCTATCTATCCATGCTGTCATATAAACAATGTAAATACGGGGTGACCCCTTAACCTTTACATTCAGAGCATCGTGCCCATTCGCTGCCTGCGCTACCCGGGTTCTATCCCAACCCTGGTCACGGAGAAGAAAGTACGCTAATTCTTCTGGTGCTTGTAGCCTTACGCATCCGTGACTTAATGCCCGCTGGCGAAGTTTAAACAGGCTTTGAGCTTGGGTGTCATGGAGAAAAATAGCCTGCTTATTGGGGATAACAAATTTCACTTTCCCCAGAGTATTCTCAGGGCCACTCAATTGCCTCAAAGTAGCATGCCCCCCGGCTGCCTTGGCAATAGTCTCCTCTGTAATAGGGGACGATTTACCGCTGCGATATTGCACTACTCGATAACCCCGTTTGTGCATGGCTGTTGGGTTGTGTCGTGCCTTGGGTAAAAGCTCGGTGACAAGAATACTTCGGGGGACTGTCCAGGTTGGGCTGAAAACAATATTGGTTATCCGCGTGCGTAAATTTGGTGTGCGCGTACTGCTTTTTCCCACGACGGTTTTCATATTGAGAGCGACCGAACCATCTTCAATAAGCTGCAATCGATAGTCGGGCACGTTGACGATTACGTAGCGATCATCCTCTGGGAGCTTTAGCTGCTCCCATCGGGATGCATTTAATTCCATTTGCTTAGCGCGTTCCATTGGCGATATAGCCAAGGCTGCAAGTGTGTCTTCACCGGCGATACCGGTAACGTTCAATCCGTGGCGTTCCTGAAAGCGCTCCACTGCAGCTTGGAGCGCACTGTCAAATCTTCGGGGATCTTTTTGCGGAGCGGAAAGCGGCCCGGGCTGACCGTGATAATCCTTATACATTGCCAGTAAATTACGTAGTTGTAGGACACGAGGGCCTTTGTCTCCGGGCTGTAAAGTTTTTCCCTGGGTAATCGGTCGCCAGTTTTTCGCTAACACTCGGTAGGCCTGAGCGGTATCGCGTAATTGCTGGGTCGAACTGATTGGCTCAATAATGACATCGGTCTGCCCAGTGAATGAGGCATTCAAAGGGCTGGCCGAGGCAATTACGAGGCTTATCAGTGCGGCGATGCCGAGCTGGAATGGGCCTTTTGCCATACTGATAACTCAGTAGTCCCTATAGCTCTTTATCCGCTTCACTCCGCTACCTCCTATTACTGATCCCGGTTATAGATATCCGGCCGAAACTGAAGCTGCCCATTTTCATCGATCCAGGCAGTCCAGTAAGCGATATAAACCGGTAGGGGATTTTTAAGGGCAACGCCATGGGTGCGACCACTTCCCAGCGCGCGATTGATGCGAGCATCACTCCACTTGTTTTGTTGGGCTAACATCATGCGAGCAAACTGCAATGGTTTTTCCAGACGAATACAGCCGTGGCTAAAGGCCCTTTGGGATTTTTTGAATAAGTGCTTGCTATTTGTGTCGTGGAGAAAAATGGCCTGCCGATTGGGGATAACAAATTTCACTCTTCCCAAAGCATTTCCCGGTCCGCCTTTTTGTTGCAGCGAAATCTGCCCTCGACGTACTGCAGCCACATTTCCACGAGTAAAAGGCACCGATCTGCCCCGATGATTCATTAGGCGATAACCTTTTGCCCTGAGGGCGGAACTGCCCTTGGGTAAAAGTTCCCGCAGCGCAATACTGGGCGGGACACGCCATACAGGGTTAAATTCCAGTCGCGTCATACGGGTAGCGATTTGCGGTGTTTTGTGTTTTGGTTTTCCCACAACGACCCGCATACGGAACTGCTCTTTATCACCTTCAATTAGGCGTAAATTAAATTCCGGGACATTCACGATAATATAGCGAGGCCCTAAATCCTTGGGTAGTTGTTTCCAGCGTTCAATATTCGCTGCCAGAATTTTGGCAACTTTATCTGGCGGGGTATTGAGCCGACTCCGTGTTCCCTCATCAACCAGTGCCGTTTGCTTTAATCCGTGACGTTTCTGAAACCGTTTAACGGCTTGCTGCAGTTTTTTGTCGTAGACATCTGCTTTAGAAGTATCTGCTCCGTACTCTTCGGGATGGTGATCACCATAGAGCATTAACAGGCTTCTCAATTGCGCAACCCGGGGACTGCGGCTGCCCGGTGCGATAGGTTGTCCAGCACTGAGCGGTTTCCAGTAATTACCTTGTGCCAGGGTTTGATAGCGTGCTAACGCTTCGCTGAGCAGGGAAAATTGCCTGCCCTGAGGTAAAAAAGGATCGCGACTGCCGATCAGGTCTGGTTCGACGGTATCTTTAGCTTCGGCGAGTATTTGTGGTGAGTGAATGCCCAGCGACATTGCTACGGCAATCGCAGCGGCACTCGCCCTGAGGGAGGTTAGTTGGTTGCGTGGCAAAAAAGCGCAAAGTGAATTGTTGGCAGCACCCATAAGTCACCCCTGCAAGCACTGAGAAATCAGTGAGATTTATCACTGTGCTCACATTGATAACTTGTGACTGATAGTCTTTAAATAATTTTCAGGAATGGTGCTGCTTAAGAAAGGATAATTAATGGAATAACACGCTCAATAATTCCCTGGTTATAACCGGGGCGACGTATAGCCGCCCCGGTTTCTTTTAAAATTGATTATCGGCCAGTCCATCTTTGCCATAAATATCCGGGCGGAAGTTCAGGTTGCCCTGGCCATCGACCCAGGCAGTCCAGTAGGTGATGTAAACCTTCACCAGTTGGGACATATCCACTTCCGTGGTTTCCTCTCCTGTGGTCAATTGATCGATACGCCATTGATCCCAATCCCCTTGGGGACGAAGCAGCGCTTCGGCCAAGTGGCGGGGTTTTTCCAGGCGGATGCAGCCATGGCTATAGCCCCGTGAGGTCAGGGAAAAAAGTTTGCGCGCGCGCGTATCGTGCAGGTACACGTCGTGAATATTGGGGATTTCAAATTTGACACGTCCCAATATGTTTTCCTCACCGCCCATTTGGCGCATAAGGTAGGAACCCGCACCTGCAGCAGATAGGTTTTGCGGAGTCAGGGGCAGTTTTTCACCCCTACCGCTAATCACCCGATATCCCATTTTTTCCATACCCGCTGGGTTTTTACGAGCTTTGGGGAGTATCTCATTTACCAGGATACTGCGCGGTACTGTCCAGGTGGGGTTAAAGACTACCTTGCTGACACGGGTGGTTATTTCAGGCGTTGCGTGTTTTTTCTTACCGACGACGACATTCATCGCCAGTTTGACCTGGTCGTTTTCCACGTACTTGAGACGGTACGCAGGAATATTGACCTGGATAAAGCGGCTACCCAATTGTTCCGGCAACTCTTCGCGGCGCTTGATATTCATTTCCACAATACGGGCGCGCGCAGCTGGGGATAAGTTCAGGCGTTTGCGAGTTGAGCGACCGACAATACCATCTGCTCTCAGGCCGTGACGCTTCTGGAAGCGCACCACCGCTTGGTGAAGGCCCTGATCGAAGCGATTGCGATCAGTGCCGCCGTAGCTGTAGTAAGACTGGTAATCACCGTATAGGGAGAGCAGGTTGCGCAGGAGGCCCACATGTGGGTGGCGTGCACCCATGGTCATGGCAGGGCCCGCCGGGATCGGACGCCAGCGACCGCTGGAAGAAATCTTGCGCAGTCGTTGCAGCTCACCGCGCAGCGCTCTTACATCGTTGCCATAGGGCCGGTTTTCCTCGTAGTAAGGCCCCTCACTGTTTTCAGATCTCACCGGTGGGGCGGCAGCATTTGACCGCCCCTGATTGTAATAAACGCGACTGCCAGAACCCGAACCACTATTGTTGTCCCGATAGGAACGGTATCGACTGCGTTCATAGGTGCGAGTGCTACCGGAATAATTGCGTCCTGAGTAATTGCCGGAAGTATCCGCATTGTATTCCCGCGAGTAATAGCGGCTGCGAACATTGCTGCCTAGATTGGCCGCGCGATCATATCCGCGGAAGTACTTGCGCCCGCTGGGTTCACTGGAAGCCTGCTGTTGAGCGGTGCTGGTCGTAACCAAGCGGAAACCTTCGCTATCCCGCAGAACCGGTGTGACACCCCGACGCGGGCGGGTTTTGGGCTTGAGCCTGTCCAGCTGGGTATCTTGCGCGTAGGACACAAAGGCATCGGTTAGTAAGATATCCAATACGGCTGCCATCTGCAGACGTTGAGGTGTATCGCGGAGGGTGCGATCGAAGTACCCCAGGTGATAGCGGTAGTCGACCATGCTGCTCGGATTGCCGGAGCTGGCAGCTGTGAGTTGTTTCAGCAGGTCATTGGCACTATCACTTAGGCTGTAGTTATCGAACCAAAGCAAGCGGTAATCCGTGCGCTGGTAGATCTTGCGCACAGCGGCGGGGTTGAAAATGGGGTCCTGGGCTGGCCAGGCATCAGGGTTTTCCTCTAGCCAGTGCACTAAATGAGGGCGAACAGCGTTCTCCGGTAAAACGGGTACGGTCTTCTGGTTTGCTGCGAAAGCATAATAAAGAATGAAGACACAGAGGCTACCCAGTGTCAGCAGTGGAAGTACAGATTTGCGTCTACGATGCTCGGGGTTGA
Source organism: Microbulbifer maximicatervae (SeqCode) (assembly GCF_052468095.1). The sequence continues at coordinate 217,081 of NZ_CP174332.1, forward strand.
AATACGACATGGTACCTCAGCGATTCTGCGGGGGCCCGGTGCGATATTTTGGAAAATGCCGGGCGCCAGATCGTTCATACCTTCCCAACCTGTGGCGAGCCCATCCAGATACTCAGGGATATTATCGGTGACTCGCACGTGTCATGCGTCCCGCGCGACTTCCTTTTATTAAGACTGATGTCGGTGTCCTGCTTGCGCGAAACTCAACCAACTTCAGTCTGTGAAAGTAAGTATGGCAATAAATGCAAAATTTGCTTGGCGCTTCATTCTTTTTAGAGTAAGGATTTGCGAATGATGAGTTTTGCGTCAAATTTTTCGCTCGTGGGTGAAAAAGGGGTGTGTCTACTGGGGCTTATTTGAATATTGTGCAGAGGCTTGCACAAAAAGTTATGCACAATTTCTCTGCCATTAGCATTTAGCCCGCTTAATTGGACGACCGGGTAGTGAAGTAGCACAGGGGTCCATTTTCATTGCCCTGTATAAAAGTCTGCTCCCAAAGTTGGCCACACCCCCTCTGGTCGATGGTGATCACGGTACTCGCGCGGGTACCGTAGCCTCCATTGCGAAGCATTGGTTCTGTCGCCGAGCTATCGGCATCAATTTGAATGAATATAGGAGAGAGCGCCCGCTCAATCTTCAGTGGTAGCCCAGTATGGGGGAGTTGTTGGTCCGGCGCGGGGGTGCGATCTTTGAGTAGTGCCAGGGCTGGCTCCACAAAGTTCTCGATTGTTACCAGCTGGTCGGCCGCAGGTATTATTTCTGCCAGCCCCGCTTTGCCCCTCTCCACCTTTGGCCAGGGTTCGTCCGGTGCGCCGTTGGAGATACCGTGAATACCCGGTTCAAACGTAAATGGCTTGTGCCGGTTTCCGGCACAGAAGAGAGTGTTTTGATTCTGAATATCAAACAGCAGGGCGTTAAAGCCCCGGTACTGCTGGGATTCCAGGTAGTGGATGAAATGCTCAGGGCTAATTTGTTGGCTGAGGAATTTCTGCGGTATTTCCCCGCGGGATAGCGCTCCTACAGGTTCCGGTGTTCCAGGTTCCCGGATATTGGTTACAGCGGCGACCCGGCCGGGGGATACGCCGGCCCATGTTCCCTGGGCTTCAAGGTCTCTACCCGCAATTAGCCCGGTCCCTGGCCAGCGCGCCGCTGCAGCGGTTGGCCGTTGATAGAACTCATCCCGATTGGCGATCAACAGCAGAGGGTATTTCGGGTGGCATTGATAGGCGAATAGCAGTAGACACATGGGGATCTTCCCTAGGGGCAAGCTGCCCTTCCACAGCGGGGGGCTTTACGACCATAATACGCCCTTTATTAGCAATCGCGATTCCCCCATGCTGACCTATCCCGAAATTGACCCGGTAGCCTTTGCAATAGGCCCCTTAAAAGTGCACTGGTATGGGCTGATGTACTTGGCTGGCTTTGTCGCGGCCTGGTGGTTGGCATTGCGCCGAAGTGCCAAACCCTGGTCACCGGTCATTAAATCCGAAGTTGAGGACTTGATTCTCTACTGTGCCATTGGTGTCGTTATCGGTGGCCGCTTGGGGTATATGTTCTTTTATAATTTCCCCCAGTTGCTCGAAGACCCGATATCACTGATCCGGCTGTGGGAAGGGGGGATGAGCTTCCACGGCGGGCTGATAGGGGTAATGTTGGCCACGGCACTCTACGCACGCAAAATTGGTACAACCTTCCCGGCTCTAATTGATTTCGTTGCTCCTCTGGTGCCCATAGGTCTTGGGCTTGGGCGGATCGGTAATTTTATTGGCCAGGAGCTTTGGGGGCGTGAAACTGAAGGCCCTTGGGGCATGGTCTTTCCAAAGGACCCGGATCTTCTGGTCCGGCACCCATCCCAGCTGTATCAAGCCTTCCTTGAGGGGCTGGTTCTCTTTGCGCTGCTCTGGTGGTTCTCCAGTAAGCCGCGCCCTCGACTCGCGGTGGGCGGTATGTTCGTGACGCTCTACGGTGTATTCCGCTTCCTGGTGGAGTTTGTCAGGGAGCCCGATGGGCATATTGGTTTTGATTTATTTGGATGGATGACTCGTGGGCAGCTTTTGAGCCTGCCAATGATTATTGCCGGCATCGCATTGCTGGTGTGGAGTTATAAAACTCAGCCGCTTCCCGAGGGGCGAACTGAGCAGAAAGGTAAGAAAGCAGGGTCTTCCCGAGTTAAAGGCGGAGCATAGCAGTAGATGAAGCAGTATCTCGATCTAATGCGCCATGTGCGCGATAACGGCACCGTTAAAGGTGACCGCACCGGCACTGGTACTCTCAGTGTGTTTGGCTATCAAATGCGCTTTAATTTGGCGGAGGGTTTTCCGCTGATCACCACTAAAAAGTGCCACTTGCGCTCGATTATTCACGAACTTCTGTGGTTTTTGCAGGGGGATACGAATATCCGCTATCTCCAGGACAATAAGGTGCGGATTTGGGATGAGTGGGCGACAGAGGATGGTGATCTGGGCCCTGTATATGGCCATCAATGGCGCTCCTGGCCCACTTCTGATGGTCGCCAGATCGACCAGATTGAGCAGTTGGTACACCAGTTGAAAACTCGCCCGGACTCCCGGCGCCTGATGGTTAGTGCCTGGAACCCTGCGGATCTGCCAGATGAAGGTGTTTCACCTGCTGATAATGCTCGTGAAGGGCGCATGGCCCTGGCTCCCTGCCATGCCCTGTTCCAGTTCTATGTCGCTGATGGCAAGTTGTCCTGCCAGCTGTACCAGCGAAGCGCAGATATTTTCCTCGGGGTGCCTTTCAATATCGCCTCATACAGCCTGCTGACCCTTATGCTGGCACAGGTATGCGGTTTGAAGCCCGGCGATTTTATCCACACCTTTGGTGATGCTCACCTCTACTCCAACCATATGGAGCAGGTCGAACTGCAATTGCAGCGCGACCCTCTGCCTCTGCCACAAATGCACTTGAATCCAGATGTGAAAGATCTGTTTTCTTTCCGCTTCGAGGACTTTGAGCTCAAAGGTTACGAAGCCTATTCACATATTCCGGCACCTGTAGCGGTTTAAGGGGCAGTAATGACGGTTTCTATTGCTTTGATTGCGGCAGTTGCCCGCAATGGTGCTATCGGCAAGGATAATGAACTCCCCTGGCGCATCTCCGGCGATCTGCAGTTTTTTAAGCGGACCACTATGGGAAAGCCAGTAGTAATGGGACGAAAGACCTTTGAGTCTATTGGTCGCCCACTTCCGGGGCGTGTCAATATTGTCATTACGCGTAATGCTGACTGGGTTGCGGATGGCGTTGAGGTGGTCCAGTCTCTGGATAAAGCCCTGAGTCTGGCCCAAAGCTGCGCTAAGGACAGCGGCGCCACTGAAGTGATGGTTATTGGAGGGGCACAAATTTATCGTCAGGCACTGCCTCTGGCTGCCCGCTTATATGTCACCGAAGTTGACGCAAATATCGACGGGGATGCATACTTTCCCGACATGGATGACTCATGGGTCGAGTCGGCACGAGAGTGTTACCCGGCCTCGGACAGGAATGAGTACAACTACTCATTAGTCCAATATGACAGATTTAAATAAAAACAATTTGATCAAAAGTTGATCGATCTGTTAAATTCTCCAACAGCTTACACAAGGAACGTCGCCGCTAATGTGTGCAAGTAACCCGGGAATGTTACCCAAGTGTTACCTTGCTACCCAAGCGGGCCGATGCTGGCAATCGGCATTTGAATAATCAAATCGGCTGTTTACAATGTGCGGCTCTTAGCTGTCTTCTAACCAATGTTTTTAAAACAAAAGGACACCGCGTTGTGGCAGCTAACTCATCGCGACCATGTTGTGAAATATTGAACCCACTGGGGGGTCTAATGAAAACCAAGCGATTCATGGCTGTGGCGCTGACCACTGCGCTGTCTGCCGGCGCGCTCTACGGCAGCGTAGCCACTGCGGATACTCTCGATAACGTACTCGCCGTCGGCCAGCAGAAAACCACTGCGGCCCAGGCATCGCAAAAACGCATCGACAAGATTGCCGACGAAACCAGCAGCCTGCTGCAGGACTTCAAGGTGGTTAATAAAGAAATCGATGGTCTGCGCGTATACAACCGTCAGCTGGAAAAGCAGCTGGCCAACCAGCTCGAAGTTATCAATGAGCTGGACGAGTCTATTGCCAACGTTACTGTCATTGAACGTCAGATTCAGCCGCTGATTCTGCGTATGCTGGAAGGTTTGGAGCAGTTCATTGAGCTGGACGCACCGTTCAAGCTCGAAGAGCGTATGGCGAACCTCAACGGTGTTAAGAGCACCATGGACCGTTCCGATGTAAGTGTTGCGGAGAAATTCCGCCAGGTACTAGAGCTGTACAACTTCGAAGCGGAATACGCCCGTAAGATCGACTCTTACCGCGATACTCTGACCGTTGCTGGTCAGGAGCGCGAGGTGAGCGTTCTGCAAATCGGCCGTATCGCCCTGCTGGCTCAGACTACTGATGCAGAAATTGCCCTCGCATATGACAAAGCGCAAAAAGCGTGGGTTGAGATCGACGCTGGTGAATACCGCCGCGCTCTCATGAACGGTCTGAAAATTGCCAAGAAGCAGGCCACTATCGACATCATGACCATGCCGATCCCGGCTCCGGAGGCAGCGCAATGAAAACCTCTTTCGCCAAACGCGTTTTAGTAGCGGCAGCAGCTGGCCTGATCAGCTTCTCCGCGGTTGCTCAAGAGAAGGCCTCTTCTCTGGACGACCTGCTGAAAATGGTTCAGCAATCCAAAGTTGCCGAGTCCAAAGAGCATAAGCAGCGTGAAGCTGAGTTCCGTCGTCAGAAGGCGAATCAGAATGCTCTGCTAAACCAAGCCAAAAATACTCGCACCGCTGAAGAAAAGCGCTCTACTGACCTGGAAAAGAAATACCAGGAGCAAGAAGTCGCTGTAGATCAGAAGCGTCAGCAACTGGACCAGCGTCTGGGTTCCTTGAAGGAACTGTTCGGCCATATGTCTTCTACTGCTGCCGATCTGCGTGCCAATATCGGCTCTTCTCTGGTTTCCGCTCAGTACCCCAATCGTACTGAGTTCATCGATGGTCTTCTGGCCAAAATGAACAGTGCTACTCAGCTGCCGACTATCGAAGAGATCGAGCGTCTGTGGTTTGAAATTCAGCGCGAAACTGTTGAATCCGGCAAGATCGTTAAGTTTAACGCGACCGTGATCAAGCCAAATGGTGAACAGGCTGATCAGGAAGTGGTTCGTGTAGGTAACTTCAACCTGGTTTCCAATGGTAAATACCTGGAAATGAACAATGCCTACAAAATGGCTGAGCTGATCCGTCAGCCTGACGCCAAGTTCCAAGGCATGGCTGAAACTCTGCAAGCTTCTACCAGTGGCTTTAGCGCTTTCGGTGTAGACCCGACTGGTCCTACCGGTGGTTCCTACCTGAAAGCTATGATCAACAGCCCGGACATCGTAGAGCGTTGGCACCAGGGTGACATCGTTGGTTACATCATCACTGCTGTTGGTGTCTTTGCGATGTTACTGGCAATCTTCCGCCTGATCGTTCTGACTGGCGTCGGTGCCAAAGTGAATGCTCAGCTGCGTTCCTCTACTCCGAACACCAACAACCCGCTGGGTCGTGTACTGGCTGTTGCGGAAGAGAACAAAGGTGTAGACGGCGAAACTCTCGAACTGAAGATGGAAGAAGCAGTACTGAAAGAGCGTCCGGCAATCGAATCCGGCCTCAACCTGCTGAAGATCATCGCCATGGTTGCTCCGCTGCTGGGTCTGCTGGGTACCGTTACCGGTATGATCGTAACCTTCCAGGCGATCACTATTTTTGGTGCGGGCGATCCTAAGGCAATGGCCGGCGGTATTTCCTCAGCCCTGATCACCACCGTTCTCGGCCTGTGTGTTGCTATCCCGACTGTACTGATGCACACCATCGTAAATGCTCGTGCCAAGCGTGTTCTGCATATTCTTGAAGAGCAGAGCGCCGGTATCGTGGCAGAAAACGCCGAGCGCAAATAAGAGGAGGCGGCAACATGCACGCATTAATCGACGCATGGGCCGCCGTCAACGCCTTTATGGCGTCGGGCGGGCCAGTACTGTTCCTGATCGCCGGCCTGACCTTCTTTATGTGGACGCTGATTTTTGAACGTGTTTTCTACTTTAACAAAGGGTTGAAAAGTGACGTTCAAGGTGCGGTAGATCAATGGGAGGGGCGCGGTGAGCGCAAATCCTGGGCTTCGCACCAGATCCGTTATGCAATGATTTCCCGGGTATCCGAGAAAATTCAGGACAATATGGACATGATCCAAGCTTGTGTCGCCTTGGCCCCTCTGTTTGGGCTGTTGGGTACGGTTTGGGGCATGATCAACGTGTTCGATGTTCTCGCGATTACAGGTGGTGGTGACGCCAAGCAGATGGCCAGTGGTGTATCCATGGCAACTATCCCGACAATGGCGGGCATGGTTGCAGCGCTGTCAGGCGTATTTGCCAACACTTACCTTGCCCGTAAAGCTGAGCGTGAAACCCAGCTGCTGGAAGATCATCTGACGATGGATCACTAAGCATACACCAGTTAATAAGCCTGCTTATTTACTGTGAAGGTTTAGCCAAGCCAGATACTTTCGCCGGGGGCTACCTGAGCCCCCGCTGGAAAAGTTCGCTAAGAGAGTTGCTATGAGCAAAAGACAAAAAACGGCAGAAGAGGAAGCCGGCGCAATTGACCTCACGCCCATGCTGGACGTGGTGTTTATCATGCTGATCTTCTTTATCGTCACCGCGACCTTTATCAAGGAGCCGGGTGCTGATATCGAGAAGCCGGAATCGACGACCGCTGAACTCAAGGCCGCCTCTATCCTGGTAGCGATCAACGACAGTGACGAGGTTTGGATTGCTAAAGAGAAGGTTGATGAGCGCCAGGTACGAATTGTCCTGGAGCGTCTCTACTCGGAAAACCCGAAAGGGTGGTTGGTAATTCAGCCCGATAAGGGAGCAAGCATTGAGAAGATTGCCCTGATTGCGGAAGCAGCCAGGAAGATTGGTATCAAGAAAGTTTCCGTCGCTACAGAGAAGAGTTAACAGCTATGAATCCGGTAAGACTTCTTGGGGCAGGTACGTTGGCGGTAGCCACTACTTTTGGCCTCATCTTCACCATGCATCAGCTGATTGCGGCAAATATGAAAGCTCCTGAGGATACGGAAACTTTCAAAGTTGCTGATGTGGTGATGCCTGATACGAAGATTGAAACACAGTACGACACCGCCAAGCCGGTAAAACCTGATGAGCCGGAAACTCCGCCACCGGAGATGCCTGAGCCCGATTTTGAAGAGCCGAATATTGATGGCAACATCAACATTTCCGCTCCAAAAGCGGGAGGCGGCGTTAAGCTGTCAGGTTTCAGCTTTGGTGAAGGTGACTACCTACCAATCGTAAAAGTACAGCCACAGTACCCCCGTCGCGCTCTGCAGCGCGGTATGGAAGGCTACGTAATCGTTGAATACACAGTTACCACAAATGGTTCTGTACGCGATCCGATTGTGATTGAGGCCTTCACCTTGGACGGCAAACCCACAACCGTTTTCAATCGGTCTGCACTGAAGTCCGCATTGAAGTACAAGTACAAGCCGCGGGTAGTCGATGGCAAGCCGACCGAAGTTCCTAATGTTAGGACTAAGATCAGCTTTAACATGGCTAAGGACTAAGGGGGAAGCACTATGAAGTTGACGACCATCACTAAAGGTTTGTCCAAGTTCGCTCTGCGCACGTCAGTGGCGCTACCCTTGGTTCTGGCACCGACGGTCAGCGTTACCGTGCTGGATGCGGTAGGTGTGTCAGCACCTTTCGCATCTGCACAGGCGCAGGAACAAAAAAAGCCGAGCAAGCAAAAAACTCGTAAAGTTCCTGCGATGCGCGAAGTTGCGTATAAGAAGCTGGAGAAAGCCCAAGAAGCTGCTGATGCGGAGGATTGGCCAGCTGCTCTTGTAGCCCTGAAAGAAATGGATGCGGCTAAGAAGCGCTTTAATGGCTATGAAATTGCCCAGATGTACAACTTCTTCGGTGTTGTTTACTACAGCACTGAGCGTTACAAAGAGGCGATTCCCTACTTTAAAAAGGTACTGGACCAGGGTGAAAAAAACCTGCCTGTAGCTTTAGAGGTAGGCACTTTGTTTACGTTGGCTCAGCTGTATTTCGTCACTGAGGATTACAAGCAGGCGATTAACTACTTAAACCAGTGGTTTAAAGTTTCCGATCGTATCACTGCTGACTCCTACGCCTTGCGTGCCACAGCTTATAACCAGCTTGGTAAGCAGGATAAGGCTCTTGCGGATATCAATATAGCGGTATCCATGTACGAGAAAGAGGGCAAAGTACCAAAAGAAAATTGGTACGGTATACAGCAGTTCATTTATTTTGAGCGCACCGATTACAAGAAAGTAGCTGGTGTTCTCGAAAATCTGGTTAAGTACTATCCGAAGCCCGTTTATTACACCACCCTGGCGGCGATGTATGGCGAGTTAAAGCGCGAGAGGGACCAGCTGCATATGATGGAAGCAGCTTACCTTGCCGGAGCTTTGGAAAAGGATAGAGACCTGTTGAATATGGGATATCTCTTTATGGGGCATGAAATGCCTTATAAAGGGGCTAAGGTAATTGCCAAGGGTATTCAAGAGAAGAAGATCCCGCGTACGGCTAAAAACCTGGAAACCCTGGCTCAGGCCTACCAGATGGCACAGGAGCTGCAGAAAGCTATTCCTCAGCTGGAAGCGGCAGCACAGCTTTCCGATAAAGGTGAAATATACTCTCGTTTGGCCGGCATCTACCTGGATCTGGACCAGAACGAGAAAGCCCTTTCCATGGGTAAAAAAGCCCTGGCAAAAGGTGGTATTAAGCGTGTTGACCAGCTGCATATCGTAATGGGTATGGCAAATGCCAACCTGAAGCGTTATGACTCAGCGTTGAAGAGTCTCAAGCTTGCACTGAAGGATGAGCGTTCAGCAAAGTTTGCTGATCAGTGGATCAACTTTGTTGAAGGTGAAAAGAAGCGTGAAGAGCAGTTAGCCATCTAAAGCTAATGAGCTTTCCAGGCTTCTCAAAAAGCCGCACAGAGATGTGCGGCTTTTTTTATGCTCGCCTTTTGTTGTATGACGATACAAAATTTTGAGATAACCTGTATTAACAGACTATTTGCATTTTTTTGTAAATTGGCTAATGATTAATGGTAGCTGATCAGCTTTTCCATTTTCGGCATATGAATGCCGCTTATCGCACCCTAACAATAATAGGAGAGGTGTTATGGACAGAGCTTGCCAGTCGATTTCCAACCCCTTACTTTTCCCCTCACATTTACTCGCGGGTTACACAAAGAGCCTTGGCTTTGCCGCTGCAATCACAGTTGGATTGATCTTTTTGATGAGTCAACTTGTGGCTACTGATATCGAGGAGCCCAAAGTCAGCTTGTTGCCTGCGATAAAACCGGTACATATGCCGAAAAAAGAGATTGTTACCCAAACTTATGAGGAGCCTACACCGCCACAAGCTGTGCTGGAGCAGCCATCAATGCGGGTTGAGGAAACTGAGGTAACACCGGTTACGATGAATGTAGTGATTGGAACGCCCACTCCTGTCACTTCTACCGGGGTGCAAATATCGCGCGACCCTTTACCAGTTTATAAAGCTAAACCGCGATACCCCAATTCGGCACTGCGCAGGGGGATAGAGGGGTATGCCGTTGTAGAATTCACGGTAACCAAAACTGGGGCGGTACGTGATGCTCGTGTGGTTGGGGGCTATGACTCTAATGGTAATCCCACGAGCGTATTTGATCGCTCCGCTGTAGCCGCGGCAGAAAGATTTAAGTATCGACCCCAAATGGAGAATGGCCAGCCAGTGGAGCGCTACGGGGTACGCAATCGAATCAGTTACAAAATAGCGGAATAAAAAAACGGCCCTTTGGGGCCGTTTTGTTTAGAACAGTTTTAATCAGTCAATTTCCCTCACCGCCCCGCGGTCTGCACTGGTGGCAAGCATGGCATAGGCTTTCAGTGCCTTGCTGACTTTACGAGGGCGCTTTTCGATGGGCTTCCATCCATTGGGGTTTTCTTCCATTTCTTGGCGCCGCTTATCGAGTTCACTTTCCTCAATAGCGATTTCAATTTTCCTCGCTGGAATATTAATACGTATTAGATCGCCATTGCGAACCAGAGCGATGTTACCTCCAGACGCCGCCTCCGGTGAAACATGTCCAATAGAGAGGCCTGAAGTTCCTCCTGAGAAGCGGCCATCGGTAATCAATGCGCAGTGCTCACCGAGTCCTTTGGACTTTAAATAACTGGTGGGGTAAAGCATCTCTTGCATTCCAGGTCCACCTTTAGGACCCTCATAGCGAACGATAACAGCCTCCCCTTTACTGACCTTCCCTTCGAGGATATTGGAAACCGCCTCTTCCTGGCTTTCTACTACATGGGCGGGGCCTTCGAACTTCCACAGCGACTCATCGACGCCGGAAGTCTTCACTACACAGCCATTGGGGGCCAGGTTACCAAAGAGAACGGCGAGCCCTCCCTCAGAGGAGTAGGCGTGCTCCGCAGAACGGATACAGCCGCGCTGGCGATCGGCATCTAAAGTGGACCAGCGGCAATCCTGGCTGAAAGCTGTTTGCGTGGGAACACCTGCGGGTCCCGCGCGATAGAATTCCAGTACAGATTGGTCGTCCGTGCGGCAAATATCCCAGCGCGCCAGGGCATCGGCGAGCGAACCACCGTAGGCGGTTGGCAGCGAGGAGTCGATAAGACCTGCGGCCTCCAACTCCCCGAGGATGGCCATTACACCACCGGCGCGGTGTACATCTTCTATATGGTATTTCTCGGTATTGGGGGCAACCTTGCACAGCTGTGGAACCTCACGGGAGAGGCTGTCGATATCTTCCAGGGTAAAGTCAATCTCACCCTCTTGAGCGGTTGCCAGCAGGTGCAGGATGGTATTTGTGGAGCCTCCCATGGCGATATCGAGTGCCATGGCATTGCGGAAGGCTGTACGGTTGGCGATGTTGCGCGGCAGGGCAGTTTCGTCATCCTGCTCATAGTAGCGTTTGGTCAGGGTTACGATCTCGCGGCCAGCGCGGAGGAATAGCTCCTTGCGGTCGGCGTGAGTCGCTAGCATGGTGCCGTTACCAGGGAGTGATAGCCCCAGGGCCTCGGTCAGGCAGTTCATGGAGTTCGCTGTAAACATACCTGAGCAGGATCCACAGGTCGGGCAGGCAGAGCGCTCATACTCAGCAACTTCCTCGTCGGAGGCCGTATCTGTAGCGGCGATCACCATAGCATCTACTAAGTCGAGCTTGTGGTCAGCCAGTTTGGTTTTGCCGGCCTCCATCGGGCCACCGGAGACAAAGATAACTGGAATGTTCAGGCGCATGGCTGCCATCATCATTCCCGGTGTGATCTTGTCACAGTTGGAGATACAAACCAGGGCGTCGGCACAGTGGGCATTGACCATGTACTCCACTGAGTCAGCGATAATTTCGCGGCTGGGCAGGCTATAGAGCATGCCGTCGTGACCCATTGCGATACCGTCATCCACAGCGATCGTATTGAACTCCTTGGCCACGCCGCCGGCGCGTTCAATCTCCCTTGCAACAAGCTGACCCATATCTTTTAGGTGTACGTGTCCAGGGACAAACTGGGTAAAAGAGTTTGCGATGGCAATGATTGGCTTATGGAAGTCCTCGTCCGTCATACCGGTGGCACGCCACAAGGCGCGGGCTCCGGCCATATTGCGACCGGCGGTAGAGGTGCGGGAGCGGTATTGGGGCATAGTCACAGATTCCAGCTGGCAACAATGAATGCGCCAGCTTAGCAAAAAACGGACTTTCCTGGGATGTTTTTGCGCCCAAACTACCCATTAAAGGAGTATTAAGGATGGGTATTTCAAATTTCTATGACTAAGTGGACTGACTTTTCCCCAGGCGTTTACGCAGGATTCTCGAATTGCGCTGAATGTTGTACAGGGACTTTCGCGCGGTAGGCAGCTCACTGATACCGACTTGCTCAAAACCCTGCTCGATAAACCAGTGCTCTGTCTGGGTGGTGAGGACGTAGAGCTCATCAACCTGGACTGTTTGCGCCTGTCTCTCAAGGTGGCGCATCAGCTTGGCTCCACGCCCGCCACCGCGAAATTCCGGGTGGCTGGCAAGGCAGGCAACTTCGGCTGCTGTGGTAGTGCCCTTATCATCCTTAATGGGATACAGAGCTGCACAGGCAACTGGAGTGCCATCCACTTCCACAAGCGTGAAGTGTTCAATTTCCGCCTCGAGCTTCTCGCGGGAGCGCCGTACCAAAACGCCATCTTTCTCTAACGGGCGGATCAGTCCAAGAATGCCGCCCACATCGGTAATTCGCGCTCTGCGCACAACTTCGTAGCTGTCCCGGTAAATCATGGTACCGGCGCCTTCACGGCGGAATAGCTCCTGAATTAAGGCGCCGTTTTTACAAAAGCTAAGTAGGTGTGTACGGGCGATCCCTGCATTACAGGCTCGAATGGCGCAGCGCAGAGTTGCGCTTTGCACCTTGGGTGAAACCTGCTCTGCCTGCAAAATACTTAACTCGTGTACCGGATTTCCGCTCACTTGAAGTTGCTCAGGTTCGCGGAATAGCACTAGTTTCTCGGCGCGCAAAACTCTGGAAGCCTCAGCGGCCAGATCCAGGTAATTGATATTGAAAAGCTCCCCGGTCAGGGATGTGCCCAGGGGAGAAAGGAGCACCAGGGAACCCTGATCCAGGTTTTGCTCCAGAGTGCTGGTGTCCATGCGCCGTACGGTGCCGGTCCAGCCCAGGTCCACGCCATCGAGCACGCCACTGGGGCGGGCGGTAACAAAATTGCCCGAGACTACCTTGAGGGCTGAACGCGCCATCGGTGAGTCTGGCAGTCCCTGGGAAAAAGCAGCTTCAATATCGAAGCGCAGTTTGCCCACGACGGACTTAACAATTTCCAATGTCTCTCGATTGGTAATACGCTGGTTCTCGTGAAACCGATTTTCTATGCCGCGCTCATCCAGGGCTCGATTAATTTGTTCCCGCGCGCCGTGCACAACAACCAAGCGAACCCCAAGGCTGGCGAGCAGCGCCATATCGTGTACTAGATTGCGGAAATTGGCGTGCTCTAAAGCGTCGCCGGGGATACCAATTACTAAAGTGCGACCGCGCAGGTCGTTGATGTAAGGTGCCGCGTGGCGAAACCAGTTCAGGGAGGCGTTATCGTCGCTCACTAATTCTTACCGTGTGCAAGTCTTGTGGTGTTAAAGCCCCGGAGGCTGTCGCAGGCAGATTAAAGGCAAAAGCGGCCAATCAAGTCGCGCAGAATATTGACCATAGGGTTGATACGATCCAGGGCGAGAAATTCATCCGGCTGATGAGCTTGGTCAATATCGCCGGGGCCGAGCACGATAGTGTCAATATTCAAACTCTTCAAGTAGGGCGCTTCAGTACCAAAGGCAACACTTTCAGCGGGATGGCCACAAAGTTGTTCTGCAACGTTTACTAACTCTGAATGGGCATCCTGTTCAAAGGGCGCAGTGCCGGGGAATAAAGAGGCCACTTCCACCTGAATTTTATTGTCTTGTGGAATGGTAAGGATACGTTTGTTTAGTTCTTCCCGTAGGTCAGTAAGTTGCATTCCTGGCAACGGACGAATATCAAACTGGAGTTCTGTATGGCCGCAGATCCGATTGGGATTGTCACCCCCATGGATACATCCTAAGTTCATCGTGGGTACTGGAACGGCGAATCCGGGGTTGTTGTATTTTTGCTGCCACTCTTTTCGCAGTGTTAATAGTTCACCGATAACTTTATGCATGGCCTCAAGAGCGTTGGCTCCCAAGCTTGGATCCGATGAGTGGCCGGATTGCCCGGTAATACGCACTGCTTCCATCATAACCCCCTTGTGCATACGTATCGGGCGAAGCCCAGTGGGCTCACCAATTACCGCGTAGCGCGCTTGGGGTTTGCCAGCCTGCACCAGGGCGCGGGCACCACTCATACTTGTTTCTTCATCGGCTGTTGCCAAAACAATCAATGGTTTTTGTAAAGGCTTGTCGAGAAAAGTCTGCACAGCCTCGATAACTAGAGGGAAAAAACCCTTCATATCACTGGTGCCGAGACCGTATAAGCGGTTGTCGCGCTCTAAAACCTTAAAGGGGTCCGATTGCCAGCGCCCCGCGTCAAAGGGGACTGTATCAGTATGTCCGGATAGAACGAGCCCGCCTTTATCACCACTTTTACCGCCGAGAGTAGCAATCATATTGGCTTTGTTGGGAGAGCCCTTTAAAGGCATTATCTCTACATTGAAACCAAGTCCTTCCAACCATCCACCCAGTAGCTCAACCACTGGGCGGTTACCCATATCCAGGGAAGGATCGGTTGCACTGACACTGGGGCAGGCAATCAGTTGATGTAATTGGGTCTTCAGGTCAGGTACTGCGATACTCGCCATGGTGACTTTCCCTACTCTTGTTGCGCCATTCATTCAAGATAACAGCGACTCCGATCAGTCCTCCCCCAAGGGCGAGACGGGTTAGATCGGCATCCCGATTCCAGATTAACAGATTTACCAACAAGCCAACGGGAATCAGTGCATTATTCATTGCGGCCAGGGTACCAGTAGAGACCTGCGTAGCACCCTTGTTCCACAAAAAGTATCCCACACCTGATGCCACCAATCCCAACCAGAGTAGAACACCCCATTGCTGTGAGCCCTGTGGGTACTGTGGTTCTCCAAATAGGAGCCAGGCAATAATAGTGATCAAGCTGGCGCCGATAAAAAACCACGCGAAGGTTTGTCTCGGGAGGGGGCCTTGCTCTCTGGACATCAGGCGCTTGTATGCCACCTGCCCCACGGCAAAACATAGGTTGGCACCCTGGACAACTGCAAACCCAATCCAAAAGTCGTTACTGGGAGAGCCCCAGCGAATAGTGGCGGCTCCCAATACGGCTACGGCTGCGATAGTGAGGTTCCAGACAGAAAAGTGCCTGTTAAGGAAGTCCTCAAGGGCGGTGATATACAGGGGAGTGAAAATAGTAAATAGAAGTACTTCGGGGACACTGAGCAGTAAGAATGACTGGTAGTAAAACAAGTACATCAGCCCCAGTTGTACAGCACCGATCACAATTAAACGTATCGCGGTACGGGGAGGGCAACCCTTCCATTTCAGCATCGGTAGAAATAGCGCTGTGGCAAGGAGCACCCGTGTCATTGCGGAAAAATAGCTATCCACCTGTCCGGCCAGGTAGGCGCCTATCAAACTGAAGGAAAAGGCCCACAGAAGAGTGACAAACAACAGTAATGGCATCAGGGTGAAGTCGCAGGCATAGATTGGTCGGCGGGCTCGGCCCAGTTTTATTTCCCTAAATATTAATGCCAGAGGAGCGAAATAGATATCGACATGGAGCCTTACTAAAGTGGTGGATATGAGAGGCGTAAAAAAGGGGGCTTTAGCCCCCTTTGCTGATCTGCTCTGTGTGCTGCTTCGGTTTTAGCCGAACAAGCCTTTGAAGAAGTAGAAGAACAGGATCGCAATACCTGCACCCGCTGGGAGGGTGACCACCCAAGATGCGGCGATAGTGGTGATCATACGCAGGTTCAGGGCGCCAATACCCCGCGCCAGGCCAACACCCAATACCGCGCCCACCAGAGTGTGAGTCGTGGAGATTGGCAGGCCGGTACCAGAAGCCAGTACGACGGTGGAGGCCGCACCCAGCTCGGCAGCGAAGCCACGGCTCGGGGTCAGCTCGGTGATTTTCTTACCGATAGTGGCCATTACCTTAAAGCCGTATGTTGCCAGGCCCACCACGATACCGATACCGCCGAGCAGCAATATCCAGGAAGGCATAGTGGATTTAACGGTGATAGCGCCGCTCTGGATAGTGTTAACTACGGCAGCCAGGGGGCCAACGGCGTTAGCGACATCGTTGGAGCCGTGAGCGAAGGCCATGGCACAGGCGGTGAAGACCATCAGGATCGCAAATACGCGCTCGACGTTGGCGAAACGGTTTTCAGCTTCAGCTGCCGGGTCGCGCTGGACGCGCTTGAGCATGGTGACTCCGATACCGGCGACAGCAAGGCCCACCAGGGCGGCGATACCGGCATCCTGGATAAAGCTGAGCTGGATATTGGCATCTTTAAGAACGTGCTTGAGGCCCTTGGTAAGGGTCACCATGGCAATCATCCAGCCCACTGCAAACATGTAGAAGGGGATGTAGCGCTTGGCATTGTTGAAGGGGTCTTCCGTGTCTAGGATCAGGCGCTGGACACTGCGAAATAACAGGAAAGACAGGGTGCCCGCGAGAACCGGGGAGACCACCCAGCTAGCCACGATGCTGCCCACTTTACCCCAGGCCACTGCATCTGGGGATATACCTACCGCAGAGAAGCCGACAATTGCGCCGACAATAGAGTGGGTGGTGGATACCGGCCAGCCGAGAATACTGGCTACCAGCAGCCAGGTGCCCGCCGCCAGCAGTGCCGAAAGCATACCGTATACCAACAGCTGCGGTTGGGCGGCGAAGACTTCAGAATCGATAATGCCTTTGCGGATGGTTGCGGTAACCTCTCCGCCTGCCAAATAGGCGCCGGCAAATTCAAAGATCATGGCGATAACAATCGCCTGCTTGATAGTCAGTGCACGGGAACCTACGGAGGTACCCATGGCGTTGGCTACGTCGTTGGCACCGACGCCCCAGGCCATAAAGAAGCCTGCCACACAGGCCAAAATCAATAATATATGGCCGTATTGACTAATAATTTCCACGCCAAACCCCCTAACGTGCTAACAACAACTGCAATCGGTTGCCCACGCTGTGGGCGCGATCGGCGAGTTCACCGATCCATTCAATAACCCGGTAGAGGAACATAACGTCCACCGGAGGTAAGTCTTTCTCAATAGCAAACAGCGACGCGCGAATTTCGACTTCAAGCTTGTCTGACTTGCGCTCCAGTTCATCCAGCTCTTCGGTCATGCGTTTGGCGATATCCACCTCGCGCCCTGCAAAGCCACTTTCCAGCAACTCGTCCAGTTCGTTGATCGCGCGCAGTGCCTGTGCAGAGGTGGCGACGGCGCTCTCCACAAAGGTGGTCATCAAGGATTGGAGAGGTGCGGGAATCTGCATCTTCCTGCCCACAGCCAGACCAGCGATATCCTGGGCAGTGTTGGCTACCTCATCCTGGGCATGCAGCAATTCCAGCAAGTCAGTCCTGGACACTGGCATAAACAGGCTGTCCGGCAGATGCAGGCGCAGGTCTCTCTTGATATCGTCAGCGCGGTTCTCCGAGGCGGAGATGCGCAGTTGGATCTGTTCTGCCTCTTTGAGGTCACCTTTGATCAGTGCTTCAAAGAAGGGGATCAGGTCAGCCGATGCCTCGTGGGCCGTAGCCATATGCTTCTCGATTGGCTTAATCGGAGAGCGGCCAAATAAGTTGGCAATATTCGACAGGGCCATGGTTAGCTCCATTGCTCAGAATGCGAAAACGGCGGCATGGTACCCCAATCGGGGCAACTTCGTAACAGTGCGTTAACAGCGCACTTTCACAGCTTGATGATAGGGCTACAATGCAACGTCGCCATATGAGAATAAAGGGGTTGCCAATGGCAGAAAGCAGAGTTGCAGACCGCATACTGGAACTGCGCGGATTACTAGAGGATTTGGTGGGGCAGGGCTTTGTTAGCCGAGAGGATGCCAACCGCATCGTAGGTACTCCGCGGACTGCAGAACAGGCCCAGATGCACCCGCTTAGCTATATAGCCAGTTGTGACCTGGCCAACCGCAAGCAACCTGGGAGCTTGCTGAGTAGGGAAGTCCTCAGTGCCTGGTTGGCTGAGAGCTCCTCTCACGCCTTGTATCATATAGACCCGCTTAAGGTTAATGTAAGCGCTGTCACCGAGGTGATGAGCTTTCAGTTTGCCAAGCGACACCAAATTCTCTGTGTTGAGGCGAGCGCTGAAGAGCTGGTGGTGGCAACAGCTCAACCTTTTACCCATGGCTGGGAAGAGCAGCTGGAACATACCACCGGCCGCAAGGTCTGCCGTGTGGTAGCTGATCCGGCCGATATCAAGCGACATTGCGTCGAATTTTACTCCCTTTCCAATTCAATCTCTGGCGCAAGCGGCCTTCAGGGAACCTCAGCAGCAAATAATTTTGAACAGTTGCTGGAGTTGGGCACCTTAAAGGACCCTGAAGCCAACGATCAACACATCGTCAATATCGTCGATTGGTTGTTGCAGCACGCCTTTGACCAGCGAGCCAGTGATATCCATATTGAACCGCGCCGGGAAGTGGGGCGAATACGCTTTCGTATTGATGGTGTTTTGCATCCAATTCATGAGTTACCAGATCAAGTGAATGCTGCGGTTACCAGTCGCCTGAAGATTCTAGGGCGCATGAATGTAGCAGAGAAGCGCAAACCCCAGGATGGCCGTATCAAGACAAAAAGGCCTGATGGCAGTGAGGTGGAGTTGCGCCTCTCTACTTTGCCCACCGCGTTTGGGGAGAAGTTGGTAATGCGTATCTTCGACCCGGAAGTTCTCGCGCGATCTTATTCAGACCTGGGGCTGGGTGGCGATGACTTGGCTCGTTGGCAGACGATGCTGTCACGGCCCAATGGAATCGTACTGGTCACCGGCCCTACCGGCTCGGGAAAAACTACCACTTTGTATACAGGCCTCAAGCAGCTGGCGACTAGTGCGGTGAATGTCTCTACCGTTGAAGACCCTATCGAAATGGTGGAAGAGAGCTTTAACCAAACCCAGGTTCACCATGCCATTGGCTTTGATTTTGCTGCGGGTATCAGAACCCTGATGCGCCAGGATCCAGATATTATCATGGTGGGCGAGATTCGAGATCTGGAAACCGCTCAGATGGCGGTTCAAGCGGCACTGACAGGCCACCTGGTTATCTCAACTCTGCACACCAATGATGCTCCAACAGCAGTCACCCGCTTATTGGATCTGGGCTTGCCCCACTATTTGTTGAAATCCACCATCCTCGGGGTGATGGCCCAGCGCTTGGTGCGCACACTATGTCCCAGTTGCAAGCAGGAGGACAAAATTGAAGAGGCCGATTGGCAGTCTCTGGTAAAACCCTGGAGAGCGCCGCTGCCAGAGAAAGTCTACCGGCCGGAAGGTTGCTTGGAGTGTCGTAATACGGGCTATCGTGGGCGTCAGGGAATTTATGAAATCCTGCCATTTAGCGAGTCGGTACAAGCTATTGTCACCTCCGATTGTGATTTACAGCAACTGCGGCGCCAGGCGATGCGCGAAGGTATGAATAGTCTGAGGCTTTCCGGTGCGAAAAAAGTAGCGGCGGGTTTGACCACTGTGGCAGAGGTATTGAGGGTGGCCCCACCGCCGGATATCGCTTTCTAGCTTGAGAGGCTTCTCTGATAAAACTGTTTGAAGATGTCGAGGCCAATGAAGTGACCCGAGGGGTGGGCTTGCTCGGCCACTCTTCATTGTCCAATACCACCGCTAGCTATCGGAATGCCGATAGCTAGGCAGAATTGCTCGCTGATATTCGCCCAAGGATTGACCCTCATGTTTGACAACATTCAGTGCCCAAAACCCATCCGCGCTCAACTTCAGTCAATGTGGCATGACTGGTGTGAACTGGCGGAGGCCGCGCTTGTTGTTGAGGTGGAGAGCTTGCTGGCAGAGCCATTGCTTGCGCAAGGAGTGGCTCGGAGCTTAATTGGTTCAGAATTTTTTTATCAACAGTGCTGTCGCCGCCCAGAGCTTTTACGGGATTTGTTACTTAAACAAGATCTTGGGCTCTCCCTGCCGACCATAGAAAGTGATGAGGAATTGGATCTTCAATTGCGCTTATTGCGCAACCGGGTAACGACTGAGGTCATATTTCGCGATTTTGCCGGGCAGTGGGATATTCCTCAGGCATGTCTGCGCCTTAGTGAATTGGCAGAGCTATCCATTCGCACGGCGATGCAATGGCACCATGAAAAGTTAGTGGGTCGCTATGGGGAGCCTCGTAGTAGAGCTGGCGATAGTCAGTCGATGGTGGTGTTGGGGATGGGCAAATTGGGAGCCCGGGAACTCAATCTCTCATCGGATATTGACCTGATTTTTGCCTACCCTGAGCCCGGTTATACCGATGGTGAAAAGAGTGTAGAAAATCAGCAGTTTTTCCAAAAACTCGGCCAGCGCTTGATTAAATCGTTGGATGGAATCAATGCGGATGGTTTTGTTTTTCGTGTAGATATGCGTTTGCGTCCCTACGGTGACAGTGGTCCCCTGGTAAGCCATTTCGCCGCTCTGGAGGACTATTACCAGACTCAAGGGCGTGAGTGGGAGCGCTACGCCATGGTCAAAGCTCGCCCTGTTGCCGGCAGGGAGGAGTTTGCTGAAGAGCTAATGGAGTTGTTGCGCCCATTTACTTATCGCCGCTATATCGATTTCAGTGCTATTGATGCTTTGCGTGAAATGAAAGCCCTGATACAGCGGCAAGTGCGCGCTCGCGGTTTAACGGACAATATCAAACTTGGGCGGGGCGGCATACGCGAGTTGGAATTTATTGCCCAGGCATTCCAGTTAATTCGCGGAGGGCGCGAACCCGCGCTGCGCGAGCGCAGCTTGCTCAAGCTACTGCCCCTTTTGGAAAGTGATGGCCATGTTGAACCGGGAGTGGCCAGTGAACTGACCAGTTGTTATTTGCTGCTGCGGAGAGTTGAACACGCACTTCAAGCTTACCGGGATCAGCAGACACAGGCGCTCCCAGCTGAGGAGGGTGAAAGGGAAAAATTGGCATTTGCCCTGGGCCGCGATAATTGGAAGCAATTGGAGAGTGAGCTGGTCGATGTTCGTTCCTTGGTTGAGCGGGAGTTCGATACTGTAATCGCTCCACCAGAGGAAATGGCTGCCCCCAGTGTGGCTGAGGAGTGGCAGGGACTCTGGGCAAGTTGCGCCGATAAAACTGCCAGTGAAGAGAATTTGCAGATTTTGGAAAGTGCAGGGTTTCTTCCTCCACCGCAGGCACTCGAGCACTTAATGGAGCTGTGCCAGTCAACAATGGTTGCGGCACTACCTGCTTCTTCCCGTGCGCGCCTGGATCAATTTATGCCTACGCTACTGGCCGCAGCAGGGTTACAGGCTGATCCCTTGTTAGTGCTAACCCGTGTTTTACCTTTAGTGCGCTCAGTACTGCGTCGCAGTGCCTATCTCGTCCTGATTAATGAAAACCCCCCCGTGCTCAACCAGCTGGTGCGCCTCTGTAGTGCCAGTCCGTGGATTGCTGAGCAACTGGCGCGCCATCCAATTCTGCTGGATGAGCTGCTGGATTCGCGTAGGTTGTTGGCACCCTCTACGGCTGCAGATATTGCCAATGAGTTGCGTCTCGAATTGTTGCGGATTGACCCCGATGATCTGGAATTGCAAATGGAGGCGCTGCGATATTTTAAACAGAGTCAAAGCCTGCGCATTGCGGCACAAGAAGTAAATGGTGCCCTGCCTTTGATGAAAGTCAGTGATTCCCTTACCTGGTTGGCAGAGGCGATACTGCAGCAATCATTGCAACTCGCCTGGGCACAGATGGTGGATAAATACGGCATGCCTGCGGGGGCCTCGGCAGAGGATATGCACTTTGCCATTATCGCCTATGGAAAGCTGGGGGGATTGGAGCTTGGCCACGGTTCTGACTTGGATATTGTTTTTGTGCACGATGCAGATGCGATGCAGGTTACCGACGGTAAAACCAGTATTGATAACCTGAGCTTTTTTACCCGACTAGCACAGCGACTTATCCACATATTGCAAACCCGTACACTCAGCGGGCCTCTTTATGAGGTAGACACAAGACTGCGCCCCTCGGGTAATTCAGGACTCTTGGTGACGTCATTGGCTGCCTTTGAAAAATACCAGAGGGAGAGTGCCTGGACTTGGGAACATCAGGCGCTGGTGAGAGCTCGACCTGTCGCCGGTAGTCTCCGCCTGAGTGAGTTGTTTCAACAGTTGCGTACGAAATTGCTTTGCCAGTCGCGAAAGAGCGATAAATTGCGTGATGAGGTGGTGGAAATGCGCAATAAAATGCGTGCGCACCTCGATAAGAGCAACGATAAAAAGTTTGATCTAAAGCACGGTGAGGGCGGTATTGTCGATATTGAATTTATGGTTCAATATGCTGCTCTGGCCTGGGCAAAAACTTCGCCCTCGATCGTGCGGTATACCGATAATATTCGCATTCTCGAAAGTCTAATTGACGCAGGCCTGATGCCGGCCCAACAAGCCGGACATCTGATCGACGCCTACAAAGCCTACCGATCTGAAGGTCATCGCCTGGCACTACAACAACTGCCAGGGATTGTGAGCGATGACCAATTCACAGCGGAAAGAAAGACCGTTCAAACAAACTGGCAGCAATTACTCGGTTAACACCGGGTTTCTACCTGCTGCCCGATTAAACTGTTTTTCAGGATTTGTAGGAGTTACCCATGTCTTTTGCCGACCGCGACGGCGTTATCTGGTTTGATGGTGAATTGGTTCCCTGGCGCGATGCCCGGGTGCATGTCCTCACTCATACCCTGCACTATGGAATGGGGGTGTTTGAAGGCGTACGGGCTTATGAAACCGGTAACGGCACCAGTATCTTTCGTTTGCAAGAGCACACCCGTCGGTTGTTTCGCTCTGCAAAAATAATGAATATCCCAATGCCCTATAGCACTGATGAGCTGAATGAAGCTCAGCGGCTTGTGGTGCGCGAAAATAACCTGCGCCAAGCGTATCTAAGGCCAATGGTATTTTACGGATCAGAGGGAATGGGGTTGCGCGCAGAAAATCTTTCAACCCATGTGATTGTCGCTTCCTGGGAGTGGCCCAGCTATATGAGCCCCGAGGCGCTGGAGCAGGGGATTAAGGTGAATACCTCCTCATACACCCGACACCATGTGAATATCAGCATGTGTAAGGCGAAAGCCAATGGTAACTATATAAACTCGATGCTGGCGTTACAGGAGGCGGTGCGCAATGGCTGCGAGGAGGCGTTATTACTGGACCCAGAGGGCTATGTTGCTGAGGGCAGTGGAGAAAATGTCTTTATTGTTCGCGATGGGACTATATATACCCCGGAGCTGACGTCGTGCCTAGATGGAATTACCCGCGATACAGTTATTGAGTTGGCACGGGAGTGCGGCTATAGGGTGCTAGAGAAGCGTATCACTCGGGATGAAGTCTATATCGCTGACGAAGCGTTTTTTACTGGCACAGCAGCGGAAGTATTGCCCATTAGTGAATTGGATGGGCGTTCTATCGGCAGTGGTCGTCGCGGCCCTATTACCGGGCGTTTGCAAAACCTTTATTTTGATGTGGTACATGGGCGTAGTGCCGCGCATCGGGGCTGGCTCAGTGATGTGGCGGGCCAGGCGGAAGTAAAGATGCGAATAGCATGATGGAAAATAAAAACCCGGCATCTGCCGGGTTTTTATTTTAAGTAAGGCTTACTTAGTAAGAGCTGGTGGTGTCCGGGCGCCCTACGCAGTAATAATCAAAGCCTGCCTCGCGCATTTCCTCTGGTTCGTACTGGTTGCGTCCGTCAAACACAACCGGGGCACTGAGAGCGCTGCTTACTTCATCGATATCAAGAGATTTGAATTGTTGCCATTCGGTCGCGACAATCAGGGCGTCGGCACCCCGTAAAGCCTCTGTCTTGGAGTCGCAAAGAGTTAGGTCTTCGCGATCGCCAAAAATCCGCTGGCACTCCTCCATGGCCTCAGGATCAAATGCCCGTACCTTCGCACCTTGCTCCCACAATCGAGCTAAGAGCACACGGCTTGGGGCTTCGCGCATATCATCTGTATTGGGTTTGAATGACAGGCCCCAGAGCGCAAAAGTTTTGCCCTGAATGTCTCCGTTAAAATGACGTTGTATTTTTTCGGCGAGATAGTGTTTCTGGCGCTCGTTGCGGGATTCCACGGCGGCGAGAATATCTGCAGCAATGCCCAGCTGTTGAGCCGAGGAAATCAGGGCTTTCACATCTTTCGGGAAACAGGAGCCACCGTAGCCGATACCTGCGTAGATAAACTGGTAGCCAACTCGTGGGTCTGAGCCGATTCCGGCCCGAACTGCTTCAATATCAGCGCCCACTTTATCGGCAATATTTGCCATTTCATTCATAAAGCTGATCTTGGTTGCCAGCATGCAGTTGGCGGCATACTTGGTCAGCTCCGCACTTTTTACGTCCATCACCAAGATTTTTTCGTGATTTCGGTTGAATGGTGCGTACAGGTGGCGAAGCTTCTGCTCTGATTCTTCTTCGGAGGTGCCGATAATAATTCGATCCGGGCGCATACAGTCATTGAGCGCCGAGCCCTCCTTGAGGAATTCAGGGTTGGAAATAATATCAAATGGCAGATCAGATCGGTCCCGCTTGGAGAGTTCTTCCTCAACGGCAGCCCGAACCTTATCGGCAGTCCCCACGGGTACTGTGGACTTATTGATAATGTATTTCTTGCACTCCATGTGTTTGGCGATGGTTCTGGCGACAGTCAACACATGGCGAAGATCCGCCGAGCCGTCCTCATCCGGGGGCGTACCTACGGCAATAAAAATCAATTCACCGTGTTCTACGCCGTAGGCGGCATCGGTTGAAAAGGATAGATTGCCGTTGGTGATACTGCTTTTCACCATAGGTTCGAGTCCGGGCTCATAGATAGGGATAACACCCTGCTTGAGACGATCGATCTTGTCCGAGTCTATATCGATACAAACTACTTTATTGCCAGCTTCAGCTAAAACTGCTGCTTGCACCAGACCCACATAGCCGGTGCCAAAAACGGTTACATTCATCAGTGTGACTCTATCTCTCGACGGTTACTGTTTTGAGGATTGCTTTTTGGGAAAGTTTTACATTGCCCTGGGATCTGGTTTTCAAGATTACTTCGCGCCAGCAGAATAGCTAGGGGAATCCAGTAAAAGAACCAAATATAATTGGGTTTTGCCAAAGGTTGTTGGGCGTATGTCAGCATTGCCAATACACCGAATAGGAACCAGGTGAAGTACAAACCGGGGATCCAGCTCAGAAGCCTCTCTTTGGATCTCACTGTCCACAGGGCTGAGAGTCCTTGCCAGGCACAAGCGGCCACCCCCAATATCCCACTGAAGCGTGCGATATCCAGGAGGAAATTATGTGGATGGGGCACCATTCTGTTTAGCTCGATAAACTTCTTGTGCACTAGGCCTTGACCAAACAGTGGGGATTGCAGGAACTCTTCAAATGTCTTTTGCCAGAGTGTCATGCGAACGGAATAGGCACTACCCCGGTGTAGAAGAGGCAGATCACCATACAGCGTAAAGTAGGCCAGGGGCAGCACACAAACTATGGCAACAACAACGAGTATCTTTAGCAGTCGTGAAAGATTGCCGAATACAACCAAAAAGATTGAGAAGCCCGCCATAACAATCGGTACTTTGGTTTGTGACAAAACTATATAGATACAGGAGGTGAGTAAACCTGCTCCTGATAGCCAGCGCCAAATACGGGGTTTTTGGTAGAGACCGTAGCAGCAAAAAAGGGCGTGGAAGCCGAACAGCATTCCTGTTTTATCAATATTGCCCTCTAGAGATATACCTCCAATCCGACGCAGATCTTGTAGGCTCCCCTCTAGGGCATAAGCAACTAATGAAGCAATGCCAGATAGCAGCCCAATCACAATAAGTGCGAGTAACAGCTGATGGAGGATAGTGTCGCCATACTGTTCCAGTAGGAAGTAGGTCGCACAGTAAAATAGAGACAGGTATAACACCAATTTCCAATAGTAATCAGGTTGCCTGTAAACGTCAGCGGTGTCAGGTGAGGCCCACAGGGTTGATAGCGCTAGTATGATTGGGAGGCTGCAAAAGGTTATAAATTGCCAAGAGAGCAGGAAGTGATAACTCTTTCTCCATGCCAGCAGTAAAAAGGCTGTGGGCAATAAAGTTAGGTAAAAACTGGTTTGTATCCCTGAAACCTTGGGAAAAATATAGAAGCCACATACCAGCAGAAATAGCCCCAGAAAGGCCCATTTAAGCAGACCTGAAATCCACAATGAGCTTTGCTGACGGTAAACGGGTTGAGAAAGCTTATTTAAAGTACTTCCAAGTTCAGGCATAGGTGCAACTGTCGGCCAAATAGAAAAGGTTGTATTAGGTGCGCGGAAATAGACTGTATGGTTGGATACTATATAAAAGTCTGTTGTCCATGAACGCTCGGAATTTGGTTTTTGGTGATAATTGCGGGGCTTTACACAAAGTAAAAGTGGATATCTGTTTTGTTGAGCGCTTCAGCTGGCCTCCTGAGGGCACGGATTTACAAGGCCACTTACCGGGTACCCCGCTAAGGTTTGAAGGGCAGTATACTGGATGTTTCGGGGCTCCCAAAGCCTTGTCACAGTGGCCTCTCTGATGGGGGCTAGGTACACTGCCTTATATTCCGATGTTTCAGCAGTTTAGGGCCCTATCTTGCAACTTACTATTTGGCGCTTTTTAGATGGCAACCGGGCCCATGAAAAACAGAGCGCAGCTCTGATTGAAGGGATGCGCAGGAGCTATATCGGGGAGGTGCAGGTTTTTGATATATCGCCAGAATATACAGCCAGCCGTATTCTCCTAAAAGCTGGAGGGGAGCTGGAAGTGTTGCCAGCCCCCGACTTTCTGGTTGGCACAGGTCGCCGCAGCCGGCTTCCCATGTTATCTGCCCGTTGCCGGTTTGGTGGTCGCGCAGTGGCAATTAATCGCCCTTTGTTGCCCTACAGCTGGTTTGATTTTGCGGTCGTCCCCGAACACGACCGTCCGCCCCCTCTGCCTAATGTGATTGTGAGTCAGGGCGCACTGACTGAACCCCTTGAGAGTGATGTACTGCAGCCTGGAAGGGGGCTTATTTTATTGGGTGGACCCAGTAAGCATTACAGTTGGGATACCCTCTCAATCCGGGAGCAGGTCGAGAAATTATTGGCCCAACCCTTGAGTTGGTGTATCTCTGACAGTCGGAGAACACCGGCGGGTACCATGGAGCAGCTGGAGAAAAGCGGTGTTGAGTTGGTTGACTGGCGCTCTTGTCCGACGGGCTGGCTTCAAAAGCAGTTGTCGGAAGCGGAGACAATCTGGGTTACAGAGGACAGTATCTCCATGCTATTCGAGTCGTTACAAAGTCGAGCCCAAGTCGGTGTGATTCGGGTTCCGAGTCGCAGCAAATCCAATAAAGTGCGTTCAGCGGTATTACGACTTTTGGATCAAGGTTTGGTTAGCGAAAAGCTTGAGGTGAAGGCAGGAGGCCAGCGTGCCCCCCTGGATCAATACCTATTGTGTGCTCAAGCATTGTTGCGTCGATCAGGGTTGCCAAGTCATTAGCGCTTTAGCCCCTCAGCTTCAAACTTTCGCCAGGGGGTTTCCTTATCGGAGATTTCCCACTCGACTCTCAGCCACATACGCTCGATACGGCGACGGATATAGCGTCTCGCAAAGTAGCTGGAGACTTTTGGGAGAGGCAGGAAAGAAGCGCAACCCAGCCCATCAATCAGGTAGGTTTGCAGTTTGCCTTGCTCTTTTCGCAGGACCAGGTTGTGGGCAATCAGGTTCTTGGTGAGAACCTCATACTCAAGCAGCCACTCAGAAAAACGCTGTAAAGATGTACGTACCTCGACATTGAGGCCGTATTTGTTCAGGTATTGGCGCAGGGTGGGCGCTGGATTCCCATCACTGTCCAGAATCATATCGGTGACAGCTGCGGGGCCTAGGTTGGTCTCCTGAATTCCATACCAGCGTGGTAAATGCTGCCAGAGTTCCTCTCGATCACTGGCAATAGCTCGCTGGCTATAGCCCTCCAGTTCACGAAGGTTATCATCGAAATAGGACTCCCCTCGCCAGGTTTTGTACCAGGGAGCTCGTCCCAACAGTTCCGCTGTTCGACCGGGACG
Source organism: Microbulbifer maximicatervae (SeqCode) (assembly GCF_052468095.1). Next base: position 244,975 of record NZ_CP174332.1, read on the forward strand.
CATCACCTTGACACAGATTTCAGGCCGCTCCGGGTGTCGGTAGCAAAAGCGATTGCCTCCACTGGCAAACGGCTCGCTTTGGCTCAAATTAATCACTCGGGTTCGCTCCGGTACGCTCTGTGAGTAGGCTTTTGTAGATTTCAATGGTGTGTTCGGCCTGTCTTCCCAAAGTGAAATCGGTAGATAGGTGAGGCTTCTGTTCAGGGCTGTCGAGCAGCTCTTGAGTACGCACGAATAAAGCTTTTGAATCATTGATATCAACTAGCCCTTGAGGGAAGCAGGCATTAAGTGACTCTGCCGGGCCCCCAATGTTATAACCGATAATAGGTGTGCCAATCGCAGCGGACTCTATAACGGTTCTGCCAAATGGCTCGGGTCGACGTGATAGGTTATACACCAAACTGGACGCACTATACCAGTGGCGTATATCACTACGATGACCAACCAGGGTAAGGTGGTTCTCAAGCTTCATTGAGCGAATTTTTTGCCCCAATTCATCGGCGTAGTGCTGTTTGTTCTTCTCTGCTCCACCGAGAATGATGCCGTGGACGTCAGAACGGTATTGGACTAGCTGATGGATTAGATCAATAAAGTCTTCTTGTCCCTTCCAGCGAGTCAGTCTGCCGGGTAAGAGGAGCCAGCGCTTGCCGGCAAGCTGGGGGAAATCCTGGTGTACTTTTTGGTACCAGGACTCCGATGGCCGGACATCGGGATTGAACTCATCGGTATCTACACCCCGGTAAACGATCTGTGGGGGACGCTTTAGATCGTTTGCATAGTTCTCTAGTAAGTAGCTATTCACACACTCTGATATTGCGATTACCTGTTCAGTTTTCGCCATAATCGCACTGTACCGGTTTATCGAATAAAGGCCATGAGCCGTGCTTACAAGGCGGGGGCGCTTAGTTGGATCAAGATTTCGCCAGGCAAGATAGGCTAGCCAAGCCGGAACCCTGGAACGTACATGGATGATGTCGGGCTTCTCGCGAGCGATAACATCTCGAAGTGGTCTGACCTGGAACAGGCTGAAGAGAGACTTTTTGTGGATTGGAAGTTCAATATGGGCAGAGCCTTCAGCTTTCAGTTGCTCGACCATGCTCCCCCCACTGGAAACGACGATTGACTGATGACCACCTGCTACGAGGTAGCGGGCAAGATCAACGGTCCCCCTCTCAACCCCCCCAGAGTTCAGGGCGGGTAAAAGCTGCATAATTTTCATGGGGAGATATACCAGGACTTATGAAATTTGTTTTTTGAATTAATTTGACTAATGGGTTGCGTTTTAGCAGGGAGTGTCGGGCACGAGCATATAAAATGGAGCATAGATGCCCTGATAAAGCATTTGGCAAAAGTGGTATTATAGACAGGTCATTCTTAAGGGTATAGGCTGATTCTTTTTTAACCCAGCTCACAAAGCTTATATCCGATTTGTCCTTGGCCGTAATCTGGAGTTTACATTGCACCCCTTGTTAGTGATCTGTATTTGTACTTATCAGAGACCAGAGCGGCTTCGCAGTTCTCTGCAAAGCTTGGCCAAGCTCCAGCTACCTTCAGGCTTAAATGTGGCTGCACTGGTTGTCGATAATGATTCGGACACTCAGGCTGGCAGAGAAGTTGTGGAGGAGTTGTCAAGAAGTTTTCCCTTCCCTCTCAACTGTGCTGTAGAAGAGCGGCGGGGAATCCCCTGTGCACGCAATCGCTGTATTGATGAACTGGATAATATGGAAGCTGACTATCTAGTTTTCATTGATGATGATGAGTGGGTCGAGCCCGATTGGTTAATCCAGCTATATGATTACGCGCAGAAGCTGGGGGGCAGTAGCGTGGTTTGTGGCAGTGTTGTTCGGCGTTGGCCGGATTCTGTACCTGCCTATTATTCACGTATTTTTTATCGGCAGAAACGAAAGACTGGAGAGGAGCTCAACTACTGTGCGACTAGCAATGTGTTAATACCGATGAGCAGTATTCGCTCGTTAGGTCTGAGGTTTAATGAGCAGGATCCTCTTGGTGCCGGTACAGATGTGATTTTTTTCACAGAGTTTAAGGCCAAGGGCGGAAAGATTGTCTACTGCCTGGAGGCGAGGGTTTACGAGGCTGTACCGGAGAGTCGCGCCAATATGCGCTGGTTGTCGCGTAGAAAATTCTCCGCTGGTATCACTCTAGCAAAGCATAAACTTGCCAAAGGTCGCGGGCATACGAGTATATTTGTATCTGCTCTGGGACAACTTTTGATCTCCAGCATAGGCTGTATTTTAGGATTGATTTTCGGTGGAAAGCGCTTGGGTTCTGGGCCTTGGCTCCGCGCCTGCCGTTCAGCCGGCATGGCTTGTGGTGTTTTTGGGGTGCGCTCTGAGTTTTACCGGGTGGTCGATCACTAATGACCTGAGGCCTTCCTTACGGGGGTGTTTTACCTGGAAGAGATAACCGTCATCATTGCACTTTCTTTGGTGGCAATATTGATCTTTAGGTGATCCCTGCTTCATGCAAATATTTTATTCCTGGCTCTTCCGCCTGTTTTTACCTGTTGTCCTTTTACGTCTCTGGTGGAGAGGGCGTAGTCAGCCGGCCTATCGGTTGCGTTTAAGAGAGCGTCTGGGTCAGGTTCCAAAAAGGCACAGCCGTGCACCGTTAATCTGGGTCCATTCTGTATCTGTAGGGGAGACCCTAGCCGCGGTACCAGTGATCTCTAAATTGGCTGCGCGGCATACAGACTGGCAGTGGCTGGTAACGACTACAACTCCAACCGGGTCTGAGCGGGTGAAGGAAGCCCTGCAGCCAATTCTTGGTGGCCGCTTACTTCACTATTACCTCCCCTATGATCTCCCTGAATGCCTGGTGCCATTTCTCAATGCGCTTAGCCCGAGTGCATTGGTGATTATAGAGACTGAGCTTTGGCCCAACCTACTCAAGCTCTGCTCGAGCAGGAAGATCCCAATTTTATTGGCCAATGCACGTCTCAGTGAAAAATCTGCACGAGGTTACGGGCGTTTTCCCTCTTTGAGTCGAACAATGTTGAGTAACCTGGATCGTGTTGTTGCGCAATACCCTGCGGATATGCAGCGGTTTATCGATTTGGGATTACCAGCGGATAGAGCAGTAGCCAACGGCAATATCAAGTTTGACCTCAGTATTGATATGGGACTGGCTAGTGAAGCCCAGGCGCTGGCGCACCAGTGGCAGGGGGAGTCTTCCAGGCCTATATGGCTGGCGGCTAGTACCCATGTGGGTGAAGATGAGGTGGTCTTGGAAGCTTTCTCTATTTTAAAGAAAGAATATAGAGACCTATTACTCGTGCTGGTGCCCAGGCATCCCCAGCGTTTTGATAGTGTTGCTCGCTTGTGTCGGGAGCGTGGCTTTGCCCTGGTTCGAAGGAGTGAAGGCACAGCCGTTAAAGCTAGTGATGAGGTTATTCTGGGAGACACCATGGGGGAGTTGCTGCGCTTCTATGGGGCCAGTGATATTGCTTTTGTGGGAGGTAGCCTGGCCTCTGTTGGTGGCCATAACATGATTGAACCCGCTGCTTGGGGTGTACCAGTTATTTCCGGTCCCCACCTGCATAACTTCGCTACTGTATCCAGTTTGTTACAGGAGGCTGGAGCCATGGTTGTAGTCGAAGACAGTAAATCGATGGCTTCACAGGTTCAGGTTTGGCTGGAAGATGTGGGGCAGAGGAAAGCCGCCGGTCAGAGAGGGAAAAAAGTAGCTTCAGAAAATAGTGGTGCTTTGCAGCGCTTACTGGGCGAGGTGGAGCAGCTGGCTACACAAAATGAAGACCAGAGAGAGAATAAAAATCCTGCTCTCTGGTAGATGCGTATAGGCAGTTACTTCGAAGGTGCTGGAAGGCTAGTGCCCCCAGTTTCCTCCACGCGAGAGACGTTACTTGCAGGGTTCAGCATCATATCCAGATCCTGAAGGTCTTTAGGGGATAAGAGTCCTGCAGCCTGCTTCAAGCTCAGTGAATTTAGAATGTAGTCATAGAGGGAGTTGGCATAATCGGTTTGCGACTGGAACAGTGTGCGCTGTGCCAGCAGTACATCGACAATATTTCGGGTGCCTACTTCATATCCTGCTTGGGTGGCATCCAGGGCGCTTTTAGCAGAGACAACGGCTTGCTCACGGGCGGACACTCGGGATACATCCGTGACTACGGCGCGGTGTAGGGTGCGGGTGGTTTGTATGGTATCTCTTTCTGTCAGGACGCTTAAGTCTTGAGCCTGGAAGGCTTGGTTTCTAGCCTGGCGACGGTTGGCACTGAGGAGACCACCGGTGAAGATTGGCATGCTTACCGTAATGCCAGCTCTGGTTTCCCACTGATCAATATCCTGGGGGTATCGGATAAACTGACTGCCAGTGATATCGCTGTAACGATTCTTTTCACGGCCATCCTGAGTGAATTTAGAGTAGGATAGTGAGCCGGTGACGGTGGGGAGGTGCTCGCTGGCTTCGGCGCGTGCGTTGTAACGGGCTGCATCGGCTCCCAGACGCGCGGCTTTTAAGACAAAGTTATTTGCCAAGGCAAAATCAACCCAATCGGCGCGATCGGATGGTACAGGAGGAGTTACCTTAAAGTCGGCTACTAACGGTGCCACTTCATCATGATAACCACCGGTCAGTACAGACAGAGCGTCAAAGTTGCTGAGCAAATCATCCTGAGCAGTGAGGCGACGGGCAACAGAGCTGTCATAGGCCGCTTGGGAGTCGTAGACGTCGGTAATCGCTGTGAGTCCCACCTCAAAGCGTTGCTGCGTCTGTTCCAGCTGTTTTGCTAGCGCCTGCTCTTCAGCAATTGCAGCTTCGAGGACATCGTAAGCGCGCAATACGTCAAAATATGCGGTGGCAACACGAATCATCATTCCCTGTTGATTGGCACTAAATTCTGCTGTTGCTTGCTCGGTGAGTCGCTTTCCTTGCTGGAAATCGAACCAGGCTGGAGCATCAAAAATTGCTTGGCTTAAGGTGGCTGCGTAGGTCCTCTCTTGAAGCGAGCTAGTAGTTCTGGAGCGGAAATCCACTAACTGGATATCCTCCTCTTCACCCTCTTCACTAAGATCCAATAACTGAGCTGAATTACGGGCAGAATCAGAGTGATCTCTGAAGGCCTGGTAGGTGGCCTCTACCTGAGGAAGCAGGAATGCACGGAACTGATATTTAGCCTCGATACCCGCGTGGTAAGCAGCGCGATCTGCAGCCAACTCGGGATCATTCTCCAGGGCCTGTGTATAGATATCCCACAGGGTGTCGGCTTGCGCCTGCATGGCGCCCAGGCCCAGCAGCGTAGCGGCGATTAGTTTTTTCAGCGGACGCAACTTGCGGCCTTGCGGCTCTGTGCGGTTACTTCTTTTCATCTGTTTCGACTTCCTGTGGAGGGTACGGTCTTCAAGCTTTTGCAAGTTATTTGGAGCTGATGTCATGTAGTGGGGATATAGAGGGCTCCAGCTTGCGGTTATTACTAATATTGCCAGTCTCCCCAATAGCAGTCGCGAGAGTTTACCCGGGGTCAAACCGACCGTCGAGACGGCAATCGGCTTTTTGCTATATCTTCGTTAAACCGACATCTATGTGCGTTTATCGGTAATTTTTTGGCAATAACACGGGCCCATTGAATAAGGTTGAGGGCCTATATTTCAATAGACGCGCCTCATAAGCATTTGGATGCGGCAAAAATTGTGCAGAATAAGGCAAGGACTGACTGTCCATGAATGAGGAGCGCAACGCAGTGCTGACCGATTGGCAGAGGGTCTGTCACGAATGCGATCTACTTTTAACCGGCGGCTTGGCGCCTCCGGGACAAAAGCTAATTTGCCCCCGATGTCGCTGTACTTTGCATCGCAATGGCAATCATAGTATTTACTACACACTGGCTCTCAGTCTAACCGGCCTATTACTGTTTATTCCCTCTGTCAGCTTGCCATTACTCGACTTTTCCCTGTTCTCATTTGGTGCAGAAAGTACATTGCTTAATGGCGTTTACTCTCTTTTCAAGGCGGGGTTTATTTGGCTCTCGGCACTGGTGCTTTTCTGTAGCGTTCTGGCTCCGGTAGGTAAATTTGCCCTGTTGTTATTTATTTGTTGGGGCAGTGCTTGGGCCTGGCTTGACCGGCCGGTATCCAATGCTGTTCGTTTTTACCAGCACTTAAAAGAGTGGGGCATGCTCGATGTCTATATGCTCGGAATTTTGGTAGCCCTGATTAAATTACGGGACTTGGGCAAGATGGAGGTAGAACCTGGTCTGTACTGTTTTGGTGCCATGATGCTACTGGCAAATCTCTCTTCCCTGAGTTTTGACCAAACAGCAATTTGGCACCGCTTAGCACAGCGTCGTGCGCTTAAGGGACAAGCTTGTGAATAGCGTACCAAATAAAGGTTTAAAAAAAGGCTTAACCAGCTGCCTGGGCTGTCATCAATTAATTATTCTTCCCCAAAATGGTCGTTGCCGATGTCCGCGCTGTGGAGCGAGAGTACACAGCAGAATCGAAGGAAGCTTAATGTTAACTTGGGCTCTGACGATTACTGGCACTTTATTGCTTTTACCTGCCAATGTGCTACCGATAATGACGGTAGTTTATTTAGGTGCCGGTGATCCCAGCACTATCATTAGCGGGGTCATGCAACTCTATAACTCGGGAATGTGGGGAATAGCTTTAATTGTCTTTGTTGCCAGTATTGCAGTTCCTGTGATGAAGCTACTGGGATTGGGATTGCTCCTGATCCAAATTCAGTTGCGCCTGTCCTTCGACCCCATTCAGTCCATGAAAATATATCGAGTAGTTTCCGGCATCGGGCGCTGGTCACTCTTAGACTTATTTATGATTTCAATTTTGGTGTCGCTAGTGGATATGGGATTTATTTCCCAGGTAACTGCTGGAGCTGGTGCGACAGCTTTTGCCTCTGTGGTAGTGGTAACCATGTTGGCGGCACGAACTTTCGATTCCCGTTTAATTTGGGATGCCTATGACGGAGATTTATATGAGTCTGCAGTAGAGCCAGAAACGGCTCATAGGAGCGCCGCAGAAAATGGCTGATGAGCTGCCCCCGCAGGATACGAGTGATGCGTCTCGCTTGGATGGAGGCGCTCAGCGGGGAGTAGTGCGCGCAAGCAGGGGGTTACCCCTAGTGTGGATTTTACCTTTGATCGCGGGGCTGATTGCTCTCTGGTTGCTCTATCAGGATTTGTCAGAGGGAGACGTTAAAGCCACTATTTTATTTCATTCTGGCGACGGCCTGGTAAAAGGAAAAACGGTGGTCAAATATTCCGGGGTCGATATTGGTATGGTCCAGGATGTGCGCCTTGTACCTAATGCGAAAGAGCTGAATGGAGCCGATGGCGTTCTGGCCGAAGTTAGTTTAAATCGCAGTGCAGAATATTTATTGGTAGAGGGCACTGAGTTTTGGGTAGTAAAACCCGAGTTATCTATTACCGGAATTAGCGGCTTGGAAACACTACTTTCTGGCAATTATATTGCCGTTGAATCAGGTAGTGGTAAGCGCAAACGCAACTTTGTTGCCCTGGATCAGCCTCCTGCATTTATCCGTGGGGATGGCTTGCGTGTTGTTTTGCAGTCCCGTCGTTTGGGCTCTTTAAGTCGTGGATCACCAGTATATTATCGTCAGCTGCGAGTTGGTCAGGTAGCGGATTACCGTTTGGATCGAAACGGAACTGAAGTCAGTATCGAATTATTTATTCGTCGGGAATATGCCTATCTGGTTCATCGGGGCAGCCGCTTTTGGAATAGTTCAGGGATCTCTATTGAAGGCGGTATTAGCGGTATCAGTGTCAATTTAGAATCCCTGGCAGCACTTTTTGCCGGGGGCGTAAGTTTTTATACCCCGGAAAATCAACGTCAGTCTCCACTCGCTGTAAATGGCAGTGAGTTTGAGTTATATAAAAATTTTGCCGCAGCAGATGCGGGAATTCCAGTGACGTTAAATTTCGATCAGGGGGTGAATGTTACTCCGGATTCTACGAAGGTTTACTACCAGGGCATACAGGTAGGGGAAGTCAGTGGGACCAAGGCAAACCGCCGTTTGAATGGTATGGAAGTCAAAGTTCTGATGGATCCGACAACGGATGAATTGCTCACCGAAAATACACGTTTTTGGCTAGCCCCCCCGACCTTCGACTTTACTGGCGGACTAAACGATTTAATCCAAGGTAATCGCATAGAAGTAGATTTGCGCAAAGGACAGCGCTCCCAGCGCAATTTCACTGCGCGAACCTCTGCGCCACCGATGGACCCCCGTGTGCCGGGGCTGCATTTACGCCTCACTTCACGCAATCCCGGGTCTTTGCAGCGGGGCGCGCCGGTTTATTTTCGCCGTATAGAGGTAGGAAAAGTCCAGGGAATGGAATTGCGTAGGGATGGCGAGGGGGTAGAGGTTTATGTGGTGATAGAGCCCCGCTATGCCCACTTTGTGCAGGAAGGCGTTCGGTTCTGGAATGTGAGCGGATTGCGGGCAACAGCAAGCTTGACCGAGGGGGTGGAAGTGGAGGCAGATTCTCTGATGTCACTCCTGCGTGGCGGTATCGCCTTTGGCATACGCCGGGAAGACCTTGGAAAAGGCGGGCAGGCAAAAAATGGAGACCAGTTCCCTCTTTTCAGCAGTCGGGAAGCGGCTATGGAGGGGGGAATACAAATTCAAGTCAGCCTTGTCAGTGCCGAGGGGCTGAGAGTTGGAGCACCGTTGCGCTACCGTGGGGTACAAGTTGGAGAGATTACTCGCCTGAGACTCGATCGCTCTTTGGGCGAGGTGTGGGCCAGGGCCAAGCTTTATCATCGCGGAGAGCAGTTTGCTCGGGAGGGCACACGTATATGGGTGGTTTCCCCGCAAATTAGCATCGATAAGATTGCCCATCTGGATACCCTGATTACAGGGCGCTACCTGGCGCTTGAGCCTGGCTTAGGAGATCCACAGACAAAGTTTTACGCTTTGGAACAGGCACCGGAAGAGGATCTTGCAGAAACTTTTACTCGCCCTGGACTGGGAATTATCCTGGATGCTGCGAGGCGTGGATCTCTGGTAGCAGGGAGTCCGGTTTATTATCGCCAGGTAAAAGTGGGAGAGGTTACAGGTTTTTCCTTGGGGGAGTATGCTGATCGAGTGTATATCTATGTTCATATCGAACCCCAATACCAGCCCCTGGTGCGAGAGCACACGGTGTTTTGGAATGCCAGTGGCGTCGATGTGAATTTCGGTCTGAAAAGTGGGCTTAATATCAACACAGAATCGGCTCAGGCCCTGTTGCAGGGGGGGATCGCATTTGCCACGCCAGAAGCCCCTTTTATGGGATTTGAAGTGGAGTCGGGCAGCCATTTCCCTCTCTACCCGAAAGCTGAACCCAAGTGGTATACCTGGAGTCCTAAGATAGAACTTTACGGCACGGTCGAACCAGTAAAATAAGTACGGGAATGTAGGAGTTTTTATGCGCTATTTATTAACAGGCTTGCTGAGTATCTTGCTATTGGCGGGTTGCCAGGAGATACAGGTTGAAAAAGCCGCTACAGGGGAGCCACCGGTTGCCTTTGCCACGTATAAATGGGGGGTAGCGCCGTTGAGTGGCTCAGAAGATGCCTCTGCCCAGCTGGTGGAGTTGGATGAAGAAATGCGGGATACCGTTGCCGCAGAGTTACAGCAACGAGGATATCGCCAAGTCTCCCAGGACCAGGATGCAGATATGGTGGTGGATTACCAGGTTGCGGTAGTCGATGAGTTTTTCTCCGGTGATACCCGGGACCCCAGCTGGGACAAACAGTTTGATAGCAATGCTCCACAGGATGTAGTGGAACTACCGCCCCTGACAGATGCCCCCTTGGTGATTATGAGTGTGGGTATTGGGCGCCCGGGCGGGGCTGTGATTTGGGGGGGGAGAGCCAGCGAATTGTTAACACGCCCCGATAGTATTGAGCAGCGTCAACGACTGATCGCCAATGGGGTTAGCGCTCTTTTGCGGGATTTGCCTCCGGCTTATCAATAAGCACGATTTGACACGAAACGAAAAATACGATTTAGCAGCCACCGGGTTAAAGGTGGCTGCTATTCACAATTAGCGCCCTTTCTTCATCAGGTTTTCATATAGATCGATATAGGAGTCGACGATAACCTGTTTCGCATATGTTGTTGCGTACTCCTCGGCCGCATTTTCGATCAGGCTTTGGCGCAATTCCGGCGACTCGATAACGGACTTCATGGCTTTGGCCAGTTCATCGGCATTATCGATAGGGGTAATCAGACCGGTTTTGCCATTGGTAATCACTTCTCCAGGGCCCTGAGAGTCTGTCGCTACTATAGGGCAGCGATGGGCCCAGGACTCCATCACAATAGAGCCCAGGCCCTCATGTCGAGAAGGGCACACGAACATATCCGCAGTGCGCATCAACGTGGTGACATCGTTGCGCCAACCCAGGAAGCGAACCCGCTCTTCCAGGCCGAGTTGATGGCACAGGGATTTCAATTTACTCTCTTCGGGACCGCTACCGGCGAGCCACAAAGTGGCATTGGGAACCTGGGTGAGTGAATGCAGGAGGGTGTCGAACCCTTTATTGATATGCAGGCGGCCTGCAGCCAGGATCAGGGGCCGGTCTTCCGGAGTATTGAAGCTGTTTCTAGGCAGCGGATTAACTGGTGTCTCATCGGCAAAATTGGGGATATGGAAAATTTTATCCTTGGGGATGCCTCCGTCCCTTAAATGCTGGCAGATACCTTTGCTGATGCCGATCCAATAATCTGCGTGACGGTAATACTTCAGGTTGTAATAGTGCCCTAGGCGGCTTACCAATCGGTATTTTTCAGAGTTGGGGGTGATTGAAGTGGCACGTCCCATCCAAGTCATCACGATATCCGGTTGCCATTGGTTCAGGGCATCTCGGTATTTTTTTCGGCCGAGAAAATCCAGCTTGCCACCAAATTTAAAACCTTCGGTTTCAACACTGTTGCTACGCAGTGCCTGTACCCGGTGATCGTGGTTGCGAATAAACGCTTTTTCTGTAATTTCGCTGCGGGGATTTAATCCACTGACGAGACGCACAAAGAAATTCTCAGCACCACCGTGCTCAGCACCGGCGAGTATCTGTGCGACTCGAATTGGGTTATTACTCATAATCTATTGCATCTGATCGAATAGAGTGGGCGTAACACTACCTGAGTGTGCCATCCAGATTGATATCTTGAGCCCAAGCATAGTCGTGGCTAAAAGGCTGTAAGCTTGTGGCTTCGACAATGTACTGAGCGTAGAGCTTCGAGTTCATTTCATTGTGGAAAAACTCCCTGGCCCGTGCGGCCCAGGCGCGTCGCTTGGCATCGTCACCGTTAAATTCGCGGATTTTTTCTAATAGGTCCTGCTCATCGGAGAAATAAACGACGCTCTCAGCAGGCAACAAGTCGTCAAAATGTAATTTATCACTGGTGAACTGCAAAATACCGTTGCCCGCCAACTGCGCCATGCGTGCTGAGGAGTACCAGTAATGGGTATCTTGGCGATTGAAATTCAGTCCCATTTTGGTTTGAGATAGAGCGTGGTCGTAGTCGCGGCCCCAAACGGGAGCCTCGCCGAAGCTGCCATAGGTTTTAAAGTTCAGCGAATCCCCCAAGGCATCTTTCAGGTTTTTAACCATTTGCAGACGCTTGGTGAAATTATTGCTGTTACTGCAGAAAAGCAGGTCGATGGCTAAATCTGTGCGTTCAGCGTTATTGAGGTTTTCAATCGAGGGTTCAACTGGGTTCGGCATGTGATAAACACGAGCACCAAAGCCCTCAAATATTTTCAGTTCTCTTCGCCCGGTGGATACAAAAACTGCATCGGCGACTTCTGCGCGGTATTTGATTCGCTCGACATTGCTGGGAACAAAGAGGGGATCATTATTGCAGTGAGCGATAAAGCAATTGGGCAGGCGTTGCTTAATGGCCTTCAGGGTGTCGTTAGTGATCATATCGCAGTGGCCTGCGATGATCAGGTCTGGCTCAAAGGCCTCGACAGTTTCCATCAAGCGTCGGTTCGCCTTTTTTACACCCAGGTCGCGAATACCAAAGGGTGCCTCAAATGCGGCGATATCGCGGTCGCTGAACACTTGGGTGTAGTGGTCATTTTTAATCAGGCCGAAGGTGAGCTTTTGTGCCCAGCTAACCCTTGTCTTGCCATAGCGCCGTAGCTGCTGATAGGCGATATTCAGCACTCTCATGTTGTGTACTCTCGAAATTCAACACGGAAACCCGGATAGCCTCTGCAGTCAGCGGCTGGTACGGTGGGCGCAGAGTATAACAGCTGGTACCCCGGTCTTGTCGCGGAAGCAGCGCGGCAAAACCGAAACCTAGGGAAAGACGAACCATGCCACAAGATAACAGTCGAACTGATTTAAACCCGGAGTTCACCGCTGATTCGGTAGACATAATTTCCAGGGAAACCGTGTTTAAGGGATTTTTCACTATGGTGCGCCTGCGATTGCGCCACCGCTTGTTTCGCGGGGGTTGGAGCAATGAAATAGAGCGGGAACTGTTTCAGCGCGGAGAGGCCGTTGGAGTCTTACTTTACGATCCTGTCAGGGACCTGTTGGCACTTACCGAGCAATTCCGCACTGGTGCCCTGGGGCGCCCAGCAGGGCCTTGGTGTCTTGAAGTGGTAGCCGGTATGGTGGAGAAAGGGGAGAGTCTGGAGGATGTAGCGCGCAGAGAGGTGTTGGAAGAGTCTGGATGTACTGTGGACGCCCTGCATTTTATCCACAGTTATATCCCCAGCCCAGGGGGCAGCTCGGAGCGGATACATCTGTATTGTGCCCTGGTAGATTTGGAGCAGGCCGAGGGCGTATTCGGCTTGGCTGAGGAAAATGAGGATATCCGTTTGCGGGTATTCCCGAGGCAGAACGTCGTAGATGCGATGCGGGGGAATTACGGCCCGGGAGAAAACCCGATAGACAATGCCACCACACTGATTTCGGTGCAGTGGCTAGAGTTAAATCGGAAGCAGTTTACTCATATGACGCCACCCTCCTGAGCGGTCACAGCTCTTTGCGCTACTTTACCCGCACAAAAGGTAAACTGAGATGTAAGTCACGGCGGCAAATGAATTGGAGTGTTGATAATGGCTCTAGTACGTGAGGTAGGTGCGCGCCAGCGCAGGCAGATGAAAATGTCGCCAAATGGCAACGGTAAAGCAGTATATCGCGTCGATTTACCGTCTTATCATGCCGACTGCGACGCTAACTACCTACGTCTACTGAGGCTGCTACCTGAGCTTTCAGAGAGAGAGCAATGGTGCTATCAAATCCCTGGTGGCAGCTTAAAGCTGAGAGTGGTAGCGAGATCCAGGTACACCACAGAAGTGTCACTGGACGCAGAGGTAAATCTCAGTGAAAGCCACTGGCTGGCATCTCCCAACCTGACCGCTCGTCTCTATCACGATGCGCGGATGGCAGAGGTGATAGCAGTTAATGGCTGTGGACCGGTAGGTGGTAAAGGAGTGGATATCGCTTACCCAAATTCCCGTATGCAGCGCGCAGATGAGAGGCCTCAGGCCAACCGTTTTCTCGGTGAGTGGCTTGAGTACTGTCTTGCAAATGGTCGCGCAGAATTTCAATTAGTGCTGGATGGCCGAAAAATTTAATTCTGCGGTAGAACACATGGATGTGATTACAAGGTGAGCAAGTGATTCGCGAGCACAATGAGCCTAGCAGGTCCGATAAGACCAATTCATATCGTCTGATCCAAATAACAGACCCACACATTGGCAGCCGGCCGGATTATCAACTACTGGGTTTGGATACCGGTCATACTTTGGATGAGGTACTGTCCGCAATCGTTTCCAGGCAGCAGGCAGCGCAGCTGCTGGTGGCGACAGGAGATATTAGCGCGAATGGGGCCGAGGCCTCTTACCGCCGGTTTCTTCAGAAAATGCGCAGGGTGCAGAAACCTTGGTATTGGCTACCGGGGAATCACGACTTAAGCTCTCGTATGAAACAGCTGGCCCCACAACGCTGTACAGAAGTGGTTGCCCTAGGAAATTGGCGCCTCTTGCTTCTCGATACCAGTGTTGAAAACCAGATATGTGGCGGTCTCAGCGAAGCTCAGCTTGAGCGTTTGCAGCTGCTGCTTTGGGAAACCCGGGAACACCCGGTAATGATCATGATGCACCACCAGCCGGTACAGGTGGGTAGTAAGTGGATTGATGGCCATATGCTGCGCGATGGACGTGAGCAACTCTTGCAAATGGTATCCAAAGCGCCCCAAGTCAAAGCGCTCGTGTGGGGCCATGTACACCAGCAGTTTGATAATCATGAGGGTCGGGTCGGCTTACATGCGACACCTTCCACATCTGTACAATTTACTCCGGGTAGTGGGCCTTTTGCTGTAGACGACGAGATGCCGGGATATCGTTGGTTCGATTTATATGATGACGGTAGCTATAAAACCGGGGTCGAACGGGTTGAGGTTTCAAAATACTCTGTCGATTTTGCATCTTCCGGCTACTGAGTCACTTCTCCTTGAGGTGTGCCTGCTTTTTTGAAGTCCCACTTTGTGGGATTTCTATCGTTTTATTTGAGAGTTTCTAGCTCGCCTTTATTTGTAAAGCCTCCCTTTACGAACTTACCATTATCTTTTTTGTCTTCTGACCGTACAATGAAATTTCCCCAGACTTATGATCATTGATGATATTTGTTTAATGGGGCATACCAGAATCAATAGTAGTATTTGACAGTTGATAAAATACGCTAATAGGTACTGGGGTTTTATTTGCGCTACTGCCCCTCATTTCATGCGTATTTTGCAGCTACTCCGTCCGCTAAGTGGATAACATCGGGAAGTGAGGAATAATAATGAACAGAATATTTGTTTTACCGCTCATTGGCTTGGCGTTATTAGTCGGTGCCTGTGCTCATGATCCCAGTAAGGTGGGGGACTCAAAGTTGGCTGAACAGGAGGATAGCCAAGGTTTGGTTCCCAGATCCAGCTCGCTGGATGAAGTTGCCGCAGCCTTTGCTTTTGATATGAGCGGCTCCAAAGTGTTTATTGCCCCTGTGCAAATTGACTACACCAAGCGTTTTTCTTCGTTGCCGCGCACCCGCTACAGAGAGAAAGATTACGAGCTGGATGATAGGGACCTACAGCAGATGAATGCACTGTTGGTCAAAACGTTTGCCGAGAAGTTTCTCGAACCGCGTAACAGCGTGGTAGCAGAGGAGCAGGAAGAGGCAGATTACACATTGTCCTTATCCCTGGAGAAATTTTCGGTAGCTGCGCCACTGGACCCCTCTCCCTGGATCTGGCGCGTCTACACCGAGCAGAGTGCCTATGGGGTACTGGTTGGAACTCTTTATGATCGAGAGGGCAATGCAGTGATGCGCTTCCGGGATCGCCGCGATATCGGTGAGAACTTTGGTGCCTATGGCCCGGGTGGGCGCATGGAGCGCTTTACCAGTGTTACTTTCTGGTCTGATATGCGTGTAGATATGGGGCGGGCCTTTGCCAGTTTGAATCGCACATTGCTGTGATTCCCACACGGTTTGAGGCTTCTGGTTACATAGCGCCCCCGATTGACGATATGGGCGCTATAATCACCGCCTATGCAAACTAATGATCTTCAGGGAAGGCCGGTGCTGATATATCTGCACGGCTTCCTTTCATCACCACAGTCCTTCAAATGCCAGTTGATGCGAGAACGGCTCCAGGCCCAATACCCGCATGTTACCTTCTGTGCACCGCAGATTCCTCCCTATACAGAGGAGGCGCAGAAATCGTTGGTGGCTCTTGTGGAGGATCTCCTTCGGCAGTCAGATAGGGGACCCATTGGATTGGTGGGGAGTTCTATGGGGGGCTTTTGGTGCACTTACCTTGGTGAGCGCTTCCGATTGCCCGCTGTACTGATAAATCCCGCAGTGCGCCCCGCGCGCTTTATTCCAGCCTATGTGGGGAAGGTTTTAAAACCCTATAGCGGTGAAGAAGAGGAATTCCGTCTTACCCTGGTTGATGTAGATGCCATGCAGCGGGTACAGGATAAATTGGAGAAGCCGTTGCAGAGTTGCTACTGGTTACTCGCCCAGCGCGGGGATGAAGTTCTGGATTATCGCGATGCGCAGGATTTCTACCAAGGACAACGCCAGACCATTGAAGACGGTGGCGATCATAGTTTCCAGGAGTTCGCACGCTATTGCGACCCTATCACCGAATTTCTATTTAACGAGCAGTAATCAATAAGAATTATGGCTAATTATTCCGCCGAAGATATTGAGGTACTCACGGGACTAGATCCGGTGCGTAAGCGCCCCGGGATGTATACCGATACCGCACGCCCAAATCACCTGGCTCAGGAGGTAATCGACAACAGTGTCGACGAAGCCCTGGCCGGACATGCCAAGAAAATTGAAGTGGTGTTACACAAGGACCACTCGCTTTCTGTCAGCGACAACGGCCGCGGTATGCCTGTCGATATCCACCCCGAGCAGGGACGGCCTGGTGTAGAGGTTATCCTCTCCACTCTGCACGCCGGCGGTAAGTTTTCCAATGACAATTACCAATTCTCCGGCGGCCTTCACGGTGTTGGTGTTTCGGTGGTTAATGCCCTCTCAAAAGTGCTGGAGGTTACTATCCAGCGAGATGGTAAGGTTCATCGCATTGGCTTTAAGGATGGTGAAAAGGCCTCCGACCTGGAAGTAGTAGGTGAGTGCGGCAAGCGCACAACAGGCACCAGTGTTCGCTTCTTACCAGATCCCCAATATTTTGATTCCGCTAAATTTTCAGTGGTGCGCCTACGACACCTTCTGCGTGCCAAGGCGGTGCTCTGCCCGGGTCTCACGGTTACGTTTATCAATGAGCAGGATGGCGAGTCCGATGAGTGGTATTACGAAGATGGCCTCAAGGACTATTTGGCCGCTGCAAATCAGGGCTGGGAAGTACTGCCAGCAGAACCATTTGTAGGTAGTTTTACAGCTACTACTGAGGCGGCAGACTGGGCGGTCCAATGGTTGCCAGAGGGCGGAGAAGTCACCGCTGAATCCTACGTAAACTTGATTCCCACCGCTCAGGGCGGTACCCATGTCAACGGTTTGCGGGCCGGCCTGCTGGAAGCAATGCGCGAATACTGTGAAATCCGCAATCTGCTACCGCGCGGAATTAAATTGGGACCAGAAGATATTTGGAGCCAGTGTTCTTACGTTCTCTCTGCCAAACTGGCTGATCCCCAATTCTCGGGCCAGACAAAAGAAAGACTTTCCTCCCGTGAAGCGACCGCATTTATTTCCGGTGTCGCCAAAGATGCATTCAGCTTGTGGCTGAACCAGCATACGGAAGAGGGCGATAAACTGGCGGAATTGTGTATTGGCAATGCACAGAAGCGTATGCGCTCCGCGAAAAAAGTTGCGCGTAAAAAAGTTACTCAGGGGCCGGCCTTGCCTGGCAAACTGGCAGACTGCTCCAGTGGAGATACCACGCGTTCTGAACTCTTCCTGGTGGAGGGTGATTCAGCTGGTGGCTCCGCCAAGCAGGCGCGGGATCGGGAATTCCAGGCTATCATGCCGCTGCGTGGTAAAATCCTGAATACGTGGGAAGTTGACTCAGGGGAAATTCTCGCTAGCCAGGAAGTGCATGATATTGCTGTAGCTCTCGGGGTGGACCCGGGCAGCGATAACCTGGAAGGCTTGCGTTACAACAAGATCTGTATCCTCGCCGATGCCGACTCAGACGGGCTGCATATTGCTACGCTGTTATGCGCGCTTTTCTTACGTCATTTCCGTCCGTTGGTTACTAACGGTCATGTCTATGTGGCCATGCCCCCACTGTTCCGAATTGATATCGGTAAAGACGTTTATTATGCGTTGGATGAATCTGAGAAACAGGGCATCCTTGATCGTATCAGTGCAGAAAAGAAAAAAGGCAAGATTCAGGTAACCCGATTTAAGGGATTGGGAGAAATGAATCCTATGCAATTGCGTGAAACTACGATGGACCCCAATACCCGTCGTCTGGTACAGCTCTATATAGATTCAGGAGATGACAGTAATCAACTACTAGATATGCTCCTGGCTAAAAAGCGTGCTGGAGATCGCAAGCAGTGGCTGGAAAGTAAAGGGAATCTGGCTGAAGTAGGTTAAATTCTAATTAATCTCAGATCTATTTTTTTTAGGTTGCCTTAGTTTACTAGGGCAACAATTTAAAGCTCTATGGAAGGTGTTTTGTGAAATTAAGCCATTTATTTATCTTATTTGTTTTTTTAGTTTCTCCTTTAACCGGATTGGCCAAAGACATTCAGTCTTTGCTAAATCAGGAAGTAGATAACTTTATAGCTGAATTAAAAGGTGAAGATAACTTAGCTTTAACCAAAGCTGCTAATCGTATTACAGGATCTGGATTAAGTGATGAACGTTTATTTGATGTGGCTGAACAGCTTCTCCTGGAAAAACACCAGGCGAATATGACAGTTGCTCAACGTGATGAACAAGTGATTAGTGAAATCGTTAATTTGTTACGTACACTTTCGTCATCTGGGAATACAAAATATTCCCCCACTATCAATAAGATAATGCGCGAAAGTGGTAATCGTGCGATTAGAAATCGAGCGAAGCATGTGCTGACCAAGTTTAGTTTTTATCAAAAGCGCAATGCATTGATGCAGAATATGGAAGGTCATGTAGCCACTAATAGCTTGCATACTACACGGTTATTAAATTTGCTTAATAGTAACGATATGATTATGCAGCGATTTGCCGCTGAGGAAGTTGTCCGTGACGGAACTGCTGAAGTTGCAATTCAGGAGTGGTTTTACCAGGCGGTAGAGAAGGATGTTCGACAGCCTGTAGATAAACTGCATATCGATACACTCGCTTGGTACTGCAAAGCACTAGGTACGGTTAATAAAAGTGAGTACAAGGAATTTCTGAACTCTATCGCTAATGATAGAAATGTACACAGAAAAATCAGAAGGCACGTTAAGAAAATTCTCGGCTAAGTAGCTATAACTGAGCGAAATGCCTTTGTCATTTCGCTCATAACTCATCTTTCACTCTCCTCTCCTGTTTTCTGTTGGCATAGAAATATGTTTAACACATGTGGCCGCGATTTTTTTTAGGTTGATATACCTCATCTCTTCCTTCTCGGTTTAATCTTGGCGGGTGCATTTACTTACTAATTTTAAATTTCTGAAATTTAATGGCAGAGGAATTATTTTTGCTTTTATCTAAAGGTTATGTCGTTGGCTGATTGCATATAGGGTATTCAGGCGTGCAAGTATTTGTTTCTGCTTGGTGAGATCTATTAGATGACAATAATATTAGAGTTGTGGATACGTTAACCTTCTTCTTGTTTTCTTAGGCCGTCAGTCTTCCAGATGCATAGAAATATGAAATGAACGTTACAAGGTAGGTGATTATATAATTTTGCTAATAGAACATTATCTGTTGGTAAATCTGTAAAATCTAAGAGTTGGCACTAAATGTTATGTAAATTACCGTCTTGTTCGAAGGAGTAGAGCTGGATTATGGTATGGGATACATTAAGTGCTGTTGGCGAACTTGTTGGAGCCTTCGCGGTTGTCGCATCCTTGGTAGTGGTCTAATCCTTCCGGACACTTCGCTAAGATGGTAAAACTACCAAGCGAGGTGAAGTATGACAACAAAAGGTACACGTCGGCATTTCAAGCCGGAATTTAAGAAAGACGCCGTAGCGCTAGTCTCTGAGCAAGGGTATTCAATTTCTAAAGCAGCAGAGGCTGTAGGAACAACAGCCAATAACCTGCGACGCTGGATAAAGGAACAGAAGCAGGAAGAAGACGGTGTGAGGTTGGGTGTAGGCGAGCGCGCAGAATTAGAGCGATTACGACGTGAAAATAAGCAGTTGCGGATGGAGAAAGAAATCCTAAAAAAGGCCAGCGCCTTCTTTGCGAAAGAAATGAAATAAAGTACAGCTTTATTGAAAAACAGCAAGGCAGCTTTCCTGTTAGGGTGCTCTGCCGGGTAATGCAGGTAAGTAAGACTAGTTATTACGATTGGTGTTGCCGTGGTAATAGCTCAATAGATGCTCAAACATGGCAACTATGCCATCGTTTGAAGGCCCTATTTGCAGAATCTAGACAGAGTCTCGGAAGTCGTCGGTTAATGAAGCTGTTACGTAAAGAAGGCTTTGAAGTCGGGCGCTATCGAGTCCGCAAGCTCATGAAAAAGCTAGGCTTGGCAGTAAAGCGCAAGAAGCGATTTACACTGACGACAGACAGTAAACATCACCTGCCTGTCGCAGAGAACCTTCTGAATAGGGAGTTCTCACCGAGTGCTAAAAATCAAGTTTGGACGACTGATATTACATATATTTGGACTTCGCAGGGCTGGCTGTACTTGGCGGTAGTGATTGATCTCTATTCGCGCCGGATTGTTGGTTGGCATCTAGATCGCAAGATGGAAACGGCCCTGGTAACTCGTGCGTTGATGATGGCTGTCAATTTGCGTACGCCCCCAAAAGGTCTCCTGCATCACTCTGATCGTGGCAGTCAGTATGCCAGCCATACCTACCAAATGTTATTGAGTCAGCAGGGGATGGTGTGTTCAATGAGCCGTAAGGGAAATTGTTGGGACAACGCACCGACTGAACGTTTCTTCAGCAGCCTGAAGCGGGAGTGGTTAACGGGAAACCTCTATCCGACAAGGGAGGATGCGGTAGCAGATGTAAGAGCCTATATTGCTTATTACAACTCACGCAGAATACATACAACACTGGGAGATCTAGCCCCTATCGAATTTGAGGAATGTGCTTAAAGAAGTGTCCGGCTGGAGTTGACCACAACAATCAGTTTGGTTGGAATCTAGCAATTAGCGATGATGGCAACCTGCTTGCAGTAGGTGCTCCTCTCGAAGATAGCGGTGGTGACCAAGAGGATAACCTGACACCTGATTCAGGTGCAGTTTATATTTTTAGTCGGGAAGATGGCGAATGGACACAGCAAGCCTATCTTAAGTCTCCAGACCCTCAAGAAGCTGCAGAGTTTGGAACTGCATTGAGTCTTAGCGATGATGGTTATACGCTTGCAGTAGGGGCATTCAAGGAGAACGGGGAAAATGATAATTTTTCTGCGGGCGCTGTTCATATTTTTTCCCGAAGTAATGGAGGTTGGGTCCATAGCGCCCGACTTCAAGCAGACAATCAAGGAAATAATGACCTATTTGGTTATGCCCTTAGCCTTAGTGGGAATGGTTCTACTTTAGCAGTAACCGCACCCAGTGAAGATGGTGGTCTTGATGGTGATTCTATTGAAGATTCTGGAGCTGTATATGTGTTCCGTAATGAGGAGGGAAGTTGGTCACAGTATGCCTACATTAAGGCTACTGATATTTCTGAGGGGCTAGGTTTTGGTTCTTCGATAAGCCTTGATGATGCCGGGGCTTCATTCGCAGTTGGGGCTTATGCTGACAATGCAGAGGCAGGTTCCGTTTATCTATACCAGTTGGATGGTGAATCCTGGGTGGAAGATAGCAAGATATCGGCTAGTAATCCTGTCACTGGTGATTGGTTTGGATTTGCGCTCAATTTAAGTGGTAATGGGCAAACTCTAGCAGTTGGCGCCCCATTACAAAATGGATCTAACAGTGGCGCTGTCTACATTTTTTCTCGAAAAGAAAACGCTTGGGAGCAAACTGCCTATTTGAAAGCTTCCAATCCTCATGTATCGGCTTACTTTGGAGAGGCGGTAAAGCTGAGTGATGATGGCAGTTTTATCGCCGTGGGAGCATGGGGAGAGAAAAGCTATAGCCAAGGATTGTTCGGAGATAATACAGACGAATCTTCAACTAGAGCAGGAGCAGTTTATACCTATATATTTAATGGCGTAGACTGGTCTAGTGAAGCTTATATTAAGGCGAGCAACACAGACTCGGGAGACCATTTTGGTGGCTCTGTTGCGCTAAGTGGAGATGGAGCTAGTTTAGCTGTAGGGGCGAACGGTGAGGATGGAGCGGATAGCGGTTTGTTCGCAAACCCTGAGAGCAATGAAGCTGAAAATGCAGGAGCGGTCTATATTTATTAATTGGGCTGTATAATTTGTATTTACGTATAAGGTTAGTTGTTTGAGTTTAAATGGTATTTTTATTATTAATCTAGACCGAACGGAATACGTACAATGTAAATTTTAGAGATCTTTATTCTAAGTATAGATTTTAGGCTGCTCAGGTAAATCAAAAGATTTTCCTAGAGCAGCAATATATCTAGAGTTTTAGCTAAAGCTTAGCTGGATAGTGAAAGAAAAGGATATCTTTAAAATTTATAACTCTCTTTAAGTCTGAGCTTGTAATCAAGCTCAGCTAGTGAAATGTGAGTTTGGTTCTAAATTTTAATATCATACTTATCTCTAGTTCAATTCTTTAATGCATAAGTATTTGCTCGCTTTTTTTTGAGTAGATGGCGCGAAGTACTTTTTTGCTAATCTGAGGCAGTCCTTCTATCGATATTGGGGAGGCAGCAAAATGTGTGGGCTGCTAGCTGTATTTTCAAATACCGTTGTATACAACGGGGAACAGATTTATCGAGCATTACAGCCCCTTTCCCATCGAGGGCCTGATGGTGAAGGGTTCTGGTCATCAGGAGATGGACGGGCCTGGCTGGCTCATAAGCGCCTCAGTATTATTGACTTGGAAGGTGGTCAGCAGCCACTATTAAGTGATGATGGAGAGATAGCCTGCATTGTTAATGGTGAATTTTATAATTATTTAGAGATAAAAGATGATTTGATAAGGCGGAACTATCGTTTTCTTACACAATCGGATAGTGAAATACTTATCGGCCTATATCAAGAGTTTGGTGTTTATTGCCTGGAATATCTACGAGGGGAATTTTCTTTCGTACTTTACGATAAAAGAAAAAACTTAATATTTTCTGCTCGAGATAGGTTTGGAATAAAACCTCTATTTTATTATTGGACAGATGGATGCTTGTGTTTTGCATCAGAAGTTAAGGCCTTCAAAGCGCTTGGCTTGCCGATAGATTGGAATCCACATACTTTTTTGCAAGAAATTAGCTTCTTGCATGCTCCAGCTTCTAGTTTGTTTAACAATATTCATGAGCTTCCTCCTGGTCATTATGGTTTGGCCTATTTGGATGATCTACAATTTTCGACTCATCTTTATTGGAATTTACACTTCCCCACTATTGCGGAACAAGGAAGTATTGTTTTCGATGAGAAAGAGGTTATTAGTGAGGTGCGCGAGCGCTTCTCTGAATCGATTAAGTTAAGGCTCAAAGCTGATGTACCTGTTGCCTGCTATTTGAGTGGTGGCATAGATGCCTCCTCCGTGCTTGGTATAGCGCAAGGTATGGTGGATAAGCCGATCGATGCATTCACCTTATCTTTTGATCATCCGGCCTATGATGAGTCCTCTAACGCAAAATCCATGACTGATTATTTGGGAAGTAATTATCACCCTGTTGAAATTGATAGTGACACACTAATCTCTTGCTTTGAGGATACTGCTTATACCGGCGAAAAAATGTTCTTTAACGGTAACGCTATCACTAAATATGTTCTAAGCCGAGTTGTTCGAGAACACGGTTATAAAGTGGTTCTTACTGGGGATGGAGCAGATGAAGTATTTGCTGGTTACGGTTGGTTCAGGCAAGATTTTATCGAAAATTATTTAGATACAATTCCAAAAAAAGAAAAGCAAGCTATCTTGCAGAAATTGCAGTCTGGTGATCCTGTTTCCGAAGGCGTTTTTATGGCCTCTACAAGAATGCATCAGTCACAGGTGGTGAAGTCAGCCCTTGGCTTCTTTCCAAACTGGATGCAGAGCTTTATGGATATGGGCACAAAGATATTCCCATTGTTTTGTGAGGATTATGCCGAGTATATACAGCACTTACAGCCCGCAGAAACCCTGTTAGAACACTTGGGAGGTGCCTTTTCAGTTAAGAGCAGGTCTATTTTATCAAAAAGTCTATATACCTTTACCAAGTCTATGCTGCCCCACTATGTTCTTACAATGATGGGGGATAGAACAGAAATGGCTCACTCTATCGAAGGGCGCCTACCTTTTCTGGATCACCACCTGGTTGAGTATGTCTCAGTATTGCCGGATAAATACAAGATTCGCGGGTTAACGGAGAAATATATACTCAGAGAAGCCATGAAACCTGTGTTAACAGAGCAAGTATACAAGAAGCAAAAACAGCCTCTTTGGACTCCACCACTTACAGATAAGAAAAACAGGAAGCTTCATGAATATATGAAGGATATTGTTCATAGCCGTGCAACTTTGGATATGCCGTTTTTGGACCATAAGAAGGCAATTAGATTTTTTGAGAAGAGTGATAGCTTATTGCAAGCCGATCAGAATGTTGTTGATGCTGTAAAATACCTTATCGTGAGTGGTATTTTGTTGCACAAACGATTGGTTATGTCTTAGGATTTAATTTTCTACTTTAGATGGTTTTGATGGTTTACTCTGGATATTTAAATAAAAGATAAAATAACAATTCTTTAGCAGGAGCTGCAGTGCAGGAATTTCTCTAAATTGAGCCCGAATAAAATACTTCTATCCGGGCGTTTTGGTATTCTAGTTTCTCCCAGCAATTACCCCGCCATCAACGTCCCAAATGGCTCCAGTTACCCAACTTGCTTTGTCGCTTAAAAGAAAATCTACGACATCAGCGATGTCTTCAGGTTTGCCAATTCTGCCAATAGGATGAAAGCTATCGAAGGAGGCAAGTGCTTGGTCTATTTCCCCTGGATCGATAAAGGATCCATAGATAGGCGTCTTAACCACCGCAGGGGATACTGCATTAACACGAACATTGTGATCGGCCAGCTCCATTGCCATATGTTGGGTGAGTGAATGTAAACCGGCTTTGGCCATTGAATAGGCTGAGGAGGGTGTCGCCTTTACGGATTGCTTGGCCCACATGGAGCCAATATTCACTACACTGCCCCCGCCATTGTCTACCATGTTTTTTGTTACGGCCTGGCTAATAAAGAAGGTGGCACGGTTGAGGTCGAGATAAGTGTCGTAGTCTTCCCGAGTATGTTCAAGAAATGCAGTAGGATTAAAATATCCAGCGGCGTTTACCAGGTATTTAAAATGATGATTACTGGATTTTATATATTCGATAATCTTGCTGATATCAGCCTGTTGATAGAGGTCTGCCTGAAGTGCTTCTGCAGAGCCCATCTGAGTTAATTTACTGTGGGCTCTTTCAAGTTTGTTGAGATTATTGCCAATAATAACTGTGTGGATTCCCTGTTTCACCAGCAGGTTTGCAATGGCGAGTCCCATACCACTGGAACCACCAACGATTAAGGCAACTTCTTTTTGTTCAGCAGAATCTGGTCTTTTAGTGGAGTCACTCATATTATTTCCTCACTGAGATATGCTCATTACGTGAGTGGAGTTTAGAAAAGAACCGGATGGGTTGAAAAGTAAGCACAAAATGGTGTACTAGTTACTTTTTGGTAAGTATTGATGAAATCAGAGAAAAATATGCTCACGCGAAAGCGCCCGCCCAAGAGAAGTGCCAGAATGGTTGAGACTATCTATGGCTGTAAATGGTCCCTTACTGTCTATCAGCTTCTGGCTAGAGGGGTAAATCGACCGGGGGAGATGGTTCGCAGCGTTGAGGGTTTGACTACCAAGGTCCTGAATGAATGTTTACGTAGAAATATGGAGTTCGGGATACTGGAGCGGATCAGCTATGCAGAGATTCCTCCCCGTGTGGAGTATAACGTTACAGAATTTGGACAGAAATTCCTGAGAATTCTGGACGACTTGGAAAAGCTACAAGAGGAAATTGACGGCTCAGAATTACCTGAAAGTAAATAACTTTATCCCACCAATACGTTCGAGTTACACTAAGTGTCTAAATGATACTTGTCTCTCCCTATGAATGAAAAAGACTATATAGCTCGCTATGAGAAGCGTAACTTTGACGCTCCTTTAGTTACTGTGGATGCAGTTCTATTTACCTATCACGAAGGCTTTCTCAAGGTGTTATTGGTTAAGCGCTCTGCTCACCCAGAGAAAGGAAAGTGGGCTTTGCCTGGAGGATTTGTCTCTGAAACCGAAGATAATAGTCTGGAGGCGACAGCTAACCGAAAGCTAAAAGAAAAGACATCAGTTAAACCTCCCTATTTAGAGCAGCTTTATACTTTTGGAGGGCCCAGCAGGGATAAACGGGGGTGGTCGGTAACGGTTGCCTATACTGCCTTGATTGCCCACCAATGCTGTGCAAGTGCAATCAATACTGTGTCGAGTGTGGACTGGTTGCCTTACTCTCAGATATCTCAATTATCTCTGGCTTTTGATCATCAGGAAATTATTCGTCGTGCCCATGAGCGTTTGGTTCAAAAAGCGCTCTATACGATTGTGCCCGCATTTACATTACCGGAAACCTTTACCTTGCCAGAGTTACAGCAAGTACATGAGGCAATAATTGGGAAACCAATACAGAAAAAATCATTTCGCAGGCGAATTGAGCAGGCAAATCTGTTAGTAGATACTGGTGAAAAACGTTCCGAAAAAGGCCGGCCTGCAGCGCTCTATCGTTTGAATGAAAGCTCCGCTGATCATAAATTTATAAGAAATTTAGAGCTTTAACTGAAAAATAGTTTAGCTTATTAAGATAAAAAATTATTAACTAATTTTTTATCTAGCTCAATCAGGTATTGGTATCCATAAGTACTATTTTCCAGGCCAGAGAGTAAACTGAAAGGAAGTCCCGAATCGTACTCTCTGGTAAGTGCTGCAAGCCCGCAGGCAATTGCGGCGACACTATCAGTATCACCACCAAAATCTATACAGGTCTTCAATAGTCCAAGGAAGTCTCGATTACTTTGTAGTGCTGTATTTACCGCAGCCAAGGTTTCTAAGGCATCACAGTTGACCTTGCCAGACCAGCTTCCTATTAATTTTAGGTTGAGCTTTTTCTCAATAAGCTTGGGCAACTCAAATAGAGCTGATTTTTGGTAGATTAATAGATGTGCCATTAGGGCAACTGCTTGAGCAGATAAGATCCCCTCTTCGGTATTGTGCGTAACGCTAGCTTGGCATTTAGCCACTGTTAGTAGTTGATCAATATCGGGAATGAGCCCAAGGGGTACTGAGCGCATTGCAGCGCCGTTACGTTTGCTGTGAGGCCTTATCTTGCGAGTTAAATCCTTCCCAGTTTCACAGCTATCGAGAAGGCTTTGAAAGCCTGATGCATATCCAAGGCGAGGATCACGCTTATAAGTGTGGATAAAAGCTTGTGCAAAGTCCGACTCTTGGGGATTCGAATTCTCAAGAAGGAGCTCAGCAATAGCCAAGCTCATCTGAGTATCGTCGGTATAACAACCGAGTTTGATGCCAAGGGGATGAGAGATATACCCGTTAGCATGATTGTTATTGTTAATAATCTCACGGCTACAAAACTCAAATCCGGCTCCGTAGGCATCTCCAACTGCAATTTCCAATAACATCAAAGCCCCCTAAAAGATTACCGATTAGTTAATATTAACTGGCAACAGCCAATACATCTCTACCTTCAACAATAACTGCCCGTTTCCGAATAGTTTCCAGGTCTTGTTCTATAAGTAATTTCCCGTTGCGGTAGACGGTTTCCAGCAGATTATTACGGCTACCAATATCTTGCTCACGAATAGTGTAGGGCGTTCCGTCGGTACGATTTATTAATGCCAAGCGCCCTCTCTTGGAGCGCTTACCGCTATCGGTGGCGGGGTCTTTGTAAACATCCCGCCATAGGCCATCGACTCGAACCGCACTGGCTTTCATGGCGAACCTCATGGTATCCCGGTTAACTTTTTGTAAAAGCTGACCTCCCATACCGAAGCTAATATTTTCAGCGCTCTGTTTTCTGGCCTTCATTGCGCTGAGGATGCCCTCAATGGTGTGTAGAGAAATCCCGTCACCCTGGATCACCCGAATAAAGTCAGGAAGTACTCGGAAACCTTTACTATTAATGGTCGCTCCGAATATTCTCATCAAGCGCTCAATAGTCTGAGTGACTATATCAACGGGATCGCCGCTATCCGGGCGAATTACCAGGGTGCCGCCATTATTTTCTACCCTCTCTTTTAATTCACCGCCCCAGATATTCTCGATAGCACTCCAAAGATCGTAGCTGTCACTCACTACGGCGACCAGACGATTGTCACCGCTGAATTGCGTCAGCATATTTTCATAGGCTTTGGCTTCCTGCTCGCGTCCCCAACTGGTCATGGTGCTGTGCTCTGCAGCGGGTATTGAAAATCCGGCCATTGGGGCTGCGTAGTAGCGGCGGCCGGCGAGTACGGCGGCAATGGTGTCTGTGCCTTGGAAATTTACCAGGTGGGCCAGGCCCCCAATAGCAGCTGTCTCTTCGCTGCTAGCACCGCGTGCGCCAAAGTCATGTAGCTTGAAGGGCAGTGAGTCGAGGCCCTCAGCAGTTTCCAGTAAATATCGTTGAATGACCTTTTTGGCTTCCCGGCTTTGGGTGGCAACTGTGGTGGGGTACCAAATTGCGCGCAGCAGGGCGGTTTCGATATAGCTGGTTAGCCAGAAGCACTGAGGGTCTGTATTGACTACTTGGACTAAGACATTCGTAGTTGGGATAACGCTGCCCTCGGGAACTGCTTGAATCTCAATGGGCAGGTAACCCTGATGCTCCTGAAGAACGAATTCCCATCCCTCGCGATTAAATGGCAGGCCATGGGCCAGACAGAGCTCCTCTGCCTCTTCGATGTGCTCTGCGTTGATCGGCGTAGTCAGGTACTGCTTGATAAATGCCTGTAGGCCAAAGAAAACAGCCTCTTTGAACTGGCCGCCCCGGCTCTCGATATAGCTGCTGACATACTGGATTCCCTCTGGGTACTGAAGGTAGTGGCTGGTTTTATAGCTGTCGACATTCAGGATTGGGTTGTACTGGTTCATCGCGGAAATCCTCCGTGAGTAGTTGTTAGCACCGGTCTCTCCAGTGCGGGCCTTGCTAATTATTGTCTAAAGGACACCAACTAAGTTAATAGTGTTTTTTCGATACTAAACTGTCAAGTATTGGCGTGTTTTTTTGGGTATTGGTGAAGGTAATGCGAGTTGTTGAATGTGTAAGAGGCGGCAATTGGCCACCTCTTACCAGTTTTAGGCACCGCCAATCAGGGATTGAATGATGTAATAGTGGTCTTCAAATAGCTGCTGAGGGTCCAGATCAGCGAGGGGCACCCAGCGGGCATGGCGAGCGTCGTCACCGCCCTTTACCTTGGGAAGCTGTTGGCTGGGAGCCAGTTCTATGTAATAGGCGTGCGTGATGGTCCTTCCACGAGCCGAGCGATAGGGTTCATCGAATACATCCTGCCGGCGTATAGATCCTTTCAACACTGGTGTCGGGACTTTAAGGCGTGTTTCCTCTCGCAATTCTCGCAGGCAAGCATCGATCAGTCGCTCACCGGGGTCGACAAAACCACCGGGCAGCGCCCATAAACCCCGCCCGGGAAAAGCTCGTCGCTCTATCAGCAGGATATGGCCAGATTGGACCACTACAGCATCGACAGTAACGTGAGTTGGCGGATAGGGAGCGGTGGCCCAGGAGGATCTGTAGCGCTGGATAAATGCCATTTCTTCGCGCATCTCGCCGTAGGCTGGGTTGGTCTCCACAAACTCTCTTAAAGCGCCAACAGTGCCCTCTGGCAATTGCTTTTCCTGGCCGAGTGAATTCAACAAGCTATCGGCGCTGTCGGTAAATAGTGCCTCCCTAAAGGGGGTCGCACTGATTTCGTTGTGATTCTCCACCCCAAGGGATTCCCACTGGGGGAAGAGGTTGAGGTAAAAACCGCTCTGGTCTTTCTGGTGCCCGATTAATGCAATTTGAGGTGGCTTGTGGGGAATGGTGTGATGAGCGGTCACTATGCTGTTAACGGAGTTTTGTACATTGCGTACCCACAGCTCATCGTTATAGGGCACATCCATTAAAGGTAGGCAGGTCAGGCGCTTGTTGTCACTCTCGCTTAAACTTTTCCTGATAAATTGTTCCCGCTCGCGATGAGTCCAGGGGTTGCGAGGATTGCGGGGCTGGTTGGCGGAGCCAATCAGGATAATCAGGTGCTGGGCCTGAGCTAATCCGCACTGGACTACTTTTAGATGTCCGGAATGAAATGGCTGGAATCGACCGATAAAAACGGCAAAATCGTAGTGCTGGGCCATAGCAGCAAGCTCCTTGCTGTGAATAAACCCCGGTCTCTCCAGGGCTTGAATAATGGGTCTTGAAACATTATGTGTCTAATAGACACTAATGGCAAGTGGGCTTAAATTCAATTTTTAGTGGTTTACCGAAGAGGTGGGGTTATATTTCAGTGTCCGAGCCGATTTACTTTTTTTGAGTGTATGAGTAGAACTGATGTGCCGCTGGTTGTTGTTCATTTCCTTATTGAGTTTGGAAGCCTTTGCGCAGGAAATAGAGCCATTTACTACTGATGGTTGTAGCGCATTTCCCGATGGAACTTTTGATCAACAGGAGTTGTGGCTCGACTGCTGTATTGCCCATGATTATGCCTACTGGAAAGGGGGCACATACGATGAACGCGAGCAAGCGGATAAAGATCTGGAAGTCTGTGTAGCTGGAACAGGGGAAGAAGAAGTTGCACTAATGATGTTACTTGGAGTTCGGGTTGGCGGTACGCCTTTTTTACCCACCCCATTTCGCTGGGGGTATGGCTGGCCCTATTTGCGTGGCTACAAGGCTTTGTCACCGGTGGAATTACAGGCAATAAAACAATCAGAAGGTGAACTTTGACGGTAATTAGGAAAAGCTAGTCACAGAGACAAATTGTTCGCGTTTATTTTAGGTACTTTATTCAATAGGACTAACAGCTAAAGCCTGTAAATAAATATCTGCAAAACCCTCCTTGAGCCACTGCATCAAATTGCGCATCCGTAATAATTGGTGGCGTAGGGGCGGGCATACCATGGAGAGCTCGGTAGACTCAGACCAGCCGGGCAGAATTTCAACCAGACGCCCACTGGCAATATCTGCCTGGACATAGACATCTGCCAGCCGGGTAATTCCAAGTCCCTCAATTGCAGCGCGGTGCATTACCCTTCCGCTAATCAATTTAGTGCTGTTTTCAACTTGCACAACCTGTTGATTCTTACCTCGTGTCAGCAGCCATTGATCCACACTGCCGGAAATTAGCGGTACAGATGCTAAATCAGCAGGTTTTTCTATAGGTCCATATTCTTGAAGGAACTTTGGGCTGGCTACGTATCGGGTTTTGATAGTGTGAAGTTTACGCACGATTAGAGAGGAGTCCGGCAAACTGCCCATACGAATAACCAAATCGTACTGGTCTTGAATCAAATCTACTCGGGTGCTGGAAAAATCCAGATGAACCCTAACTCCTGGATTGGCCTGCTGAAACTTGATCACCAGCGGAGCAATCAAGCTCTCCCCGATAACGCCACCAACAGCGTTGATGCGGATGTTTCCCTCCAGTCCTCCCTTTGATTCACTGGCCCACTCGGCGGCTGAATCCAACTGCTGCATCGCTTGCTTGCAACGCAAATAGTAACCCTCACCAATCTCGGTAAGACGCAGTTGTCTTGTCGTGCGGTAGAGAAGCTGTATATCCAGGGTTGTTTCCAGCTCTGTGACCAGTTGGCTCAAATTGGCCTTGGAAAAGCCGCTGTCCCGCGCTGCAGCGGTGAAGCTTCCGGCATCGGCCACCTGAATAAATGCACGAATAGCGCGCCATGAGATATTGTTCATAAAAACCAAACAATGTTTTCCGATTGGTTGGGCTAATCATATTAGTCGGAATTCCTATACTGGGTCTACTTAAGCAAAACTATCCGCCGGGATAACTCATTGAAGGAGAGAGAGCCCATGTCCAAACCACTCGTTGTTATTACTGGAGCCAGTTCAGGTATTGGTGCTGCCATTGCCCAACATATGTCTGCTGCCGGGCATCCTCTATTATTGTTGGCAAGGCGTGTGGACAAACTGGAAGCTTTAAATCTGCCAGATACTCTTTGCAGGAAAGTGGATGTGACTGATATGGCAGCCTTGCGCGAGGCAATTCGTGAGGCTGAGACTCAGTTTGGTCCGGTTGACTGTCTGATTAACAATGCCGGCAAAATGTTACTGGGCAATATTGAAACCCAGAACCCCGATGAGTGGCGGCAAATGTTCGATGTGAATGTATTGGCCTTGCTTAACGGTATGCAGGCAGTTTTGGAAGATATGAAAACTCGCCATTCCGGGACCATTATCAATATCAGTTCTATTGCTGGAGTAAAAACATTTATCAATCATGCTGCGTACTGTGGTACCAAGTATGCTGTCTCTGCTATTGGTGAAACCGTGCGTGAGGAAGTGGCACCTACCGGAGTACGTGTAATGACCATATGCCCCGGCGCGGTGGAAACAGAGCTGCTAAGCCACACTACCTCAGCAGAAATTATTGAGGCCTATCAACAATGGAAAGAATCCATTGGTGGTGCAATTAATGCAGAGGATATTGCTCGCACAGTTATGTTCATGTACTCCCAGCCCCAGCATGTAAATATTCGAGAGGTTCAAATTGCAGCAACAGGGCAGGGACAGTAATCCTGATTTTGTACCGCGCAAACACTAATCTTTTTTCCAAGCAATATTTCTTTTGCTAATATTCCCAACTTAAGCCAGCTAACCGGAGCTGGCTTAGGCTGGAATGGATAGTAAAGGATATGGAGATATCAGTGCGAAGAACGATTTTAATTGCCGGCCTGATTTTATGTTCCTCTGCGTTTGCACGACAAAATACAGATGAGCAAGAGAGTGGCGTAGCGGAAACGGCAAAATCAGTGATGTCTAACATCGTCAGCTTTGGTAAAAACCTGATGGATGGTGCCAGTGAAGGTGTGGTTGATGGACGTAAAACAGGGCAGAGTACTGATGGTGCTGTACTTATCAATACGCTGGAAGATCTCAATAAGTATCTGGAAACCGATGTTATCGCAGTGACCGCCCATGCAGAGAGTGGTTGCTATGTTGAAGTTGGTTTTAAAAATCAAAATGACTTCCCCGTGCGGTTAATTGACCTGGATAGCTCCGAGGCAGTGATCCTTATTGACCAGGATGGCTATGCAACCAACTTGTTTAGGGGCAAAGGAAACCCTGAAGAACTCACGATTCCCAGTAATGCTGGACGCAAACAAAAGTTCTACTTTGCTATAGAGTGGGATCAAGTGCGTGAAATCCGAATTCTCGGTAAAGTCATGCAGCCATAGCCAGTAACTGGCGCTGGAGAGAAGTGGAGCTACGGCTGGGGTTGTGGATACCCAGCCTGCTACGCGGTTAATCCACTTCTTGAAATAGCTTTTGAATAGATGAGAAGTCCAGATCACTACCTCCGCGCAAATTGAGAATTCCATAGAGATTGCGCGCCATTGAGCCGAGAGGCGTATAGCTTTTACTTTGAGTGGCGGCTTCCTGGGCCAACCCCAGGTCCTTACACATAAGTCTTACCATAAAACCACCGCTATAGTTTTTACTCGCTGGAACTTCGGGCATTACTCCGGGATAGGGATTGTAATTTTGTAGGGACCAGTTGGCACCTGAACTCTTTAACATAATGTCGGAGAGCACATTGGGGTCGAGTCCATTATCTATTCCCATTTGCAGGGCTTCAGCGGTACCAATCATATGAATAGCCAGCAGCATATTGTTACAAATCTTTGCTGTTTGGCCAGCTCCTGCTGCTCCGGCATAGAAAATGTTACTACCCATTGGCTCTAGAACTTCCCGGGCCCTGTCGACATCACCGGTCTCCCCCCCGCACATAAAACTCAAAGTTCCTTTGCTAGCACCCGCCACTCCCCCGGAAACAGGGGCTTCTATGGCTTGCAGGCCTTTGATTCTGGCTTCACGAATAAGGCGTTTAGAACTGTTGGAAGAAATAGTGGAGCAGTCGATAATCAAACAGTCGCGAGAAATACTGTCGAGCAGTTTGTCGGTATCAATATACAGGCACTCAACCGCCGCACTATTAGGCAGCATACTTACCACAAAATCCGCTTCCTCGACGGACTCTTGGGGAGAGGAACACTTTTTGATACCGCTTTCTACAGCGGTATCCAGTATTTCAGTGACCGGGTCAAACCCTTTAACTTCAAAGCCCGCCTTGACCAGGTTGGTGGCCATAGGCAGTCCCATATGGCCCAACCCTAAAAATGCGACTGTTTTAGTCATGCTGCTCTCCGGTTAACATTATTTGAGCTGTATGGTTAAGTTGGTGTGCTCTGCATGCTCTATATCACTGTCAAACCAGCGTGCCGTAACAGTTTTGGTTTCGGTATAAAACCGTACAGCTTGTTTTCCATAAGCGTGTTGATCACCATAAAAAGACGCTCGCCAGCCGGTAAAGCTAAAGAAAGGTAATGGCACTGGAATAGGCACATTAATACCGACTTGCCCCACTAATATTTCGTGTTGGAACTTACGTGCGGCAGCGCCACTAGCCGTAAATATTGAGGTGCCATTGCCATAGGGGCAGTTATTGATTAATTGGATTGCTTCTTCCAGGGAGTCGGCATTTACCAGGCAAAGTACGGGACCAAAAATCTCGTCGGTATAGATCGACATGTCCGAAGTTACATCGGCAAATAGGGTGGGACCAACCCAGTTCCCATTGGGAAACCCTTCGACAGTAATTTCAGAGCCATCTAATACACAGCGGGCGCCTTCCTTTTTGCCCTGGGCGATATACCCAAGCACCCTCGCACGAGCAGCGGGTGATATTAGTGGACCGAAGCCCGCTTGCGTATCCTTCCAATGACCGGGCTTGATAGCTGACATAGCGTCTTTAATGTCGTCTACCCATTGCTGTGTCTCCCCAACAAGTACAGCGACGGAAATCGCCATGCAGCGTTGCCCGGCAGCTCCGATGGATGATCCAACAATATTATTAATAGCCGCAGCCTTATTGGCATCGGGCATCACGACCATATGGTTTTTGGCACCGGCAAAAGCTTGAACTCGTTTTAGGTGCTGGGTACCTGTCTGGTAAATATGCCGCCCCACGGGGACTGAACCAACGAATGAAATGGCCTGAATACCGGGATGTGTTAGAAGAAAATCTACCTGTTCCCTGCCGCCATGTACTACCTGTAAAACACCTGCTGGAGCCCCCGCTTCAGCAAATAATTCGGCCAGTTTGCAAGGCGTGACAGGGTCCTGTTCAGAAGGTTTCAGAATAAAAGTATTCCCACAGGCAATCGCCATTGGAAACATCCACAGTGGAATCATTGCGGGGAAATTAAATGGTGTGATCCCTGCACAAACTCCAATAGGTTGTAGATAGGAGTAACAATCGATGGTGTTGGCAACATTCTCTACGGTTTCACCCATCATTAGTGAAGCGATATTGGCTGCATGCTCAACAACCTCAATACCGCGCCAGACGTCCCCTTTGGCATCCTCAAAAGTTTTACCTGTTTCCTCGCTGAGGATTTCAGCCAGCAGCTCCTGATTTTCTTTCAGAAGCGCCTGATACCTCAACATAATCCGCGCTCTTGCGGTAACCGGCGTATTTCGCCATTGGTCAAATGCTTCTTTGGCGGAAATTACTGCATTCTCCAGTTCAGTCTGGGTAGACAATGGCACCTGTGTAAGAACATTGCCGGTAGCGGGGTTGGTTACATCCAGCCACTCAGTACTATTGGACTGAATCCACTCACCACCAATCATTATTGGTAACTTGGAAGGAATATTCTTATTCATGTTAATTAAAGCGCCGAGAGGAGGGGATTTTATCCAACAGTTTAGGTGTTTTTTCGCGATTAAAGAGGAATATCACGCTGCTTTTATGATTATCCACTTTTACTGAGCAGAAGGTTGATGGACCAAAAAATTAAAATAAATGTATTTGATTATCTTTGTAGAATAGATCGCAAATAATTAACACCCATAAGAAATGAAAAAATAATCTTGCACTGTACGGCTAGTATCTTGTGGCTGGCAATTCGGCTTTGGATTAATGCCTAGCTTAAATGTTGTTGTCGTAATGTAACTAGTGAAGAGTAAAAGAGGATTATTCAATGTGTTTTATGATAAAAAGAATACTGATTGCAATCGGATTAATGATATCTCCCATGTTTGTTGGTGCTACCACTCTAAGTGACTTAAGTGCACATGAGCCTAGCTCTGACGAAACCTGGGCCGAGCAATGGTTCTATAACATTGCAATTCCCGATGTGGGATATTTCAAAGTTAGTTTACAAACCTATATTGCACCTGACTTTGCAGTTGCCAAGCCTAAAGCCTATATCCATTTAGCTTTTTCTTCAGAGACCGGAGCTACCACGAAGTATGATCTCTTTTTTGATGAAGTGATCTTGAAGCACCCCGAAGGTATTGATAAGTTCTACTATGAAGTACCGGGAGTAGTTGTGGCCGATGAGCAGGGTGTACAGGTCTTACACCCAGATTTCCTGTTTAATATGGAGTGGGCTGGTGAACACCACCATTACTGGCATGGGTTAAACCCCGGTCAAACCCCTTTTGGGTTTATTCCTGAGATACCTGGGGTAGGAGGAAAGTGGTTCCTATATACGGTCGGTACCCCAGTCAATTACAGTTATTTTGATGGTTCTATGTCTCTAGCCGGTGCTGGCTATGCGCAATTGGATAAGGGCTGGTATGACAAAGAATCCAGTGCCGGTATGATCTATTCAATGGGGCTAACAGATGACCTCTACTATATGATTACTGGAGCTAAACTGGGTGACTCAGAGATTGAAATGTGGGCGGGGCGATATGTTTCTAAAGAGTATGACCTGATTTTTTTACCGGCTTTTAATGGTTTCTCTGTTAAGCGGGAAACAGATGCTTGTTCAGGTTATCTAGAAGTTGAACTTAACAAAATTTCATACAAGTTAGTTGTCGAAGCAAAAGCAGACATTGCCAGCTTTTATCCGCTGGAGTTTCCCTCTGTAATTATTTTTGGTGGTGAGCAGAGTTATATGAAATCCATGCAGGCAGATGTCAACTTCTATCTGTATCAATTTGGACAGCTGAAGGAGCAAATTCAAATGCCTCAGGCCTTACTAGAATTTAGTGGGCCATTGGCGTGTGATGATTTTTTTGATTAAGAAGAGTGGTATAAAAGAAGAAATTATTGGGTTTGCAGGAGTTAAATTAACTCCTGCAAATACTTTATTGTATCTGATGGAGAGCGTATTGTATCCATGCAAAGAAAATAGGTTTTCGAAATTTGTGTGAGCAATTGCAAAGCTTTGAGGCATTTTAGTTGTACATAGTTCTTTATGAAAAAGCTTAAATTCAATGTTTTTGGTAGAGAAGTCTTGATCGAAAGGCAGTCGAATAGCTGGGCCACATTCTATCAGGGCAATGAAGGTAAGCGTCGCAGTGCCGGGATATCAATACCTTCAGAAATTAGTGAGAAAGATTTAGCCCAATACTTGGCAGATATCTGCCATGAATGGGCAAGTGAGCGGTACCCTGCTGTGGAGCGTATAAATACAAAATAAGTATATAGAAATTTGGCGGACGGTGGTGATCCAACTTTTCTTGAGGTCGTATTATAAAAGACCAATAACTGTAAGAAATCTGAGGTCGCCAAGGCTGTATTAGGAAAACGATGTAAAGTTAAGTAGAAAATAGGTGAAGCAAGTACCAAGGGCACCTGCTTCATATAGATAAATAAATATAAATATGGACTTAAATTCTTAAATTGCTCACTTACTCCAAATTTATTCGGGAAACTTCCTCTTTGTGACTAAAGCCATTAGTCTCAAGATTGGTTTTCAACTCTAGTGTATAGGTGAGCAGGGTATAGTCTTTGGCATCGGCTTTACAGGTAAAGCCCATGGATTTTGCGAAACTGTCCACTCGTCTATTTTGTGCTGACTCAATCGAATAGATTCGTTCAAGCCCCTGATCCTGAGCGCAGTTGATGAGTCGCTTTAACATTAAGCGTCCCAAACCTAACCCCTGCCAGTCATCGCTCACCACAACGGCACACTCACAAGCGCGTCCGTCAACGTCAAGTGCGTAGTGTGCTATAGCAACGGCTCTCTGTGCTCTGTCACTACTGCAGAGTGCAATAAAAGCTTCATGTACATGGTGGTCGTTATCTGTGAGTAACTCCAATAGCTTTTGGCTGGCTTTACAGCTTCCGCCAATAAAGCGATCGCGGCGAGTTTCTGGAGACAACTGTTCAATTAGTTCTTTCTCAAGCTGGCCATCACTGCGACAGATGGGGCGTATTGAGACTTTGCGTCCATTGCCGAGGGTGATCAGCTCAACTTGGTGTTCAGTATTCACACTGTTGTTGGGTGACATAACGGTTCCTATCCTGGCTGCTTTGAGCAGCTTTGTTTTACAAGTTCGCAACGGGATGGGGTACCTCAAAGATAGACGCTCGCGCTGCGAACGTGAAACTATGTTACGGTCCTGAAGACGACCTCCCCAACAACTGCTCTGTATAAACCTATAAAGGAAAGGAGTTTGGCTGGGTGAAACTATACAGTCAGCCTTTGTGTGGTATAGTACCGCCGCTGATTTTTCTCAGCTGCGTCATTTGTAGGCCGGTGATCCGCCGGTAGCCCCTCCGGAACTTTTCAAAAATTCTTCCAGGAAATTTCTACTGAATGCCGCGCGCCGGTTACGAGGACTGGCGATTAGACGGCTGTACACGCTGGGAGCAATACAGGCTCCCGATGTCGACTCCGATTTCTCTCTTCATTCCCTCAGGGGGAGTGAGTGTGTTTGATTGCGCCTGCGGCGCAGTTCGAGGTTTATTTATGTTGTTTGAAGATCTGGGCCTTGCCCAGGAGATTGCCCGTGCCGTTGCAGAGCAGGGATACACTGCGCCTACGCCAATCCAGGCACAAGCTATTCCAGCGGTAATGAAGGGCAGCGATATTATGGCCGCAGCCCAAACTGGTACCGGTAAGACGGCTGGCTTCACTTTGCCGCTGTTGCATCGTCTTAGCCAGGGTGAGCGCGCTAGAAAAGGGCAAGTACGCGCACTGGTGCTCACTCCAACCCGTGAATTGGCGGCTCAGGTTTTCGATAATGTGCAGGGGTACAGCCAGTACCTGCCTATGCGCCATGCGGTGGTGTTTGGTGGTGTGAAGATCAACCCCCAGATTTCTCGTCTGCGAGGCGGAGCGGATATTTTGGTAGCTACCCCTGGGCGCTTGCTGGATCTGCACAATCAGGGGGCAATTCGCTTCGATCGCTTAGAAGCTCTAGTACTTGATGAAGCAGACCGCATGCTGGATATGGGCTTCATCCACGATATCAAACGAGTATTGAGGATTTTACCGGCTAAGCGTCAGAACCTTCTATTCTCCGCAACTTTTTCACCAGATATTCGTCAGCTGGCGAAAGGCTTGGTAAAAGATCCGCTGGAAATTGATGTCAGTCCACGCAACTCCACTACTAAAACGGTGCGACAGAAGCTCCATCCTGTGGATAAGGCTCGAAAAACGAAACTGCTTAGTCATTTGATTAGGGATAATAACTGGCACCAAGCTTTGGTCTTTAGTCGAACTAAACATGGTGCCAACAGGCTGGTAAAACAGCTCGAAGGTGACGGCATCCTGGCAGCAGCCATTCATGGTAATAAAAGTCAAAATGCACGAACTCGTGCCCTGGCGGACTTTAAAGCCGGCAAAGTACAGATTCTTGTGGCGACTGATATCGCAGCCCGAGGCATCGACATTGACCAGCTGCCCCAGGTAGTAAATTTTGATTTGCCCAATGTGCCTGAGGACTATGTCCACCGTATTGGCCGCACAGGGCGTGCGGGCGCTCAGGGGCAAGCGGTATCCCTTGTTAGCGCTGATGAGATTAAGCAGCTTCGCGATATTGAGCGCTTGATCGGCAAGCCAATTCCGCGCGAGGAAATCGAAGAGTTTGAGCCGGACCACCAGGTGCCCGCATCCGGTAATCCAAAGCGGGGTGGGTTGCAAAAGCCAGGCTCCAGCAAGCGCCCAGCGGGTAACTCTCAGAAGAGTGATGGGCGGCGTGAAGTGCGCGGCAATAGCGAGGAGCGTCGGGGCAACCGCGGTAATGGACGCGGTAAGCCTGAGGGGCGTGGAAATTCTAGCAGCCGCAGTGGTAACGCCTCTGCGGGTAAAGGGGCCCCAGCTAAGCGCACGGGCGGTAACGGTAAAGGGCGCGGTGCTGAGGCTGGTCGCAGTGATGGACAGAAGCCACAACGAGCTCCGAGACGGCGTCCTAGTAGAGGACGTTCGGAAAGCGCTTAGCGTGTTTAATTAAAAGAAATAAAAAAGCGGCTTAGGCCGCTTTTTTATTTCTTAGAAAAAACCTAGGAGGTCCCTTTTAACTTTATCTATTTACCTGCCTAATTTACTTAAAGAAATACATTTTTTGAAAGTTAATTTTTAAATTTATTTTTTCGGTACTAGTGTCTGCTTTTGTGTCTTTTTCTTGATATTTTATTTCATAATTGATCACACTTCATTTTCACATTTTGTGCTAATTTGCTTCCGCTTTTGAAGCGATTTTACACAAGGAGATGTTGTGAAGCTTAAGTTACTCTCGAAATTCTTTGTTCTTCCCTCTATTACCTTTCTATGTGCAAGTGCTGTGAGCGAGGAAGTTCAATTTCAGCCAGCAGAGATTTATTCGACAGGGTCAAGAGCGGAGGCTGTCGCCGTTGCGGACATGAATAATGATGGTCGTGATGATGTGGTAGTGAGTACCTCCAGTAATTTTGATCCTGAGAATGATTTTAAGCTAAAGATATTTTTACAAGATGAGTATGGACAGTTACAGGAGCCCGTAGATTATTTACTGGATGGAGATGGCACAATTCTACCAAAATCCATTGATGTTGGGGATTTAAATGGTGATGGACTTCTGGATATTGCAGTTGCATTTGGCGGTGAGCGAATAGATATTTTCTCGCAGCTTCATGATGGGACACTAGTGTTAAGTGAATCTATCAGTTCATCTCGATCTAGCAAAATAGCTGTTGCAGATGTTACGGGGGATGGAATTGATGATATTGTTGGAATAGGTTCTGAGGAAGTTGGACTTGCCATTTATGCTATGAAGGATGATCCGATAAATAATCGTTTGTCCTATATATATCTTATGGAGCCTGATGATTCAATCAGTTTGGCTCTCAAAGATATGAACAGAGATGGTGTTGAGGATGTTATTACAGTTGTCAAGCAGTCAGAGCGTAGTGCTTTGGCTGTAATGCTTTCCGAGTCAAATGGAAGTTTTGCTCCAATACAATATTATGAAATTGATGAGGCATTTTCAGTAAATAACATTTCAGTTGATGATTTGAATAGTGATGGTCGTGCTGATATATGGCTTTCTGTCGATGGAGATGATTCTGATACTACTGAAATGGTTTTTTATCAAAAAGATAATGGGATATTAGAAAATACTATCTTTGCTCCAGTTGAGAATGCATATGGAATATTGCTGGCCTATGACTTAAATAATGATTTAAGTAGCGAATTTATAGCAGTTCCTTTGCAGGGTAATACGATATCTATTCATAGAAAATTAAGTAGTGATAGGATGTTGGAGCATTTTTCATATGATATACCAGAAGATTCTTATAATAATTTTCAGGGGATAGATGTAGGGGATATTAATAGCGATGGAATTCCCGATGTTGTTATTGCAAGCCCCTCTACCGGTTTGGTCTTGTTGAAGGGAAATACCCAGGGTACTAACTTGGCACCTTTAGCTGATGCAGGAGATGATCAAGAAACCAGAAAAGACCAAATAATATTGTTAGATGGCACTCACTCATCTGATAGAGATGGAAGCATTATAGATTATCGCTGGAGACAGCTGTCAGGTTCCCCTGTAACATTAAATGACACGAGTAATGGGTTTGCTACTTTTCTCGCACCTTTATCTAAATACTCGTATTTGGGTATGGATGAATCTTTGGTTTTCGAATTAGAAATTGAAGATAATGAAAATATAGTTTCTGTTGATAAAGCAATCATTACTTTGGATGGAAATATTCCTCCTACAGCAATTACAAATACCTTTCAGGTAGTAGGTGCGGATGAGGTTGTAACCCTAAATGGTAGTTCCTCAAGAGATTTATTCGGAGAGATTATTAGCTATGAGTGGAAACAAGTAGCGGGTGAGCCTGTAGAGTTGGAGCAAGAGTCAGAAACTACTGTCAGTTTTTCTAGTCCAGTATTAATATCTAGCTATCCGTTTATATCTTTTGAGATATTGGAGTTTGAGTTAGTAGTCACTGATAACGAAGGTCTGGAAAGCAGTGTTATTGCTCAAGTTAATGTACAGAAGCTTGCTCCGCCAATGGCAATTCCCGTCGCTGCCCAAACAGTTTATTCTGGGGAAGAGGTTCTTCTGGATGGTAGAATGTCCAGTGATGCTGACGGTGAAATCATTAGTTATAACTGGCGTTCGCTTTCCGATATTGACGTAGTTAATTATCCTAATGGTACAGCTAGCTTTATCGCACCTATTATTTCTGCTGAATCGAGAGCCCTCCTTACTTTTGAGCTGGAGGTTGAAGATAATGATGGTCTTAAGTCGACTAGTATGATTAACGTGACTGTGGAGCGGAATATGCCTCCAATAGTACCTTCTGATTTAATGAAAATCGTTCAGCCGAACTTTCCCGTTACCCTTGATGCTTCAGGTGCCTTTGATAGGGATGGAGAAATAGTAAGTTATCAATGGCAGCAAGTATCTGGTCCTTCAGTTGCTATAGCTAATTCAAATAGTATTTCCGCTAATTTTACTGCTCCTTCGGAGCAGGCCACGTTAGTTTTTGCTGTAACAGTGATCGATGATGATGGAGAAAGTAGCACTTTTGACACATCAGTTAGAGTTTATGAGTTGATCCCTTCAAATTAATAGATGGAGCCCCAACGGGGCTCTTTTTTACTTTTATTCTGCCTATCTCTATATGCTTATTTGATCTAAGTTTTTTAATAATATTAAAAAATGGTTTTCCTCCAAGCAGTGTGATGGTTGCTTGAGGTTTCTATAAAATATATTTCCTCTAACTCATTGTGTGCGTTCATATTTTAGGTCTTGGTAATTATGATTTGAGACTAGTGTCTGCTTTGCCATTTAATTCTTTGGGTTTTGCTTTTATTTCCATATTTTGTGCTAAATTGCGCCCGCTTTTTAAAGCAAATTACACAAGGAGATGTTGTGAAACTTAAATTACTTGCAAAATATTTTGCTCTTTCCTCAGCTGCTTTTCTGCTTGCAAGCACTGCAATTGGAGAGGTTCAGTTTCAGCCGGTAGAGATTTATTCCACAGGATCAAAAACAGAGGCCATCGCTATTGCTGATTTAAATAATGATGGACTTGATGATGTTGTACTAACTACATCGAGCAATTTTGATCCAGAAAATGACTTTAAGCTAAAAGTATTTCTACAGGACGAATTTGGTGGCCTGACTGAATCTATTGATTACCCCCTTGCAGGTGGAGAGGCAAGTCTGCCTCAGTCTATTACCGTAGGTGATCTTGATAGCGATGGTTTGAAAGATGTTATTGTCGGAGTTGGTGGCGGCGTAACTGAGCTATACCTGCAAGATCCTGCGAACGGTTTAGTATATGCGGAATCCTTGGATAACTCCTATTCTGAGCGAGTCGCAATTGCCGACCTTGGCAATAATAATAAAGGAATCCTTGGAGTTAGTTGGGAAGAGAATGGTGCTGTAATAACCCATAAAGTAGGGGAGCCACCTACCTTTGTGAGTACCGCTAGCGATCTAGCTATTGAAAGTCCAGGGCAGGTGGCACTGGGTGACGTGGATGGAGATGGTATAACAGATATTTCTCTAATTGCTAACGGTTCCCCCCAAAGTAGGTTGGTTGTTCTAGCGCCGGATGATTCTTTGAGGTTGAATGAAATTATCAGTATTGAATTAGATGGAAATGCTGATGTCAATGAAGATATTAAAATAAAAGGAATCGCAATTGGTGACCTTAATAATGATGGCCGCAATGATATTTCGTTATCAATAGTGGGTGGAGGGCAGGATAATTTAAGAATCGCTGTATATTACCAGGGAGAAGATAGCTTATTACAGCAACCTGAAATTCACAGCTTTGGAAGTCCTCCTGGAGAGCTTTTAATAAAAGATATTGATAATGATGGCCTTGCTGATTTAGTTGTCTTGCCGGACAGTGGAGAGTTCTTAAGAATTTATCAACAGCAAGATGATGGTACCTTGGCTTTGAGTGAACAAATTGCCATTCCTGGTGCAACTTATACTAGCCCCCAGAGTATGGCTAGTGGAGATATCAACGGGGATGGTATTGCGGATATCGTTGTCGCAAATCCGTTACAGGGATTGGTTATATTAAAAGGTGGTGCTGGGTATATCAACCAGCCACCCACGGCTATCGCCGGTGAAAATCAAACTGCTGAAGGTAATTCGGCGGTACTGCTCAATGGTACTCTGTC
Organism: Microbulbifer maximicatervae (SeqCode); assembly: GCF_052468095.1. The sequence goes on from NZ_CP174332.1 coordinate 289,353, forward strand.
TTCAGATTCCGACGGCAGTATTGTGGCTTACCGCTGGACACAGATTTCCGGTACTCCTGTTATCTTAGATGACTCTGGTAATGGTTTCGCTAGCTTTACCGCGCCCTCCGAAATTACTGGAGTTGTACAGGAGTTAATTTTCGAGCTGGAAGTTGAGGATGATAAGGGTCTAAAGAATACTAGCATAGTGGCGGTTAGTGTTGGAGTTAATTTAGCTCCTGTTTTGATAGTCGACCAGCCAATGTCAGCATTTACTGCCGGCCAAGAGGTTACATTATCCGCAGGCCAGTCTTATGATCCCGATGGAACCATCGTTAGCTATCATTGGCAGCAGGTTTCTAGTGGCCCGCGTATTGAGCTGAAAGAGCTTGATGATGGTTCCGTAACCTTTACTGTTCCAAGGATAGTTGCAGAGCCAGGAGTGTCTTTCTCAGCATTAGTATTTACGATTGAGATTGAAGATAACGGTGGTGCAAAAACTGAACAGAAAAGGTTTTTTTTTGTTAAGGTGTTAACACCTCCTGTGGTCAGGAATGCTTTTCTAACGGTAGAGCCAGGCAAAGAAGTTTTATTTTTTATATCGGCTTCGGATAGTGATGGTCATATTGTAGATTATCGTTGGCGTTCGCTCTCCAATACGGATATTGAATTGGCAGTCAACGCCGATGGAATTCCGAGCTTTACAGCACCTCAAATTCCCTGGGGTACAGAATTAGCACTGGAGTTTGAGCTTGAGGTTGAAGATAACGATGGTCTGACTGCAACGGGTATATACAATGTACTTGTAAAATGGAATGTGCCCCCAAATATGGGTGTTGGAACTATGAGAGTGGTTCAACCGAATACAAATGTGACTTTAGATGGTTCCTATTCAAATGATCCAGATGGATATATTGTGAGCCAACAATGGGAGCAAGTATCGGGTCCACCCGTTGAATTAGTAAATGCTAATAATTTAATTGCCAATTTTAAAGCTCCAGCAGAGCCAGCTGTATTGTCATTTAAATTGAGTGTCACTGATGACAGAGGGGCGACAAGCCAAATGACCGTCAGCGTAGATGTTGAGTTAGTTCCCCCGAAAGTAATAAGCACTACTCAAGAAGTTGAGCCCGGTGAAAATGTCTTACTGGTTCCTGGCATTTCTTGGGATGTCCCTGGTGCGCATATTGTCGACTATCGCTGGAGTTCCCTCTCCGATAGGGGGATTGAATTGATAACTCACACTGATGGTAGTGCGAGTTTTATAGCACCGCAAAACCCGGGAAGTGAGTTTACTCTGGAGTTTGAGCTGGAGGTTGAAGACAACAATGGCCAAATAGTAACGAGTATATTTACGGTAATCGTAGAAGGGAACATTCCACCGTTTATGGTTATTGCATATGTGGCTGTTGGCGGTGTTAAGATTAATACAATTTCGACCTTGAGCGGTGGGGCTTCAAGAGATCAGGATGGAACTATTGTGAGCCAGAAATGGGAGCAGGTATCTGGCCCTGCAGTTGAATTGATTGATGCGGACAAGCTGACTGCTTATTTTATGACACCAGCAGAGCCCGCCACTTTGTCTTTCAAATTCAGCATTACGGATGATGATGGAGCAACAACTGAAAAAACTATAACCTTAGATGTTGAGGAATAGATAATTGTGAAAGAGAGCCCCAAGAGGGGCTCCTTTACAATTACTGTTTTTTATAGTTCGCCATATAATCCAAAGTTAACAGGGTCAGCGCTTCAGTACCCTTACGCAAAGCGTCCTCATCCACATAGAAAAGCGGTGAGTGATTGCTTGGAGCTTGGCTAGCATCCTGATCCCTAGGAGTTACTCCCAGGAAGTAGAAAAAGCCAGGGACCTCATTGGCGTAGTAGGAGAAATCTTCTGCCCCCGTGATTTTGGGTACTTCTACAACATTCTTGTCGCCGACAGCAGATCTCAGAATAGGCAGGGCCATTTCTGTCAGCTCCGCATTATTTATCGTTACCGGATAGCCCTCCAGAATCTCCACATCTGCGCTTGCACCGGAGCTTTCAGCAATTAACTCCGCAGTGGTTTTTAAGCGTTTGAAAATTTCTGCACGGTTATCCATATCAAAATTACGGATGGTGCCATTCAGATAGACACTATCGGGAATGATATTGTTACGGACACCACCGTCAATACGTCCGAAGGAAACGACTGCGGGCTCTTTGGTGATGTCGATCTGGCGGCTGACAATGGCTTGGGTGCCCATTACGACTTGTGCGGCGGCGACAATAGGGTCCACTCCACCCCAGGGGCGTGAGCCATGGGTTTGGCGGCCATTGATGGTAATACGGAATTCATCGGCAGCGGCCATAAGCGGGCCCGAGCGATAGCCGATGACGCCGGTGGGTAGTGATGAAGTGACATGCTGGCCAAAGGCCACGTCCGGCTTGTACTTCTTGAAGATCCCTTCTTTGAGCATCAACTCCGCGCCACCTTCTTCATTGTCCGGTGCGCCTTCTTCTGCGGGCTGGAATATAAACAAGACGTTTCCAGCCAGCTCATCGCGAAGGCCTGCCAGGACCTCGGCAGTGCCCATCAGCATGGCCACATGGGTATCGTGGCCACAGGCATGCATAACGCCAACATCTTTACCTTGGTAAGTGGTTCTCGCTTTGGAAGCGAAGGGCACATCGGTTCTCTCGGTGACTGGCAGAGCGTCCATGTCCGCGCGCAAGGCAACAGTTGGTCCCGGTTTGCCGCCTCTCAAAAAGCCCACAAGGCCGGTATGGGCGATACCTGTTTCAACTTCAAGGCCCAGTGCACGTAAGTGTTTTTCAATATATTTGGCTGTTTCAAATTCGCGATTGCCCAGTTCTGGGTTCTGGTGCAGGTGGCGACGCCACTCGATCACTTTGGATTCAGTATTTTCCAGCAATTGCTGAGGCTTAGGATCGCTTGCAAAGGCATGAGTAGCCAGCAGCGATGCACCGATTGCGATGGGCAGGAGTAGTTTTTTCACAGCACAATTCCTTCATTCTCATTATCGTCGCCCGATTTTAACTCAGATCTTGCGCAGCCGACTCCCTCAAGCTGTCTTGCCTTTATATATTTTGAATTTCCGCTGTTGACATGATGAACCGAACGGTTCAAGATGTTCTGTATAGATTGTGGAAAGAGCTATAACCACAGAACAATGAGGGCTGCAGGAGGTTCTCAAGGTTTTCACGAGACTGGGTGATACAGAAATTGATACTGGTTGGTCATAGGTTGGTCATAGGTTGGTCATAGGTTGGGCAGGCTGTTGTACTGCTGTTGTAGTGGGCGCAATGGAATGCCCAGAAGTAGCTACGGTGTCCAAGGCTATTGGTATTGCTGACCAATCACTTTGGGCCTAAATACGTGATTAAAGTAATGGTTGGAAACAATTAGAGATGTTTAACTTGTCGAGCCCCTAATTATTTCTTAGAGGATAATTAACGAGTTAATTTATAGTGATAATAATTGGCAGGTTACTAATATATCTGCCTGTCTTAGGCATATATTAATAATTATTATATTTATTGTTAGATTTACGATATTTTAAATTAGGTATTCTCTTAACTCTACGGCTCTCTGGTGGTCGCCCCTGTGTTGGGGAAAGATAAGCTTTGCCTGATAGTTGGCTACCATTAATTACAAAGAAGTGGTTCTTATAGCGCCAAAAGCGATAATTTTTTATTGATGTCTCGGCAATATATACGGTTTGGCTGATGGCATTAGTGTGCCTTTTTATCAAATTTTGTAGCTGATCTTATATTGGCTATTACGGGATTCTGTGGCCGTAAGTAAATACCCATTTGCTTAGGTTGTTGATTAATTATTTTTCTATCAAGTTGTTTGAAGGAGCTGATTTCATGTCATCCCCCCAATTACCTTCGAATTGGGTCAGCCGTTATGCGGATTGGCTTATTCGATATCGATGGCTGGTAGCCATTGGCGCACTACTGTTAGCCTTCTTTGCGGTAAGCGGAGCAAGATTCCTGGGTTTCAACAATGATTACCGGGCATTCTTTAGTGAAGCTAATCCTCAACTACAAGCTTATGAGCAAATCCAGCGCACTTACACTAAGAATGACAATATTCTGTTTGCGGTAGTGCCAAAATATGGCAATGCCTTTTCCAATGATGCCCTGGCAGCCGTAGAGGAGATGACCGAGAAATCCTGGTTGTTACCCTATGCGCTGCGGGTGGATTCAATCACTAACTTCCAGCACACCATTGCTGAAGAAGATGACCTTCTGGTACAGGACTTGGTGGAAAATGCCAGCAGTTTAGATGCAGAAACCCTGGCTTCTATCAAGGCTGTAGCGCTGGCAGATCCCACTTTGAAGGAGCGCCTGGTAAATAGTGATGGCTCCGTTACAGGGATAAATATCACCTTCCAGCTTCCACAAAAATCCATGCATGAAACCCCTGAAGCGGCTGAAGCTGCACAGGCATTGATGGAAGAGATTGAGGCAAAATACGATGTAGAGGTCTATGCGACCGGTATTATTTTACTGAGTAATGCATTTTTTGAAGCCTCTCAGTCAGATATGAGCACCTTAGTTCCGCTCATGTACCTTGTGATTATTGCAGTTGTATTTTTATTGGTGCGGAGCTTCAGTGCGACTTTTGCAGCGCTGTTGGTTATCGTCTTCTCCATGGCCGCAGGCATGGGTTTGGCCGGTTTTATAGGTGTTAAATTGACACCGCCCTCCGCTTCTGCGCCCACCATTATTATGACTCTCGCAGTGGCGGACTCGATACATATATTGGTGAGTCTATTTGCTGCAATGCGCCGTGGACTCAGCAAGCACGATGCAATTAAAGAGAGCTTGCAGCTCAACATGGGGCCCGTGTTCTTAACTTCGATCACTACCGCCATTGGCTTTTTGTCGATGAACTTTTCCGATGCGCCTCCCTTCCACGATCTGGGTAATATTACCGCGATGGGTGTGATGGTGGCTTTCTTCTTATCGGTTACCTTACTGCCTGCATTGATGGCGATACTGCCAGCCAAGAGTCGCGCCAGTGAATCCAAAATTGGACGCTCCATGGATACTCTGGGAGATTTTGTGATTCGCCGTCAGCGCCCGATACTACTGGCGGGAGTCATTGTCTCGTTGGGATTACTGGCAATGATTCCAAACAATGAGATTAATGATGACTTTGTTGGTTACTTTGATGAATCTGTGGAGTTCCGAACCGATTCAGATTATATCAATGACAACCTCTCCGGTATTTACCAGCTGATTTACTCGATCGAATCCGGTGACAACAATGGTGTTAGCAATCCGGAGTTTCTTGCCAATCTGGAGCGTTTCACTGAGTGGATGCAGGCCCAGCCCGGGGTGCGCCATGTCAATACCATTGGCGATACTTTCAAGCGCTTGAACAAAAATCTGCATGCTGACGATCCGGCCTACTACAGGTTGCCTGAAGAGCAGGAATTGGCAGCCCAGTATTTATTACTGTACGAGCTGTCTCTTCCCTACGGCTTGGATTTAAATAATCAGCTGAATGTGGCTAAGTCGTCGACGCAGATTATTGTGACTCTCGATAACCTCAAGTCGAAAGAACTCAAATCGGTAGCGGATGCCGGCAGTAATTGGCTGGAGAAAAACATTGGTGTAACTGCCTATGGTGTAGGTCCGGCGATCATGTTTGCCAATATTGCCGAGCGCAATATGGAGGGCATGTTGGTGGGCACTCTGGTTGCGCTGGTGTTAATTTCTGCACTGATTGGTATTGCCCTGCGCAGTGTCAAACTCGGTTTCTTAAGCTTAATTCCCAACTTGTTGCCGGCCGGCCTGGCATTTGGCCTCTGGGGTGCACTGGTAGCTGAAGTCAATGTGGCTGTCACTATGGTGACCGGTATGGCACTGGGTATTGTGGTAGATGACACAGTGCACTTCCTCAGTAAATACCTGCGCCAGCGCCGTGCAGGCTATAACGTGGAGGACGGACTGCGTTACGCCTTCTCTTCAGTGGGTGTAGCGATAGTTGTGACCTCAGTCATTCTGATTGCCGGATTTATGGTGTTGGCCCAGTCCTCCTTCGGTATGAATTCTTCCATGGCACTTCTGACCGCAATTTGCATTTTGATGGCCTTGCTGGCGGATTTCCTGCTTCTTCCGATTCTCTTGATGAAGCTCGATGCCAAGGCGTACGACCCCGCTATCACCCCTATTGAAAATAAGGAGCAAAACTATGCAACCCAGCCGCTCTAATAAACCGTTTTTGACACGGGCCCTAGCAGGTGCCCTGGCTCTGGCAGCTTTATCTGTTTCTGCCAGTGAACTGGATCTGGCCGCAGAAAAAGGTCTGGAAATTGCCAAGGAGGCGGACCGCCGCGACTTGGGATTCGGCGATCTCAGCAACAGCCTAACAATGACCCTGCGCAATAAATATGGTGAGGAGAGTGTGCGGGCTATGCGCACCAAAACTCTGGAGCAGGAAAATGACGGAGATAAATCCCTGGTGATTTTTGACAACCCTCGGGATGTAAAGGGCACAGCATTTTTGTCCTTTACTCATAAAGTGGGCTCCGATGACCAGTGGCTCTATTTGCCTGCTTTAAAGCGAGTAAAGCGTATTTCCTCCAGTAACAAGTCTGGACCATTTATGGGTAGTGAATTCTCCTATGAAGATATCGCCTCACAGGAGGTGGAGAAATACACCTATAAATATTTGCGCAACGAGTCTTTCGATGGCCGCGATCACTTTGTTCTGGAGTTGGACCCGGTTGATCCTAAATCCGGTTATTCCATTCAACACCTTTGGGTTGATACAGAGGAGTACCGCGCATGGAGAACCGACTATTATGACCGAAAAGGGGACCTGATGAAGACCCTCACGATTTCCGACTACAACCAGTACGGCGATCAATACTGGCGAGCCAATAAAATGGAAATGGTTAATCACCAGACTGGTAAATCCACAGAGTTGTTGTACGGCGACTGGGTATTTGGCAATGGTTTTACCGATCGCGACTTCACCAAAAATAGTCTCTCCAGGGCGAAATAGGGATTGCGCCCATGGTTAACCGAAAAATACTCACTTTGTTGCCACTATTGGCGGCGTTGAGTCATATGGCTGGAGCAAATGAGTTGAGCGGTTATGCGGGCCTGGAGGCCCGCGCATTCACCGCAGACCCTTTGGATTCAGCACAAAGTGATGCCGGTCTTTCTGCGTCTTTAAATCTCGAGTACTACCGAGATTTTGACGATGGAAACCAGCGTGTTGTGGCCAGTGTCTTTGGGCGCTGGGACAGTGAGGATAGCGATCGCAATCACGCGGATCTCGGCGAGCTTTACTGGTGGAAAGCTTACGATAGTTTCGAGCTTTATGCCGGGGTGCGCAAAGTATTTTGGGGAGTTACTGAAACCGTGCACTTGGTGGATGTGATTAACCAGGATGATGCGTTGGAAAATATCGATGGTGAAGACAAGCTTGGCCAACCCATGATTAACCTCCTGATGGAGCGTGATTGGGGAACACTGGAGGTGTACGGTTTACTGGGTTTTCGTGAGCGTCAGTTTGCTGGCCGGGAAGGGCGATTACGTGCTCCGCTGCCGGTGGATGAGGATGCTGCGGTCTATCAATCTGACCGGGAGGAAAAGCACATAGATTGGGCCTTGCGTTACAGCCATGTACTTGGAGATTGGGACCTGGGCCTCAGCCATTTTTCCGGCACTAATCGGGATCCATTATTATTGCTTACGGAAGATGGCTTGCTTGCGCCTTACTATGCACAGATCGATCAGACGGGTGTGGACATCCAAACTACCCGTGGAGATTGGTTGTGGAAGTTTGAAGCTATTTCATTTAAACCTCGCGGTGAAGGTCGCCAGACAGCGGCTGTCGGCGGTTTCGAATATACATTTTATGGTATTGGCGAAACGGTCTCAGATCTTGGGGTATTAATGGAGTATCAATTTGATGATCGTACCGGACCTTGGTCTACGACCAGTCAAAATGACATTGCGATAGGTGCGCGATACGCTCTAAATAATACGCAGGATACGGAGCTTTTATTTGCCGTAAGTACCGATTTGGATAACGGTAGTCGTTTTTCCAATCTGGAACTGACCCACCGACTAAATGACCGCTGGTTAATGGAAGCGGAAGCGCGTTTTTTCGGTAATGCCGATGAAGAAGACCCTACCTACAATTTGCGCAACGACGACTATTTTCAGTTGGAATTACGTCGCTATTTCTAAAAGTTAATTCTCACAGGAATACCCCCATTCCCACCCCAAAGAGGCAAGAAGTTTTGGGGTGGGCTTTTTTAGGGAAGTGTATACTGGTCCAGAATTGTGGATAGCTGTTGGTAACTGTTTTTGCCTGCTGTGGTACTGCCCGTGCCTTTATTCAGGGCCACTACGCCTCGGCTTACCGCCATAACCATCGCGGCGAGGGCGGCACAATCGACACCGGCTTGCAATTGGCCATCGTTAATAGCCTTCTGCATACGGGTTTCGATCCGGTTCAGCATATCATTGGTACCCTTGGCTACCAGGTCAGCGAGAAATCCTTCACTGGCACCCACCTCCATAGCTGCCATAGTAGCGATACAGCCTTCTGGAGTTTCAGAGCTCTCCATACCTGACTGAAGCATTTCCAGGAAGCCGCCCATGGCTGTGCGGAAGTCCGGGTGATTCAAGGTATCCATAGCATCGCAGGCGTATTGGGTGTGGAAATGTTCCAGACAGCGGCCATACAACCCTTCCTTGCTTTGGAAGGTGTTGTAGATACTGGATTTATTCAGTCCCATGGCCGATTCAAGATCCGACAAGGAAGTTGCTTTGTAGCCTTTTTCCCAGAAAACGCGCATGGCCTTGTCTAGTACTTGTGACTCATCGAACTGCTTGCGCCCACTCATTTATCGTTACCAAACCTCAAAAAAATGATAGTGACACATCAATCTGGGGTGGGCAAGACGAGAGCGGGAGAGTCTCGAAATTATAGGGGGAAAATAGGTTTTGGCATGAATAATCCAGCGGATTTGCCGGTTCATGAATAGGTGGTCAGATTATTTTGTACAAAGGCCTGGTGCTGACTAATGAGCCCCTTTTAAGTGGTTGCTCAAAGTCTCTGCTTCAAGTGACCAGCTCGTCTTAACCTTTGCTTTCTGTGACCCCGAGGTGGAGTCAGGGCTACCTGCTTGCGGTTCCTAAAAATAGATATTTAACCTATGATTTCGGCCGCGAATGAATAGAGATGGAATAGTAAATTATGGGTATTTTTGATAAAGCCAAGGAACTCGGTGAAAGGGTCAATGAGTCCGTAACCGCTTTTAGCAGTGATGAAGTAATAGCCAATACCGTTATCAAAGCGGTTGAGAAGCAGGAGAAGGTGAATGCCATTCTTAAAGCCAGGGGATGCAATTATCGTGTTGCGGACATCGATCTGGGGATGGGGATTCCACCAACGGTGACTTTTGGGGTGAGGCGAGTTGATGAGCTGGCAGAAAAAAAGGCTGATGAAAATGGTGTTATGACTACACCTGCGCCTGAAGAACCCGCCTTATAGTTACCGACTCTCTAAATGGTGGTTCCGGAAATTTTATAAAGCGATATTGGAATAAACATTATGAAAATAGTGCGTAGCAGAGATTTTACCGGTAGTAAGCCCTGGGAATCGCAACTTATCGCAAATATGAACGGGATTACCACTAAACTGCATTGGACTAATAAACCTTATATTTGGCATATCAATGATGGTCAGGAAGTCTTCGCTGTTCTCGATGGTCATGTAGAAATGTTTTACAAAGTGGCAGGTAGAACCGAATCGGAACTTCTTGGACCTGGTGATATATTCCACGCTTCTGAGGGCACGGAACATGTAGCTCATCCTGTTGGTGAGGCTCGCATTCTGGTTGTGGAATCTGAGGGAAGTGTCTAAGTTGGTTTTCCTTTCTTAGAAATTAATTAATGTGGTTATCTTATCGAGAGATAGTCATCAATTTGATGGTTTGGATAAGCATTTTGCAATGTTGATTTTGTAACAGTGGATCATGTCGGAATTTGTCGATTTACTGTCATTTTAATACCACTATTGGAGAGAGTAAGTCGTTAATATAAAAAGCTATTTAATCTTCCATATATAAAGCTTATACAGATTTTATGTAGTTATTTTCTGTTGGGATAACTTCCTTTGTGTAGGGAGGTTGAGCGAGAAATTAAGACTAATAAACTTCAAAAAATTATTTAGCGAACAAGGAGGGAACTGGGATGCTGGAGTTAAGGCCGAACTGTGAGAATTGCGATAAAGATCTACCGCCAAACTCGGAAGAGGCGATGATATGTACTTACGAATGTACTTTCTGCCAGCCCTGCGTCGAGACATTACTCAGTAACGTCTGCCCTAACTGTGGCGGTAATTTTTGCCCCCGCCCTATTCGACCCCAGGTTGCGCGGCGTAGCGGTGTGGGTATTAGCTATCAACCGGCCTCACAGAAGCGAGTCAATACTCGATTTAGTAAAGATGAAATCTGCTCGTTTACCGATAGCGTGAAAAATATCCCCCCCGCTGATCGCTAAAATAAAGTGACTGAAAGTTGCAGTTTGGTTTTCTGTTGCGAGGTTTATCGAGCTTATCTGGGTTATGTATGGGGTTATGCGGTTTCTTTATAGGGTGAGTTGTCCTCTGTAGTAAGCTTTGGGGCTGGCAATATTTTGTCTGACGCCTTAAGTTATATCGCCTTTTTTAGGGGGAAGTTAGAAGGATAACTATGACGAGTATCGTAGCGGATATCGGTGGGACCAACGCCCGATTTGCCATCGCCAAGCCTGTAGCAGAGGGTTATCAGCTGGAAGAACTCAAAGTCGTTGATTGCCAACGCTTCGAGGGATTTGATGCAGCATTACAGCACTGGCTCGATGGGTTAAACCAGCCGCGCCCGGAAAAGGCGTGTATTGCAGCAGCCGGTCCGCTGGAGATGACCCCAACTGGTGGAAAGGTTTATATGACTAATCTGGGCTGGACTATTGACGCCGGGGAGCTGGCACAAGAGTTTAGCTTTCCCCACCTAGAGCTGATTAATGATTTTGCCGCCTTGGCTCAGTCTTTGCCCCGTCTGGCCGAATCAGATTACCAGGTACTGCGTGATACTCCCCGGCAGGCAGGTGCCCCTATGGCGGTGCTAGGTCCCGGAACCGGCCTCGGTGTTGCCGGACTGGCTGAAGCCGATGGCCGATACCATGTGCTGGCGGGAGAGGGGGGGCATGCCAACCTGACAGTCTCCACTGAGCGTGAATTGCAGTTGCTGCAAATTCTGATGAAAACCCAGCTACCCGTTTTCAACGAATGGGTTTTGTCGGGCAATGGGCTGGTTAATCTCTATCGCGCAGTTTGCGAGCTGAACGGAGAGATTGCTGAGGACCTGACGCCCCCCGATATCAGCGCCCGTGGCCTTGAAGGTTCAGATCCGCTGTGCCGTGAAGCTCTGATAGATTTCCTCAATTTTCTCGGCAGTGCGGCCGGGGATGCGGCTTTGTATATGGGCGCGCGTGGCGGGGTATTTTTGGGTGGTGGTATACTGCCCAGGATCGCTGAATTGCTACCTGAGAGCGAGTTTGAGCAGCGTTTCCTGACGAAAGGGCGTGTCGCTCAATGGATGGAGGCCGTTCCGGTATACGCGTTGAATGCGGGTTATCAGGCCTTGATTGGCGCTGCAGTACAGCTTGAGGGGTAATTGCCCGGTACTTTTGTTGGGTTATGGCCTGACAAACGTGTATTAAATTACACCTGTGATTGATCTCACACTTTTTCCCGTCTCCTCCCCCCTCGGGGGAGGATGTTATGGATTAGGGGCCGCCCTAGGATGCAGGGTCTCAACATAACGATAAGTCCAGGGAGAAGATGATGAGTCTATCCAATAAAGGTAAAGGGGCGCTCAGACCCACTTTGCTATCTGCTGCCATCGCGGCCTCCGTGTCCACCTCGGTTGGGGCCTATGCGCAGGAGCAGGAAACACTGGAAGAAGTAACAGTTACCGGTATTCGCACCAGCGTTTTGGACTCCGTTGAAGCCAAGCGCGCCGCCGATGTTGTGGCCGATGTGGTAGATGCGGGCGCTCTGTCATCTCTTCCCGACCAATCAATCGCTGATGCCCTGGGCCGTCTGCCCGGCGTAACCACCGTGCGATCCAACGGTCAGTCCTCACAGCTAAATATCCGCGGTATGAACGGCGACTTCCTGCAGACCACCCTGAATGGTCGTGAGCAGGCCTCTACCAGTGGTTATACCGAAAGTACTCGCTGGATATCTTTTGACCAGTACCCAGCTGAGCTGATTAATCAGGCCGCGGTCTACAAGACTCCGAAAGCCTCTCATATCGAAGGTGGTGTAGCGGGCTCTGTAGAGCTGAAAACAGCCAATCCTCTCGACGCCGAGAAAGAACACAACTTTAATGCCAATGTGCGTATGTCGTTTAACGATGCAGCAGACGACGTCGGTGCCGACGAGTTCGGTGAGCGTGTCACGCTGTCGTACATGGGTAAATTTATGGATGACAAGGTGGGCGTCGCCCTGGGTTATTCCCACCTTGAGCAGCCGAATAGCTTTGTAAAGTCCCGCACGGGTGCAGACGCCCAGATCGGTTATGAACCGCCGGCAAGCGATTACGATGGTGACGGCAGCGCAGATGCTTTGCCGCGCGCATTCCAATGGCAGTCAGGTGATGGTACCGATACCCGCAATGGTTACCTGGCTAGCGTCGTTTTTGAGCCTACCGATGGTTTCAAGGCCCAGTTGGATTACTTCAAATCTGACTTTGAGCGTGTGGATACTCGCCACGGTATTACGGTTGGTGGGCTGGCCAATACAGACATGTATACCCTTTCCGATACGGAAGTAAACGGTGGAGTGGTTACCGATGGAACGGTAATTATTACCGATCCAAAAACTGTTTACGATTCCAGCCCCTGGTTTGAATCCCGCTCTGAGGATCAATCCACTCAGGCGGACAGCGATAGTATTGGCCTGAACCTGGAGTGGAATTTTGGTGACCGCCATACCCTGGCCGTTGACTACTCCTATAGTAAGGGCACCAAGACGCGCAAGGATCAGATTGTATCCATGCACGCTTACGACCTGACCTACGATGACAATGGGAACTTAGAGACCTGGGAAGAAGCTGCTGGGCAGAGCTTTGCCTATTCCCTTAATGGTGATGGTATTCCCTCAGGCGTTTTCTCCGGTGTAGATTTCACCGATCTGGATACCATGCGTTTGTCGCGCTACGAAGAGTACCCCCACGAGTACACCGATAAGGTTGAAGCCTTCAAGTTCGATTACAAGTTTGACTTGGAGTGGCGAGCCATTGCCTCTATAGAGACTGGATTCCGTGTCTCTGAGCGTACTTTCGATTCTGAGCGTGGTGCTTTCCTGTACGGTAGCCGCGATGGTCAATTCAATGACTACTGCGCGGATAACCTGTCCGACATCGATTGTGAGCCGCAACTACTGGACGGCTATGTCAGCATTGAATCTACCAATGGGATACCACAATTCGTAGTCAACGATATGGATGCCCTGGCTTCCAGTATTTTTGGTGCCGGTAATTACGAAGGTAAAAAGGTATTTAGCCAGGACTGGACTTTCGTTGAGTCCGGTGCTGTGAAAGAGGAAGTTTTTGCCTACTACCTGATGGCCAATATCGAAACCCAGTTGGGTAGTATTCCAGTAACTGGTAATTTCGGTGTGCGGGTTGTTGAAACCGATGTGAAGTCCAGCGGTATCCAAAATGTGGGTGCTGGCAATGGTATCGAAATTACTGATGACGTGGGTGTAACTTCAGATAGCTACGACTATGTTGAGTACGGCCCCGAATACACAGATACCCTGCCTTCCCTTAACTTGAACTTTGAGCTGACCGAGCAGGACTACATTCGCTTTGCTGCAGCTAAAGTGATGGGCCGTCCGCCAGTTGGGCAGCTGAAGGGCGGCGCTGGCTCCTGGAACAGTGTTAACAACGATGGCGCTACGGAGTACAACGTTTGGACCAAGGGGTCTCCCTACCTCGATCCTTTCCGTGCAAACCAGTTTGACCTGGCTTATGAGCACTATTTCGAAGATGGCGGCGCGGTAACTGCAGCCATTTTCTGGAAAGATATCGAAAGCCTGGTAGAAAAGCAGTATATCTACCTGGACAGCCAGGCAGATCGGACGGCGCTGTTTGATTCCCTGGGTATTGAAATTCCCGTTGGTCTGGAAGCCGGCGCTTTTGAGACTTACGTGAACAACGACAAGGGTGGTTATATTCGAGGCATCGAGCTTGCGGGTACCAAAACCTTTGATCAGCTGCCAGGTATTTGGGCTGGCTTGGGTATGACCGCCAGCTATTCATATACTGAGAGTGAAACCGAAGTGAGTGGCGGTAACCTCTATGGTGAAAACCTGCCGTTGCCGGGCCTCTCTGAAAATGTCTGGAGCACTACAGTATTCTGGGATATTGGTAATTTCAGCTCCCACGTCAATGTTCGCTATCGGGATGAATTTATCCTGAATATGCCGGTACCAGGTAGCTCCACACCAGTGGAAGCGCAAGCCTATACCACTGTCGATGCACAGATATCCTACGCATTTGATAATGGTATCGATGTGATTTTCTCAGCGAACAATCTTACGGATGAGGCTGATGTGAAATCATACGGAGTAGATGGCGTCCTCGGTGAATACACTGAGTTTGGACGTCAGTTCTACCTCGGCTTGAACTATAGCTACTAAGTATCGCTGATTCTTTCGGTGTAAACGGAAGATGTGATAAGAGACCGCCCGCTGAGCTACGCTTGCCGGGCGGTTTTTTTTTTGAAATGTCAAATGGCCCGAAAATAAGTGCGGTGCCGAATTTTTGAGAGTCGCCATGAGCAATCAATGTAAAAAAATAATTATTCTTGGCGGGGGTACCGCTGGCTGGATAACCGCCAATCTGATGGCGACCCATTGGCAGAATAAAGGGTTTGAAATCACCCTGGTGGAATCTCCGGATATTGGAATTATCGGTGTGGGGGAGGGATCAACTCCGCCATTGAAAGGTTTTATGGAGGCTATAGGGGTTAGCGAATCAGAGTGGATGCCTGCTTGTAACGCTACTTACAAAGTGGGAATTACCTTTAGGGATTGGTCCGTCAAACCGGGCTTTACCGAGTATGTTCACCCCTTTGTCGGCCAGCCTGACCAATTTACTATCCCGGCATTTTTTCATAATAGTTATCTGCGCAGGAAAGGCGTTGACCTGGAGGGGCACCCGAACCACTTCTTTCTGGCCACAGAGATGATCCGACAAAAATTATCCCCGGTCGCGCCGGAAAACTTCCCTTTTGAAATTGCCTATGGCTACCATTTTGATTCTGGTTTATTGGGCCAGTTCCTGCGTCGTGTTGCCGAAAAAAAAGGCGTTCGATATAAGGTGGCGACAGTGGCTGGCGCCATGCTCGATGCACAGGGGAATATAGATCACCTGAAAACCACTGACGGTGAGGTGCTCAAAGCGGATCTGTATGTGGACAGTTCCGGCTTCCGTGGAAGTCTTATACAACAATCCCTGAAGGTTCCTTTCATTAGTAGCGCTGAGAGTCTGTTTAACGATTCTGCGGTTGTATTTGCTACAGACCAGGAAAGGGAGTATGCACCGCACACTATTTCTACTGCGATGAAATATGGCTGGGCGTGGAAAATCCCCCTGACTAATCGCAATGGCAACGGATATGTTTACAGCTCTCGCTTTGTTGACGATGACAAGGCAGAAACGGAATTTCGCGCTCACTTGGGGTTGTTGGACAGTGATGTCGAGGCGCGTAGATTAAAGTTCAAGGTGGGACGGGTCGCCCAACACTGGGCCAAGAATTGCCTGGCGGTGGGGCTCTCGCAAGGCTTTATTGAGCCTTTGGAGGCAACGGCGCTTGATATGGTTCAGGAAACCGTGGTGCGCTTTATAGAGGCCTATAACAATGGTGATCATACTGATACATATAGGGATGACTTTAATAATCGTATCAGCGCTCGTTTTGATGCGGTTCGGGACTATATCGTCTGTCACTACCGTATTAGTTCGAGAACAGATACGGACTATTGGATTGCCAATGGCACTAATGAAAAGATATCTCCCTCCCTGCGTTCAATCTTGATGTCCTGGATGGCAGGCAAGAATATTACTGATGAACTACTGGATCAAAAGCTGGATGTCTATTTCCCGAATGTATCCTGGAATTGCCTGTTGACTGGCAAGGGGATTTACCCGGGACAAGAACAGTTGCGTCCAGGTAATGAGTTTGCACACAAATATAAACTGGAAGATATCAAGGATTTTAACCGCCGCTGTGCTCTGAACTTTATGCCGCACATGGATCAGTTAAATCAATTAAGGGTGAGGTAGAAGAAAGTGTGGAATAGTGCTCGGGTTATCTCTGAGCACTATTCCATTTTAATCAGATAGGGCGGTAAATCGTTTTTAATTAATAAATGACTACTCGCTATCCTTTACTTCTATTTTCTCTGATTCTTTTATGCGTAGTGTGTGCTTTTCTCCACGCTCACCACGAATTTTAACCCGATCTCCAGATTTCATACCTTTGAGCTTGGCCTCATCGGCATCCAGGAAAAAGTAGTGGCCAGTCTGCTCATCTTTCAGGGAAAACTTACGCTCGGATTTTCCCGTTTCAAAATCTTCAGAGATAATTTCTTCCAAGGTGCCGGTTACAATCTCCTCTGCTTGCACAAACAGGGAGAAGCTCAATGCAAACGCTATTAGAATGAACTTTTTCATAGTATTTATCCTGCGGTAACGGATTTATAGCCTAATCACTGTAACTGACTAAGATAGTGGCCGACTGTTTGTCTGAGGCCATAGATTGAAACTCAATGGTTAAGCCAATATTTGAGTCGGTAAAACTATCTCCTGGTTCCTTGAGTTCTGCTACATGGTTAAAGAGTCTATTATCGAGATAATGAACGGATACTGAATTTTCCATATGAGACGATGGGTTCAGTATGTCATGGCCTACATGGTAGTTCACGTAGTAATAGTCTTCTCCATTCTGACTACCGGAACTCTCAACTTTCAGCTGTTGGGGCAGATTTCCTGAGAGCTCTCCCGCGGTCAGCTCAATAGCCTCAATCTCCACCTCTTCTGTGCTGCCGGCGGCCTGTGTTACCGTTTGGGTATACTCGGGGAATAAATCATACCAGCCCATGTACTCTCGGTGACCACTGCCAAACAAGCGCGAAGTCCAGGCATTCCCCATAAAGCTCCCATCTGTTCCATACTCGCTTTCGCCACTATCGAAGGTATCGCCATCATTGTTGTCGTCATTGCCGGCATGGCTGAGTCCAATATTGTGGCCAAGTTCATGGCCCATTATTATCTGGTCTGTATAAGCGGTAACGATGCTCCACTTACCACCAACAGAGGCGACACCGGCCCCAACCAGCCCAGCACTTTTGGCCTCAGGAGGATAGATGTAAACGCGGTGGCGCCAGTCGCTTAGGTTGATAGGGTTGTTATTTTCGTCAACTAAATTAGCTTCCGCCCATTCTGTTGCATTGTCACGCCAAGTGTATCCTCCATCTGTATATTCTCCTCCCTGGCTGGAACGGGCTGCCGCATCTTCAACACTTAAAGTGCCACCATCCTGGTTATCTGGAATGTTGTAACTGATACAGTCAATGGAGCTATCTTCATTGCTACCTTCTCCATAGCAGTAATGCTCCAGGGAGTTGTCGCTGATGCGATGGCGCAGGAATTTTAGTTGTCCCAATGAATTCTTTAGGTAGGTATTATCGAGAGAGTCCTCATCGTTAAAGACCATATCTGCAATATCAGAGATATCAGTGGTATCTGTAGGTTCAGCATCAGAGAAGTTCATGAAAATGAATACGATACTGCTTTCATCAGGCTCTAAAGTGACGACAGAGAAGGCAATCGATTGAGTAGTGCCATCGCTAAGTTGAAATGAAATGGTATCCTCTGTGGTCTCGCCATTTTTTAAACTGTCTGCAGAATCATTCAGGCTGTATTCCCAATCCCCGTTGCTGTATAACTTGAAATCGCCGAAGGATCCATTAAGAGTTTCCTCGACAAACTCCGGAGTATTGCCATCGACATCCTCCAAAAGGAATGTTCCTGAAGAAAATTCCTTACCCTCAACAATCAAAGTGGCCAGTGGGCTGGCGGGATTGAACGTGTAGGCATCGTCGTAACCGGTTATGGAAATGGATATAGTGGCTTCTGAATCACTGGAGCCGATACCAATGTTAAATGCGTCGGTCACTAATTCTGAGCCCGCAATTGGATCGGATAGTTCACTGTCCAAGGTATAGGTCCAGCTGCCATCGCTGGATATTTCAAGCTCTCCGTAAGTCCCTTGAAAGTTTCCGGATTCAAAGGTTTGATTGCTGTTTGAGTTATCGACCAGTTGCCCTGAAACCGTTGTCTCGACATCTTCACTGACGCTGCCGCTGTCACCGCTTATGCTAGGGGAGTCATCGCCGTCGTCGTCATCCGAATCTGAACTGTCATCATCATCAGAGCTGGAGCTGTCATCATCAGAGCCAGTATTGCCATCGTCATCATCGCCGTCAGGGTTTGCCCCTGAATCGCTATCGCTGCTTACTGGAGTGCCGTCAGGTTCGTTGTCATCGGAGCTTCCGCCCCCACCGCAAGCAGTAAGAAATACAGATAAACTGATAGCCGTGAGTAACTTCAGTGAATAGGTCATATCGCCTCGATAGATCCGTTAAACCAAATGTAATTGGCGCGGAGTATAAAGAGCTGTCAGTCATATTCTGTGATGGCTGGCTTGCTTTTGAGGCTGATCTTTTGCTTGAGCAAAAAATGGTGCTATCGGTCGCACCTAGAAATTTTTGTCAATAAAAATAAAGAAAATAGGTCGGAAAATAGTTGAGGATTTTAAGGTAGGAAAAAGAGTGGTTTGGGAGTCTGTTGGCAAAATAAAGTTGAACGCGGTCAACTATTCGCTGTGAATAGTCGACCGCAAAAATAATCTTATTCTGCAGGGAGTCCACTCAGAAACTGTTTTAAGTGTGAGACATTGCACTCTTCGGTGTCAGCGCAGTTTTCCAAGATTTTTTTCAATTGTTGGTCGTCACTCTGTTCAGTAGCTAATTTCAAATAGTAACGTACCTGATCAAGGTTTTTGCCTGGATTATCGTCTTGACTATAGGCCTCAGCAATTTTCAGTGAAGCTATGCCGTGCCCTCTCTTTGAGGCTTCCTCGTAGAGTGACATTGCTCGATCTAGATCAACTTCTACACCAAGCCCCTGTTCATACATACGGGCTTGGTTAAAGTATCCATACTTTGAATTTTGATTCGCTGCCTGCTCGAACCAATGAAGAGCCTCGGGATAGTTGTTGAAAGAATCACTACCGGAGTCCAAATATATGAGCCCCAGCTTATTCATAGCGCTTGCTAGTCCCCTCTCTGCTGCTTGAGTGTAATAATAGATTGCCTGTTCCAGGTCCCTTTCTACTCCGTTACCGGCCTCGTAAAGTCCGGCCAACCTGGCACTGGAGTTGGCTGAGCCTTCTGCAGCTGCGAGCCTATAAAGTTGTGCTGCATGGGTCGGATTTTGTTCCACTCCATAACCATTTTCGGCGGAGTAACCCATATTGGTAATACACTCCAGGTGGCCGGCCCGTCCACACAATAAATACCAGGCATAGGCAATATCGGCGTTGGCGTCTGCAATAATATTCTTGGAGTGCAGTATCCCCATTTTTAATTGTGCGGGAAGATGATTGCGATATGCCGCAGCTTGATAGTCCCTGATAGATTGATTGATATTAGCCGGTTGGCCATGGGCGCCTAGTTGTGTGATACGCCCTCTCTCAAAGAGTGCAGCGGGGTTGCCTGCAATTGCAGCCTCATTGAGAAGTGCCATGCCCTCACTGGCTTCTTTTTTCTCCTCCAGCAGGTAGCTGGCATAAAAAAACTGGGCTGGTGAAAATCCGTTATCGGAAGCTTTTTGAATAAGCTGTTCAAATTGATAGTAATTATTCTGCTCAAGGTAACCAATAGCCTGGGTAAAGTGGGCTACGGGGTAACCTCTATTAGCGCTGGCTTGCAAGAATTGTGCAGCACCGGATTCGTTCGCTGAGTTAAATTCCTCTGACGCTAAAAGGGAGTAGAGTTCATACTCCGCCTGGCCCTTTTTCAGGTGTTGTTCGGCACTGGAGAGTAGTGAAGTTGCTAATTCTTCGTCCGGATCAATTCCCAGGCCCATAAAGGCTATATAGGCTAGGTAAACCTTCGCCTCTTCGAGCCCCAGATCCGCAGCAGCAACAAATAATTGTGCGCACTCGTTAACTGCAAATTTTTCAGTTTTGCCACTCAGACACAGCCGCCCTAAACTGATATTGGCGGAAATGGATCCCATAACAATAGCGTCCAGATAAGCCTGTTCAGCCTGTGGATACTGCCCCTCCGCATGAAACACAATGCCTTCGGCGTGTCGAGCGGCATAATCTGTAGAGGCTAGTACCTGGATCACATCTGTATAGAGCTGATCTGATGTGCCGGCAAATGGATACCGGATCGCGAGCAGTCGGTGTAGAAAGCGGGCATTATCGAAGTAGATTTTCGATACCTGATAGCCGCCTACTTCCTTTACGTTATAAACGCGGTATATAGCATTGCGACTATTTGCAAATTCAAAATAGCTATCAATAATTTCATAGCCGGATATGGTGAGCAGGTCTTCTGCATCTGCCCAGCTCCCGACCTCAAAGGCACTGTAGCTATACTCACCACTGCGTCCGGAGAGGATACCAGTAGCAATAAATTCAAACAGGTTTTTATGGTAGTTGGCTGCTTCTAACTGTCCCACAGACTCATAGCATTCTGCAGCGCTGAGATGGGGCGTTAGTGACAGGATGTTGTTGTTTGTTACGGCCTTCCAGTCCACGGCTTCACAAGACTTATCCCCAGATTCAATCGCGGATAGCTCCGCCTGGTAGCGCTCTCTGGCCGCGATATTATTCAGGGGTTGCTGAGACTCAAGATAGGCAACCCAGAAATCCTCATAAGCAACTGTATCTGGAGCGCTAGCAATTTGTTCGGTTAGCAGCCTTATTTCACTATCGCCGGGTTCGATGGAAGTGTGGGCCGCACAAGAGGCCAGTAAGTAAATAACGGGGGCAAAAAGGAATTTTTTCATTATTTACTTCCTGATCAGTGACTTAACCAGGTTTTTCATTGCCTTGCTGGTTTCCTGAGTATTCGAATTATCGCCCTTGGCCCAGAACTGATATTGAAGTGCTTCATCCAGTTTATCGAGTTGCTCCATATACTCGGCAATATCCGTATTGCGGACATGGTCCGCTTTGGATTTAAAGGCGTAGTTCACCGAGATGTTATTGCCAATATGATCGGAGGTTCTGGAGAAGGTGAACCAGGGATTGTCTATCTGTAGATCCTGGGATTCTTCTCTCCACAAAACCTCTCCAGTAATTTTGGCTACTGCTTTGTGGTTGATATCCACAGGATGTGCCAGTGCTAATGGGCTATGGCGAATACGCTTCTGGGGGCTGGTGATGTAAGAGGCGATACTGGAGCCATACAGTGAGAAAATCTTCCGGGCAGAGTTCAACTCGGCAAAATCACTGATCTCATATAGCTCCGATACCTGAAGTACATTTTCACCCCGATTGTCCTGGTGCTTGATATTGGAAGTGATTTCAATACCGGGGTAGTAAGTTGCCATAAAGTTTGCGTAATTACTCTTTATGTATTCAGAGTCCGCTGACTGGAAAAATTGACGCATTTGCTCCGCTTTGAGAGCGCTGTAGGTGGACTCAACAGTTAGCCCTGCGGTATTGGCTCCGGCATTGATTTCAAAATTTTCGGTGACATCCAGTTGCAGAGTGCCATTGGCGGGATAAGTCGTGGTTACTTGTTTTAATGCTCGGGTTCCCTTTCGAATGGGGAGTGCCAATTCATAATCAAAGAAGCCTTTGCTTTTGATATTGGAGCCCTGTCCGGAAGCGGTGCCGTCAACCCAATAATCTTGTCCATTGAGCTCAATGACGCTGATTACATGATCAAATGAACTGGGAGAGGGGATATCATTGGCAAGGTCACGCCCGCGTCCTGAAGACACCAAGGCGGGGTAGGAGTTAACCCCCAGGTGAGACAGCATGGCGGTTATTAATATGGCCTTGTCTTTACAGTCGCCATAGCGCTTATCCAAAGTCTCTCTCGGCGTTCGCGGTTGGTGTGAGTTGATTCCAAACTCGATCCCAAAGTAGCGAATATCCTCCTGAACGTAGGCAATAGCCTTGCTGACAGCTCCCTCAAGGCCTTCCTCTGCGCGCCATTGATCCAATTGCCGGGTGAGTTCCTGTGGCAGGGAGAGGTCAATATCGTAGAGTGTCATTGCCCAGTCGTTTACTTCAGCCCAGCTGTTATAGCCTGAATATTGGATGTAGTTGAATGGGTCATGCCAGTGAGGGTATTCCCCCTCCTGAAGTATCGGAGACACCTGCTTCAGGTCCAGTGTGTACTGGTAAGTGCCATTATTGCGGGTAACGTTCACCGGTACTTTTTCATTGTTAAAACGGTAATTGAGCTTGTTGTCACTGGTAATTTTTACATAGCGCCTGTCGATGGCATCCGGCCATGACAAGTAGAAAGTACCAAAATCCCCGCGTTCAAAAATAGGATTGCT
This sequence comes from Microbulbifer maximicatervae (SeqCode), assembly GCF_052468095.1. The sequence goes on from NZ_CP174332.1 coordinate 312,023, forward strand.
TCCCTCGAGTGTATAAGCGTAGGAGATTTTGTCACCGGGTCGGATATCCTCAAGAATGTAAAGCGCATTCCACATTTCAGAGTAGAGTTTGCTGGACAGCTCCTGCTCAGACTGGAATAACTTGAAGTCCTGTTTGTCCAGGCGATCAATCACTTGATCATTGCGGGTGACGGTAATTTCGTGAACGACCAGCTGCTGGAACGCGGGGTAAAAACTAATGTTCAGTTCCGATACCTGTTTAACCCCCTGTTGATTGAGGGGCTCCATCACCAACTGAAAATAGTATTGGTGTTGTTCGTTCGTATGGGATATCTGGGAGTTGCTCAGGTGATACCTAACACTGCCTTCGGGTGTGGCAACACTACTCGAGAGGTCGACGGCATCCACCCAAGTGGGTGTTGGGGCTATGTTAATTTCAGGGGTAGCCTGGGCCAGCGACACAGCAAATAAGAGAGTCACAGCCAGAATTTGGCCGAAGGAACGATATTTCAAAATGAGCCTCGATTGTTATCTACAGCCTATACCGGCGGAGACAGAATAGATCTTGGGTGGGGAGTAAGCAGAAGGGGCACGCAGGGCACCCTACGATTGATTCGCTCCTGTTGAACCCTGGATCTTCCCTATAGGGCAGTGCCTGTTGCCGTTTGGCAGCGGCGCTCCGTTACCGCTTGGTGTTGGGATCGTTTAGTGAACAGCCGGTAATATACCCCAATGGCTATGGGCTGAGTATCGGATGGGTATGACCGCTGGCGTTTTGAATAAGTTTTTCGGAGGTTCAAATTGATGAAGGCAGGGTTTGTTGTGTCCAGGCGATAAAGTGGTTAAAAAACAACCGAATCTTGAAGGTGGGAGGCCACCCAGCTTGTAAGCTGAGTGACCTGAGATCTGCTTATTGGGTTTGCTCCTGAACGGGCATTTCTTCGAGCTTAGCCTTTATCTCTTTCAGCTTTTCCTTAACTCGGGCTGCATTGTCGGGGCCCATGCGGATCATCAGCTTTTGTATTCCAGGGAGTTTTTCCAGTTTTGGATCGGCAAATTTGTAATACACCGACGGGCGTATCAATTGAATAGGGCCTTCAACATCTGGCGCTGCCAGTACATTGTCGATTGCTCCAATCACCACCTGGTGGAATGACTTGTTGCGAATCCCCAGCTCGCCGTAGGCCTGGGCTAAACGGGGGTACCAGTATTGATACAAGGTGATGATTGCATCAGTGTTAGCCAGTGCGAACAATCGTACTGGTTGGTCGTAACGGCGATAGTTCTCCGGGGAAAGCTGGTAGCCTTCAGCGGATGACCCGGTAACGGTGATGGGGCCGCGAATGGTTTTCAGCGGGCGATGCTTGTGAATCAACTCACCACGGGATGCTGCGTTGGCAGCGGCTACCCATTTACGTATTACTTCATCAGGTACCAGCCAGCGGGACAAGGCGCCGTCGGGTGCCAAGGACATTAATTCGTCATATGCGGCCTTATCGCTCTCGTTCAGGGGGGGAGGTGGCTCTCTGCCGGGCTCCTCTTCGATGACCGGCTCCTCGGGCGGTTGGGCTGGTTCCTGGCTCTCAGGTTGTGCCAGGGCTTCTGGCTCGGGAGCAGTTTGGGGTTCTTCGACAACACCGATGGTGGGAATTTCTTTTTTCTTTTCCTCGCCGGTCCAGAGCCAATAGGCTGCTGCAGCGACAACGACCACCACAATAATGCCGATGATCCACCCTTGCCTAGATTGTTGTTCCGACATTCCCTGCCTCCTTTGACTGCTAACAGAATGTGACGCTTGGACCACGACAAAGCGCTGCGGTTTCTCGCGATCTGCTGGTTTTACATTACTCTGCAAAAGCGCCGCTCGCAAAATAGTTTTACTATGGGGTAATTGCACAACCTTATCGCCGGTCTTGAACCCTGCGCAGTGCCTACGCCCCCGCGCGGGAGGATGTTTGATTTACTGGGCCTATTAGAGTGGTCTGGGGAGCTTCTGAATAATTCTGAGCGGCGAATAAAAGAGAGAACAATGGGAAAATTCACCAGCTTATTGATTGGCCTGATGCTGGGTGGTGTACAAGCTGCCGTGGCTGCAGAGCCGGTAGACCCTTTTTGGCGCAATGCGACAGTCTATTTTATGTTGCCGGACCGTTTTAATAACGGCGATAGCAGCAATGATTTCCCCTACGGCCGGAAAGACGATGCAGCATACCTGCGCGGTTTTGAGGGAGGGGATCTGCGCGGTGTTATCGAGAAAATTGAAGCCGGGTATTTTAATGATCTCGGGGTCGATGCTATCTGGATGGCCCCGGTGATTGAGAACATCCATGGCTACAATGAGTCCGATAAACGCACCTACGCTTTCCATGGCTACTGGCCTAAGGACTGGACTGCCGTAGATGCCAACTTTGGCACTGAAGCAGACCTGGCGGAATTGATTGAGGTAGCTCACAGCCAGGGGATTCGCGTATTGCTGGATGTAATTCTCAATCACACCGGGCCAGTCACTGAACAGGATTCCAGGTGGCCCTCGAGTTGGCTGCGCAATAGTCAGCAATGCGATTGGTCTGACTATGCCGGCAATGTTGAGTGTGCAATTCACGCGAACCTGACGGATATCCTCACGGAGAGCGAGAAAGATGTCGAGTTGCCGCCGCAACTGGTGGCAAAGTGGAAAAAAGAAGGCCGCCTGCAGCAAGAGCAGCGCGAGCTGGATGCCTTTTTCGAGCGCACTGGCTATCCCCGTGCCCCCAAATATTACCTGATCAAGTGGTTAACCGACTGGGTGCGTGAATACGGTGTCGATGGTTTTCGTGTGGACACCGTCAAACACGTAGAGCCACAGGCCTGGGCAATACTGAAAAACGAAGCGGATATAGCCCTGGCTGAGTGGAAGGCTGAGAACCCGAAGAAGAAATTGGATGATCGCAATTTCTTTATGGTGGGTGAGGTTTACCATTTCGGCGTTAACAACTTTGGTCCCAGTGTTGGTCGTTCCTACGATTATAGCGACCGGAAAGTGGACTTTTATCAGTACGGTTTTGACAGTCTGATTAACTTCGATTTTGCCCAGGTTGCGGGCAAGCCAGCGGAGGATATTTTCTCCAGTTATTCTTCCGCCTTGAACAGTGGCGAACTAAAAGGGTTCGGTGTCCTAAATTATCTAGGCTCCCACGATGACCATCACTCATTTGACCGCGAGCGCCAGCACACACTGAGTGCCGCAAGTAAACTGATGTTAGCGCCCGGTGCTGTGCAGATATATTACGGTGATGAACTGGCGCGCCCCATGATTGATGATCGGGCATTCGGCGACGCCTCTATGCGCACCAATATGAACTGGGATGACTTGGAAAAGCCGGAAACCCGTGCATTGCTGGCTCATTGGCAGAAGCTTGGGCAGTTTCGTCGATCGCACCCGGCAGTTGGAGCTGGTGTACACCAGAAGCTGGAGGATAAGCCTTATACATTCTCCCGCACCTTATCTGGTGAGCAGCCGGTAGTTGTGGCGATGGAACTGTCCGCAGGAGAGAAGAGCGTATCAGTTAAAGGTGTGTTTGCCGATGGTATCGAACTGACCGATTACTACTCGGGCAAGCGAGCCAAAGTTGAGGATGGCCGGGTGACTTTTGATACCGAGGGAACTTTGCTACTGCTATCTGCTAAATTGCAGTAAATCCAAAAAAGAAAGCCCCGGCAGGTAGCACTGCTGGGGCTGTCAGCATCCTTGAAAATGGGATGACTTAATCGTTGTTCATTGTTGTTGTGGTGAACTGGTTACATACCATCACATCAACATCTAACTGGCCAATTACACGCTCGGCAGTATTGCCACGCAGGAATGAACCGGTCTCGCCGTACTGATTCATAGTTCCCATTACGACCAGATCTGCATCGATCTCACGGGCCACCTCCTCAACAACATCACTGGTATAGCCGCGCTTTACGTGAATGCGATGGGTGGGGACACCGGTTTTATCGGCAAGCTTGGCCAAAGCACCGCGATCTGGATAGAGCATGGAATCCAGGAAAGCATTTACGAGGTGTAGCTCTGCTCCGTAATGACCTGCGATATAGGTCGCGCGTTCGCTGATCTGGCGATTGAGCTCGCGCTGTTCGAGGGTTTTTGCCTGGTAGTTAACGGTGGCCAATACAACTTTGCGCTCGTCCTTGGCGCCGGGGCGAATCAATACCACTGGGCAGCGCGCTGTTTTCAGGACTCGCCATTTGGATTCGGCGAAGGTAAAGCGACGGCTGCTCTTCGCGTGTACTGGTAGGTAGATCATTTCTGCGTTGCAACGCTTTGATTCCTGCACGATGGCCGCCTGCCAATCACTGGACCAGCAAACAGTGATCTCACAGGAAAGACCAGCTTCTGAGATGGGTTCACGAATTTGTTCACGGAACCACGACTCATCGCGAAATAGGTGGTCGTTAACTGCACGGGTATCCACCGCTTCACCATCAACTGCGACGAATACAGCCAGTCGCGGCTGAGGATTGCGTCCACGTGAAGTGATCAGGGCTCGCTCCAGAGCTACATGCTTCTCATCGTTAGGGTCCACTACAACGAATACGGTGCTTTGCTGCTCCATTTTTTCTCCTCAACTAAGCGTGTTACTGGCCAGTGCGACCTGCAGTTGACCAAGAGGTCTAATCTATCATGATGGGGTGGTCAGCCCGAGTACCTGACTGTCCCATTTGTCGAATTTGGCGCCTATCTCATCGAATAATTTTGTTGCGCATAATGGCGAAGTTGGGGGTGGGGGTATTGAGGTAGATCAAGTTTATAGGTAGCGCGTGCAAGCCCTACTACAACCAAAATGCGGGTGACCAGAATTCAAAATGTATTCTTGCCTGGTAGCGTTATTGAGAGCTGGTTGGAGTATGTTGGGATTGGAATTACTTAGAGAGTGGGGGGCTAACTACAACACCATAAGTAACTATCGGCTACAGGCTCTTTGAGTTAAGCCGTGATCGGTTCTTTTAGTCTTTCCCAAAGAAACTTACTCGGTGAAGAGGGAGCGCGCACTATACGCGCGTCCCTAGTGCTCAATTCGTAAGGTTTAGACTTCCCGATACTGGTCAATGAGCGCTTTGATATTTTTCTTAAGTACAGCGCCAATATCTCCACCTGCACCGCCCACGGACAGATCACTATCGGCGTGAGCCTTGTATTTAACATCACCGGTTTCGGAGTCCTTAACAGTCAGGACAGAGTCAACGCCTCCCTTTCCTGCGCCAAAGCCAACAGCCCAGCGCAATGCGCGATTTCCGTATTGAACCTTCACATCAAGATCAACGAGCAAAGTCTTGCCTTCAGCTTCATCTAAGGAATTGACGAGTTGATAATCGCTCTCTCTGGCAAATTCCTCGAGTTCACTGCGGGTATGGAGCTCCCAACTTTTCATTTTTTCCTGTAGGGCACTATTGTTTTTGGCTGCACTTTCATTTGAGTACACCCTTACGTCTTGTATTAATATATTTTTATAGTCTTCAAAACTTTGCGCTTGAACGTCTGTTTTTACGTGTGCGACACCACATCCGTATAAAGCTGAAAGTGTCACTGCAAGGCAAAATACCTTTATCCCTTTGAAAAATTTCATCCTTTTCCCCTTAATTTGAATATAAAAGCTGAAGCTTCACAGTAGGGATCGAGCCCTAGCTGTCTATTTCAGTTACCGGCTGAGCGGTTTTATAGTTAGTGCAGATGGAATGAACTACATGTTCACTGCCCGGTAAGTTTACAAGGAAAATACATTACTTTCTCTACTGATAAGGTGAGATCACACTTGAATGAAGCTATGGTGCCAAGTTGTAAGGTAATTTCCTTCAGATACACTATGCCAAAACTTGAGCCTGCAGTCTGAGGAACTAATCAAAATTATCTACCGCAATAGCTTAGATGCATAGCAGGTTTTGTATGGCAGATTGCCACATCTGCTGTAGGAGGTAGGTAGATAAACTAAGTGATTTGGGTGTTTAAGTGACAAATTGAAGTGTTTTTAGAAAGTTTCTATGTTTAACGCCCGCTCCTTTTGCTAGCGACTTGTAGAGAGTCCAAAACGCAAAACGTGTATTTGTACCGTCGCTTGTTATACGTATTTTTAGCTACTGACTAAACTGACACAAATCTAGTCTCTGAGTATTGAGGTAACCACATTGTGTACCTAAAACGTAGTTAGACGAAATGTAAGTCCTGAAATGTCGAAGAGGAGTAGTTCATTGACTAGTTATATGCTATTTATCAATTAGCAATTTCTTTATTCATTCTACTTGGCTCATAACGCGCTATAAAAGGTTTAAGCGTTACAGAGAAACTGCGAAGTGAAGCTCCAGCCCTGTCGGAGTGACTTTCATTAATTTATTATGAATTTTCGATATTCCAGTTGTCTACGACATTTGAGTAGATTAATTCTCTAATGCTAATTATTAACGTCGATATACCCAGGGCTAGCGCACCTATACCCAGTTTGAAAGTGTAGTCGCATAGCGAACTAGATAACTCGGCTAGCCGGAAGCAGTTTAACTTTTCGCTTAGCACCATTTCATCTTGTGCAACAGTAAATACGCCTTTGCAAAAATCTTTAATATCAAAATGAGCACAAGAAGATGCAGCACCGAGAGCGTACCATGCAACAAATCCAGATAATAAGGCAAGTGAAAGAAAAGTTACTTGCCGCTTGCTAAATTTCAATTACTGCCTCCATTTACACTTGTCGAACAGTCGAGTAATTTCTTGTAAGCCCAGCGCACATAATGCAGGATTATGTCGATTTTCTCGATATCCTGGATGCAATATTACTCTAGACTACGGTAAACAAGGCATTACTACAGCTATAACGGAGCTGTGTAAACATCCAAATCATATGGAGACGCTATAGCTATAGAGTTGGCTGAAGAGCTTGCTCGTGGAGATAGACCTTGAGGTCGGGCGATTGAACAGGTGGGGGAAGGTTGGGTGGCTGAAGAGGCTCTTGTTATTTCAGTTTACTGTGCCCTTAAAGCTCCAAGCTTCAAAGAAGCGTTGCTGATGGCTGTTAATCACGATGGCGATTTAGATTCTACAGGCTCTATTAGCGGAATCCTGATTGGTGCCAATTAGGGTGTGGGTGCAATTCTTGCAAACTGGTTGGCTCAACTTGAGCTATCTGATGAGATATCAGAAATAGGTCAGGATCTACTGGAGTTTCGAGATTGGCCTGTAAGTGAGTTTGATGAACACTGCGATTATGCTCATGGAATAACTAAGAAATATCTGGGGTATTAATTTCTATCTATCTAGAGTCATCGCTAAGAAGTGCTCACATACCGTCATTACTTCAAGCATTTAAAGCTAGAGTTGTGAGTGATTCTGTTTTCCCGTCTGTTTAAATTTTGGTCTTAAAAGCCAAATTCTCTTCGCTATTTAGACCTGTAGCACAAATATCTACTACGCCCCCTATAGGGAGGATGTGCTCTCAAGCACTGATTATTAGCCTTCCAAATGCCCGAATAGTTGTAATTTCGGGTTTGCAGTAGCACAGGAGGTGCATATTACCGCTGCTGTTCGGTATCTGTTCACACACTACCGGTTTATTGATGCCTTTGGTGGTCTGTGGATATCTCAGGATGAGTGATCAATTGGTCGGGTATTGAAATCCAGCGGTTTAGATACTGCGTAGTTGGGGTTTCCAAATATCCGGCTTGAATTGCAAAAAATAATAAATGGTCACCTGTGATGATAAGCCTGAACTTTTCTTCGCCGCTTGCGGTGCTTCCCACAGATTCTTTTCTTGAGCGAATGCCTATTGGTTGTGTCGCCTGAGGAGAATATTTCTAGCTCCTACTGTGGGGCGAATGCAATCCAAGTATTTGCAAGTGCCTGGGAAAAGGTGTGCTTATAAGTTGACCCTACTTATGTAGAAATGAAGAACCATTAATCATTGGTAGGCAACTGCCTCCGGGGTTCTCCTTATACAAAAAAGATAACGACTAAAGATGAGAGAAAAAGGAAAGCTAAAATGAAAAAACAATTTCCGTTAAAAGGGCTTCTGGGAGGCGCGAGTATCGTACTCGGAGCCATGTCCAGTACCCATGCCAGCGCAGGCACGGCCTTTGTACACCTGTTCGAATGGAGCTGGAATGATATCGCCAGTGAATGTGAGGAGTTCCTGGGGCCGAAAGGTTTTGACGCGGTGCAGATCTCCCCGCCCCATGAACATATCAGCCACTCCACCTGGTGGGCGCGCTACCAGCCGGTTTCCTACACTAACCTGACCAGCCGCAGCGGTACCGAGGCTGAGTTACAGAGCATGATCAGCCGCTGTAATGCGGCAGGTGTAAAAGTCTACGCAGATGTAGTCATCAACCATACGGCGGCCTGGAATGGTGGAGGCACGGGTTGGGGCGGTACTGAGTGGACATTGTTGAATCATCCAGGTGAGTTTTCCTCTTGGGATTATCACTCCGATTGCACTATTGATAACTATAGCGATGCGAATAATGTCTGGAATTGCCGCTTGAGTGGACTTCCAGATTTGGATACTGGTTCCAGTTATGTTCAGCAGACCCTGGCCGATTACCTAAATAAATTACAGGGTATGGGCGTTGATGGTTTCCGTGTAGATGCGGTTAAGCATATGTCTCCCAGCGATATGTACAGCATCATGAGTAAAGCTGGTAATCCCTGGATCTTTTCTGAAGTTATCGGTGCAGCTGGCGAAGCCTCTGAAATCCAGCCATCAAATTATACATTCCTGGGCCGTGTGACTGAATTTAAGTACGGCACTGATGTAGCGAGTAATTTTAACGGACAAATTAAAAACCTCGCCAGTATTGGCGAGAGTTGGGGACTTTTATCTTCCAGCGATGCAGTTCACTTTATCGATAACCACGATCGTGAACGTGGCCACGGTGGTGGCGGTAACCTGACCTATCACGATGGCTACAAGTACAACCTGGCCAATGTTTTTATGTTGGCACACCCCTATGGCTATCCGAAGGTAATGTCAGGTTATGACTTTACCGATACCGATATTGGTCCCCCCAATACTGGTCCGGAGAGTTGTGAAAACAACGAATGGATATGTCAGCACCGATGGGGCAATATTGCCAATATGGTGGGTTTCCGTAACTACACCGACGGCACCAGTATGGAAAATTGGTGGGATAACGGAGATAACCAGATTGCCTTTGGACGCGGTGATAAAGGCTATGTCGTTATCAATAACGAGGGTAATTCTTTCAGCCAGACACTGTATACAGGCCTTCCTGCTGGGGACTACTGCAATGTCCTGGCGGGAGATGATGAGTGCAGTGGCGATGTTATTTCCGTAGGCAGCAATGGCTATGCCACTTTCAATGTTGCAGCTTATTCCGCTGCTGCCATTCACGGTGGGCAGCTATCTGGTCCCTGCGGTGATGAATGTTCTGGTACAGGTTTCCCCAGCCTTTATTTCCGTGGCACAGCAAATAATTGGGAAGCAACGGCTTTTGAATTGGTAGCAGATAATACCTGGCAATTGGTGGTCAATTTTGATGGCCAGGCAGACCAACGCTTTAAGTTGGATATCTATGGTGACTGGGCCGAAAATTACGGTGACGATGGTGCTGATGGCACGCTGGATCAAACCGGAGAAGATATCTATACCTCTGTCACCGGTAACTACTTAATTGAAGTAAATGATGAGACTCTGGCCTATTCGATCACCGAGGTCTCTTCCCAGCAAGCACCCACTGCAAGTGTGACTCCAGTATCCAGCACAGTAGAAGTCAATCAGAGTGTCACCCTGGATGCCAGCAGCTCTACTGATAGCGACGGTAGTGTGATTTCCTATAGCTGGAGCAGTGGCGGTAGTTCTTCCTCGACGACTTTGAGCTTCGCCAGTGCGGGCACTTATACCGAGACAGTCACTGTTACTGACAACGATGGCCTGACCGATAGTGCTACGGCAACCATTACCGTGACTGATCCCAATGCTGGTTATGCTCAAAACTTTACGGCATTAAATTTCCGCGGTACGCCCAATAGCTGGGGCACTCAGGCGATGACCCTGGTTGCAGATAATACCTGGCGTGCCACTGTGGTGTTTGATGGCAGCAGTAACCAGCGCTTTAAGTTTGATGTCAGCAGTGACTGGGCTGAAAACTACGGGGATAACAATGCGGACGGTTCTCTGGAGCAGGGTGGGGATGATATCTACACCGATGTATCAGGTACCTATATTGTTGAGGTAAATGATGAAACCCTGAGCTACAGCCTGACCTGTGCAGACTGTGGTAGTTATACATCTAACTTTTCTTCCCTTTATTTCCGTGGCACACCAAATAGTTGGGATGCTGACGCTATGGAATTAGTTTCCGACAATACCTGGGAAATCCAGGTAAATTTTGATGGTCAATCCCAGCAGCGTTTCAAGTTCGATGTTAATGCTGACTGGAGTGAAAACTACGGCGATAGCGACTCCGATGGCGACTTGGAGCAGGGTGGGTCTGATATCTACACTTCTGTAAGCGGAAGCTACAAGGTGCACGTGAATGATCAAACCATGATTTATAGTGTGATTGCACTGTAATTGATAAGAGCCTGCAGGCCAGGAAGCTGGTCTGCAGGCTTCTTTAGTTATTTATTTTCTTTTTCTTTAGCCAGCAGAGCTTGTTGTAGCGCCTGCAATTTTGCAATCTCTTCTTGATTTAACTTTGGGTTCGATTCACAACGAGGATCGGTTTTTTGCAGCAAGGCCAGTATTTCTTTTGTTAATGGTATGGGTTCACAGCCGTGTCCGGTCTCGCAAATTAAATCCCACTGCGGTTTGGCTTGGACATGACAGGCAAAGCAGTTACCTCCAAAACGGTTAACTACATCAACAAAACCTCGCTTACGGATTTTGCTGCCTTCCTCAGAAACATCCAGTTCAAAAAACTCCCAATCTTTAGTGGCGGGGTTAAAGCCTTTTTGGTGTTTGACCATCACTTCCCCGGGGACTAACTGGACCACTGATCCTGGAGGATAAACACCTCCAGTGCTGGAGTTTGCGACCTTTAGAGTCCCATCCAGATCTCCCAGTAAATTATCCACATAAAACCCCCGCACCTTGGTCATATCTCGGATGCAGTTAAAAGTCTCGTCTGTTACCTGGATAGGTGCTTCGCTCTGTTCAGCCTTGTTAGTTTCAGCCATTGTAGGAAGTGCTACTGATGCTAAAAGTGCAGCCAAAATTAGGTTTAGTGGTGAAAAATAGCGGCTATGTTGTCGGTTCATAATGTCCCCTTGCATATCAATTTCGGCTTTTATTTAAGTTGTGCACAATATAATTGTGAACAATATACATGGAGTAGTGTTTATGTCAAGCGAGTTACCTGATGAGTATGGTTAGGGATTGTCGGGAATATGTTGTGAGAAAGGGGATAAGGTGGGTATAAATTGCTGTGCTTAAGCGTTATTGGAGGGGATTAGTCCCCTCCAGGGCTGAGTGGCTATTTCTGGGGAACAGCGGATATTGCAAAGATATGGCTTTCGTAGGGTGCCAACTGGATCTTTGTGGAGGCTTGGTCTTTTTCCAAGATAAGGTTTGCCACCTTATTGGATATCTGGCTTTCAGCCAGGTAGCTGCCCGGTTGTAGTTTCCAGGCCTCTAGAAGTGCTGTAGGCAACTGAAAATTAAACTCCACTGCCCTGTTATCGAAGTTGGCGATTACCAACAATTTTTCATGTTCGCTCCAGCGGGCAAAGGAAAATTGTTTTTCACCATAGCCAGAGTTTTGCTTGCGGTTGTAGCTGTGCAAGTCCAGGTAATCGCCAAGTAAGGCCGGGCTCTGTTTGGAGAAATTAAGCAGGCGCTGGTAGAAGCTGCGCAGCTCTTTTTCTTCTTTTGTCAGCAGTGCAGTGTCAAAAGCGCCCTCATTGTTCCAGCGGCGCACACTGGGTACTGACCAGTAGTCGAAAATGGTGGTGCGGCTGGCTTTGCCGAAGCCGGTATCTTTGTTGGCGGGTTCTCCTAACTCCTGGCCAAAGTAAACCAAGGTAGGGGCTGGAGAGAGCGTGGCAGACACCAGCATTGCAGGTTTGCCTGCCTCTGGGTTGCCAGAAAATTGTGCGCTGGCAATACGCTGCTCGTCGTGGTTCTCCATAAAGCGCAACATATGAGAGGAAATATCTACCAGGCTTGCCTGTACCTCTGCGATTTTATCTGCGCTGCCCTTGTTCTCCATGACCGCACGAATAGCGTCGTAAGTACCGACTTTATCGTAGAGATAATCCATTTTGCCCAGATGCAGATAATCCCGATAGCGCTCTGGAGTATAGATTTCGGCAAGTAACAGTGTGTTGGGGTTGCGCATTTTGATGGAGGAATTCAGGTAGCTCCAGAATTCTACCGGCACCATACCGGCCATATCATAGCGGAATCCGTCCACGCCAAAGTCCAGCCAGTAGTGGGCGATATCGCGGAATTTTTTCCAGGTATCCGGGACTTTCTTGTCTGCCCAAAACTGGGCGTGGGCCCGGTAGTCGCGCTCGGCATACTCCTGGGGTAGCTCAGAAAAGTTCTTGCTGTTATCGGGGCGAACGCCAAAATTAATTTTGACGGTTTCATACCAGTCGTGCATGGCAGGTTGTGCACTGCGCGCGCCATTACCGGTCCATTTAGCTGGACTCTCTACAAACTGCCCATCGACAAGATCATTGGCTTCGCCATTGAGTGGCTGATAACTGTCTTCTGCAACGGGCACGCGGAAGTCTTCGCCCACCACATAGTAGAAATTGTTGTTGCGGGCGTAGGTGACCTGGGTGTTGTCGCCAGCTCCAAAATCCTGCACGCCTTGGGGTTTATCGAGAGAATGATAGGCGCGGGCTACATGGTTGGGCACTATATCGATAATTACTTTCAGGCCGGCCGCGTGGCTGCGTTCCACCAGTGCGCGGAATTCCTGTAATCGCTCTGCTGGGTTATTGGCCAGGTCCGGGTTTACGCTGTAGTAATCCTTGATGGCATAGGGAGAGCCGGCGCGGCCTTTGACCACATCTGGATCATCGTTACTGATACCGTATTCCGTATAGTCGCCAACGAGCGCGTGGTGCAGGGCGCCGGTGTACCAGATATGGGTGGCGCCCAGCGCGTGGATTTCATTCAGTGCTTTTGGGGTAAAGTCGGAGAACTTGCCCACACCATTCTCTTCGAGTGTGCCCCAGGGTTTGTTGGTACTGTTAGTGTTGCCAAATAAGCGCGGTAGCACTTGGTAGATAACGGCTTTTTTCTCCGCAACTTTTTCAGCGGGCTGTATTTCTTCCGGGCTGCTCTCCTGGCTGCAGCCGGCAGTGCCGAATAGAGCAGCGCCCAGTAGGGAAGCCGAAAGGAGTTTGGCAATAAACAGGGAATGTAACTTCTTCATTGTTTCCTGATGACTTTAAATTTTTTTGTCAGTGAACAGCGGTTTGCTGAATTATTGATTTTTGAGCACTAAATCCAGCGGTTCTTTGTGCCAGTCAAATTTAACCAGCAGTTGCTGCTTGCGCTTGTTGTACCAGGCCCCACGGGGTGCCTGAGCAAAGTCTTTTTCACTGTCGAAAATAGGCAGGGATTCGCCGGTAACATCAAGCTGCGCAGGCACTTGTTGCCAGTTGTGGATCTTTAAATTGACCTTGCGGGATTCCGGCATACCGGTATAACCGTCTCCTTCTCGATTAAAGGCGAAGGTTAAACCCTGCTGTTTGTTTTCAGCTGAGAAATGCAGCTTCTCGTATTTGCCTTTTTCAAAAGCCTGCGCGGTAGCGCCATCATCTTCATAAACATAGCGCTCGGACTTTGCTGCTGATGGGTGCGCGTAGTAGTCCAGGATCAGGTTTTTACTGGAGTAATCGCGGCTGCTGTGGACATCGTCAATGGTGGGAATAATGGCGCCGGCCCGCACCATTACAGGAATCGTTTTCAGGTTCACTTCTACCAGGGCCTGATCGCCAGAATATTGTTCATCAGTCCAGTAATCGAACCAGGTGCCACCGGGCAGTTTTACCGCGACCTCATCCACATCTTCTTCCACGACCGGGGCAACGAGGAAGTCCTGACCCCATAGGTAGGCATCCTTGTAGTCCAGTAGAGACAGATCACTTTCGTTTTCGAAAAACAGCGGACGCATCAGTGGCATGCCGGTCTGGCTGTTTTCGAAGGCGAGGGTGTAGTTGTAGGGCAGCAGGCGATAGCGCAGTTTTACATACTCGCGCAGGATATCGCGGGTGCGGCGATCGTGGAAAACCGGTTCGGAAGCAATATGCTCCTGGGCGTGCGGGCGGTAAACCGGTTGGAATACGCCGTACTGTAACCAGCGGATGTAGAGTTCGCGGTCAAATTTCTCACCGCCGGCAAAGCCGCCCAGGTCTGAATGGGTGTAGCCAAAGCCCAGTAAGCCCATACTCAGAGCCAATTCCACCTGGGGCTGTAAGCCACCCCATTCCCGAGCGACGTCGCCGGTCCAGGGGATCATTCCGTAGCGCTGGGAGCCGGCAAAACCGGCGCGCATCATAATAAAGGGGCGGCGCTCAGGGTGCTTTGCCGTTTGGCGTTCGTGCAGTAATTGCGCCCAGGCGTGGCCGAAGGCGTTGTGGATTTCATCGGCCATACCGATTGCGTGAACGGTATCGGAGGGATGAACTTCCGGTTCACCCAGGTCGCCCCACCAGCCGGCTACGCCCTGTTCCAATAATCCGTCGTAAATATTCCAGAACCAGTCTCGGCCATCTTCGGAGAAGACATCGATCAGGCCGGTATTGCCGAAATAGAAATTAAAACGCTTGGGCTCTCCGGCCAGGTTTTTGGCCAAGGCATTATTCGCCACGGCTTCCTGCCAGCGCTCGGAGGTGGAGAGGACAAAAGGCTCGGTCACCAGGATGGTATTGATGCCGCGTTTTTTAAGGTCGGCCATCATCTTTTCTGGTTCGGGAAAGGCTTCCTTGTCCCAGGCAAGATTGCCCATATGACCTTTTATATCTGGGCCAAACCAGTAGAGGTCCAACACCAGGGCGTCCAGGGGAAAATCTTCTTCGGCAAACTTATCCACGGTTGCGCGGACTTCAGCTTCGCTGTGATAGCCAAAGCGCGAGGCGAAGTTACCCAGGGCCCAACGGGGTGGCAGGGGCTGTTTGCCGGTGGTGGATACATAATTTTCCAGCAACTGTGGATAAGTCTCACCGGCTACCACGATGTAAGCGGTGCGCCCAGCTACAGCTTCAAATTGCAGGATATCTTCTTCGTTTGCGCCCAGATCCAGGGTGCCGGTGGCAGAGTTGTCGAACAGCAGAATGTATTTGTTGCTGGACAGTACTGCTGGCAGGGAAAAATACATCTGGTTGGATTCGGTGGTGTATCCGTAATGGGCACGGTTATATAGGGGCAGGCGTTGACCGCGGCGGTCCATCCCCATAACCCGCTCTCCGCCACCCAGCAGTTTTTCCTCTGGCGACAGTGCAAAACGGAATCCGCGCATCGTCTCGGTGGCAAAGAAACCACTCTCTTCACTCAGGATTTGTTCGCTACCGCGCAAGTACTCGATTCGGAAGGGATACTTGTGGATGACTGCAGTAAGCGAGCCAGTGCGGTAAACGAGCTTGTCCCCTTGTTGCTCCAGCGTCGCCTCGGATCGGCCGGCAGAATTGGTGGCCAACGCGAATGAGGGCAACTGCTTCAGGCCTTCGCGGCGATAGTGCACCGATAGCGCTGACGGACCAACCGGGGTGAGGGTGACCTCGCCCTCACTCGTCTGTACAGTTAGTGAGTCTTCGCTCATGGTGTGATCGCGGTAGTTGCGCTGTTCAGCGGCCAGGGATTGAGCGCTCAGGCAGAGTGTAGCTGCGAGACACACCAGGCGCAGGAGAGGGAGTTTTAGGATCATCGCGCGGGACTTCAGTTGCTTGATTAGGATTCACAGTTTCGTGTTGGCCCGGCGTATACGCATGGGCCTGAGTTTATCCTAAAGCGAAGGATCTGGCCCGCATCCTCCCCTATGGGGGAGGATGGATGCTCCGGGAGTGCGTGTGAGAATGGCAGAATAAGCATAACTAGTGATGCGGTGACCTCTATGACCCAATCAGCAAGCAGCGCCGTTGCGCCGCAAGCCCAGCAACCGCGCTTACCCTTTTGGCAGGTGTGGAATGTCAGTCTCGGTTTTCTCGGGGTGCAATTTGGCTTTTCTCTGCAAAATGCCAATGCCAGTAGAATCTTGTCTGATCTAGGGGCGGACCTTCACTCCCTGTCTCTATTCTGGATAGTGGCGCCGCTAATGGGACTGATCGTACAGCCGTTCGTGGGTTCGGCTTCGGACCGGACCTGGAGTCGCTTCGGTCGCCGCAACCCCTTTATCCTTTTTGGTGCCATCGCCGCAGCCCTGGGGATGGCGTTTATGCCCAATGCCGGGATTGTGGTGGCGATAGTGGCCCCCATTATCTTTGGCGGCGTTATGTTGGCCCTGATGGACGCGGCCTTTAACGTGACCATGCAGCCTTTCCGCGCCCTGGTATCCGACATGGTGCCATCAGAGCAGCGCACCCTGGGTTACTCGATACAGTCTTTGCTGATTAACATTGGCGCCATCTTCGGTTCCATGTTGCCATTCATCCTGACTAATGTGATTGGTCTGGAAAATACTGCCCGTGCGGGAGAGGTGGCGCCCTCCGTTATATGGGCTTTCTATATCGGCGCCACAGTGCTGCTGGGTAGTGTGTTGTGGACTGTGCTGCGCACCAAGGAGTATCCGCCGGAGCAGTACAATGCCTATAAAGGTCTCGACTCCGCGCAACTTGAGCGGGAGAGACAGCAAAAAGTCCCACTGGCAAAGCGCTTGATCGGTTTTTTCCAGCTGCTAATTAAAATGCCGCGCACTATGCGCCAGCTGGCCCTGGTGCAATTCTTCTCCTGGTTTGCCCTGTTTATTATGTGGGTTTACACCACGCCTGCGATCACTCAGCACGTTTGGGGAGTGGAAGCCAAGTGGTTTGATCCCGCCTATCTGGAAAGCGTCAAAGAAATTCCCGCACATATCGCTGCCGCTAAGGGTGCTGCCGGTGACTGGGTAGGAATTATTTTTGCTGCTTACTCCCTGTTTGCAGCGATCTTCTCTATTGTCCTGGCCCGTTTGTCTCAGGTGCTGGGGCGTAAGCTCACTTATTCCCTATCGCTGGCACTGGGCGGTTTGGGATACATCAGCTTCCTGTTCTTCCAGGGGGGCGATCCCACACAGGTGAATCTGTTGATTACAGAAGTTTCCGTACCCAGTGGAGCCCTGGGATTATTGCTACCGATGGTGGGTGTGGGCATTGCCTGGGCCGCTATTTTGGCCATGCCCTATGCGATCCTCTCCGACTCGCTGCCGGCGGATAAGACCGGTGTTTATATGGGGATTTTTAATTTCACTATCGCCGCACCACAAATTGTTTCTGCCCTGGTAGCTGGTTTGATATTGAAAACAGTTTTCGAAAACCAGGCAATTTACATCATTGTTTTGGCGGGGGTGTGTATGTTGCTTGGCGCTATATCGGTGGCGCTGGTGAGGGAGAGTTCAGAACCCGAGCCCGCATTAAAGGCAACTACTACAGCTTGATAAAAAGTTGTAAAAGATCGTTAGAAAAGCCCCTATTTGGGGCTTTTTTATTGCCGGGATTCCAGGTTTTCCCAAAGTTTTCGCATTTATGGGGCTGCGGAGTTTTATGGCAGCATTTTGACAGTCTGGTGTGAGCGTACCTAGACTGGGCGGATCTCACCGGAAATGAATTAAATTATGTCGATATTCCCTGCAATTGATCAGGCATTAGAGGCTTTTGCCAGTTTTGTCTGGGGTCCCCCCTTATTGGTGCTACTCGTTGGTGGCGGCCTCGCGCTATTAATCTATTCTCGTGGCCGTCCCTACCGCCATCTTGGGCACAGTATTGGGCTTTTAAGTGGCCGATACGATGACCCCAATGACCCTGGCCAAGTGAATCATAGCCAAGCGCTATCCACAGCGCTTTCGGGAACCCTGGGACTTGGCAATATTTCCGGGGTTGCCATCGCAATTACGGTTGGTGGGCCTGGTGCGATTTTCTGGATGTGGGTAACTGCCCTGGTGGGGGTGGCTACCAAGTTCTATACAGCAACGCTGGCGGTGATGTTTCGCGGTCGCGATGCCTCCGGGGAACTGCAAGGTGGCCCCATGTATGTTATTCGCGAGGGGTTGGGCCGACGCTGGATGCCGCTCGCAGTACTGTTTGCCGTGGCGGGACTCTGCGGTATGTTGCCGGTGTTTCAGTCCAATCAAACCACGCAGCTACTGCGGGAGTCTTTTGCTGAGCCCTTGGGTTGGGTAGCGCCCGGAGGTTCACTCACTTTTGATTTTGTTATTGGCTTATTAATTGCTGTTGCATCGGCCTACGTTATTGCCGGTCGTATCCAGCGTATCGGTAAATTCTCCGCAAGAGTAGTGCCGGGCATGGTACTGTTTTATCTGGGCATGACTCTTGTGGTGATTGCCAGCTTCTGGGAGCAGGTACCGGCAGCATTTGCGCTGATCTTCTCGGATGCTTTCAGTGGTCAAGCTATTGCTGGAGGTACTCTGGGTTCGGTAATCACAGTAGGGGTAAGCCGGGGCGCATTTTCCAATGAGGCGGGTATAGGCACAGAATCTTTGGCCCATGGTGCAGCGAAAACCCGTGAGCCCGTTCGAGAAGGCGTGGTTGCCATGCTGGGCCCCATTGTAGACACACTGGTTATCTGCACTTGCACTGCCCTGGTGATACTACTGACTGGCGCTTGGCAGCAGGAAGGGGATATTGCCGGCGTTACCTTGACTGCACAGGCATTTTCTCAGGTGTTTGGGCAGTTCGGCCCAATTTTGCTACTGCTAATGGTCCTTCCGCTGGCTTTCAGCACTATCGTTACCTGCTGGTATTACGGTATGAAGTGCTATGTTTTTCTTTTCGGTGGCCGCTGGCAGGGTCTTTATACCGGACTCTACATGGTGCTGATTATATTGGGTGCGGTGGCTTCTTTAAGTGCGGTAAACAGCATCATCATCGGGATGTATGCGGTAATGGCGATTCCAACAATGGTGTCTACTTTATTGCTGGCAAGGCATGTTAATCGAGCGGCGCACGATTATTTTACCCGTATGGATTTAACAAAGAGAAAAGAGGCCGAGGCCTCCTAATTAAAAAAGGCGGACTAAATAGTCCGCCTTTTTTATGGTTGGTAAAAATTTACCTGTTACTTCCAACTTAAGGCACCACGGACACCTTGGTACCAACCTTGGCGTGGGCATAAAAAATCTTAGCCATATGCCAGGGGATACGAATACAGCCATGAGAGGCGGGATATCCCGGGACGTGGCCGGCATGCATGGTAACGGGGCCATTGATACGCATCATGTAATCCATAGATGCCCCGCGGAATCGAGAACCCGCAGGTTTGCGGTGGCGGCGCACATCCACATTGCTGCGCATTACATAGCCCCGTGGGCTGATGTAGTGACCGTACAGATTTGATCGATGGCTGTATTTCTTCTGTGAAATACGGAAGTTACCGGTAGGTGTGCGGTGTCCGGGTTTGCCAGTAGATACCGGGGACATACCGGCCAGACGCCCGCCCTTATAGAAGTATGCCATTTGATCACTGAGGTCGATCACAATACGCGGTGTTCCCTGAATATTGGATTTAAACCACATATGGCGGCTATGCCGTGGATTCGCCGCGTATCTGGAATGTGTTCCGTATCTGGAGTGAGCCCGATAATTCCTGTTGTATCGGGAATGCGCCCTGTAATTTCTGTTGTATCGGGGGTGTGCTCTGTAGTCCCGGTTGTGCCTTGAGTGCGATCTGTAATTCCTGCTATGCCGTGAATTTGCTCGGTAGTCCCTGCTATACCTGGAGTGTGCTCCGTAGTTTCCATGTCCATGTTGAGCGCTGTATCGCGAATTATAGCGGGAATTGGAATAATCCACGGCATAGGTCAGTGGGGCAAGAATTGCAGATCCCACAATCACTACGGCAGCGGCGAATGATGATTTTTTGCGTAGAGATCCCTTCTGTTTCGTGGAAATGGATTGATGATTTTGCAGCGAAGATCGGCTATGCATTACACACCTCTCTACTACCAGTGGGCCGTGTAAACAACCGTGGATTTTGAATCCAGCTACAGTTTGTCTTAGGGCAAGTATTTCTGCCCTACTACAGGGACAAGTCCATAGCTGGTGATTTCCCCAAAGCAGATAACCGTATACTCGGCCTCGGCTGCGGGTTGGTACTGCGGCGGCATGAACCACTACAAGTCCAAGGGATGGTAAGGTGGGTCTTAAGGGCTGGTGACAACAAAAAGGAATATACTGAGGTTCTCTTAGAGGATGCTCTTCTATTTGTTAGTGATTTTTAGGGATTTTGTCTTAGTTGCTAAGGTTTTATGAGTAATCTACCGTAACTTGCGAGTCAATTTCCAGCGTTCTTGAACCACGCCAGAATAATAGAAATAGCGTTCAAAAAGTTTTTATTATTTATTTCATCTTAGTAAGTGTCGCGACTATATCGTTATCCAAAATTATCCCCATTTCTCATTCTTGTTGTGCGGGCCATTGCGCATTAGAAAATTGAATGAAGAAATTTCCTTTTCGGGATCGCTAAAATATTTCTTTCTGGTTTGAAAACCAAGTAAACGAATCCACCCTTTTTGCGTTATGTGATAGCTGATTATTGGAAGCTCCCCTGAAAATGAAATACCAGGGTAGGGATGATTACTTTTAATATTTATTAAATAGGATTTGGCTATGACTGGAAGATCGACGTTACCCATATTTTTTCTAGTATGTATTGTAATGCTGTACAGCAATCCGGGCGTGAGTGTTGAGGTAGAGCAAGCGAATGAAGCTCTGCTTGCTTTGGATGACGAAGTAGAATTAACCCTTTCGATGCATCCACTAAATAGTTTAATGGTGAATGCGCAAGTATCGACTAGCAGTGAGTCGCGAGTGGCGATCAGGATCAACTCGGCGGTAACCGACCGTCGGCGAACAAATTATACCGACTGGGGCACAGAGCATGATATGACCCTAGTAGGTTTAAGGGCCGATACCACTTACCGTTTTACTGCACTGGCAATGCTGGAAAGTGGAGACGTTGTGCAGAGTTCGACTATTTCTTTCAAGACTGGTTCGTTACCTGAAGGCGCTCCCCCAGTTGAGGTAACTACATTTACAGAGCAAAGCGAAGGAGGTGTAACTATTTTTGCACCTTCAGGTGACAGGGATAATACCTTTTGGGGATTCGATGAGGAGGGTGAGGTTGTCTGGTACCTTCACGGAGATGTTCCTCTAACCGGAGCTCCGGTAGTGCGCAATTTACAGGATGGCAATTTAATGTTGCTGTTGGATCAGGAAGCAAGGATTATCTCCTTTGCTGGTGAAACGCTGCAATCATTTGAGCTGCCAGCCTATCACCACGATGCAATTCTTCTTGAAAATGGAAATCTACTGGTATTAACAAACGCCTATGAAACAATTGATGGTCAATTGATAAAAGGAGATGCGATTCTTGAAGTGGATGGGCAGGGCAATACTGTATGGGAATGGTCTGCATTCGATCATCTCGATACTCAGCGTTTCCCCGGTGAGTTAGCCAATCGAGAAGCGAGCAATGGTGCGCTGGATTGGACTCACTCTAACTCGTTACACTATATTTCTGCCGATAATTCGATTTTACTGTCAAGTCGCTCTCAAAGCTGGGTGGTCAATATTGATCATAATAGTGGCGAAGTAAACTGGATTATGGGTAGGGATTTGGATGCTTCCGAGGGATTTCTTGAGAAATTATTTTCATTGCAAGATGGCACCTGGATGGCTTCTCAGCATGCAGCTATGCTTGCGTCAGACGGAGACATTCTGATTTACGATAATAGGAATGAGTCCGAATACAGTGGTGAGGTCTATAATAGCCGCGCAGTGAAATTCTCTTTAAACACAGAGGAAATGGTGGCAGTGCAAACTTGGGAGTACGTTGCACCAAAGTACACCAATTCTTTAGGGGATGTAGATGAACTTCCCGGTGGGAATATTCTACTTTGCGCGGGCGGCCCATCCAGTGCTAGTACCGGCAACAATAGAGATGCATATATTGTTGAAATCGCCGGCGATCAGACTGCAGAGACGGTTTGGGAGATGATAGTCAATGATACGAGTGTATATCGTGCTGAGCGTTTTACTTGGAATGATATATCAGTGGTAAGTGATTTATCGCTTTAGATCCTCTAAATAGTTAGGCGCCAGTAACATACTTTGTTGCTGGCGATCCTTATTAAAGGACTTCTAACCAGATTTGGCAATCAGTGCTCTATAGCATTGATTATGTTTCTAAAGCGGTATTCCCCCAGTAACTGTTGAATATCACTAGATAGGGCTTGAAGTGTTTTAATTAAATATGGCTTTAGCGTGATAATGTTAGGCTTTTTTTTGGGAAGTTTATGATTTGATGGAAACAGTTCTTCACCTCCTTCGAGGAACTCATCATTTATTTTTTTATTTTCCTGTGAATATCGATCTAAAAAATTAGCTCTATCTTCATCAGAGTTCCATAGGTGTGGTGATCTTGGTAGTGTTCGTTTGATTATATTTTGTGTATTGCTAGATTTTATCCATTTCAATAGTTTTGCATTTTCAGATTTTGAGTGTATTTGCTGGTTTAATATCTGTTTTAAAGCGGCCTCTTCATTTGATAGGCTCTCTCTTATGATTTTGTTAGAGTTTGGTAGGCCGGAAATCCCTAGAGCACGAAAGAAATTAACTGGTAGGTCGCCATTACATAGCTGCTCGTAAATGAGTATTTGTATATTGGGAAAGAACTTTTTGAATGCTGCTATATTTTTATAAAAGTTCAGGTTTCTACCTTCTATCTTTGATAGGAACTCCTTGAATGGCAGTTTCGCTAGTGGAGATACTCCTTTCATAATATGTTCTTTGTATAGAGACTGGGCAAAATTATCTTGTCTGCGCAAGGTTAAGATGATTTTAGTTTGCTCTGGGGGTAATGTGTTGGAGAGTTGTTCTAAATAATGGTGCCGAGCCTCAATCCAGGAGCAATCTTTTGTTTTATAAGTATGTCGACAAATAGGCTCTGCACTAATTAATAGATCAAGGTTGTTTTTCTGCGACTTTGACTTCCAGTCATATGCTAGCAACTTTCCTCTGGAGATAGGTGGACTTTCAGGGTGATCGGAAAATGAGTGTGCAAAAAGATGGTGACCCTTATCTATGCTAATTAAATTTCGATGAATAATGGGATATAAAATACCTTTACTTCTTAACAGCCTTCTATATTTATAGGCGTAACATTGTATTGCTGTGGTGCCGGTTTTATGTAGCCCTGAATGTAAATATATAGTCATTATATGTTCTTTGTGTTTTATAGATCGTGATCTGGTATCTACTGCTGTTTAATAGGTGCTCATATCTATTTCGAATGATCTATTTTATATTTTATGTGAGTGTTGTGTTTTGGGGGCGTCAAAGAGCCAATATTGAAGGTTTAGTAAAAGATATTCTATTTTCTGGTCTCGGGCTCATTTTGATTTCGGTTGGCGTATGTTTTTCTATATTAATCCCAATTGTAGAGTCTATTGGTTTTAGTATAGTTGTATTTTTGTAAATTGTTTTTTCATGCCGATTTAATGTTAGGGGAGACTTATGGGTAATTTTTTCACTCAGCTACCAGGTGATCACTCTAGGGAGCATTTTGAGAGTTTGCTAGAGGGGAAAAGCTGCAGGGTTGAGCGGATTGTATCTTACGGGCAGTCCTCGCCTGAAACAGGGTGGTATGATCAAGATGAGCATGAGTGGGTGTTAGTACTTTCCGGTTATGGTGTTATTAAAATGGAAAATGGTGAGAGGCACCATCTGGGGAAGGGGGATAACTTGTTGATTAGGGCAAATCAAAGGCACCGGGTGGTGGAGACAGCTGCAGATGAGGCCACTATATGGTTAGCAGTTTTCTTTCAGTGAAGCAGTTATCTTTTAAGATATAAATCTTATGAGCTCCTATCGAGAGTTCTATACCTACCAATGTAAATCGGATCTAAAGTCCTCTGGCGAGTTAGTATTGTTAGCTTTAAGACAGGTGTGTCTACTGACTAGCAGGTCAGCCTGTGCATATCTCCATATACCGAAGAGGCCTGTTAAAATTTTCGGGGCTTTGCTTAAATTGGATAGCTTTAATTTGGTCTGATCGTTTGATACCAAGTCAAATCCTTTTCTGCCAGGTAGTTTATACTACCTGGTTTTTTATTTTAGTCTTACGTCAAGCAGTGATATCTGCATAGATTTTATAAAATTTTATTTTTGGTTATCTATAATCAGATCGACGGCTGGAGTATCTAGCGGTTATACCCTATGTATGTCTATTCGAGAGATCTTTTTTATGGGCTAGGCCTTGGGGTGAATTTTTTATAGAAAACTACGCTGCAGTATATTTAGTACTAGGACGAAAAGCTTCAATAGTTATGGGTGGATAAATTCTGCGATAGAAGATAATTTCATTATCCCTGATTATGAATTTGGGTGAACGATATACAGTTATTTGCTACTGATAACAATTGAATACTTATTTGGGGTCAGTGGCCAGAGGAAAATGATACTGCAGCTGATTTCGTATTGAGGCAGAGTGACTTTGTATAATTTATTGAGAATGACGGCGAGCTGCCCAGCGCATCCACTTTAATTCCTCTGATAGAAATCTATGATTAAAAGATAACTTGTTTATTAAAGGTTTAAGGAATAATAGAACCTTAATTTTTTAGCTTTTAATTTGTTAAGAATTCTTAAGTTGATGATACTTGGTTTTTATCTCTTCCAGGTTGACAGTGGGGGCAGGGAACTGTGGATTTAATTTTTTTAATGCTTCAGAAATAATCGAGGCTACGGCCAAGTCCCGGAACCATTTGTGGTTTGCGGGGATAACAAACCAGGGCGCGTATTCGGTGCTGCATTGATTTAGCATATCTTCAAAAGCACATATATACTCATCCCAATATTTTGCCTCAGTATAATCACTTTCGCTGATTTTCCACTGTTTGGCGGGATCATCAATACGTTGCTTGAATCTATCCAACTGCTCATCCTGACTGATATATAGGAAAAATTTCAGTATTATTGTGTTACTTTCAGAGAGTAATTTCTCGAAGTTATTAATTTGATCATAGCGCTCACTCCAAATGTCCATTGGAACCAGGCTATGCACTCGTTCAATCAGTACGCCCTCATACTGAGAGCGGTTGAAGATTGATATATGCCCCCGGGCAGGGGTTACTTTGTGATATCGCCATAAGAAATCATGCTCGCTCTCTTCTTTTGAAGGTTCCTTAAAGGAAATCGCTCTACACATTTGTGGATTTGTTGCGCCTAATACATGCTTGATGGTGCCATCTTTCCCCGAGGCATCTATTCCCTGCAAGCAGATAAGTAGAGATGTTTTACGCTCAGCGTAAAGCTTGTAAGTGAATGAACGTATCTGCTCATCTATACGCTGGGTATCTGGGAGTGCCTCTTCACGACTTTCGTAACAATGTTTGAAGCCCGGATCTATTTCGGAGAGCTTTATCTTGCTGCCAGGCTTTACCCTGAAATCTTCGAAACAATTCATAGTTCGACTGCCTACCTTTTTTAGGCTTTTGTAGATGGCTCAGATATCACTTAATCTTCGATAAAGAAGTTTCTTGACCAGGTCCAGGAAAAACATCCAGATAATCATGTATAGCCATACCAGACCGATTATAGTCCAGGGTATTGCCGGCACCAGCCAGCCGAATCCACACATCAGCACGGTAAATGCTTGGGTGCCAACAATTGCGATAAACAGAGGGAAAGCGGGTAGTGGTTTGGAAAAGAAAGCTGTACGAGAGCGCACAACGAATAACAGTAGATGTCCACCCGCTACGATCTGTAAAAATACGATAGTTTGAATTTGCTCTTTATTTAATGCGATCCAGGATTGCCAGTTGGTGTTATTGAGCCATTCCATTCCAATAAAGAGAATACCCATTGTTTGAGCAATAGAAAAAAGGCCGATAATACTGGAGCCCAGTAATAGGTCTCGCATTTGCCAATGCACAGGTTCCTTGGGAAGCAGAGTATTATCGTAGGCAATGGTCATAATGGGGATGTCATCAAGAAGAGCCACTAGTACGATCATAACCGGGGTTAGGGGCGAGAAGCCGAACATTATGGTAGCAAAGACAACCACGACCATAATATCCAGGGTCATGGATACCCGGAAAAGTACGTAGTTAATAATGCGTTCAAATATTTTTCGGGCTTCATCGATGGCATCGACGATGGTTGATAGTCCGGGAGAGGTCAAGATAATGGCTGCAGCCGCGCGTGCGGCGTCGGTTGCTCCGCTAACGGCGATACCGCAGTCAGCTTGCTTAAGGGCCGGCGCATCGTTTACACCATCGCCAGTCATGGCAACCTGGTGACCTCTGCCTTGCAATGCTTTCACAATGGCATATTTATGTTCCGGAAAAACCCGCCCAAACCCATCTGCACGTTCAACGGTGTCTACGATAGTAGATGGCAGGTGGTCCATATCCTGGGACTTTGTAAACACACTACTGGCAGCGAAAATATTTGTTCCAATACCGACTTGGGTGGCGATTTCCTTGCCGATAGCCACATCGTCGCCCGTAATCATTTTTACTTGAAGCCCGTGTTCCCGTGCGCGGTGAATAGTGTCTTTGGAGTCATCCCGAGGTGGGTCTTCAAGAGACAGAATACCCAGGAATTGCCACGGTGAGCCGTTTGCCTTCTGCGCAACGCCGAGGGAGCGCAGTCCCCTGGAGGCCTGTTGTTGCACACAAGCAGCGGCTTTGTCGGCCTTCGCACCACTCAAGTTACATAAGTCGACAATAGCCTGGGGGGCCCCTTTGCTGAAATATAGGGTTTGCCCATCCTGATTCTGAACCTTGACTTCAGTGCGTTTGCTCACCGGATCAAAGGGAGTGAATTCCTCAACCTTATATTTCTTCAGTTCTTCCTTATTTTTCAGGCCGGCAAAAATTGCTTGATCAATTGGATCACTGGAGCCTGCTTCAGATGCGATAGCGGCGGCAAGAATTAACTGGTCGTTCTTTTTCGCGCTGAATAAGGTAGGTTCTTCGAGACACAATTGGTTCTTGGTGAGGGTGCCGGTTTTGTCTGAGCAGAGGATATCAACACCAGCCAACTCTTCGATGGACTCCAGCCGCGAGACGATCGCTTTTTTACGGGATAGCGCCAGGGCACCGAGAGCATTGGTCACAGTGATGACCGAAGGCATGGCAACGGGAATCGATGCGATCAGCAACACCAGTACAGTGCGGAGAATATTGATGATATCTGACCAGTGCCATGTTTCGGCGACCACGATATCGCGGTATAACTCTGTGCCCACCAGAATAACGGCCAGCACCAAACACAGCACGATGAGGAAGTCACCGATATGGGTGACGGCTTTCTGCGAATGTGAGGCACTTTGCCCTGCGCCGGCAACAAGTTGGGCGGTGCGCCCAAAGAATGTATTGTGCCCGGTACCAATGACAACAGCGGTCATCTCCCCCCGTTTGGCGATACTGCTGGAATAGCCAATATCACCGATGCTCTTACTGACGGGTAGAGATTCTCCGGTAAGGGCGGCCTGATCAATACTGATGGATTTCCCTTCGGTAAAGCGCACATCAGCAGGCACGACTTGCCCTAGCTTGATTCGCACTATATCGCCTGGGACCACCATCGCCGCATCGATAGATTGATACTCCCCATCCCTTAATACATTGGCTTTGGGGGCCATGCTGGCCTTCAGTGCTGCCAGCGCATTGGCAGCTTTGTGTTCCTGCCAAAACCCGGCAATCGCGTTGTACAACAGCAGGGCCATAATGATGGCGAAATCGGGCCAGTGGCCAATTAATGCAGAGAGCAATGCGGCCGCTTCAATCATCCAGGGAATGGGGCCCCAGAAAAATCGCAAAAACTTAGCGAGTGCGCTTTGCTCCTTCTCCTGAATGGCATTGTGACCATATTTTTGCAGGCGGGCGCTAGCTTCATTTTTGGTGAGGCCGGCGGGTGATGTGTTTAGTTCAGTGTAAACTGCATCAATATCAGTGTTCTGCAAATCCAGCGATTGCTGGTCGCTGTTGTTTTGATTATTTGGCGATGATTCTTGACCTTGCACTTTGGGTTTCCCAATGACAAAGGTTTACCTGTGGAGTCTGTTCCAGCACTAGATAACTCAATCTAGCAGTTTGCGCCATTCGCTATGTGGACATTGGTGACGGTGGTAAGAGAAATTTGAAGGTGTAGAGTTAAAGGTAAAATAGCCGGCATTAAGCTGGCGTGAAAAACCATTATTTCTGCGGGCTATTGAAAGGGATATATCCGTGACAACTGATTAAGCTGCAGGGTCAGCCTATATTGATAACGTCGCGGTTTTTCTACGGGGTTTCGAATAGCAATCCGTGCTGTAGTCCTTGGCCAACAAGCCTAAGGTATAGGCCATATGCAGGTGCTTTCAGTATATGCCTAAGTTCTATTTAGCTTATAGTGCATTTCATGATAGGCCAAAACCCAACTATATAGGGTATCTACTATTAGTAGGTAAGTCCTAACCCTAGTGTTTAGGCGAACAGCACTAATTTGTTAAGCATCTACTTTTCAAGAGCGATATTAAATCAAGGATGCCACGTACCCATCTCGGTTGCTTGAACCACTGGCCGTTAAGTGAGGACTCACAGCGATGACGATGGACATTTAGGTTGCTCTGTTATCATACCACTCGATCTATCCGTGAGTATTGGCTCTAGATCGAGATGTATCAAGGATCTGATACTATTTTAAAAATAGCGCGGCCCTCGATGAGGCCGCCTTCGAATCTGTAAACTGATTATTCAGAAATTATAGCTAAGCGCTAATGCAGAGAAAGATGGGGTTTCATTATCGACGTTATAGATTGTGTGTTCCAGGATTATGGCCCAATTCTGATAATTCCAACCTGCTGCTATCCCATAGTACCAATCGTAACCATCGTTGCGCCATTTGCTTGATTCTGAGTATTCAACAGGTCCCCCGCTACCTGGAGCACCAATAACAGTTGGGGCCGCAAGGTACTCCAAATACTCCCCTTTGAATTTATATTTAACATCCCAGCGCTGATATCCAAATCGAAGCCCTGTATATAATGCTTTTTTCGTATCAGTAGAAATAGATAAGCCTAGTGTCTTTAACTTAATCTCTGAGCTGAGGTTTTCTGTAATGCTAAAGTTAGTATCTGTACTTGAGTAGTGGTACATTCCACTAGATTTTCCTAAATCGCTAAATCCACCTTCTAAAGCGAGAAACCTATTGATCCGGTAACCGGCTGAAAAGCTCCAGCCTTCTGAATCTGACAGTGAATAATCATAACTATCTATAACTTCTTGGGCTTCAATATCTGTGTCAACGCTGCCATAAGATATTCTTAAGTAGTAATTGTCTTCCTGAGCGATGGTATTACTTGTGGCAAATAGAGCGAATAAAAAAAAGGTTGTTTTTTTCAAGAGTTTCTCCGTAAGTAACGCTTCGCACAAAGAGAGCGATTGCTGCGACTTGTATGGTTGTTCTTAATCGATTCTGATGTTGAAAATCCTTTTCGCTAACGGGTAAATTGAGATCCACCTTCTGCGGCCACCGAAGGCCTTGTTTGTCACAGTTCGTTGCTGCGCCGGTTTATAAAACAAGTAGGAACGTGACAGACACTCACTAGGCATAACTTGAATAGTCATGTGGGCCTCTAGCCTGGATAGCAAGGCGGAGATAGCTTATCTTATGGAACCTCAAGAGATCAATGTCAGTATCGATACCGGTAGCAAACAACTGGATATTTATGTGAGACCTACTGATTAATTCTTTAGTTTTACCAGTGATAAAAATGGTATTAAGGATACCATTAAACAACTACAAACTCTTCGCCATACAATACGATCCCATGCCAAAGCCGATGTATAAGCGATTAGTGGACTCTGGCAAACCTAAAAAGGTGGCTCTGATTTTCTGCATGAGAAAGCAGATTACGACCCTGAATACGATGGTAAAAAATAACACCTATTGGAATGAAAGTATGGCTTAAAAACTTGATGAGCGACCATAGTCACTTATTATGAGCTACTGTACTCTCGGCTAAAATCTATACCTCCGCGTAATTTGTAATTCAAAGCTTTCCCACTCTGTAAAATTGGTGCTTTACGAACGTACATTTTGAAACCTGTGGCGCTTATTTTAAATTCCCCTTCCTGGCAGTCAAAACGAAAATCGTACTCATCGAAGCGACCATTCTTTGTTTTTCTCTCATTCACCATATGCAGATCGGCGATTTCTAGCTCACCTTGCCTTGATTCAATGTCAAGTAAAATATTGCAAGCATTTTCAAATACCATCGTAACTGGAGCAACCCAGAACTTAAAATACGTTTCCCCTTCCCTTGGATGAATCCATTGAAAAATGTAATCGAGATCTATCATAAACTCGAAATTCTCCGTATCAGCCAGGAAACCCCATATTTTGGAGTCGTGCCACCCCATTAGGGAGAAGTCTTTCTCAGACCAAATGTTCTTTTCAAGTTCGTAGGTATACACTCTTATGCCTCATACTCCCCGCAATATGCAGGGCTTTAAAATCAAGGCGAGGCCGAAATGGAAAAGCCGTCGATGTGCCTGTGATTGTTATGTGGCTGCCTCTCTATCAGCTTGTAACCTTGGTAAGATTTGGAGTTGTCATCACTAACTACTGTCTGAACTTCTCGATTTACCATAAATCAGCCCCAAATAAGCTACCGGCCAAACGAGGGGGCCAACAATGTATCCTTTCAAAATGAGCGAGTAGTTGGTTTTTTCCTTTATCCAATCATCAAATAGGGCAAAGAGCATCGCAATTGTTATAACACTTAAAAGATAAATCAGGAAGGCTTTTACTACTGGATGTACCGATTTAATTTGCATCGAAAGCCCTTAGATAGTTAACATTCACCAAATGGCGGAGGTCCAGCAAATATGTGGTATTTGCAATTCTACCTACGCTTATCATACTTGATTATGATTAGCTTTATTCATGACAAAATGAATAAAGCTACGTGCAAATACTACGATAGCAAAGGCCAAAATTGAAATACCTAAAGTAGCACTATCGCCAACTATACCTACATCATAAATTGGGTTACTTTCACGCTCAGTTTGCAAGAAAAAGATAAGCCACAACAAAAACCATACGGCAGTACAATAAATCAGTAGTTTTTCACCCCAAGGTAATACTAATGGGAAAAATACTGTCACCGAAAGAATGCCTAATATGAAAAGTGTCATAAAGTCCCTTTACACATAACGCTAAGTGAAGGAGGGAGAGCGTAGCTCTGTGTCCCGCTTGCATGGATTGTAAGCTCATTCGCAAGCATCGGCTATATCTCCAATTTTTAGTGCCGCGTTAATCCAAGGGGTGACGTAACTGTTATTTGCTCCACCCTCAAGGATGATTGAACCACCTATGCTATCGGAGTAATACTCCAATCGGTAGCTAGGGCCATCCATTATAATGATCTCTGACTCAGCCGGCTTTTTAATGCCAACAAATATCTCTGTTGTTTCAAATATGGCACGTTTAATTTCTTTGATGCCAATTTCTATTTGAGGGCAGTCTGAAACTTTGATAATGCGCTTGTCGAGGCCAACTTCCGGAGTATAAGCAATATAGAGAACATCATCATTTATGTGGTAACCGTACTCAGATCCAGGTGCATACCAAGGCCCTGTTAGGAAGGTGATGCCGCCAAAGTAATCAAGGTCATCCCCGTATGCGGACTGCAATACATCCTCTTTATTCTCTTGTGACGTACAAGAAGACAAGATCATCGGTATCAGAAATGTAAATACTCGAATCTTCATAGAGAGCTAACGTTACCAGCTGGGGCCAAAAAACCAGAGCGAAGCGGCGGTTTTTTGGCCGCCTCTGGCGGGCTTAGTTATGTTTGTACTTGTTTATATGCATAATACTTGAACAGCATTGCTTGAATTAACGCAAAAGAACCATAAATTATTGCCGTCTCTGCTACACCTGAGAAAATATATATAACGACAGTAAAAACCACTGCCGCACCGAAATATAGAAAATAACTTCCATTGCCATACCTGCAAATTAACCAATGAACAGGAAAACCAAATAATAGCCAGCCAACGATTGAGAATAGTAAGTAAACCCCCAGAAAAATTAATGAGAACAACCCAAAGCCCGCCCAACTATATAAATCTTGAGGAAGTCCAATTTCATACAATGTATAGAAGAGAACAAGAAGCGCGGGGAAAAACACGCTCTTTAAAATTGCTGAATCCCACCTTCCTAAGTCCATCGGATGCACCCAAAAATAAAACGTCTTGCCTACAGGCTGACCGTCAGGGCGGTCCAGCCCGGAGGGTGACTGTGCGGCAACTGGTTATGTTTTGATTGTAGTATAGTCATCTATGCTTTGGACTTTAAAAACTTTGTTATTTGAGAACTTAAACTCTATTTGCGCACCACCAGTTATGCGGTTTGCTGAAACTGATTTTATAACTGTACCTTCAATACCTAACTTTTTGCCCCAATCTATTAACGGGTAGCCAAAATCTGTTTCTCTACTGGCTTTAGGGTCTTCTAGGCCATTGTTACCTGAGCGCCAAAATAAAATTTCATAATCGAAGTAAACTCTGAACCAATCACCTGAAACTTTTATATAAAGGATGTTGGCTTGATCTTCTCTTTTATTCTCACACCAAAATTCTTGAGCGATCAGCTTCTCAAGTTCTTTGTTTTCTATTTCTGGCCAATCGCCATTAATTGAAATTTTATCCATCACTTATAGAGCATAAGCCGTGCTAAACGGCGCGCGCCTTTCGCGCGTCCAGTGGAGGCCGTTTTTCGGTCGGAACGGTGTTTGAGTACCTTGTTATGGGCTGCATATATCAATACCCTTTTTCCTAAGATAGGTGATGAGATGATAGTTATATGTTTCCGCATATACTGGCGCAATTACTTGGTACTTCCTTTCTGCGAAGCTATCTATTGCGTCGTCAATCTTTAAATACTTGACATTGCTGCCATATTCGCAATTCTTATCAATGAGAGGAACTTCGTTAAGAAGCATGCCTGTAAGGCCAATCAGCCGTAAATCACCATTATCAGCCGCAGAGATAGCCTCGCTCTCTGGATTTGCGTGTAAAATCCAGTCAAAACCCTCTTGGTAATTCTCGGTACTTGAACAAGACGCCACTAATAAAGCTATAAAAATTACTCTAAAAATATTCATACTTTGAGAGGCTCATAACGCCTCAATAACCGGCAGCGTTGTGGCGAAGACACGCTTTTAGCTGTCCGGCGCCAAAGGCGCGTAGTTAATTGACTTGTATGATTGCTCTTGTCTGATTCTGATGTTGAAAATCCTTTTCGTTAACGGGTAAATTGAGACCCACCTTCGGCGGCCACCGAAGGCCTTGTTTATCACAGTTCGCTGCTTGACTGGTTCGTAAAAGACCGATAACAAGTATGAACGTGATAAGCACTCACTAGGCATAACTCGGATAGTCATGTGGGCCTCGAGCCCGAATAGCAAGGCGGAGATAGCTTATCTTATGGAACCTCAAGAGATCAATGTCGGTATCGATACCAGCAGTAAACAACTCGATATTTATGTGAGACCTACTGGCCAATTCTTTAGTGTTGCCAATGATAAAAATGGCATTAAGGATGCCATTAAACAATTACAACCTCTTAAACCTCAAAGAGTATTAATAGAGTCTACAGGAAGACTCGAATTAGAGTTTGTTTGCGCCGCTGACAGAGCAGGATTACCTGTTGTTGTTTGCAACCCTTCACAGGTAAGAAGCTTCGCTAAATCCGCAGGGCGCCTCGCCAAAACTGACAAGCTAGATGCAATGGATATTGCACATTTTGGTGAGGCCATGAAGCCAAGACTATCGGAGCTAAAGCCAGTAAAGCTTAGGGAGATCAGTGACTTACTGGCTGTAAGAAGTCAGTGTTTAGAGATGAGTACAATGCAAAAGAATCGGCTTCAGAGGATGCCGAAATCAGTACACAAACCTATCCAGACCATTCTAAACACCATCAAGAAAGAGTTACAAGGTATCGACAAGCAACTGGATAAACTGGTTAACAGTGTGTCTGAGTGGCGGCAAAGGCGCGACCTATTGTTGAGTGCCAAAGGGGTCGGAAATGTATTGGCTTATACGCTGATGAGTGAACTTCCCGAACTAGGAAAATTGAACCGTAAAGAAATCGCTGCACTTGTAGGTATCGCTCCGATGAACCGTGATAGCGGCAGCTTCCAGGGAAAGAGATATATTCGAGGAGGAAGGCATCGTGTACGAACAGTTTTGTTTGTCTCCATCATGTCAGCCATTCAGCATCATCCCAAATTAAAGCCGATGTATAAGCGATTAGTCGACGCTGGCAAACCTAAAAAGGTTGCTCTGATTGCCTGCATGAGAAAGCAGATTACCATCCTGAATACGATGGTGAAAAATAACACCTATTGGGATGAAAGTATGGCTTAAAAACTTGACGAGTAACCATAGTCACTTGTTAGCTGCTTTTTCTTAACCATTAACCGCACAACATAGTGGTTTGTTGTTCTCAAACTCAACATCGTAGCTGTGATATTCATCCCAGGGCAACTCGAACGAAAGCTCAAATTCATCGCATTCTTCTGACATAAACCAAATAGAGATTAATTCTGCACGCTTAAATATTGCCTCTGGTGTCTCTTCTTTTTCTAATTTCTCTTCTGGTACGCCGAGACCTTTGTAATGCTCATAAGAATAATTGCCTAGAATTTCTGTGGCTGCTTGTAACGCTAATTGATCAATATCTTTTAATTTGTCTAAGACTTTATTGATGTACGACTCAGAAGGTTGCTCTTCAGATGTAAAAGTTAACCTGATTGTCTCATTCCTTTCCTTGATGAAATGCTCTGTACAAGTCCACCAATCGTCTTCTTGCTCATCAAATATTAACCTCACTCGAATTCCCTCATGCAACTAACAGTGTATTATGCTTTACTTGTTAACTGAGACATGAGAATAATTTGCATTACCCTCTAGTTTAAGCTCACCATCAGCACTATATACTCTTGCATATATTGGCCCATTGAAAGGCCCTCTCGCCGCAAGACGATGACAAAAAACTCCATCCTCACAACTGTCATGGATTAAATTCATTTCCTCAGTAATTGTTAGAAAGTTTGCTCCCCCACAATGTAAGCACTTTTCTCCTGCTACCCGATTCATTTTCCAAGAAATATAACTCTTTAGAATTTCTTGTGATTCTTTTACTGGTATATTACTACTACAGAACGGAACTTCTATTTCAACGCCATCTGAAACAGCCTTATAGGTATGCTCAAACTCTCTGATTGTTGGTATATCTTCCGCAACGGAAGCAGCCTCACAATCAAAACACCAGACAGGTTTAATTATTGCAGGTATTAAATCTTTATATTCCAACCTATCCATCGATGATTCAATCTCAACCAACGAATAGTAGTAAACACGCCCAGGGCCATGAGGAAAAAAATATTCTTCACCGCATTTAAAACATCTAATCGAATCGATGTCATACAATTTGCGCAACTATTAATCCTCCAGAAGCATAACGATTTTATAAACGGCGCGCGTTTTTCGCGTGTCCAGTAGAGGCCGTCTTTTGACCGGAACGGTGTTTCATAAACTTGTTATATTTCATGCCCAAACTGCCTAAAGTAGCGTCTAATTAACGACTTTTTCTTTTTGCTATGCGAAAAATACGTATTTTCCAATGCTCGTGTTATGTCACTAGGAATAACCTCTGCTCCTAGTTCCAATAGTGCAATAATGGTTTCTGCATGGCCATGCTCGACAGCTTCAACAAGAGCATAGACTGGTATGGGCGACCCCAAGCTTCTCAGTAGACGAATTTCCTCATGCTTATTTTCTACAGCCAACCAGTGCAGTACATTTTCACCCACCCAGCATGTCTCGTATAGCACTTCGGGATTCTCTGAAATTATATCCCTTACCTTCTGAGGCTCATTCAATACTGCGTCGAGCAGCAAACCAAATCCATGTGTTCTACCTTTTTTTAGTGCATCGTAGGTTGGAGGCCTAACTTTCTTTCTCATAATATTGACAGTACATTACTGCGAAAAATATAACGCCAAGCTAACTGGACAGCCGGAGCGAAACGGAGGGAACAAAAGCGCAGCTTTTGCTGTCCGGTTGAGCGCCTTGTTAGCCATTCATTGGCAGAATACTTTCCAAGCAAAACCATGGTCC
This sequence comes from Microbulbifer maximicatervae (SeqCode), assembly GCF_052468095.1. Next base: position 348,329 of record NZ_CP174332.1, read on the forward strand.
CCAGTTGTTATTGTTGGGTGAAAATCAATTTTATAGCCATTAGGGCAATAACCTTCTTTCCGTGTGACTTCGCGCGTTATTGTGCTTGAAGCCACCCCCCTATTCCCACCATATTCATCTAGCTTTTTTGCCCCGATTGCAAAGTGGAAGATAGTATCGGTTTTCTTAGTGACCCGGCTATGATCTCGGTAGTAGATCTTTTCTTGAGATCCATGTGCATACCCATAGTCCACTCCATAATACTCAACATAATCCAAGCTTGGATAATAAACACACCCTGATGTATTTATAAATAGAAACGCGACAATAAGTTTATTCGTTCTCATGTATGGCTAACGCCGCGTTCAGGTGCACTCAATTTTTTTCAATTTTTTGGGTATAAGTGTAGCGTCCAAAAAAATTGAAAAAATTTGAGGGTCGCTTTGAAACGCCTTGTTATGCTTGCCCTTAGCCGAATCTAAGTTCCAATCTGATATCCAAGTTCCAAAAATTGATTTTTTTACATAAGGGCAAACTTCCATCTCTTCTCCCCACACCATATCCTCTTCTTGATCAAGGCAATAGTAAGCATAAACTACATCACTATGCTTAGACTCAGCTTTCAAATACTTTTCACACTTCAAGAATCCCAGAGCACCTCCCCTGCCAGGTAATTTTTCTTCTAGATGGAGGCTAACGCTATATTTAGACAGCTTGGATTCTGCTGAAAGATATGTGTAAAGAGAACCAACTTTCAATATCGCGACATATGCCAAAAATGGCGTCAAGAATATGTATAGCATTCCGATAGTATCTTTTATACGATATTCCTTTCTCTTTTTCTTGCTCAATTTATTAGTATTTTCAAGGGTGCTCTCACGCATAAAAAGCACGGCTGAAAGCACAACAAACGCCGCCAAAAATCCCATCCCAACACTGACGGCTAATTCTGAAGGTATGTACCTTCGATCAAAGAAACCAGCAAAAGCAAAAAGGTATACAGAAACTGATAAGCGTCTAAGATAACCGGATGATTTCTTCATGGTGATCAGTACCTAAGATGCATAACGCTTCAATCACGGGCAGACCCGTACAGCGGGACTGTCCCATGCATTGACTTGTTAAATTTTTCTACCAACTAAACTTAACATCAGTCATTTGATTTCTAATATTTTTATAGTGCTCTTCCATTTCATTTTGAAATTCTTCACTAGGAGGCCTTTCTAGATAGCTTATTAAGTCATCTTCTGCACTAGCGACATCACCACAATCCTCATAGCAAGCTTTAAGTAATGCGATGGTTTTAGCATTCTCCATGCCGTCATTTTGGGCATATGCATAGTTTACAACAGCCACTGCTTTTCCCCTCTTTATCGCAGACTCCCATCTTTTTTGTTGGGCTTTGTCTTTATCTCCTTGGACTGCATAGACAACTGAAAGTAGATACTCTCCATCGGAATGATCTTGCTTAATTGCTTCCTCTGCAATATGTATGATCTTGGCTTGATAATCAGGATTATCAAAGCTTTCAACTTGCCCATCTTCCATTTGATATAAGATATAGTTGATTTCATCGTTTAGATTCATTTACGTTCTCCCTAGCTTTTGAATTTAACGACTACAACAGGGGCGGCCGGAGCGTAGCGTAGGCTGTCCCGCGAAGGGCCAAAGGCCCGCAGCAACCTGCTTGTACTTGTATGATTGCTCTTGTCTGATTCTGATGTTGAAAATCCTTTTCGTTAACGGGTAAATTGAGACCCACCTTCGGCGGCCACCGAAGGCCTTGTTTATCACAGTTCGCTGCTTGACTGGTTCGTAAAAGACCGATAACAAGTATGAACGTGATAAGCACTCACTAGGCATAACTCGGATAGTCATGTGGGCCTCGAGCCCGAATAGCAAGGCGGAGATAGCTTATCTTATGGAACCTCAAGAGATCAATGTCGGTATCGATACCAGCAGTAAACAACTCGATATTTATGTGAGACCTACTGGCCAATTCTTTAGTGTTGCCAATGATAAAAATGGAATTAAGGATGCCATTAAACAATTACAACCTCTTAAACCTCAAAGAGTATTAATAGAGTCTACAGGAAGACTCGAATTAGAGTTTGTTTGCGCCGCTGACAGAGCAGGATTACCTGTTGTTGTTTGCAACCCTTCACAGATAAGAAGCTTCGCTAAATCCGCAGGGCGCCTCGCCAAAACTGACAAGCTAGATGCAATGGATATTGCACATTTTGGTGAGGCCATGAAGCCAAGACTATCGGAGCTAAAGCCAGTAAAGCTTAGGGAGATCAGTGACTTACTGGCTGTAAGAAGTCAGTGTTTAGAGATGAGTACAATGCAAAAGAATCGGCTTCAGAGGATGCCGAAATCAGTACACAAACCTATCCAGACCATTCTAAACACCATCAAGAAAGAGTTACAAGGTATCGACAAGCAACTGGATAAACTGGTTAACAGTGTGTCTGAGTGGCGGCAAAGGCGCGACCTATTGTTGAGTGCCAAAGGGGTCGGAAATGTATTGGCTTATACGCTGATGAGTGAACTTCCCGAACTAGGAAAATTGAACCGTAAAGAAATCGCTGCACTTGTAGGTATCGCTCCGATGAACCGTGATAGCGGCAGCTTCCAGGGAAAGAGATATATTCGAGGAGGAAGGCATCGTGTACGAACAGTTTTGTTTGTCTCCATCATGTCAGCCATTCAGCATCATCCCAAATTAAAGCCGATGTATAAGCGATTAGTCGACGCTGGCAAACCTAAAAAGGTTGCTCTGATTGCCTGCATGAGAAAGCAGATTACCATCCTGAATACGATGGTGAAAAATAACACCTATTGGGATGAAAGTATGGCTTAAAAACTTGACGAGTAACCATAGTCACTTGTTAAATTTTTTGCTCATAGTACAGCGCTACAGGTGAGTAATACATTAATGCCAGCAGCACGCCAGACAGCACCATAGATATGTCATAGAGCACTTGGCTAAAACCGCTGTAAACCATGATACCCATGAATGGATACAGTGCAAATGCAGCAACAAATCCAGCAGCATAAACATGCCTTGCCCATGACTTGAATAAAAGCAGGCCGACCAGTGAAACCAGCACCATAATGATGGAAACAACAGCCAATACGCCAGCCGCGACAAGTTTTGTGCCTTCAATCTCTGGCTCAATCTCAACAACATAATCAAAAACCTGATCAGTTATTGGGTCAGGCCAGATATAGTCATATACGCCAGAAAGTAAGCCTATGGCTAGCGATAATACAATTAGTGTTCGATATTGATTCTTACTCATAGAAATTTAACGCCTAAATCAGGTGCGCCGTAGGCGTCGCCTGGATTTACTTGTTAGCTGCATATTTTAATTTGTACTCTTCAGCAAGTTTTTCGGCTTTGCTGATATCAGAGCCTAAAATTTCTTTGAGTTGGGCAAGGTTTTTTAACGCTTGACCATCTCCAGCTTCGGCAGGCATTTTGATCCATGCATAAGCTTTAACATAATCAAGTTCAACGCCATGTCCTTGAGCAAACATTAGCCCGTACTCATTCTGTGCTTGAATAACACCACTTTCAGCTGCACTCCCATACCATTGAGCCGCTTTTTCTTGGTTCGGTTCTACACCAAAGCCTTTACGATAAAATTGGCCAAGGTTGAAAATACTTTGCAAATCACCAAGTTCTGCTGCTTTTTCAGTGTACTTAAATGATGAATTTGGATCTTGCTCTACACCGTCACCCTGCATATACATAAGACCCAAATTAGCAATAGAAGGTAGATACCCTCCTTCAGCAGCTTGCTTGAAGAGCTTTACTGCAATCTCTAGGTCTTTTTCGACTCCTAACCCTTGGTAATACAAGCTTGCAGTTAAATGCTGACCAGCAGGGTCACCTTTTTCAGATTCAGCATTAAACATTACAAATGCTTCTTTGTATTTTCCTGCATGATAAAGCTCAATTCCTTCATCAATACCCGCATATGTGTTCATTGAAATGATTAATCCTACTACTGAAATTATCTTCTTCATTTACTCGTACTTTTAGGTGTGGGAGTAGCTAACGCCCAGTACACGGGCGGCCGAAGCGCAGTGTAGGCCGTCCAGCCCGCGTTTTTCGCGGGCGACCGTGCTGCTGCTTGTTAAGGCTACTTACCAGTTATGAAATTTGTGACATTCTGGTGAGCCACACTGTAATGATTTTAGATATATTGCATGTTTTTTAAGCGCATCAGTACGAAAATTAGCCATTGATATGATGCAGTTCATCCCTATACCCTGGCCAAACCTTAGATGCTGTGAATTACCTTCATAGTTACACATGGCTTCTCTAAACTCTTCCCACTTTATTTGGGCTTCGACAAAGCTGCTCTTTGGCTTATGTTTTCCATTATCATCTTCAATCAAAGATAAAGCCGCTTCATATGCTTCTTGAAGCTGTTTCTCAGCTTCACCTCTTTTTATCTTCAGACACATCGAAGTTTCATGTCTTGTTGCATAGTCACACGGATTTTTAAGAACACCATCGATACATACTAAATTTCCTTCAATCTGGTGCCGCTCACATTCATCACCTATTTGTTGGCAATACGCAATTGTTGGTAAAGATAGTAGTATGGCTATTATAAATCTCAATTCTCTCTCCCTATGCCTTAACGCCCCGCAGCACAGGCCGGAGGTGCGAAGCACCGGAGGTCCAGCACACGAAGTGTGCGATTGTGCCTGCGTTTGTTAAGTGACTCACATACAGTTACTAAATACGCCACCATACCTCATCACCAGATATACATAGCATTACGTCTTTAAATACACGTTTATCCGACATACGCACCAATTGCAGTTTTAAATTATCAATTGCAACAAAGGTATCTTCTGATTCTTCAGAATCGAATTCTTCGGTTTCTATAAATTTCTGAGCTTTTTCAAAGAGATTACGGTATTCATCAAAAGGCGGAGTTGGAACCAACACACCTATGAACCAAGGCTGATCAAGGTCTATTTGTGTTAAGTCGGCCAACTTTTGGTCTTCTTTGTATAGTTCCCAGATATTCATTTTTCACTTAACGTCGCTAGCAAGGGCCGAGGAGCCTAAGCGACGAGGTCCAGCGCGAAGCGCGAACTTGCCTAGCTTTGTTATGCATTTGAATTTTCATCTTTCTCTTTTCGATAATTACCAAATATGGACATACCAAAGATAATGCCCGAAGCAGTAAGAAAACCTTTTAAAAACCACGATAGATAAACCCGCCAGATATCATCTTCAGTGAGCATGCCCGATGAAACCATTTCTCTAAACATCGATTCTCTGTAACCCCATAGCCCGTAGTTCATAGCCAAAACAAAGGCGCTTAAGAACAACACCGCGTTGAAAGCCCAATGCTTAAGAAAAAGCCTCAGCAGCCAAGGTGCTGTAACCCCTATAGCGAGGGCCAAAAATATGTATTCGTCTTTCATAAGGCCTCAATTGCATAACGCCCGCAACACCGGGCCGTTTGGAGCGCAGCGGAAAACGGGACCGCGTGCTTGCGTTTGTTATACGAAAACTGGTTGCTGGTTTGCATATCCCCATACCCTGTAACACCCATTTTCTATGGAGTATGGGATATTGTAATTTTTCAGAACAGTTGCTATAAAGCCACTGAAGTCAGTAATTCTATCACTCAAAAGATTGCCCCTTCGCTCTCTTTTGAATGGGTCAATATCCATCCACTCGATACAGTTAGATTGACCATAGCGAACCCATTCCCAATCAAGCAGCGAAAACCCAGGCATTGCCTCTAAGTCTCGTAGATATTTAAGCCTTACTTGAGGCTCGAAATCACTGTTACTTGTAATGGCATTAGCGAGTTCTCGCCACTTTGTTTTGTTCATATACGAAACAAGGCGCCGCTCTTCAATAAATTTTAGTGTTTCTTCGTTCATTGCCTACGTATAACGTTGCCAGCAAGGGCAGCCGAAGCGAAGCGCTGGCTGTCCAGCCCAGCCACCGGCTGGGCGAGCTTGCCTGGCCTGGTTATAGCTGGCGCGCTCTGAACAACCTACTTGCTCTTTGCCAGCCACCTTTGGCTGGCCACTGCCCGATAAATTTACTGGGAAAAATACCATACTTTCCCCACCTGTTAACTAACTGACTGGCACTCCACAATGCTGCTGCTAGCTTGCAGAACTTGTTGGCTTAGAACGAAGGCACTTGAACGAAACTGCAGTGCCAACTTGCAGGAAAACTCTCTGGAGAAATGTGCTCAGGAAGAGATTGGTGCTTGCAGCAACTTCAAACTACCTAAAAACTAACCGCCACAATAACGCTTTGCTAAACGGAAGCCGAAACGGAGTGTAGGCTGTCCGGTGAAGGGCGCAATTTTTGCGACCGAAACGTATTTCAGCAACTTGTTATAGCCCATTGGTTCGCTTAGCTCTCCAATACTTAAAAATTTCATACACTAGGATAGCTACGAAACCTACTAAGAGGGTTTGCCCTGCCTGTAAGAGTTCAGGTCTACCGCAAGCACCTCCAGGACCTGCGATACCTTCCATAAAAAGAAAGTACATACACGCAGGAATGTAGCCTACAACTAGCGCGCTAATTATTGGTGCCCATAGACGCTTCTTGCTTGTTAAGTAGCGTATGAAAAGCGCAAGAACTAGAATCGTTGCAGAAATCCCTAAGAGAAGGAAAAATTCTGACACGTGCTGTTCGGCCAATCCTTCAGGTTGAATAAAACACGCATAGGAATTAGCTGGAAAGGCAATGATAAAAAATAGATGGACTGCTCTCAAATTTATCTCTTATGTCTGATTTGGTTATAACGTTGCCAGCAAGGGCAGCCGAAGCGGAGCGTAGGCTGTCCAGCCCAGCCTCCGGCTGGGCGATCTTGCCTGGCCTGGTTATAGCTGGCGCACACTGAACGACCTACTTGCTCTCTGCCAGCCAACTTTGGCTGGCCACTGCCCGATAAATTTACAGGGAAAAGTACCATACTTTCCCCACCAATTAACTATCCGCCTGGCACTCCACAATGCGGCAGCTAACTTGCAGAACTTGTTGGCTTAAAACGAAGGCATTTGAACGAAACTACGGTGCCAGTTTGCAGGAAAACTCTCTGGCGAAGCGTGTTCAGGTAGAGATTGTTACTTGCAGCAACTACAAACCATCTAAAAATTGACCGCCACAATAACGCCGCAATTTGCGCGACGGAGTGGGATGGCGACTTGTTTGCGTGTTTTTGCAAACAAGGTGACAGCTCACGGAGTTCCGCAAGATTGCTTGGTTATGCGGCACGCCATACCCCTCTAGTTAAAAGGCCCCCAAGAAGAAACGCGGGAGGAACATAAATTGGCCAATACCACAACAGAGGGTTGCGCCCAAGATGACTAAACCCATGCCATAAGAGAAATAGAAGCATTGGAAGAGCCACCAAACAACCTAATAAGAAAGTTAATGATACTTTTTTGCTAGGAAGTATTGCAGATGTTACAGCACCAGCAACCAGGCTAGCGATTACCGGAGGAATTAACCCAGAAACTTTTAGCTGCATAAATATTGGATGTGAAGTAGCAATAGAAAACCAAAGGATTACAGCTAAAGCTGAGCCCAAAGTGAATGCTAGAATATATCGAAGTTTATGATTCATTTTTACGCATAACGCCAAGGTAACCTGTGCAGCATATGGAGCTGTTTTTTGGGGTAAAGTGGCGTAGCCACCCAAAAAAGAAGCGGAGTATGCTGCATCAGGTTGACCGCATTGTTAGGTGAAAAACCACTGGAACTGAAGCTATTAGCATTGCCGCAGCCAACGTGTAGTCACCTAGTTTTATAGATTCTGTAATTGGTACATCAAGGTTTACGAGAATCAATACACCATAAAAAATGAATACATTAATAATGAAACATTTGTTGATGGCTTTATTTACCATTGCGGCCAAAAGACTTACCGCAAAGGCATACATACTGAGCTGAACCAGGAAACTGTCTCCACTTCCCGAGCTTACTAGCGAACTACTAAACCCAGGCTTCCCATTGAGTATTATCCGAAGACCGCCTAAATACTGGTGCACTAAGCCACTAAAAACCAGTAAAAGTGATGTTATGCCGGTTAGCACTCTATTCATTTAATTGGGCACCTAACGCCAAGCTTTGGGGCGGACCACGCAGTGGGACGTCCCAGCAGCCACAGGCTGCGACAACAGCGCCTTGTTATGTGCTGCACTTGCTGATAGATACATTGTAATTACCTGGATTAACCAACAGGATATTTGCATGATTTACGATTTGACTGCCATGCCAACCGCAAAACTTGTGGTCCTTTTCTGTTTGATGACACAGAGCAAGTGCGGACTCTATGTTTCGGGCTTTGACCCCAGAGCAGTTTATAGATGTACAATTCTCATCATTTGAAACTGCTACATTAAAACCTCTGAACGCTTCTACGCTCGACTTACACTCCTGCCCGTCTAGAGCTTGCACAGAAATAGATGATAGAAGTAAAAGCAATAGGAATAAAATTCTAATTTTTCTCATAGCTGTCCCAACCGGATGACGCATAACGCCCCAAGCTGCGGCGCGAAGCGTCCGACAGCCTTGGCTTGTTATGGGTTGGCCCATATATTTAAAATACTGTCTAGCGCTTTGATAACTTCCTCACGCTTGGCGCCTTTATTTATACTCTTAGGCAGTTTTGAATACCAGGGATGCCAATAATGTTCTAACTCGTGACCCTTTTCCCGAGTAGAAGGGTGTACAGACTTTGAAAAGTAATCCTTACACTCTAGTACTTGGTCAATGCTCGCAAACTGGAAAATGAAATTGCATACGTCTGCAAAGTAAACCCATTTTTCAATTAGATTATCTCTTGAAGCTTCAACTGGTACACCACCTTCGTTTCGAGTGCTCATGTAGTCAATGTGCTTTTTGGGGTCTGCGATCTCTCTCCATACTTTGCTCATACTTTATGACCCATAACAGTTAATTCAAAAGAAGCGTCTTTATATCACCCTTCTATATAATTCTGCTGCAGTCATCCAAGATTACCCAAAAAACATAGCAATATCAGTAGGTTAGAGGCTTTGGCGCAATCCTCAACAGGTAGATATATAACAGCGGCTATATATCTACCTGCTTTTCTTGCTCGTGACAATAGTGTCACCTCCTTTAAAGTCAATGACTTAGCTCGCTCTCTCCAGAAATAGGAGAAGCTTCTCTTGAATTCTGATATTGAAAGTAGAACAAGATATGAAATGCTGTATATAAGACAGTTTGAATAGCAATGTTATGGAAGATATTCGCGGTTGAGTACCAAGTAAGACTGAATGCTTCACGGGAGTCTCCTGGTAGCATATTTGAAATTAAGTACGGTTGTTTTAGAAAGAAGAGGTAAACTTATACTCACTGGGAGAAGCAATTCATATATTTTGTTAAGGAAACTAGTCTCACTGATAGGGTGGGAAGGTTGCGAGAAGCCTCTCTCACCTTGTACTTCAAGGAAGGACTGTCCCATTTCGAAGTAGCTAAAATATAAGTCCTATTATCGTTTTTTATAAACGTTCTAAATTTTTCAATTTTTAATTTGAAAAATCATATGACGTGACTCTCCAATGGTAGTGCTTTAAATTGAGGTTGAAGGATTCTTAACTCGATGGGTTGGTATTTTTCATTAGTTGATGATTTTGGCCTTGCATTTTGTTATTTCCAATAGCGAAGACTTACGTTGAGAGGGGAGTTACATCGAATATTTTTATCTGGCTTTTTGTATTGCAGGCTATAGATGATGAAGTGCTGGAATTAAACAGAAAAAAGCCGGCATTGTGCCGGCGGCAAAGCAGACGTCGAAAGGAAGAGACGTTGCAGAGAGACTGTATTTCTTACTCGAATGCCCAGGCTCTAATATGAGCTGGGCATCACTTAAATATTGCTAATCAATCAGGCTTTTTTACGCAGCAGCACACAGGCATCTGCGGCAGCTAGCTCTAAGCTACTTCCTTCCGCATTGCCAGCAAACAATGCCGGGGTGATATTGTGCGCACAGGAGAACTCGGCAGGTAGTTCCAGGGTGCCACTGTTTTGCCCCAGGTTGAGAACAACCAGCATTTCTTCGCTGTCGCTGCGCCTTACAAAAGCAAACAAATCACTGCCGGTGTCGATCACTTCCTGCTCTGCTGTCGCCAACGATTGGGGTAGCTCCCGGTGCCAATCGATCAGTGCGCGGAAGCGGTTGAGCATGGAGCGCTGGGCGTCCTGCTGAACCTCTACCGCCCGTTGTTGGTGCTCCCCTGAGATGGGTAGCCAGGGTTTTGCTGTGGAAAAGCCGGCGTTGTCGTCGCTGGTATTGGTCCAGGGCATCGGTGTGCGGCAGCCGTCGCGACCTTTGAATTCCGGCCACAAATTAATGCCGTAGGGGTCTACCAGATCTTCATAGGCAATTTCCGCTTCCGGCAGGCCCAGTTCTTCCCCTTGATAGAGGCAGACACTGCCGCGCAGTGCCAATTGCATCAGCAGGAACAGCGGGGCTCTGGCATCGGCTTGATCGTCGTTAAAGCCTTTGTTCCAGCGGGTTATTGAGCGGGGTACATCGTGATTGCTGATCGACCAGCAGGGCCAGCCCTTGTCGATTACGTCGCGGTTTTTTTCCAGGGTTTCGCGCAGGAAGCCCGCACTGCAATCCTCGGTCAATAGATCGAAGGAATAAGCCATGTGCAGGCGTTTTTCCGTGGTGTACTCAGCCATGATCTTGTGGGTGTTGTCGTCGCCCACTTCACCCACGGTTACAGTGCCGGGATATTGATCCATTAACTGTCGTACCCGCTGGAGAAACACCAGGTTTTCCGGCTGGGATTTATCATTCTGGTGCCACTGGTAATCGTAGTGATTGACTGGTGGCAGGCCTTTCTCATCGAGCTTGAGCGGGCGCGCCGGGTTATTGCCCAGGGCCTGCTGATGGAAAATAAAGTTGACCGCATCCAGTCGGAAACCATCTACACCCCGATCGAGCCAGAACTTCATATCGGCGAGCAGCTGCTCCTGGACTTCCGGGTTGTGCACATTCAGGTCCGGCTGCTCTTTGAGGAAGTTGGCCAAATAGTATTGGCGGCGGCGGGTACACCAGCGCCAGGAGCCTCCTCCGAATACGGAAACCCAATTGTTGGGAGGGGTGCCATCTTCTTGGGGATCAACCCAGACATACCAGTCCGCTTTGGGGTTGTCGCGGTTGGCGCGGCTCTCCTGGAACCAGGGGTGCTGGTCTGAGGTGTGGCTGAGGATTTGGTCGATAATCACTTTCAGGCCGCGTTCATGGGCCGCTTCGATCATCCGGTCGAAATCTTCCAGGTTGCCAAAAATAGGGTCTACATCGCGGTAGTCGGCAACGTCATAGCCAAAATCCACCATCGGCGATTTAAAAAAGGGTGAGATCCAGATGGCGTCTACGCCGAGGGATTTTACATAATCCAGTTTTTGCGTAATTCCGGGAATATCACCGATGCCATCTCCGTTGGCGTCGCAGAAGCTGCGTGGGTAAATCTGATAAATAACGCTATTGCGCCACCACTCATAGCTGTTGCCGCTCATGGATTACTGCCTTGTTTCATTATTTGAAATGTGGAGATAGTCCACCTTTAAAGGATGAGGTGAGTATGGAGCAGTCATTGGCGGGCTTCCTCCTCCCCGGCGAGGGGGGAGAGGGGGGTAAAGGGTGACCGGCCTGGGGTGGCTTGGTATTGGCGGGCGGGGGATGAGGAGCATAGTGGGCACGTCCCTGTGCCGCTGGAGCAGGACTGTTTAAGGCTTGTCCTGGACCGAGCGAAGCATTTGCTCGGCCAGGGCGATGGCCTCCTGGCGATCCTTGACGTCCAGCTTTTGGTAGAGGCTGCGAATATGGGTCTTGATGGTGCTCGGTGCCACCTTAAAGTGACGGGCGATTTTTTCGTTCGACAGCCCCGAGTGAATCGCATTGAGTACCTGCCACTCCCTCGGGGTGAGAGGGGAGTGGCGCAGGAAGTCTGGCACGGCATCGCTGGCCAGTATCTCGCGGATAATGGTGTCATCCAGTTCGATACGAATACCACCGTCCAGCTCCGGCTGCTGTTGTGCCGCTTTGATCAGTTGCTGGGCTTTGCTGGACTCCGCATCTCCCAGGCCATTTTCCAGGGCGGCTTTCAGGATAACGATTAAAGGTTTGCCGATCTGCAGGAAGCTGGCGCGAAAATCCCGTTCGTGGGAGAGAAGCAGGGCTTCACTAATAGCCTCCACAGATTGGGGGTATTGCTCCCGCAGCCACAGCAGGTGGGATTCCAGTACCCGGTTGCGCAGGCGATCTGTTTCCAGGTCGCACTCGTTGGCGACTTGTTTTAGGCGGCTCAATAGGCGATTGGCATCGGACCAGTGGTGCAGCTCAATCATCGCGCGCACATGGTTGCGCCCGTGGCACTGCTCAAAGTGATTGCTGGGCCTGTCAGCGACGGGAGTAGCCTGTTCCAACCAGCTGGCGATGGCCTGCTGATTGCCCAGGGCGCGCCAGGTGCGGATGCGGGTGGCATCGGCGTTGGCGATCCAGTCCCGGTGGTAGCGCCCGTCTGTGAGCAGGCGCTCGATACGCTCCAACCACTCCAGGGCATCCTCTTTCTCCCCCCGGGCCTGGGCGATTTTTAACAGCAGGGTGTACTCAGGTAGCAGCCAGTGCTCGCCGACCCGGCGGTTGATTTGCATACCTCGGCGAGCGGATTGCTCGGCACCTTCCAGATCGCCGGACTCCCATTGCAGCTGGCCGCGCAGCCGGCACACAAATTCCGAGATGGGCAGTGTGGACAGGTGATTTTTCTGCACCAGGGTCTGCACCTTTTCCTGCAGCGTGGACGCTTTCTTCAGCAGGCCCTGGGCAAAGGCGATCTCTGTCTGTTGGCAAATGGCCCAGGCGGCGCTGGGAATATCCCGCTCGGCGATCGCCAGGGCTTCAACTTCCTGCATATAGCGGTTGGCCTCTTGCAGGGCACCCAGGCAGAAGCTGGTCTCACCGGTGACCAGCAGAGCAGAGATTCTCTCGCCCAGCTGGTCTGCGCGGAGTAGGGCCAAAGCTTCTTCGGCATACTCCTTGGCTTGCAGTGTCTGCCCTCGGGCAATGGCCACCTGGGCGCGCATGGTGGCAAAGGCGCCTTCAAAGTCGCGCCACTGTGCCGGGTCCTCCCGCTGCAGCCAGCTTTCGGAGGCCGCCAGGTTTTTCTCGCACAGGTCGTATTCAAAATTCTCCCGTGCCATTTTGGCGGACAGGAGAGTAAAGCGGGCGCTGTGTTGCAGGGCTTCGTCACCGAGCCAGTCGAGGCAGTCCCGCAGCAGGCGCGACTGCCCCGCGCGCAGAAGCTGTTCCCCTCGATCGTTGAGCAGTTGTTTTAACCGCTCGCGGTCGCCCCCGGCCAGGGCGTGGCGCAGGGCCTCCACTGGCTGGTCTAATTCTTGCCAGGTATCACAGGCAGTGCTGTGCAGTTGCAGCAAGTGTTCGCGGTCATTAATTTGCCGCTGCAGGAAGCGGGCGAAGACCGGGTGGAAGCGGAACCACTGGCGACTTGAATCCTGCGCCTGCAGGAATAACCCCCGACGCGCGGCCTCTTCCAGCAACTGCTGACCGTCCTGGCGACCGGTAAGGCGCTCCGCCAGTTGGGCGTTCACCCGGGTGAGGATGGATGTGCAGGAGAGGAGCTGGCGCAGTTGGGGTTCCAGCCGCTCCAGCACTTCCTCAGCCAGGTAATCGAGAATATGACTGTGGCCCTGCTCCAGCTCTGCCAGATAGCGATCCACTTCGTTGCTGTCGCGCACCGATAAAGTGAATAGCTGTACGGCGGGGGGCCAGCCCTCACTGAGGTGATGCAGTTGGGCTGCGCGGTCGCCGTCGAGATTAAACGGCAGGCGTTGCTTGAGCAGGGTGGCGATTTCCTCAATGTTGAGGGCCAGCTCATTACTGCCCAATTCCAGTAATCGCCCTTGAACTCGCAGGGTGGCCAGGCCCAAAGGCGGTTGGCTGCGACTGGTGAGAACAATACCGACACCGGCGGGGGCGTGGCGCAACAAAAAGCGGGTTGTGTCGTGCACCTGCTGGTTGTCGATCTGGTGGTAGTCATCCAGCACGATGCGCAGTTCGCTGGGCAGGCCCCGCAATTCCGACAGAAGGTGGCTCACCAGAGTCGAAGGGTCCGGGCGCTGGGGCGCGGACAATAACTGGTGAGTCTGGGGGACACCGTTGCCGGTCGCCCTGTGCACACTTTCCACCAGGTAGCGGCAGAATTGGCTCGGTTCATTATCACTGGCATCCAGCGTATACCAGGCGACCGGGTTGTCCTGCTGTGAGGCCCAGGAGGTAACCAGCGTGGTTTTGCCGTATCCCGCAGGAGCCGTCACCAGCAGCAGTTGATCGCTGTGGCATTGGTTCAAAACCGACAGCAGGCGCGGGCGCGATAGGGCGTGCTCGGGGCAATCCGGCAGGCTGTATTTGGAAGTTAAAAGCATCGCTGCGGGAGGGATTGTTATAAATGTTTGATTTTTGTACAGCCACTATTATGCACCAGGACCCGGGTATTGTTACAGCACTGTAATAGGCCAGCTTTCTGGTGATTCTGCCTCTTGGGTGGCAAATTGGAGTGGCGCCGGTTTAGCTTTGGGCAGTATATTACTATTCGGGTTAAATCGGTCATCTCAACCCGTCGCAATGCAGTTTCTGCGGCTCACTAGTGGGTACGTTAGTTCATATTTACTGTGATGTATCCACACCGGCTCGTAAAGGGATGCATTATTGTGCAGCTTCCCCTCGCGCCACTTTCAGTATTTTTTCGATTTTTCTTTGGCAGTGAGAATGCCCCTTGTGCGGGTTTTCATCAATGTTCATTCAATTAAAAAAGCCGAGCGCTGCGAAGGCGCCGATAGAATAATAAGAAGAGGAAGCCATGGCGGATATCGTAATCCTTGCTGCTGCGGGTATGGGGGCTGTGGATAACACGTTTGCAAAGCCACTGTTTTCGGCATTGGAAACCGAGCTTGGGGAGGAGTGGTCGCGTCTCTACTGCGCTGAATTACCCGGCCTGGAGCACTTCCAGAGTAACATCGAACGCACCTTTGAGAGTATGCAGAAACGCGAGCTGGACTTCCTGCGTGCACGAAAATATTTACTCCTGGGGATGTCGCAGACGGCGGCGCAGTCCGGCAGTGTGGATCGCCGGGATAGCAACTACGAAAAGACCCAGCGCGAGATCTATGCGGCGCTGGCCAAGGCCGCTGATCAGGTTGATGAGCGGGCCCCGGTGATATTGGTCAGCCATTCGGTGGGTTGTATCAACCTATCTAATTACCTCTGGGATGCCCAGCGCCCCAATGTCAGTTGCGGTGTTTGGCGTGATGGTGGTCCCGCAGGCGTTCACAAAGGGTCGGCGCGTGAGAGGTTTTTGCGCCTCAAGACCCTGAGCCATTGGTACACTCTGGGACCGACAATGCCCCTCTGGTGCGCCGATCGACCCCGGGAGCAAATTCAGGCGGTCACCTCCAATTCCCGGGGATACAATTTTCGCTGGAAGAATTTTTATCACCCCAATGACCTGTTTGGCTGGCCCCTTAAACCCCTGAGCCCTTCCTATAACCAGGCGGTGTGCCGTGATTATGAGACTTGTTCACTCAGCGATCACGGCGCTTTGAGTCCAGTGGCTTTTCCCTCGCCCCCTGAGGATTACTGGCGGAACCCGATAGTTGTTGAGCAGCTGATAGAGGATGTGCGCTCCCTGCTCAAGACAGTGAATAAGCCCGCTCATCGGCATCCACAACCCTCTCAGCAGGCTCTCGCGGTATAATCCCCAATTACCTCAACAGTCTCCTGTAAAAGATGAAGGGCCGCTCTCTTATGTCGCTGCAATATCACCTGGTTCCGGTTACTCCTTTCCAGCAAAACTGCTCGTTGCTGTGGTGTGAAGACAGTAAGCGCGCGGCTGTTGTCGACCCCGGTGGCGATCTCGATAAGATTCTGGCGGCGGTGGAGGAGCGCGGTCTCAAGCTGGAGAAAATCCTGCTGACCCACGGCCACCTGGACCATGTAGGGGGCACTGCGGCGTTGTCCAAGCAGCTCCAGCTGCCGATAGAGGGGCCGCATAAAGGCGATGATTTCTGGATTCAGCAGTTGCCCATGCAGGCGCAGATGTTTGGTTTCCCCGCTGTCGAAGTATTTACTCCAGACCGCTGGTTGGAGCAGGGAGATACGGTTACTGTAGGGGATCAGGAACTGGAGGTACACCACTGCCCGGGCCATACCCCCGGCCATGTGATTTTCTTCCACCGCCCCAGCCAGTTGGCTCTGGTGGGAGATGTTTTGTTTGCCGGTTCGATCGGGCGTACGGATTTCCCCCAGGGAGATCACGATACCCTGATTCGCTCTATCAAAGAGCGCCTATGGCCGCTGGGTGATGAGGTTCAATTTGTACCGGGGCATGGCCCCATGTCCACTTTTGGCCAGGAGCGCCAAACCAATCCTTTTGTCGCCGACAAGCGCTTTGGTTAAGTGATACCTGGATTCCAATAACAGGCGGGAAGTACAGCGCCGGGAGTCCCATTTTATGTTTGCAGGAAAAATACGTCTTTTTCTCGCCTTGCTGGTGCTGGGGTTAAGCGGCTGCGCAGTAATTTCCGAAGAGGAGTGCCGCGCGGGGCTCTGGTATGAGCGGGGCCTGCAAGACGGCGCTCGCGGTCGCTCACAGTCGCTGGTGTACGATATTGCCCAAGAGTGTGACAGCTACGACATGCATGTGGATAGCGATGCATGGTTGCAGGGACATGAAGAGGGTGTAGAGACTTACTGCACTGCAGAAAATGGCTATCACCAGGGGCGTAGGGGGCGGAATTACCAAGGGGTTTGCACTGGCCCTACTGCTGATTTGTTTTTACAGAATTACGAGCGCGGTCTCGCCGAATACCGTGTTGAGCAGCATTACCAGCGCCTTTTGTGGCGCCGGGATAATTTAGAGCGCGAGTTGCTCTCCCTGCATTACGCCTATCGGAACACTGATAGTGAAGCCCAGGCCCAGGCATTGTACTTGCAGCGCAGCCGCCTTCGCTGGGAGCTGCGGATGTTGGATATGGAGTTGTTTCGTTATGGCTTGTTTGGCCCCACTCATTTAACGCCCGGCTATTATCCCCCCGGATTTTTTTCTGCCAGATTATTTTATTGGTAAGTAAAAAAATTTATTGGTCCTGAATGTAAGTAAAGAAGTCCGGATTAATGCTCCGGTATTACACGCACAAGAGATTTATTGTAATGGCAATTTGGCATTTAGATCCTTCACTGGAAGAACTGAACCAGGGAATATCCCAGTGCATGCCCGGCTACCTGGGAATGGAAATTACGGAAATTGGCGATGATTACCTGGAAGGGACCTTGCCCGTAGATCATCGCACTCGCCAGCCCTTCGGTATTTTGCATGGTGGTGCCAATGTCGTATTGTCGGAGACGCTGGGTTCCATAGGTGCCAACCTATTAGTGGATACCGATAAATTTTATTGTGTCGGTCAGGAAGTTAATGCTAATCATCTGCGCCCTGTCCCTGAGGGGGAGGTTCGCGGCCGTGCAAAACCCGTGCATATTGGGCGCAGCAGCCAGGTGTGGGAAATTCTGATCTATGCACCCAATGGGAAACTCAGTTGTATTTCTCGCATTACCATGGCTGTTGTAGCTCATGGTGCATAGTATTATCTCTTGGGTTGCGTGTGGAGATCCCGCTTGAAACAGGCCCAGGATTTTATTTTTGAAGATATTCCCTATCGCTTGGTGCGTTCGAGCCGGCGCAAGCGACTGGGACTGGTACTGTCTTCCGGTGGTGTGGAAGTGCGAATTCCACAGCGTTGTGCAGCCCGTTATGGGCATGAATTCCTGCAGGAAAATATCCAGTGGGTGAGAGCGCAGTTACTCGCAGCCGACCGGCGCGCTGCGCAGGTGCCGCAATATCAGTACGCTTTTGGTGAGAGTTTTCCCTGGCTGGGACAGCAGCTTCCCTTAGAGCGTGCAATGAGCAGTAAAAGTGCCGGTATTGGCGATGGTGCCATCGGGCTTTATACCCGCTATCTCCAGCCCGATGGCACGCAGCTGCAAACCGCTTTACAACGCCTTTACCAGCGGGAAGCATTGGCATTGTTAACGCAAAAATCCCATGTGTTGGCCGAGCAGCTGGGGTTAAGTATTTCATCAGTAAAAGTCCGTCGTACCAAAAGCAAGTGGGGTCACTGTAGTATCCGCGGTGAGCTGCAGTTTAACTGGCTTGTTTGTCTCGCTCCTGAGCCGGTGGTGGATTACCTGGTGGCCCACGAGGTCTGCCATTTGCAACACCATAACCACAGCCGCGCTTTTTGGGATTTAGTCCAAAGTGTGTGCCCCAGATTTAAAGAGTTGCGCCGCTGGTTGCGCGATAACGGTCACTGTCTGACCTTGTAACTTTTCTATTCTTTAGTTGTACTGAATTCTCCCAATTAATTATGAGTAAGAAGCCCCGTTTTATTACTGGCCGCAAGCGAGTTAAAAAAAACTTGCCGAGCCGCGCTGAAGCGACAATAGAAAAATTTAGTCACGATATGCGCGGTATTGCCCGGGTGGGTGGCAAAACGGTGTTTATTGATAGTGCCTTACCGGGAGAGCAGGTTAAATTCCGCTATACCGCACGGCGCGGCCGTTTTGATGAGGGAATTGTTGAGGAAATCCTATCGGCTTCAGCGGATCGGTGCGCGCCGCAGTGCGCCTATGTGGATTCATGTGGAGGCTGTTCGGTTCAGCACCTGGAGCCATCAGCACAAATTATTGAAAAGCAAAAAATTCTTTTGGATCAGTTGTCGCGCTTTGGTGGTATTGAACCCGAAGAAATACTGCCGCCGTTAACCGCTGATGCCTATGGTTATCGGCGCAAGGCCCGTATCGGCATTCGCAGATTGAAAAAATCCCAGGGTGGTGAGTTGCTTTTTGGTTTTCGAAAAAAGCACAGCAATGATTTGGTAGATATTGATGAGTGCCCGGTACTACATACGAAAATTGCCGAACATTTAGGATCGCTAAAAAAACTTGTTGGCGAAAGTGAAGGCCGGGCAAACTTTTCTCATCTGGAAGTGGCGGTTGGAGATGATGTGACAGCTCTGGTGCTCCGCCATTTAAAGCCCCTGTCAGATAAGGACTTGGCGCTCTGGTTAGCATTTGCTAAAAGTACTGGTATACACCTGTATATACAAGGTGGCAGTGATGCTTCACTGGAGAGAATCTGGCCGACAGAAGGAGCTGCTGATCTAAGTTATCAGTTGCCGGAATTTGACCTGACGTTGAGATTTAAACCGCAGGATTTTGTGCAGGTTAATTTTGCGATAAATCGGCAGATGGTGAGTCGAGCCGTTGAGTTACTCGATCCGCAACCCTCTGAGCGCGTATTGGATTTATTTTGTGGGCTGGGGAATTTTACCCTGCCATTGGCGCGTCGTGCAGCGGAAGTGATCGGGGTCGAAGGTGTCGGCGCTTTAACTCAACGGGGTGAGGACAATGCCGCTTTGAACCAATTACAAAATGTGCACTTTTATTCTGCCGACCTGAACGAAAAAATGGCAGGTGCGCCTTGGGCTGAAGCAGGCTTCAATAAAATCCTGTTGGACCCACCGAGGGATGGCGCTCTGGAGGCTGTGCGCGGATTGGCGCGATTTTCTGCCAGCAGGATCGTCTACGTCTCCTGTAACCCGGCCACCCTGGCCCGGGATGCCGGTGAATTGGTGAAGTTGGGGTACCGGTTGAGTAAGGCGGGTGTCATGGATATGTTTCCCCATACCGATCATGTTGAGTCGATGGCAGTATTCGACAGAATTTAGGGCCTATTGAGGCCGGGAAAACTAACGTAAACTGCGGTAAAACCGTTTAAGCGAAGTTGTTATGCAAAGCGAAACCCTAACCGATAATTTTGAAGATAATTGCGCGCGCTTTTTGCCTGAAGCTGTAGGCCAGGGCTGCGTCTGGGCCCTGCAGGGTGAGGAGGGCTTTGCACTTTGTGAGTCTGAAAAGCGGGCCGATACCGAGGTTATGCCCTTTTGGTCGCAAAGAGAATTTGCACAAGACCACTGCGAAGGAGACTGGGCTGACTATGAGGCAGTGGCAATTGACCTGGAAGAATTTATGGATGACTGGCTCACCGGCATGCATGAAGATGTCTTATTGGTGGGGATAAACTGGAACGCCGAACTGGAAGGGGTTGAGGTGGAGCCCCTGGACCTACTGGAGCAGTTGGAGCAAGAGCTGCAATAAACTGCGCCATAGTGCCCCACCCAGTGGATAAAAATTACTCAACGGGGTGTCTCAAATGGGGCAGATTCTTGGCTTGCGCAAAACAGTCTACGGAGTTGCCAACATTACCGAGGCTGTGGCTTGGTATACGCAGGTACTCGAACAGAAACCCAGCTATGAAAGCGATAGCTATGCGGCATTTAGTATTGGTGATTGCGAGCTCGGATTAAATGCCGATGCGCGCAGTGCGATCAGCCGGGCCGATGGTGTAGTTGCTTACTGGCAGGTTTTGGATTTGGCCGCGCAGATTGAGCGACTCGGCACTATGGGGGTGCGGCAGCACACGGATGTAGAGGAAGTTTCTGGACGTGTACTGATGGCGAGCTTTCTCGACCCCTATGGCAATGTTTTTGGATTGATTGAGTACCTGCAAACGCCCATTGAGAGATAGGACCATTAAACGGAGCAGTTCCTGTGGATAAGCCGCCCATTTCCAGATTTCGTTCCCCCAATCGAAGTTTTGCTGCGGAAAGCCTTGCGCAAATTGGGCGGGGTTATGTGGTTCCGGATCGAGTGGCTTTAATTACCGGCTGCTCAAGCGGTATTGGGCGGGAGCTGGCTTTGGCGCTACATCGCCGGGGAACCATAGTGATTGCCACGGCGCGCCGCCCGGAAAGTTTACAAGAGCTGGCAGACCTGGGAATTGCCACAGAGGCCTTGGATGTGAATTCCCAGGCGGATATCAATCGAGTGGTTCACGCAGTAAAAGCGGCATACGGGCGGCTCGATATTTTGGTCAATAACGCCGGTTACGGTCAGATGGGGCCGCTGCTGGAACTGGACACGCGAGCACTGGAAAAGCAGTTCCGAACCAATGTATTTGCCCCTCTCGCTTTGATTAGGGCCTGTGTACCTTTAATGCGTTCGGAGCAGGGCGGAATTGTGTGTAATATCGGCTCGGTTTCCGGGGTAATGCCCACACCTTTCTCTGGTGCCTATTGTGCTTCTAAAGCGGCCCTACACTCCATTTCTGATGTTTTGCGACTTGAACTAAAACCCTTTGGCATTCGGGTAATGACGGTGCAACCCGGCGCGATCGCATCGGAATTTGGTCGCCACGCTGAGACATCCCTGCGCGGTCTTTTGCCGCCGGACTCCCTGTATAAACGGCAGGAAGAGGCGGTTAGGGCCCGTGCCCAGGAGTCCCAACAGAATGCTACATTGGCAAGCACACTGGCCAAAAAGCTGGTGCGTGAGCTGCTGCGAAAACGCGCTCGTCCTTTGGTGCGTATTGGCAACCGCAGCAGCCTGTTGCCCTGGATGGCACGCTGGCTGCCGCGCAGTTTTAGGGACTGGTTTTTAATGCGGAGATTTAAATTAAATCGCCTCGCTCACAAAAGCTGAGGATTGTTATTCTGGTTTTTGCAGTGAGTGGTTGGACTCCTTCAACCACTGTTGTACTTCGTTGTAGTTGCCTCGATACAGAATTTTCTGTTCCGATTTCTTCATAAGATGGTCGTAGCTGCCGTCATAGTATTCTTGCAACAGTGACACGACGACAGGGATGTACACATCACTATTATTCGTTCTCAGTAATTCTTGGTTAGCTGAAGCTAAGGCTTCGTTGAGCTGCTTGTAGCGCAGCCCTCCCAGGCGTTTACTGATTTTATTGAGATTGAGATGTAATTCTTCCCCCAAAGATTCAGCTGCTGATTTTTCACCGCTTTTAAAGCGCTCTAAGCCCTCGTGAACATAATTTTGCACAATGCGCTGTGCCCGTGTTTCCAATGGCTCCTCGACAAGAACCCGGGGAGCGGCCTTCATGGCGGTTTGCAATACTGGAGGAAGTGCGCAGCGTCCAATTAGACGGCTTTCATCTTCAATAGCAATAGCACCTGTCTGCTGGGAAAGCTTCAGCAGGTCGATACTGATCTGATTTTCAAAATCGATTTGTGAAGGTTGGCTACTACTGGTGCGGCCAAAGCTAGAACCTCGATGTTTTGCGATCCCCTCAAGGTCGATATACCGCCGCGCAGCCTGGATTAATTCCGTTTTGCCACTGCCGGTGTGACCAGCAACAACGATAAAGGGCAGTTGGGTACAATACTTTTCCAGCTCGTTTAACAGGAACTGCCGCATGGCTTTATAGCCACCCTCTACTATCGGGTATTCAATATTATTCGAGCGTAGCAGTTTTTGTGTCATTCGGGAGCGCAAACCGCCTCGGAAACAGTAGAGGTAACCTTGGGGGTGTTTACGTACAAATGCGCTCCATTGTGAAAGACATAAGCTTCGCACTTCATCTGTTGCTAAACGCCAGCCAAGGTCAATTGCTGCTTGCTGGCCTTTGTTCTTGTACTCAGTCCCGATTAGTTCACGTTGGTGATTGTCAAGCAGGGGGTGATTTCTTGCGGAAGGGAAAGCGCCGCGAACAAACTCAACTGGGGCGCGTACGTCCATCAGCGGAATATCATTCAGGAAGATGTCCGTGTAATTCGCAGTATCGGTCCGCAAGGTAGCACTCCTGCTTATTTAGAAAATAGGTGGTATTTGATTGTATCTCCATTTTCTTTCCAGGCCTATGGCAACTGAAGAAGCTGCCTGTAAATGCAATATATGATGTGCTTAGCGTTAGATGACAGTTTGATATTTACACCGGAAATTAATGCTCAGTATGAGAGAATACTTTTTTAATTTATTGCTCGATAGCTCAGTGTTTACATTTACTTTTTGAACCTAATGCGATTCCAGGTCACAGAAGGTAAATCTTAGCTTTCCTGAATTATTGCAGCTGATTTAAAAATCCTGGAAGCATTTGGATTACATAAGGGGCGGGTTGCTCCTGCATGTATAGAGGATAAAAACGTGGCTAAAAAATATATCTATATCCCGATAAATAGCGATGAAATGCAGGAATATGCGGAGGGGTTGGCGAAAGCCTGGGGCATACCGGTGAATCAAATCCTGGCCAATAAAGTAACCTCCGGTTTTGGAAAAGCCATGTATCGGTGGGTGAACCAGTGTTTGAGTAAGCTGAATCCTGCCGATACCCTTTACATCGTAACCCATGGCACGGGTGCAGGGGATGGACAATTTATTGGTGCTGAGCGCTCCACGAGTAACAACAAGCAGAAAAAAGTATATGTAAACGGCATGCCTAACTGGCAAGGAGGAGAGTGGAAAACCTACACGCCTCGACAGCTAGCAGATACCTTGGTTAAAGAGGGGCTTCCCGCTAATTTCGTTAATTTACATGTTTGCGCCTGTGGTTCCGGCTACGATGGAGAAAAGTTAAGACCTTGGGCCCAACGCTTGCGCCAGGCGATGGTTGGCACCTATAGAAATATTCAGGTCACTGGATATAGAGGCTGGTTCTCCTGCAGTACTGCCAGGGTTTGTATTAAAGTAGGTACTCAGTTTTATCCATTGGAAGAACGGGCAGTTACTTTCTCCTGAATTTTGTACCCCTAATGGAGCTGGGGTTATGGCGTAGAAGTGCGCTCCATCTAGTTTCCCGGGTATACCCTGAATAGATAGCTGAACAGAAATCTGAGCAGCTTTTATATTCAGGGATATCTTTTTCATGACTGTTGATCAGTTACTAATCCTGATTATTTTAAGTGTCACTATAACCCTGTTTATATGGGGGCGGTGGCGCCACGATATGGTTGCTTTAGCAGCCTTATTGACTTGTGTTTTTACCGGTCTGATTCCCCCGGAAAATGCTTTTATTGGTTTTGGGCATCCAGCGGTCGTGACTGTTGCTTGTGTGTTAATCCTGAGTCGCGGCTTACAAAATACCGGTGCAATGGATGCACTTGCACAACGAGTTGTCCGCAAAAGCGGGAGTATCTCAGTATCCATATTGTTACTCATTGGGCTTGGCGCGTTTTTATCGAGCTTTATGAATAATGTCGGCGCGTTGGCTTTATTAATGCCCGTGGCTGTGGATATGGCCGAGAAACAGAAAGTGGCACTGGGGAGGGTTTTAATGCCCCTGTCTTTCGCAACGATTCTGGGGGGAATGACCACACTGATAGGTACACCGCCAAACCTGGTCGTTTCCGGTTTTCGGGCGGATTCTGGCGCCGGTAGTTACGGTATGTTTGATTTCACCCCGGTGGGTCTGGCAGTTGCGATAGCTGGAGTTTTGTTTATCGCATTCGTTGGATGGCGCTTGGTGCCTACGCGCAACCGAACGGGGGCCTCCTCCTTTGAAACTGGCACATATTTAACAGAAGCACTTGTTGAGGAAAAAAGCGTAGCTGCCGGCAAGAATCTACGTGAAATTTCCAAGATGCTGGGAACAGAAGATGCCCAGGTTGTGGGTGTCGTACACAATGATGCCAGGGTCTCTCCCGCGACTCCCTGGCATAAAGTAAATAGCGGTGACATTTTGGTCATTGAGGCGGAGCCGGAGAGCCTTGCCACCTGCTTGTCCAATCTCAGTTTGAAAACAGTGGGAGCCCTTGGGGCAGATTCATCGGGTAAGGCTCGACAATCGGGTAGCAATAATACCGAGAGTGATTCTCAGAATAAGCCCCCAATAAAAGCGCTGGCGGATCGTACCGAAATGCAGCTGCGAGAGTTGGTTGTCATGCCAGACTCCCCCTTAGTGGGACGCCCTATGAGGTTTTCACGCCTCGCAGCGAGATACCAGATTCACTTGCTAGCACTCTCGCGCCAGGGGCGCCGCTCGGTGCGCCGGTTGCGTTCGACACCATTACTCGCCGGCGATGCTTTGTTAATGATGGGGGCTGATAAAAACTTATATAGCTTTGCGCGGGAAAAAGGCTGTGTGCCTCTGGCCTCAAGGGATATTAGCATCCCCAACAAGGAGAAGGCGGCCATTGCCTTACTGGCGATGGTGCTTGGTGTCGCGGGTGCAGCATTTGGCCTGTTACCAGCTGCGATCTCGTTTGCCACCTGTGTATTGGCTTTTATGGCGTTGAAGATAGTGCCGTTGCGAAATGTTTATGACTCAGTTGATGGGTCCGTAGTCGTGCTATTGGGCACTCTGATTGCGGTTGCCGATGTGATGGAGTCAACGGGAGCTGCCGACCTGATAGCTCAGGTTTTATTGGATGTCCTGGCTCAGGGTAGTGCTGTTTTGGCCCTGGGGCTGATCCTGGTGGTTACCATGACCCTGTCTGATTTTATGAATAATGTCGCTACTGCGGCTGTGATGTGTTCAATTGCCATGAGCACCGCAGAACAACTGGCGGTGAACCCGGACAGTTTCCTAATGGCTGTCGCAATTGGAGCTTCTTGCGCATTTCTGACGCCGGTTGGGCACCAAAATAACACCTTAATTCTGGGGCCGGGAGGGTTTGAGTTTGGTGATTACTGGAAAATGGGGCTGCCACTAGAATTATTGGTACTGGTTGTGAGTATCCCCATGTTGCTTTGGGTTTGGCCCTTGTAATCGCGGTGAGCTTAAGCAATAGAATCGTCTACCGGCTGGGCCAACTCTGCCATGAACTTACTACAAAAGCGCAGAATATCAGTCACAGTTACAATTCCAACCAGCTCGCCTTCCCGCATAACCAGTACAGAGCCAATACTGGTATCGGCCATAGCTAAGAGAATTTTATCCAGCGGGTCGTGGATATCTGCGATAAAGGGACGTCTGGCACATAGGTCATGTACATAGAGCTGCTGCTCTTCTAGACGGTGTCCTGGTGCATTGGCTCTTTCGATATCCCCTCGGGAAATGACCGTCTCCAAGTCGCCTGCACGTGTTACCGGCAGGTGGCGTACTTTGTGCTCCTCCATCATTGCCAGAGCATCCTCTACCGTGGCATTGATATCGATATGGTAGGGAAATGGCGTCATCAGAGCGGCCAAAGTCGGTATATGGTGGATATTATTGTGAGTGGACATAGTATGATCTGGGTATCCAATTGTATTTGGCAATATGCTCGATTACCGTTACACAGCGACTAATTTGCAATTGACGACTGCAGCTACAATATAGCTAATTGCGCTCCCTAGGGATATCCTTTTAAGATTGCAGATATGGCCGCCTTTGTTACACTTTTTAGCCCTTATTTTGAATTATTCCTATTATATTCAAAGGTAGGGACACAAATGGTTGATATTTGCCGGTGAAAGATTATTATTCGCGACCTCAGTCGAAAAATATAATCAGTGATTCGGAGTGTTTGCCGAACCGAGCTGAAATCGGCTAGTTTTTAATAATGTATTTGCCGAATATACCTAACACCAGAACTACACGATGTGTAGTGGTATCTACTCATGTATATCGGGCAATTCATAATATGCCGGACTAAACATCACTAAATTGCTTGCCATTGGCCAGCCATGATGTTTGTTGATTTTTTACACGGTATATCCGAAATAACAATCTGTGTCGCCCAGCGCCACAGATATATCTCTGTGTTTTTTAATAACCGTCGTTGAGGTTTATTGAATGTTTCAGGAATACGAACAACTTGAACAACAAATCGCCGAACATCAGGCAAGAATCGAAGAGTTACAAGAGCAAATGGCTCAGGCTGAACGCAAGAAAGATGGCGTAATTGCCTATGATAAAGCACTGGTAAACCTTGCTGCTGAATACCACATGGATGAAGAGGAGTTCTTCGTTGCCCGTGGCCAGCAAATCGTTGAATGGTTGGTAGCACAGCTGGGTGATGAAGATCCTGCAGACTACGTACAAACCCTGAAGGCTCGCGTTGCCCGTCACCTCAAGAAGGAAGGGGACAGCCCCCGTCGCGGCCGTCGTGCAGCACCGGCAGCAAAGGCAGCAGAGCCCAAGCTGGAAACTGGTCACTATCGCAACCCGTATACCGGCGCTACTGTTGAAAAGAAAAAGCGTAATCCTAAGGCCCTGAGCCAGTGGATTGATGAGTACGGCCTGGACACCGTAAAAGAGTGGAAAATCTAATTCTGGATGACCACTCATTTGATGCCGGATATCCGGCATCAAATATTTTTTTAAAAATCGTTCGATTTTAATTCATCGCATTATTTGGCATTTTCGCCGCATCCTCTCTTTACTTACCTTATTATATTCAGCATATGTCTGCGCCGTTATTTACCTGGGAGTTTATACTGTGCTTTCAAGACTTAAGTTGTTTATTTTCTGTACACTTTTTGTTCTGGTTGGGGCTTCAAATAGGGTTTTAGCCGACTCTTCTGAGTCTCAGGTTATTTACTTGATACGCCATGCAGAAAAAGAGAAGGGGCCCGGGGTGGGTCGCGACCCTCATTTGACTGAGGCGGGCCAGCAGCGTGCACGGCAACTCGCATATATTCTTGGGGGAGTGGGTATAGATGCTATCTATAGCACTGACTACAACCGCACCCGGGAAACGGTTGAGCCACTGTCAAAAGAGCTGGGGCTTGAAGTGGAAATTTATAACCCCAGAGATTTAAAAGAATTTGCTAACTCTTTGCAGCAGGCGGGAAATCGAATTTTAGTGGTTGGGCACAGCAATACCACTCCAAAACTGGCGGAATTGCTCGGCGGTGAAAAAGGGCGACCTATTCGAGAGGCCAGTGAGTTTGACCGACTCTATATCCTTGTGCGTGATAAAGAGGGGGTAACCACTTTGATACAGCGCTATGGCCCGATGAAATCCTCGCAGACTGAAAATGCAGTTTCAGAGTCATCTTAATTAATAATTTCTTTTATAAAAGTATCGACTACCTGTGACGCCAGTCCGTGGCGGTGTTCCTTGAAGGCATCGCCGACACTACTGCGCTCCAGGTTCAACTCTATGGTGTGAGCTCCAGCCTGATTGGCACATTCAACAAATCCCGCTGCTGGATAGACGTTTCCAGATGTGCCAATGCTGATAAATAGGTCGCAATCGGACAACGCCTGATAGATAGTTTCCATTTCCAGGGGCATTTCTCCAAACCAGACCACATGGGGGCGAAGGTTTCCCGCCTGCTGACAACAACTACAGGTATCAGTTATCGAAAGGTCCGAATCGAGGGGATATAGTTTTCCGCTCCTACGGCACCGTGCTTTTAGTAGCTCTCCATGCATATGAATCAACTGCTCACTGCCCGCGCGCTCATGCAGGTTGTCAATATTTTGAGTAACCAGTAAGTAATCCCCTTGGAATTTCTGTTCCAGTTCGGCCAGGGCGAGATGGGCGGGGTTGGGATGGATATCTGCAGATAGCAGCTGCTGGCGGCGTTCATTGTAAAATCTATGTACCAGTGCCGGATTGCGATCAAATGCCTCTGGCGTTGCGACATCTTCCAGGCGATGGTTTTCCCACAGGCCGTCGGCACCGCGAAAAGTACCTATGCCGGATTCAGCTGAAATTCCTGCGCCGGTAAGTGCAACGATTTTTTGATACTGTTTTTTCATTTTATATTTTCACACAAGTGCATTGCCTGGATCTTCAGAGGAGCTCGCATTCAGCTCAGAGGTCTTAATTGATGGGCTGGTGTGACTCGTAATGTTACCGCCCTGGCACTTCCATGTGCAGGGTTTTATTGGTCGTGCTATTAGTTAGTTTTGCACTAACTGTCTAATATCCCCTTAGCTCCATGGGATCGATACTTTAGTGCATCTTGAGCTTCGGCTTCACAAACCGGTTCGCCTGCCCGATTAAGTAGAGCAGCATAGCTCTCGGCCAGCCGTGGATTGCCGCCAAGTGCATACGGTAGAGCGAGCGATAGGCAAGGCCAGCAAGGCGTCCTTCTACGGTAAGACTGCCTTTAACCAGCGCCCCCATCAGGTTGCCAACGGCAGTGTATTGACTGAGGGATACCAGAGAGCCTCGATCGCGATAATAAAAATGGTGCAAAGGTCTATCTTCAAATAGGGCAATAATATTGTCGCCAACCAGGGTAGCCATTTGCTGTGCTGCCTGGGCGCGCGGAGGCACTCGCTGGTGATTGCCGTCAATGCAACTGGCGCAGTCCCCCATGGCAAATATCTTTGCGTCAGTTTGGGTCTGCAAGGTAGTTTCCACTTCGATTTGATTGAGTCGGTTGGTACTGAGACCATCCAGCTGGGTGAGGAATCCCGGAGCTTTGACGCCGGCAGCCCACACTCGGATTGCGGCTGGGAGTTCCCTGCCACAGGAGGTGGTAAGTCCACGTTCGTTTGCTGAAGCAATATGGTGGCCGGTAAGGATATTAACCCCCATCTTGGCCAGTTCGCGTTCAGCATTATTTCCAATTCGTTTTGGTAGTGCTGGGAGTAGGTGCTCACCCCCTTCTATCAAGGTGATTTCCATCGCATTGGGACGAATGCGTCCATAGTTGCCGACTTGTTTTACGGCATCCACCAATTCAGCAGAGAGTTCTACACCGGTTGCACCGCCGCCAACGATTGCCACTTTTAACTTATCATCAACATGTGTCTCCAGCCGCAGGAAACGATTGAGAAGGTTTTGGTGAAATTTTTGTGCTTCGTTGCTGCTATCCAGGAAAAAGCAGTTTTCTCTGACGCCGGGAATATGAAAGTCGTTACTATGTCCGCCGATACACAGCACCAAATAATCGTATTCCAATTCCCTCGCGGGTACTAACTCGCTACCGTCTTCATCATTAACAGGTCCGAGCCCGACTACTTGTCGTTCACGATCCAGGGACTGCAGGCTACCCAACTGAAATTCATAGCCGTGAATGCGGGCATGCACCTGATAATTCAGTGCATCCATATTGGCATCCAATGCGCCGGAGGCAACCTGATGTAGCAGTGGTTTCCACAGGTGGGTGCGATTTCGATCAACCAGAGTAACTTGTGCAGCGGGGGACTTGCGGCGGCGCTTAAAGAAAGGGGTAAAAGAAAAATATTGACCGAGCCGTGTAGCCAAATGCAGGCCGCTGGCACCGCCGCCAATAATGACGATCTTTTTCATAGGGGTCTTCCTGTCGATTGCTAAAAGCCGACTCCCCAATCTGTGAAGACCTTTTTTGGTATCGGGAAATATGTCACCGATGTTTTTTCTAGCGCCAGTATGTCGCGCTGAAAGACAGATGACAAGTTAACAGAGTCGGTGAAGGCCTCTCTCAATAGAAATCATACAAAGCTCATAACCGGTTGTTGTTCCGGTTTCGCAAAATCCTTAAACCTGGCCTGGTACAGTCTCGTTGTCCTGTGAAATTAGCGCTCGCCAGTCTGCTGACTTGCGCAAGTGTACGCTCACTTCTGGATTCTGTGAGTCCGTCACTACACCGATAATTGACGCCTGGGTGTAACCGCGCTCTAGCAGTGCGCCCACGCAGGCTTCGGCTTGCTCAATAGGAACAGCAGCGAGGAGTCCCCCGCAAGTCTGTGGATCGGTAATCAGCGACCACTGGGGTAACCGCTGCCACTCCTGGGGGTTTTCCACAAAGGCGTAGGCATTGGCATTTTGCGGTTGCAGGCTGGATAGCCATCCGCGCTCGATACAAGTGGCGGCGCCGGAGATTAGTGGTAGATTCTCAGCGATCAGTGTCGCGCTTAACCCTTCAGGGCCGAGCATTTCCAATAGGTGGCCTAGCAGGCCAAAGCCGGTGACATCTGTCAGCGCATTGGCGTTGTGGCGGGCAAATATCTCTGCGGCGTCGGCATTGCTATGCAACATGGTTTCCAGCGCCTGCTGCAACCATAGGCCTTTAGCCTCACCCGCGCCCTCTGCTGCCAGGATAGTGCCTACGCCCAATGGCTTGCTCAGGATCAAGCAGTCTCCCCCACGGGCACCCGTTTTTTCCAGGAGTTGCTCCCGCTCGGAAAATCCATTGACGGTTAAGCCCATTAGCATTTCAGAACCTTCGGCGGTATGACCGCCGGATAGGACACAGTGGTGTCGGTTCAGCTCGTGGATGGCGCCTGCGAGTAACTGCTGTAGGTCTCGCCGGGTAATTTCGCCAGCAGCTGTAGGCAGGGTCGCAAGGATTTGTGCGGTGGCGGGGCGAGCATTCATAGCAAATAGGTCGGATAGGGCGTGCAGAGCCGCCAGGCGACCAAATATCCACGGATCATCTACAGGTGCACGCAATTGGTCGGAGCTTTGCACTAATAAATGATTAGCCGGTAGGTCCATAACTGCGGCATCGTCACCGACGCCCTTTAACAGGTATTCCGAATGCTGATCCGGAAGGGTCGCCAGCGTGCGGCGCAGGATGTCGGCTCCAACTTTTGCGCCACAGCCATTACAGCGCATAGGAGATAGAGAAGAGCCTGAGCGCTGGTCGACGATGTCTTTGGTTTTGGCAGTGTGATCAGCCATGTCCATTGGCAGCTCACTGAAGCGTCGCATAAATGTGCGGTCGATAGAGTCTTTCCATCGCCACATCAGACCGCTTGCAGCGGCGAAGCCATTTCGAACTGCCACAGCCCGCTTGCCACCACAGGAGAGCAGGCTGAGAAAATCTTTTTGTGGCCGGTATTGTTTTAAGCGGCGTCCGGTCAGGGAGGCGCGCAGATTGTGAAATAGAACTGGCCCCTGGCGAACGGCGTAAACTCCGGCCTTGGGTAGAGGCTCTGGGGCGAAACTGGCCACATCACCAGCTGCAAAAATGTCTTCCCACCCCTGGGCGCGAAGTGTTTGATCTACCACCACAAAGCCTTTGTCATCGAGGGACAGGCCCGAGTTGGCCAGCCAAGGGGGGGCACAGGCATTGGTGGTGAGTATTACCTGATCGAGGGGCAGGCAGTCACCGCTCCCATTAACGACACCCTGTTCGGTAATTTCATTAACGGTCCAGTTATGGTGTAACTGAACGCCTAGCTCTTGCATCTCCTTTGAGACTAATTTGCGTGCTCTGACGGGATAGCCCTGGGGAATTGCGGCGGCACCATGAATCAGGTGAACCTCTACCTGCTTTTTCTTAACGGCATCTTGTAAAGCGTGCGCCATTGCCATCGACAGCTCGCAGCCTCCGGCACCGCCGCCGACAACTCCCAAGCGGAAGGGCGAGGTGTTTTCACCAACCTGTTTTTGCAGTTTTTGCCAGAAACGGTAGAAATGCCCGATAGGCTTTACCGGGATTGCCAATTCGGAGCCCGGTAACTCGCGGGCGGGAGTCGCACCGACATCCAAAGAGAGCAGGTCGTACTCTACCGGAGGCCTGCCCAATAGGGATACGGTGTGATTTTCGATGTCAATTTCGTGTGCACAGGCTTGTATAAAGCGGGCACCAGCGGCCCGGCAGAGCCTGGCCAGATCTATATGAGTGTCTTCCAGGGAGTAATGGCCCGCAACCATTCCGGGCAACATACCGGAGTAGGCGGTTTGCACCTGGGGAGAGACCAGGGTCAGACGCGCGCCTGGCAGAGGCTTCATGGCCCACATTTGCAGCACAATAGCATGGCTATGGCCGCCGCCGACCAAAAGGATGTCCTGGTAGTTTGGATGCTCCTGCATGTCTACTCACTGGCTGGGTAACAGAAAAAATGAGAGGCGGTAAGGATACTGGCTTCCCAAACTTCCGCGCCGCGCAAATACACCCCTGGATAAATAGTAGACAGTTCGCATTTGACTGCGAGCGAATGGACGACGCAGCTGCTTATTATCGCGAATAGCAGCGCCAAGGCAAAAAAATCCCCAGGTGCTGGTCTTTACTGTATGGGCCTAATTGCAGTTGTAATCTGCATAAAATTCATTTTCTGGCGCTTAATTCTAATGCCCCCAGAGTCCGCTTCTCAGAGTGCCTTTTTCCGTCGCTTAATCTGGTGGCTGCTAGCTGGGCTATTGCTGGTGGAAGTTTTTCACTGGTGGGCAGCAAACTGGGTGCGGGTAAAAACTGGCGACTGGATGGAGGAGCGAGGCCTTGAATTCCATGTGGATCACTTGCGCGTATCGCTGCTGGATCTAAGTGTTATAGCGATTGATGTAAAAGCTGAGAATCGCGAAGGGCGGGGGTTCTCTGCTCATGAGGTAATGCTCGATTACAGCTGGTGGCAATTGTTATGGGGGCGAGCTCATTTACCCAAGGCATCGGTGAGCGGTGCCTATATGGACCTGCAGTCTTACCCGGGTGAACTGTACCGGGAGTGGGAGGTGGGTGGCTGGAATCTTGGAGGCGGAGCGCGGCAGGATCGCGATTTCAGGCTGCTTATCGGTCGCGCCCAGATACGGGATAGTGAACTTTGCTACCTGCACAAGCCTATTTGGAAGCAAGCTACCTGTGCAGCCATCGGCAAGCTCCAAACCGATAAATTCACGCTGGCATTATGGCGTAAAGGTGATGTTCCCCTGAACGTAGATATTGCTATTGGGGATTTACAGGTCGGTGATTTATTGGTCTGGGAGAGAGGTAAATCACGATACAACACGGTGATAGGCAGCTTGAAAGGAACTCAGGTCAATTTTTCCTGGCCGAGCCTCAATACAGATCTTAACAAGTTTACTGCGGAATACTTTATAGGATGCCCGCCACAGCGTTGGGCCGATGCAATAACAGGGCTGCAAAGCCTGATTGGACATTGCGCCTCCGCCCGCCGGCTTGCCGCAGAAGGCGATATGAAATTCGGGTTTGGCCGCAAGGCTCGTGCCCAGTGGCGGCAGCTCAATGGTGAGAGTGTTGTACTGAGGCACAGTGATCGCCTTTGGCAGGATTGGCGGGCCGGGGTTATTAGCATCAGTGAGTTTAATTTTGAACGCCCGAAAAAGCGCTTGGGATGGAGGCGAGGCTTTGCCCAGGCATTTGATTGGTGTCCACGACATCTGCGTAACGCCAATTCCCACCTGTGTCTGCGAGCGGCTAATTTAGACCTGCCGGAAAAAACGGTTTTCGACTGGAACGATCGCTTAAAAATAAATACAGGGGCCAGTTCAATTAATCGGGGCTACCTCTTGGATATGGCTCGATCTACCAGCCATCCCATCAGGGCTAATAATGGTGTATTTGGTCCTCTTCAGTTTTATGCCAAAACGCGAATATTATCTTTTGCCCATCTTGCGATAGAAACAGCCAATGGGTGTGTACCGGGCGGTCTGTGGAAGAAGCCCGATCACTGTGTCTCTATGGTTGGTCTCAAAAGTACAGAGGAATTTGCCTTTCAGTTCGGCTCTGCTGAATACAATATTGATTGGGGGCTTTCTAGCGGTCCTCTGCAATTGGCTCAATTTTCAATAGGTGCCAGAGGCCGTCCCAGAGCTAAACTACAGGACCTACGCTGGCGGGCCATTGATACAATAGGTCGTAACGGCCCGCTATCTGCTCAGGACTTTTTTATCCAGTCACTATCAGGGTGTTTGCCGCAGGACTTTCTCCCCTCGGATTGGCAGCCTTTGTGCGCACGTTTGAACAGCTTTTCAGGGCAGGGACATTTTGCCTGGCAGGGAGGTGAAGATGGCTATGCCATTTTGGGAAAACTGCGCCTTCACCGATTACTTCTAAATGATTCCGCTGGTGCAGGAAGTGGCTTACTGATACAGCAGTTTGAAAGTGGCGATAGCTTATTTAAAAGAAAGGTTACAAATAATCCTTGGGTGGCGACCAGTCAGTTACCGGGTATTCCTCAAGGAGTTGGTGATGATAATTACGGCACCGAAAAAGGAAGACTGGATCAACAAAATATTGATGCGGATAAAAATCCTGACGACTTAGGGCTGGCCACCATAGAAAACCCAAACCTGGAAATAAAAAACCTTGTTTTGAAGAAACTGGCTGGCTGTCTCAATGAAGGTTGGAAAAGGTTATTTTATCGCGCCAATAAAAACCACGAAAACCTGCCAGTTTGCTTTGATATCCACTCATTAGAGCAAAGGGAGCCGCTCTTTATATCTTGGCAGCAGGGGATAGATCTCTCTGTAAAAAAAATTTCCGTGGTTAGTGCTGAAGCGAAGACAAAGGGAGGCAGGAAATTATTTGACTTAAAAAAGATAGAGCTACCCCTTGTCAGGCTAAGGCATAGACGTACACCAGACTCTGAATCTTATATCGCTTTGCCCGGTGCAAATGCTGAGCAGTTGAGTGGCTGCTTTCCCGGCGGTAGGCAAGTGAGTTCACTAAATATTCACTGTGTAGATGTTGAGCGCCTTTTACTGGGAGATTACTCCTTCGTTTATTTCAGCCAACGCAATCTAATTGCCAATATGGATGACTCAGCAATTCAATCCGTGCAGTTGAAAAACCTGTCTGGCGAGAATGTTTTTGACCTTGGGGGTGTACTTATACCAAAGCTAGAGTTGCTATGGTCCCGGGAAAAGCCTACCCAGTCAAAAATTGCATTGCAGGATGTTGCTGCTGACAGAGTAACCTTGTGTCTTCCCTGGCTAGCAGAGGCGTATAAATCGATACCGACCTGTGTATTTGGGCAAGATATCCATTCGGTAGGGAAAAGCGGTTGGTCGATCGAAGAAGTGGAATTAAAGGAGGACTTTGAAACTGTACCCATGTTGCAACTGGGGCGAGTATTCACGAAGAGAACGTCTTTTTCCTCCAATACTCTCGATTTTTATGGGCTCAATATCGATGATGTTCTGCTTTGTGGGTTGAGATCTTATTCTTCTGAAAATAATGAAGATATGGGTCTTGCTGATTGCATTGAGACCCCACAAATAAGCTTTAGTGATTCCTGGGCAAAATTGGGTATAGATTCCGACGCCCCCCGCTTGGATTTAGGACCGTTAAAGAGTAAGCCTATCGCGTTTTGGCAAAAGGGTAGCGGCTATTTAGAAGCCGGTGTCCAGAGCTTGAGTTGGAGTCGATTTATCTGGGATAGCGGTGCAGAGTTCTCAGTGTCGAATCTAAGCTTGCAGAATATCCGGGTGTGTACGCGGGATACGGGGCTTGCAGTAACTGTGGATAAGCTGAGTCGGGCCAGGGCAGGTGACTCCCACCATTGTTTTGGGGTTGATAAATTATCCATGCCGGGATTACAGAAAATCAAATTGTCACACCCCTGGTCACTTCAAGGTTCTGTAGAATTGGTTGGGTTATCAATACCCAGGAAAAATTTGGGCCCTCTGAAAATACCAAAATTTGAAATTGATAATATCTCCTTGCAAGGGGAATCTTTGGCGAAAGCCTCTGGTGCGAGGGGATGTATGCCAGGGGGACTATTAAAAGACGAAAAGATTGCGCCCTGTTATGAATTTGGGGCCTTTAGTATTGGCAAGGCAGAAGGTATTAATGGCTCTAGCGGTAGGCAGCTTATCCTTTCTGGGATAAAAATAAGTAATGTACAGTTGCATGAGCAAAATTTTCCACAGGAATTGCCACTTAAACTTTTATCCGTATCCGGTATGGGGGCCGGGCACTTAAATATCAGTCGGCAGGGAGTTGACTTCAAGGATTTACAGTTTAAGGAAATTGCAGGATGTTTTCCCAGTGGTTATCTGGATCAGGGAGATCATTGCTTCAGCTTCTCGAGTTTAATGCTGGAGGGAAACTACCGCCGTGGTCAGGGGGCAGAACTTGCTGTTGTGAGGGTCAATGGCATCACTTTACTTTCACCCTCTGGGGAAGAGTTAGTGCACGGTGAGAGCATAACCTTGTCGCATTTGCTCTTTACCGATACCGAGTGGCGCTTTGCCAGTGGTGAGGCAATTCACTTTCATTTTTTTGAGAGAAACCCGGATAGTTTGGATTTTGATCGCCATAGATGGATGGCTGATTTTAAGTCCCTGTGGGTTGAAGGTTTGAGCTACTACCGCCCTAAGAAAACACTCACTGTTGGTTTTATCGACTTTCTGCGCCCTCGATTTATTCTCTTAAGGGATTTATCGGGGAAGTTTCCGGTAGCCCGAAAAATTAATGAACTGCGAGGATTTGGTGGTATTGACACATTTGCTTTCAGGGAGAATGGCAGCCCACCGCTACTATATCATCTCGGTGACCTATATCTAAAACACGGCACTTTTAGTTGGGTAGACTATCAAGATGAATTCAGGGCCCGCTTACCGGTCCGGGATATCAACTTTAATCTCAGTGATTTAAGTAACTTAGCCGAACACCCCCCTGCGGTGATTGTTGTTAATGGAAGGCCTGGCGGATTTGGTGAGGTTCAGATAGGGGGAACTGTAGATTACTTGGGAGATAAAAAGTGGAATGCTGATCTTACCGGATATCTCACCAGCGTAAATTTGATACCTGCTACGCCTTATATGGCCAAGTTGTTAGGTTACAAAATCCTTCAGGGGCAGGGAGATGCGGTAGTTAATATTCGGGTATTTGAAAATGAACTCGATGGCTTTGCCGATATACGACTGGAAAAACTAAAAGTTCGCCGGGTGCGGAAAGATGATCAGCTACCGGTGAAGTCCACTCTGATTCCCTTGAATATTGCTCTATGGTTGCTAAAAGACGGGCGGGGGGATATCAAGTTTGGCATGCCTGTTAGCGGCAATATTCGCGATCCCAAGTTCTCCTTTAGTTTTGTATTTAGTGAGTTGCTACAAAAGGCAATTATAGATGCCTTGATAAGCTATTTGACTCCCTATGGCGTATATTTGTTGGCACGTTATGCCTGGGGGCGTTTCAGGGCGAAATCATTTGCGTCTATTGACTTTGAGCCTGGAAGTGCAAAATTAACTAATTTAGCACTGACACAACTACAGCGTATGGTCTTTGTTTTACTTAAGAACCCTGACGCACGGCCAGGAGTATGCGGCATCTCTAATGCCCGGGACTGGCAAGCCTTGTACCCCTATTCCATGGCAGGTATGAGCAGAAGCGGAAGAGCTCAAGTTGCTTTTTACCAAAACCCATCTCTGGAACTTCGTGAGGAACTTGAAAATTTGGCAATGGAGCGAAGCCGAAATGTCGAAAAGTATTTGATTGATGCGGGAATAGAGGCTTCAGAATTAATCCCTTGCGCACCTGACTATATTGGTAAGGATTTTGGTGATCCAAGGGTGGAATTTTCGAATTAGAGTTTATTTAAAATAATTCAAATAATGTCTGATTGCTGAGTGGGTTCTCTCGGGGAATATATAAGTTGGCCTGAATCCCCGTAAATAAGCGTTAATGTTGCTTGATAAGGTGCACATGTTTGGCTGGCTTGAAAAAATCTTAGGACTTTCATTAACTTTTTAGATGTTAGGATGAGTTTAGTGTGGTGAGCTGAATGAGCAGTGATTTATTGTTTATTGGCTGTTTATTGCGGAGTGATTATTTCTTGGGAGGTTTGTGCACTATTTCACATTGCGATGTGAAGCTTACGATATTGCTGATTTTGATCAATGGCTGATTAGTTTTCTATGGTAGATTCCACTCCCGATTTTGATATTGATTTTCTGAAGTAAGAAATACTTAGGTAAAAAAATGACTCAAGTACACGGAAGTTGCCTCTGTGGTTCAGTGACAATTAGCGCATCTTTACCCTCTTCAAATTTGGGGGTTTGTCACTGTGGTATGTGCAAAAAATGGGGCGGTGGTCCTCTGTTGGCGGTGGATTGTCAAACCAGTGTTGAGATTACCGGTGAGGAACATGTCAGTGTATTTGATTCATCAATTTGGGCTGAACGGGGTTTTTGTTCAAAGTGCGGTTCGCACCTCTTTTATCGCTTAAAGGAAACTTCCCAATACTCAGTGCCAGCGGGGATCTTTGATCTTCCGGCCGAGACAACAATGACCCATCAAATCTTTATCGATGAAAAGCCGGATTACTACGAATTTGCCAACGACACCCAGAAGATCACGGGGCTGGAGATAGTTACTGAGTACTCATGATAGTGAGTGCTCGCTATCTCTATGGGTATCTTTTAGTCAAGACGGAATATACGCCCGGGATTCACTTTAGGGTTACTATAGCGTCCTAGGGCTGTATCGCCGCTCCCATCACTGGTGATTTCAGCTTAGAAGGGTACCAAAAGGGTCATCTGCATGGGGTTCGCTCACTGCGGCGGCTCTTTTAGCATCTTTGCGTTGGTATCCGGATGTCTCGTTCTGGAAGCACCTAATCTTTTAAGGTGCCGAGAGCATTAAGATGTAATCGGAAGGTAATACGGACTGGCTAAATTCCATGACTGAAACCCAAATTGTAGAAATTTTCCTGGCCAATCAATGGTGGTCCATCCTGGCGTTGGTGGTAATTGTAATTGGCGTAACTTTATGCTGGTTTGGTGGCCTGATGGCTGCGTTGACGGCCTTGGGTAACAAGCGCTGGGTTTGGGGGATTGTAACGATCGTCCTCGGGCCGATTACCGGCATTCCCTATGCATTGCGTTACAAAGAGGCGGAATATGCCCGATCGCTGATGCTGCGGGGAGTATGGGCCTTGCTGGTAGGTCTGATTATCGCCGGGGCTATCTTATTCTTTGGCCGTTAAAGGTTAATAGAGCGCTGGTTCTCAGGTGTCCAGTGCTCTCCTTCCTTCGATCGAATCATCTCTCCACAGACTTTAGACATTTTTAATCAGGCGATCAGTGCGCAGGCGCTCCCGCTTATCAAAGAGCTGCCTTGAGGCCAGGGCAACGGCGAGAGAAGTGCCGAAACCGGTGCCTGATGCAATCGCAAAAAGAATCAGGATTTGATATTTGACGGCAATTGTAGGGGAGGTGCCTGAGAGAATCTGCCCTGTCATCATTCCCGGCAAAAATACTATCCCAGCGGCAGCCATGGAATTAATTGTCGGCATCAATCCTGCACGCATCGCATCCCGCCGAAACTCCAGGCTGGCTTGTTGCCAGGTATGCCCCAGCATCAAGCGATTCTCAATAATATCCCTGGAGCGGTGCATACTTTCTGTTAGACGGTCCAGGCTTAGGGCAACACCAGTCATTGTATTCCCCAGCAACATACCTAAAAGTGGAATGGAATACTGGGGTTGGTACCAGGGAGTAGGGCCAATCAGTACGGCCAAACTCAATATGGTGATACTGAAAGCGGACACCAGCATTGATAAAGTGCCTACGGCAAAACTCCAGCCACCGAGCAGGCGATACTTTTGTCGGGCTGCCACTTGCTGCCCAGCAAATAGCAGCATTGCCAAAGCCAGAAGTCCCACCCAAAGTAGGGTGCCAACTGCAAAAAGGGTTTCCAGTACCAATCCTACCAGAGTGAGCTGAATAGCCGTGCGTAGAGCGGCAACAATTAACGATCTACTTAGTTTTAGTCGCGCTACATGAGTGCATACGGCTAGAGCCAATACCAACCCTGCTGCCAAAGACAACTGCCACCAGGATAGGTCGATTACATTCATCGACGGATCTCCTGTTCTTTCAGTTGATTATCAACAATGGCCAAGTGGCGGTGAGCTACCCTTCGAATCTGCTCCTGGCTATGAGCTACCCAAATCGTAGGCAGCTTGTGCTCCTCAATAAGCCCTGTCAGCCATTGCTCTACCTCCTGGGCAGATCTGGCGTCTAGATTGGCCGTAGGCTCATCTAGAAGAAGCGCTTGGGGTTTGTAGGATATTGCGCGAATAAGAGCCAAGCGCTGCTTTTCTCCCGAAGACAGTCGATTTATTTGCCACTTTACTGCATCTTCAGGAAAGCCGAGAAGTTTAAGTGCATCATTCATGGGGGTTGCGAAGTGATCGCCGACAGTTTCTTCCCACCAGGCAGTCTGCGCGGGAACCAACATCACTTGGCTTCTCCATTTGTGTGCCGGGTAAGAATTTTGAGATTTACCACCCAGGAATATATCACCTTTGTGAGATTCCAGATCTGCTATGGCTCTAAGCAATCGGCTTTTGCCTGAACCAGATGATCCAGATATGCAGGTAATTAGGCCGGGTTCCAGGGTAAAACTTGCGCCCTGTAAGGTGCCGATAGAAAGATCTTTGATTTTAAGGTCCGGCATGGATAGCCCTATAGATATTGGATACCAATAATTATCTCCGCATTGGTGCTCTGAGTGAAGTATTTATAGCTTTATTGAACATTTATAATTTCCGCGTGGATAAGAACTCCTCATTTGGTTCTATCGTTTAAAAATATCAATATAAGAAATTGTGTTTCCTGCTTAATAAGAAGCCATGTTGAGAAAATTAATTATTTTTCTGATGTTTGCCTATAGGGTTGCGACCAAAATATGATTAT
Source organism: Microbulbifer maximicatervae (SeqCode) (assembly GCF_052468095.1). The sequence goes on from NZ_CP174332.1 coordinate 389,472, forward strand.
TTCTTATAGGCATTACTTTGAGTTGTTTAATATTGCTGAGTCGATAATTTTATGTTCTACGACTATCCATTATGGACCCTGTGAGAATCATGTTTATAGTCAAGATAATGTAGATTTTTAATTTTTCTTAATGATGTTTTTCGGGGTATACGAGAGCCCTTCTGTAAATATATTTAATATGAATATTTGCCCCTGCTATATGCGAATTTATTTAATTAATTAAATTTGGTGGTAATGCGGGTTGGTGGAAAATTTTTGTTGTTGAATTAAATTAATTGCCATGTTAGAAAGCGTGCGAATTTTATCCTGTTGTATTGTTTTATTGCGGTGAACGTATGTGGATGGATGTAGCAGGCTAAAGGGATAAATTATAAGAATATAGGAAGGGAATAAATGAAATACTCGTCGAAATCGACAGCTGTTATGGGACTGGCACTAGTTGCTGGGCTGTCGTTGCACTCCCCTGCTAGAGGCGAATCTGGAGTCACAGATAAGTTGTCTGGCAATGAATTGATAGTTGCATCAAAACTAGATGGAGCTAGTGCACTGGATTTTTCTACTGGAATTGGTACTCAAGTAGAAGGTCAGCTGCTAGTAGATGCTATTCGTAAGCAGCTTTATTATAACGAAGCTGATTCAGTAAGTGCTGAGGCAGAGGATCCGCAAGGTGGGGTTTATTCTCGCGATAATGCAGCATTCCGTTATTTAGATTTAATGTATAGCTTGGATGGTACATCTGAAGAAGTCATCAATAGCTATCTTAGCAGTGTCTCTCCCAAAGAGTTTTCTGATTTATATGGCGATCCGGAGCGTGCACGTACTTCTGTTGCTGAAATTCTGATTTATGAACAATTAGAGTTATACCCCACGAATTTAGACCTGCAACAGTCGTTGCTGGATCTCTATTACGATCGAGCGGTCGCAGAAATTGTTCACGCCAATATTGCTCTAGATAAGGCGCTGTCCAGTCGTTTGAATGGAGAGCTGGCTGCTATTGAAATTGAGCATGTCGGGAATGCCTTTACCCTGCTCAATAGTGCTTTCGTTGAGTATGTGGCTCTTGTAGAGAATACGCCCACTTATCTGCAGCAATTGACCAGTTCTCGGGGGCAAGTTAGCCCTCGATATTATGATTCCGTAACAAATACCCAAAACGATGTCGCCCCAGCCGGTGTTTTGCCTGGCGAGTACAAAGATATCACCTTGCTGTACCAGTTAATGGGTAATCTCGCTGCTGTAAAAGTACAGCAGGCAGGTTTATTGATAGAGTCAGACCAGCTTAACTCTTCCTTGTCTACTCAAATGATCGATGAGATTTTATCTTTGCGGAATACTCTGGTAGCCAAGGAAGCTGAGTTACGCACTCTATTCTCCGGTACTGATTTTACTGAAGTATCTTCGCATTCCGGTTTACCTCAGGCGGTAGAGCAGTGGCATTTTCAACTTGATCAGCTGGAAAATGCTATGTCCTGGCTTACCGGTGATACCAATTTCCTCGGTATGTCGAAGTTAGCTGTGCCACATGGTTTTAGCAGCGATACACATTTTGATGCTTTCAATATATTGAGTGAGTTCCTCGATGGGGAAGACACAGGTTTTATTGTGCAGGCGGACAGTAGTCTTGCTACTGCCAAGTTGGATTATGATAACTACCTCCATAATGCCCAGGCATTAACGGACGCCTATATTGGGCGCCATGAACTGTCGTCTAATAAATTATACAGTTTGTTAGGTGCCAGATTCCCAAGTAGTTGCTATGAAAAAAGCTGTGTAGATATCACCAGTGAGGCTCGAGACAATAGTGAAGTAGCTGCTTGGTCGCGGAATGTAGAAAGTGTTCAAAATTCTATCACCCTAAGTCTTCAGCGGCTTGATAATCGCCTGGCAAAAATCGAGTTGGAAGTGGAGCGCTTAGCGCAAGATGCTGGTGTTGCAGATGGTTTTGAGAAGATTGTTGTGGATTATCATTCGCAGCAGAGCTCACTTGGCCAACAGATTAATCGCATTCGCCAGAAGCAAGAAGTGTTCAACTCCCACTCGGTATTATTCGAATCTCTATCTATAGCAGCTCAAACTTACATGAGTAGTAGCTGGGATGCCGTTGGTGAACTTTCAGATCGTTTGGTTGCAGTTAACAACTCTATTGACACCCTTGATGATTTTACTTTGCCCGAAGCTGCGAACGTGACTCTTGCAGCTGAGCACCGTGCGTCTCTGTATGATAGCAGCGGTAAAATTCTGCAAGCTGGTAGTCAGTACCGCCTGGAAAGCTTATGGCTCGAAGTGAATGCCATTGTTTTGGAACTCGCCCAGAGTGAAGCGACACTGGTGCAGGAAGCAAAACGTCTCTCTGTTATTTTGAATCAGGCCAAAAGCTTGGTCGCGGTTGCAACCAGTGACGCCCCAATGGCCGCTCAGCGCTATTTTGCAGACTTGATTTATTCTCGTCGAATTACAGAGACGGCCTTAAAAGCGACCAGTGATTTTGATCGGGCACAACAGTGGCTTTTCTATACTGCCGAGGCCCTGGAGTACAAATGGCAAAAACCTTTCGCTATTCGTGATGTAGATATCAGCAAAGGCTCTGTATTCCATCTGCGCAGTGCTGGGGATATGTGGGATTTTTACGGCAAAATGATGGATTTTGACTCGCCGGGTATAGCTACTTCTCATCAGGAGAGAGATGTCTTTTCCATCAAAGAGGATGTATTCGGATACAGGGATAGTATTAACGGTAGAGAGCAAACCTATTTACACCCAGATCCGAATCAGCAAAACGGGCCCCGCTTAAGCGCCCGAGAGGCCTTCCAAGAACAGCTGAAATTACTGGCGCGCACTTTCGGGTCAGACACCTGGGTTACAATCGAGTTTAGTACGGTTAAAGAACCTGTTAGGAGTGACCTTTTCACTGGACCGATTATCAGTGAAGTGGATGGGGAGAGCTGTATCGCGGTTGCTGGTGCCTATGGGGATAAGATTGAAACAGTAGAGCTTAATATCCCCATTCTCTATAGCACTAGTGGTGAAGTTCAAACCCCGGCTTACCTTACCTATGGTGGTGCCAGTGTTGTGCGGGATTCTCTCCCTGGAAATGAAGTTATCACTGATGAAGGTGCTGCTGGGGTTGAGGGAGAGTTCAACACTTACAGTGCGCTGTTCTGGGATGCCGCAGGACTTTCTCAGCTGGCTGCTGTTCGCAATAGTTATCGTGTACCTATGAGTGCGGCTCTGGATGTATTTGGATCTGGAGCGGGTTCTATCAATACGGTTACGAATAAATTTAAAGAACGCAGTGTGGCAGCGACAGGTTGGCGTTTATCCTTCTTATTGGAGGATATCTACGGTTCAGTGGTGGATGTTGAAGCAATTAGGGATGTAGAGCTGATTTTTGAGCATCGCTTTAAGGCCAGTAACTACTCCTCATGTGCTGGTGGCGACCCCTCTGGCCCTCTGTAATAAGTAACAATGCTTTTGGTGATACATAACTTCAAAAAGGGATTGCGCAATTGCCGCAATCCCTTTTTTGCTTTAGTCACTGCGTTCCCGGCAGGAAAGGGGAGCCGGCACAAGGCCTTTTATTTACCTATTCCTTCCTAATGCAATAACTGTGTAGTACCATTTTGCATAGAACTAAAGCAGTTCGAGATTGAGGACTATGCCAATCCCCTTTGTCAGATAGTGCTTCATTACCAGCTCCCTTTGAACCTCCCGCCTCAGTCCGCCATAATCCGCCCCTTCCGAACAAAATAACGAGTGCTGTATGACCGACACCTCTGTTTATGAGGCCACAGAGCGCCTGCCGTTAAAGGAGTACACCGAAAAGGCGTACCTGGATTACTCCATGTATGTGATCCTGGACCGCGCCCTGCCGAATATCGGTGACGGCCTTAAGCCTGTACAGCGGCGTATCGTGTACGCCATGAGTGAGCTGGGCCTGAAGAATACTGCCAAGTATAAGAAGTCCGCGCGCACCGTTGGTGATGTGATCGGTAAGTACCACCCCCACGGCGATAGTGCCGTGTACGAGGCGATGGTACTGATGGCACAGCCGTTTAGTTATCGCTACCCCCTGATTGATGGCCAGGGCAACTGGGGCTCGCCGGATGATCCCAAGTCCTTTGCCGCAATGCGTTACACCGAGTCGCGCATGGGTAAATATTCGGAAGTGCTGCTGTCGGAGCTGGGTCAGGGCACTGTGGACTGGCAGCCCAACTTTGACGGCACCATGGATGAGCCCTGCGTACTGCCTGCGCGGGTGCCCAATATTCTATTGAACGGTACCACCGGTATTGCCGTGGGTATGGCTACGGATATTCCCCCGCATAACTTGCGCGAAGTGGTCAACGCGACTGTAGAGCTGCTGGAAAATCCCAAGGCCACAGTAGAAGAGCTGTGTGAGCATATTCTCGGCCCGGATATGCCCACTGAGGCAGAGATTATTACGCCGCGGGATGATATCCGTAAGATTTACACCTCCGGTCGCGGTTCTATCAAGATGCGCGCCCTGTGGAGCAAGGAAGACGGCGATATTGTCATTACCGCGTTGCCCCATCAGGTGAGCGGTGCCAAGATACTGGAGCAGATCGCCCAGCAGATGCAGGCGAAGAAGCTGCCCATGGTGAGCGACCTGCGCGATGAGTCGGATCACGAAAACCCGACGCGCCTGGTAATTGTGCCGAAATCCAATCGGGTGGATATGGAATCGGTGATGAATCACCTGTTTGCTACTACCGATCTTGAGCGCAACTACCGCGTCAATATGAATATGATCGGTATCGACGGGCGCCCGCAGGTGAAGTCCCTCGATAAAATCCTGCGGGAGTGGCTGACTTTCCGCGCCACTACCACCCGCCGTCGTCTGCAGTTCCGTTTGGATAAAGTTGAGAAGCGCCTGCACCTGTTGGCAGGTTTGCTGGTTGCCTTCCTCAATATTGATGAAGTGATCGAAATTATCCGTACCTGTGACGAGCCCAAGCAGGAGCTGATGGATCGCTTTGAGCTCACGGATATCCAAGCGGACTACATTCTCGATACCAAGCTGCGCCAGTTGGCACGCCTGGAAGAAATGAAGATTCGCGGCGAGCAGGCGGAGCTGGAAAAAGAGCGAGATACCCTCACCAAGACCCTGAATAGCGAGCGTCGCCTTAAGACCCTGATCAAGAAAGAGCTTCTGGCCGCAGCCAAAGAGTTTGGCGACGATCGCCGTTCCCCGATTGTGGCTCGTGAAGAGGCCAAGGCGTTTAGTGAATCCGAGCTGCTGTCTTCAGATCCCATCACCGTTATCGTTTCTGAAAAAGGTTGGATTCGCGCGGCCAAGGGCCATGAAATTGATGCGGCAGCACTCAGTTATAAGGCGGGGGACAGTCTCGGTTTTGCCGCGCGGGGCAAGAGTAACCAGCCCGCGTTATTACTCGATAGCACCGGTCGCAGTTACTCCATTGCCTCCCACACTTTGCCTTCAGCACGGGGGCAGGGCGAACCCCTCAGTGGGCGTATCAATCCGCCCTCCGGTGCCACCTTTGAGGGCTTGTTGATGGGCCCTGATGAGCAGCGAGTGTTACTGGCTTCCGATGCGGGTTATGGCTTTATCGCCAAGCTCTCTGATTTGCAGTCGCGCAATAAGGCGGGTAAAGCCATGCTGACCCTGCCCAAGGGGGCCCAGGTACTCCCACCTCAATTGCTGGAGAGTCTCGATGACGTCTTGCTGGCAGCGGTGACCACTGAAGGGCGCATGTTGGTATTCCCTGTGACTGAGTTGCCGGAATTGTCCAAAGGCAAGGGCAATAAGATTATCAATATCACTTCGGCCCGAGCTGCGGCCCGCGAAGAGGTGGTCATTGGTGTTGCTGTATTGAAGGGCAGGGACCAGCTGGTCGTTCACGCCGGTAAGCGCCATACCAAGATCAAGATCTCGGAGATGGATCACTATCGCGGCGAGCGTGGCCGACGCGGCAACAAGCTGCCCCGGGGCTTCCAGAAGGTCGATAAGATCGAGGTTCTGGAGAAATAGGCCCATCCCGGATGCAGGTCGAAAGGGCGGTCCTAGTGACCGCCTTTTTTAATGGGGTTTTGGGATATTGATAACTCGCACATTGATGAAATAATAAGCAGGCTTATAATGAGCGGCCTTAGACAGGGAGAGCAGATATGTCCAGGGAAGATGCCGTTACTGAAATGAGTTTTGAACTACACAGTGCAGCACGGCTGCTGCGGCGAAACTTCGACCGCAGAGCCAAGGACCACGGGCTGAGTGGATCCCGCTGGCAGGTGCTTTGGCATCTACTGCGCGAGGAGGGCCTCAAGCAGGCAGAGTTGGCCGAGCGCCTGGACCTAGCGCCGATCAGTCTGGCGCGCCAGCTGGATAACCTCCAGCAGGAGGGACTGGTGGAGCGGAGGCCCGATCCCGAGGACCGGCGCTGTTTCCGTATTTATCTGACGGAGCAGGCAATGCCGGCCCTTGAGTTACTGGGCGGTGTAGCCCAGCAGACCCGCAGTGAGGCACTTGCGGGCTTTTCCGCCGCAGAGGTGGATCAATTGCAGTCGCTGCTATTGCGGTTGCGCAAGAATTTGACACGTGAAGAGATTGAATGTGACTGAAAAGCTGTCCATTAAGCTAGACCGCGCCGGACAACGAGAGTTCGCACTCTCCTTTTTCCTGGTACTGGCCGTCCTGATAGGGGGATGGAACCTGTTGCGCGGTAGCGATATTGTCGAGACAGAGAACGCTTACGTGAAAGCGGACAAGATTTCCCTGGCGCCCGAGGTTAGTGGTGTTGTCACTCAGGTGCTGGTGAGTGCCAACCAGGTCGTGGAGAAAGGGCAATTATTGATTCAGATCGACCGCACGGCCTTCGAACTGGCGGTGACTGAGGCGGAGGCGCGCCTGGCCCAGGTGCGCAACGAATTGCTCGCTCGTCGTTCGGAATATGCTGAAGCAGATGCTGCGTTGCAGCAGGCACGCAAAGATGCGGACTTTTACCGCCGCCAATTGGAGCGCAATGAAAAACTGAGCAAGGTGGCGTTTTCCGAGGCGGAGCTGGACAGCGCCCGCCAGCAGCTGGAGCGGGCCCGTGCACAGATCACCATTAATGCTGAGAAGCTCTCCAGCTTGCGCGCTGAACTGGGAGGTGATCCCAGTATTGCCCTGGAAGAGCAGGCAGATTTAAAAGTGGCTCAAGCGCAACTGGATACCGCCCGCTACCAGTTATCGCGCACGCGCATTATTGCTCCTGTGGATGGCACTATTGCCAATACCGTACCCAAGGTGGGGGAGATGGCCACTCTGGGCATTAACCTGCTGCAAATGATTGGCTCCACTGGCCTTTGGGTGGAGGCCAACCTGAAAGAGACTGAGCTGGGTCGCGTGCGCACGGGTCAGCAAGCGGAAGTGACCCTGGATGCCTACCCGGATTTTGAGTGGCAGGCTCAGGTGGACAGTATGAGCCCCGCCAGTGGCAGTGAGTTTGCTTCCACACCGCCGCAGAATGCCAGTGGCAAGTGGGAGAAAGTCGTGCAGCGGGTGCCGGTGCGATTGCGTCTATACCCCCTCAAGGATTCTCCGCCTCTGCGCGCAGGTATGAGCGCCAAGGTACGAATTGATACCAGTGAAGACGATAAAGTGGTGTCGGCCCGTGCAACGAGCGGTGAAAGCGGCAGGGTGGTGCTTTAACTGGGCTTGAGAGAGAGGTTTCTGGGCCCGATAGAACTCGGGCCCGAGAGCTGCACCTAGTTGCTTATTGAACTCGGTGCCAAGTTTGTGTGCGGTAGAGGAAGCCCAGGTAGCCGCGCAGCTTAAGGGTGTTGTCATCCTCCAGCCAGACTTTAAGGTCGTAAATCTTGCCTTTTACCGGGTCGAGAATTTCCCCGTCCTCGTATTTTTTCCCTTTCTTTTCCAGCCCGCTGATGACATCCATGCCGACAATGGGCTTACCTTTCAGGTCGCCTGGGCACTTGTCGCAAACGGTGTCGTTAGGCTTCATCAGAAGATCCACTACCTTGCCGTAATACTTCCCATCCTTTTCATAGATGTTGACGATGGACTTTGTCTCTCCGGTCTCGTCATCGATAGTGCGCCAGTTGCCCAGGATATCTGCAGCACTGGCCTGCAGGGCGAACAGCAGGCCAAAGGTGGCCAGAAGCAGGTTTCTAATCATCACTTATTTTCCTATGTAAAGTAGGGTGACCCGGATATTACATCAAGTCACCTGTGAGGGCAGTGGGCTAGTCGTCATCAGGTAAAATCTAACAGTCAAAAAGTAGCATTTGGCCACATATCCCTGCCTTTTCTCTCTATTTGTTCCAATTTCGGGACCTTTGTGAGTTACCCAAAGGCACCTTTAAGAGGAACAGCTCAAGGGGATACGCTTGCCGGATTCTGGCGGTGCACTGGCCCAGACTTCCCGCTCCGGGTGCTCGGCGAAAGGGGATTGCAGTAACTGGCGCAGAGTCCGCAAAGGATGATAGTCGCCATCTTCAGCAGCCTCGATGACCTTCTGTGCCAAATAGTTGCGCAGAATGTATTTCGGGTTGACTGACAGCATGGCTAGATTGCGCTCCCGGGAGTTATTTGTCTCCCGGGTGAGGCGGCGATCATAGTGCTCCAGCCATTGATCCAGGGCGCTGTGGTGAGTGGGTTTGAGTAACTCGTGCAAAGCGCTGGCCGGACGCTCCCCCCGGTAGTGGGCCAGGGCGCGGAAAAACAGGCTGTAGTCGGCCTGGCCGTGTTGTAGCAACTTCAGCAGTTCCGAGCAGAGGGCCTGGTCGCCATCTTCTTCTTTTTCCAGGCCCAGTTTGGCCCGCATACGTTGCGCATAGGCCTCGCTTACCACCGGCTGGAATTGCTCCAGGCATTCGCGTAGGGCGTCTACACCGACAAAGGCCGACAGTGCATGGGCGAGAGCATTCAGGTTCCACAGTACGACTCCAGGCTGTTGCTCAAAGGCGTAACGGCCGGTGTGGTCGGAGTGATTGCAGATAAAAGTGGGGTCGTAGTCGTCCAGGAAGGCGTAGGGCCCGTAGTCAAAGGTGTCGCCAATAATCGACATGTTGTCGGTGTTGAGCACGCCGTGGGCAAAGCCTACGGACTGCCAGGCTGCCACTAGCTCTGCACTGCGCCGGGTGGTAAAGCGCAGCAGTGCTTCAGCTTGGTCTCCCACTGCCATACCCTCTGTACCCGGTATAAAGCGTCGGCAAATAACCCCGATCAACTCCTGCAGGGCCTCCAGTTGCTTGGTGTAAAACAGGTATTCAAAGTGACCGAAACGCACGTGGCTCTCCGCCACTCGGATCAGCATGGCCCCGGTTTCGATTTTCTCTCGGGTGACTGGTTCGTCGCTTCCAACAATGCACAGTGCCCGGGTGCTGGGAATACCAAGGCCGTAGAGTGCCTCACTGGCGAGGTACTCCCGTATGGTGGAGCGCAATACTGCGCGGCCATCGCCAAAGCGGGAGTAGGGCGTTTTTCCTGCACCCTTTAGATGCAGTTCCCAGCGCCGGCCTTCACTCTCGATTTCACCCAACAGCAGTGCTCGCCCATCCCCCAGGTCCGGGTTGTAGACCCCGAACTGGTGACCGGTGTATTTCATCGCAAATGGGCGGCTTCCCTTAAACAGGCGGGCGCCACAGCCCAGCTCGGCCCAGGCGGGGTCAGATTTCTCGTTGGGATCTATTCCCAATAGTTGCAGCACTGAAGGGTTGGTATCGATTACCTTGGGGTGGCGGAAAGGAGTGGGTGCTATGGGGGTGCCAAAGGCTTCCCCCATATCCGCATAGTGGTGTTCGAGAGTGACTTCGCTCAGTTTCATAGCTTTTGATTGTAGGGTGAATATTTGCGTAAAACGCCAGTGTCCAAAGTGGCTCACAAGGGCCCCAGGCTCTTACACCGCCGTTATCTGTAGGGGCCGATTCTGTGAGCGCCAGTGTTGCTCTTCCTGCTCCAGCAATTCTGCAATTGCCGGGCTATCCTCCAGCCACTGTTGATCGGCTTCCAGGTGATAGGCGTCTCCCTGGTCATATAGCTTTAAGCCATCCAGGCTGCGTTCGGTGCGGTCCCGGTGAATAATACATCCGAGGCGCAGGCATAACAGAAGATCTGGGCTGGGATGGAAGCCATAGTGCTCCCGTGGCGGCTTGATTCTTCCCCGTTGGTTTTGCACCAGGTAGGCCAGGTGCTCCTGTTCACTTTTGGCAAATCCGGCCATATCGGCGTGTTTAACCATATAGGCCCCCAGCTTGCGGAAGCTGCTGTGAGTTAGGGCCAGGCCGGTTTCGTGCAACTGGATAGCCCAGTGCAGTCGCACCTTGCCTTCTGGTGGGTACTGGGGGCGCAACTGCTGCAGGAGCTTGAGTGAGGAGGAACTGACACGCTTAGCCTGGTTGGTATCTACCTGCCAGCGCTCTACCATGGCGGCAATCGTATCTGCACGTCGATCCCCGCCGTGCAAGCGCCCGGCCAAGTCGTGCACAATGCCCTCGCGGATTGCATAGGGGGAGACTTCCATACGCATAATGTCGAGTTCGCAGAATATTGCATGCAGTATCGCCAGGCCGGCAGCGAAAACTGGGCGACGCTCTTCATCCAGGTAGGGTAAATCCAGGTCCGTGATATGTTTGGCGGAGGAAACCCGGTGCGCAAGCTGATCGATATCCCCTCGCTTGATCGCCTTTACTTCACCATCATTGCAAATCCTGGCAACCGCTTTGATAGTCCCGGAGCAACCGGTAACTTCCGCGCCTTCGGCAATATGCTGTAGCTCCTGCAATTCGGCCCGCGCCGCTCGCCGCGCGCGCTGGAAGTGGTTTACAGTGTTGCGGCTGATCAGGCCATCGGCGAAGAAACGTTTACTGTAGGAAACACAGCCTATATCCAGGCTTTCCAGTTGCTGTGGAGTATCACCACCGCGAACCAGCTCCGTGGAGCCACCGCCAATATCAATAATGCAGCGCAAGCGAGGGGGGCCATTGGCGGCGGCGAGAACCCCGGTGAAGATCAGGCGGGCCTCCTCGATACCGCTGATAATTTCCACTGGCACACCGAGTATTGATTCCACTTCTTCCAAAAAGCCATCGGCATTGGCCGCAGCCATACGCAGTGTATTTGTACCCACGACACGCACATGGTCGAGGGGCAGTTTATCCATCACTGGTTGAAAGCGTTGCAGAGCAGCCAGGGCCCGTTCGGTTACCGCTGGGTCCAAGTGGTGGTTAATATCCAGACCCTCGGCCAGGCGCACCATGGCTCTGTCTGTGTGCAGGCGTACCATGCGCTGATCGCGAAATTCCGCCAGGAGCAGATGAAAACTGTTTGAGCCCAAATCTAGGGCGGCATAGCGTTCGTTTGGAGCTTGCATCAATATCCCGCTGAAAGCGCTAATGTATGGAGTCGGACGCTCTATTATTCATTTTGCCACTTTTCAGTCCAATAGTGGGTGCAGTCTATTTACAGCGCACCAAAAAGGCGCCACCTATAAAAGTGTTACAAAATTATTAAATATCTTTTATAAATAAAAGATATTTTTTATTTATTTGTGCCAATTTATGGACTGAAACAGTGTGGCAGAAAACTGTGAAGCCATACTAGATCGTTATATTGCTATAGGCGCTTGCTCACAGCCACATTTCAGTGGCATATTTCTTTACTTAATCTTGACCCTCAGCCCCGTGTTAAGGCCGCTTCCAGAATAATCTGGATTTTTAAACTGCCGTCAGATACTGGGTGCGTTTTATGGTTTTGCAATGTCTAACGATGTGCCTCTATTTCCCAAAGAGTTGAGCTGGCTTTCATTTAACGAGCGTGTTTTACAGGAGGTGGAAGATGAAAGTGTGCCTGTTATTGAGCGCGTACATTTTTTGGGAATCTTCTCTAATAACCTGGATGAGTTTTTCCGTGTGCATGTTGCAGCGGTACGTCGTTTAGCAGCCTTTTCCGTTGGCGGAGAAAAGAAGGAATATTACAGTAATCTATTGCAATCGATTAATAATCGAGTGTTGAGGTTACAGTTGCGCTATGCGAAGGCCTATAACAAAGCTTTAAAGGATCTGGCAAAGCATGATATCCATGTGGTTAGGGAGACTTCGCTTAGCGATAACCAGCGCCAGTTTGTAGAAAGTTACTTTCACCGGGAAGTGCTGCCGGAGTTGGAGCCATTCTTTATCGATGGGCGCAAGCCCATGCCATTGATTAATGAAACCAGTATCTATTTTGCGATAGCACTTGAATTGGATGATGGTACCGAGCGCTATGTGGCAATGGAGATTCCTACGGATACACTTCCCCGCTTTGTGGAGATTCCTCCACGGGAGGGGAAGCGGGAGAAAGTCTACATCGTTCTCGATAATATTATCCGGGGATGCCTTAAAGAAATATTTCGCCATGTGGTGCCTATCGCTAAAGCCAGCGCCTATACCTTTAAGATCAGTCGCGATGCTGAGTTGGAGTTAAGTGAAGAGGTAACCCAGAATATTCTCGATCGAATGGAGCGCTCACTAAAAAAGAGAAAGCGCGCAGATCCGGTGCGTATGGCCTACGATGGCGATATGCCTGAGGCTCTGCTGGAGTTGGTGAAGAAGAAACTGAAAATGGGTCGTTATGATACCTATACCCCCGGTGGGCGTTATCACAACTCCAAAGATCTGATGAAATTCCCGGGAGAATCCGCCCGACTTCGCTATAAGCGCCTCACACCTCTGCCAGCCTTACCGAAAAATGAAAGTGTATTTTCACAGCTGTGCGCAGGGGATCGGCTTTATTATTATCCCTATTATGACTTCCATGCAATTGTCAATTTCCTGGCATCTGCCGCACTAGACCCCCAGGTTAAAGAAATTCGGATTAATCTCTACCGGGTAGCAAAGAACTCCCGTGTAGTTGCGGCTCTGGTTAATGCGGTTCGCAATAACAAAAAAGTGACTGCGGTGGTGGAGTTGCGGGCGCGCTTTGATGAAAAGGCCAATATCCACTGGTCCCATGAGTTGAGCGATGCCGGAGTGAATGTAGTGTATGGCATGCCCAACCTCAAAGTACACTGCAAGTTAATTTCTGTGCTTCGCCGCGAGGATGGCAAAGACCGTTTCTACAGCCATCTTGGCACCGGTAACTTTAATGAGAATACAGCGAAGGTCTATTGTGATTTTAGCTTATTGACCAATAACCAGGAGCTGGGTAGGGACGTGTACAATGTATTTGAGTTTATGCAGGCACCGCGTAAGCGCCCTTCTTTTAAACGTATTATCACTTCACCATTTTTCTATCGGGATGCGATTACTGCGGCGATAGATCGTGAAATTGATGCCGCCCAGGCAGGGAAGGAAGCGGCGCTGTTTTTCAAGTGTAATAACCTTGTGGATAGTCAGATTATTGAGCAGCTGTATCGCGCCAGTGCCGCAGGGGTAAAAATTCGTATTATCGTTCGTGGGATGTGTGCATTGGTTTGTGAAACTCCGGGCGTATCAGACAATATTCGTATTATCAGTTTGGTTGATAAGTACCTGGAGCATGCCCGGGTCTATATTTTTCACAATGGTGGTGATGAGCTGATGTGGTTGTCTTCGGCGGACCTGATGAAACGAAACCTGGATCAGCGAGTTGAAGTCACTTTCCCGCTTATGAATCCGGAGCACCAGGCTACAGTTCGCAAAATTATGGAATTGCAGTGGAGTGATAATCAGAAGGCGCGGCTGATTGATGCCAAGCAAACAAATTCCAAGTTAGCTAATGAGGGACGAAAAGGTTGTCGATCCCAGGATGCCATCTATCGCTTTTTAAAGCAGCGCGAGGCGGAATAGTATAGACCGCAGTAATGGGCTGCAGACCTTTCCTGTATTAAAAGGTGACCCTTCAGTTTGTCTGTGGGGTCACAAATAGCATTTGCACTGCTAACATTTTTATTCTACCCAGTTTGGGCTTCACTCTTGACAGAGTGCATCTTTCCTTTATTTATGGACCCCGCTACCAAGATAGAAACTCTAATGTTGGTTTTAGAACCGATATCACAAGGAGTGAATCCAAAAATACGCTGTCACCTTGTTCTATTATTTTATAGTTAGCCAGATTTTAAGCTCTGTACCAGTAGGGCGGATTTGGGGAGGCTGGTATCTGGATTTTGGTGGTTAATAGTAGAAGCGTTGGTGAAGTGCTCTATCTATGCTGAATGATATTCCTCTATTTCCCAGCGAATTAAGCTGGCTATCTTTTAATGAACGAGTACTACAGGAAGCCGAGGATGAAACAGTCCCAGCTATCGAACGGGTACACTTTCTCGGAATTTTCTCCCAGAATATGGATGAGTTTTTCCGCATTAAGGTGGCTGGTGTGCGGAGGTTGGCGAGTATTGATTCTGGTGTGGGGCAGAGGGAGCACTTTTCCCAGCTATTGAAAACTATTAATGATCGTATTTTGACGCTTGAAAAGCGCTATGCCGAAGCTTATGTCAAAGTGTTATCGGGGTTGAAAAAACATAGTATTTATCTTGTTCGAGAAGATAGCTTAAATAGCCATCAGTTGGGATTTGTAAAAAATTATTTCCATAGCCTGGTTTTACCGGAGTTAGAGCCTTTTTTTATCGATGGCAGATCAGCAATGCCATTGCTGAGTGACAACAATATCTATTTCGCTATCACTCTGAATTTAAAAGGGGAGCCAAACAGATATGCAGTTATGGAGATTCCCACTGCTATTCTTCCCCGCTTCCTGGAAATCCCATCGCGCCAAGGCAGGAAAGAGAAAGTTTACATCGTTCTGGATAATATTATTCGAGTGTGCCTGGAAGAAGTCTTCCGCAATGTCCTGCCTATTCTTTCTGCCAAGGCATATATGTTCAAGATAAGTCGGGATGCAGATATTGAACTGGGGGAGTACGTCAACCGGGATATTCTCGAACGTGTTGAACGGTCGCTCAAACAGCGTAAGCGTGCAGAGCCGGTACGTCTTGCTTACGACATGGAAATGCCTAATACACTGTTGGAGCTGATTAAGAAAAAGCTGAAGATGGGGTCCAGGGATAGTTATACCCCTGGTGGGCGTTATCACAACTCCAAAGATCTTATGGGCTTTGCTCCAGACTCCAAAAGTTGTCGGTATAGAAGGCCGGCACCGCTCTTGGCTTTATCCACCAGTGAAAATATTTTTGACCAATTGCAAGACGATGATGGATTGTTCTGTTATCCGTACCATGATTTTTGGGCAATAACAAATTTCCTTGCTTCGGCCTCTATTGACCCGCTGGTAAAAGAGATACGTATTACCTTGTATCGAATGGCGAAAAACTCAAGGGTAATCGCGGCGTTAATTAATGCGGCTAGAAATAATAAAAAAGTAATTGCGGTTGTTGAATTGCGGGCGAGTTTTGATGAAAAAGCCAATATTTATTGGTCCCGTAAATTAATAGAAGCAGGAGTATTGGTTGTTTACGGCGTTCCTGAAATGGAGGTTCATGCGAAGTTAATTTCTGTAGTTCGCCGTGAGCAGGGAAAGAATCGTTTTTATACCCAGTTGGGAACAGGGAATTTTAACGAGAGTACTGCCCGTGTCTACTGTGATTTCAGTGTATTAACTAATGATCAGGGAGTTGGGCGCGACATCTATAACTTGTTTGAATTTATGCGATTCCCCAATACAAAACAGGTTTTCAAGCATATAATCGTTTCTCCTTTCTCATTGAGAAGTTCCTTTGAGCAGGCCATAGACCGGGAAATAGAGGCGGCCCTTGCTGGGCGTAAAGCTGGTATATTCTTTAAGTGCAACAGCCTGATAGACAGTAAACTGATTGCCCACCTTTATCGGGCGAGCGCTGCGGGAGTAGAGATTCGATTACTCGTTCGCGGTGAGTGCTCTTTGGTATGCGACACCCCTGGATTATCCGACAACATTAAGGTGATCAGTTTGGTGGATAAGTTTCTGGAGCACGCAAGGATTTATGTGTTTCATAATGGTGGTGATGAACTGATGTGGATGTCCTCTGCGAACCTGAAAAACCGCTGTCTGGATCAACGGATCGAAGTCACTTATCCGGTAACCAATTCTCGACACCTCCGAACCATTAAGAAGATCATGGAATTACAGTGGCATGATAATCAGAAGGCCCGCTTAATTGATGCCGGTCAAACCAATACCAGATTGGCTAATGAGGGGAATAGGGGCTGTCGGGCCCAGGACGCTATTTATCGCTACTTGAAGAAGCATTCCCAGAGGTACTAAAAAGGACAGAAGTAAAGCAGTGTGGGGCTCAAGAGTGTATGGAGCATAGAAGCTTTACAGGCTTAAGTGAGTATATCCACGTTATGTTTCAAATACGGTCTACTCACACTAGTGGCAACTCTTTTCTTTAGTTGGGGCTAAATCCCACCAGTTGTCCATCACTAAATGAAAAGCGATACCCCTGGCCCACCTTCAGTCGCTGGCCGCAGGGGGATTGAATTGTAATACGGGGATATTGCGGGGTGGAAATCCAAGTTGCAAAGTCGCCTCTGGGTCCGCGTCCCAGCAGCTGGTAATAGTCTCCATAGTTACAGAAGGCCGCTGGTGTACACCTCTCACTGCCCCATACATAGCCGATTACATCGAACTGTTGGGGAAGGCCATATGACTCTACGAAGGGTTGGCGTGGGTTTTCAGTAAAAGTAAAGACCTCATCAAAGGACAGGGTTGGAAACCCCCGGGCGGGGGTTGCACAGCTGACCACATGGGGTTTTCCTGTGATTCGTGCGTAAGGTGGTGGGCGTTTTGCTGGAGGGAGCTTGCCGGGGATGGACATCTCGCTGGGGAAATAGCCGCAACCGCTGGTCGTCAGCAGGGTATAAGTTGCGGCAACTAGAGCCCAGCGAAAAATATGCACGGATTATCCGCTCCCTTGAAAAAGTCCTCCTACCAATATAGTCATAGATTGGTCGTCTACTTTTGTTGTGCACGGTTATGGGAGCGGCGCGGGAAACGCCACTTGCGTCGATAGGGGAAAGCACTCTCCACATGTCCGGCGCGAATACGATCTTGTAAGAGTTTCCAGAAGCGATAGTTGTATAAATCGCCGTGCTGCTTTTCGAATGCAGCGCGCGCGGTGGGATTGCCAGAGAAGAACAGGCGGAATTCTTCCGGGAAGACGTCGGCTTCTGCGACGGTATACCAGGGCTTGTCGGCCAGCTCCTGCTCAGAGGTATGAGCTTCGGGAATCTTGCGGAAGTTACATTCCGTCAATGGGCAGAGTTCATCGTAATCGTAGAAGACTACCCGCCCGTGACGGGTAACCCCAAAGTTTTTCAGCAACATGTCGCCTGGGAAGATATTCGCGGCTGCCAGTTGTTTGATGGCATTGCCATACTCTTCCATGGCCTCCTTGGTTTGCTCTTCATTGGCGTGTTGCAGGTAGAGGTTAAGCGGTTCCATACGCCGCTCTACATATAGATGTTTGATGATGACCCGCTTCTCATCAATGATCAGTTTTGATGGCGCCACTTCCTGCAGTTCTTTGATCAGCTCTTCACTGAAGCGATTGCGGTAGAAAATAAAGTAAGAGTACTCCTGGGTGTCAGCCATACGGCCGACACGGTCAGAGCGGGATACGAACTTGTACTTTTCCTTTACGATCTTCTCGGTGACAGTTTTCGGCTGGTCGAACTCATCTTTAATGACTTTAAATACCACCGGGTAGGAGGGCAAAGTGAATACACTCATCACCATCCCTTTAATGCCAGGTGCAATAACAAACTTGTCGTTACTGACCTTCATATGGGCGAGGATATGGCGGTAGAACTCGGTCTTACCGTGTTTGTGGAAGCCGATAGAGTTGTAAAGCTCAGACTTCTCCTTGAGCGGCATAATGGTGGACAGGAAGCGCACAAAGCGGGAGGGGATTGGCGCATCCACCATAAAGTAGGAACGGGTAAAGCTGAAAATGATACTGGCGGAGTCGTTATTGTAGATAAGGGTGTCCACAAAAATACCGCCGCGCCCGTTGTTTAGGCAGGGCAGGATCATGGGGATAACTTCGCCGTTAAGGATAATACGCCCCACCAGATAGGCTGCTTTGTTACGGTAGAAAACAGACTCCAGCATATCCACCCGCAAGTGTTTCTCGTTGTCCACATTGGCCAGAGGTGCACTGCGCAGGGATTCGCAGATATGGGCAATGTCGCGCTCCATATTCTCCCAAGGCGTGGAGAAGCTGAAATCCTTGAGAATATCTTCGATCATACACTCGAGGCCGTGGCGGCCGCTGTAACTGATATAGATGCTGTAATCCCGTAGCGGTTTGTCTTCCGGTGCTCGGGACGGCTTGACGAAGATATTGCTGTCGTGAATGTTGGTGTGGTGAAACTGGCTGCAAAACACCGAGTTAAAAAAGGTCTCGGCGATCTCATAATTGCTGTGATTGGCAATCAGCTGTGCATAAGTGGCGCGGGCATCACGCCACAGCTCCAGCTGGCTGGTGTCCTTGCTGGTTACCGAATGGACCAGGTCCACCACTTGGGTGACCTTGGTTTTGTAAAGATCGATCCGGGCTTTATTGGCCTCATGTGCCGCTTGCCAGGAGGCGGTTTCAAAACGGGCCTTGGCGCCCAAAGTGATGTTCTGATAGTCTGCGAAATAGGCGTCAAAACCATTGAGGATGGTTTTAGCGATGCGTCGGGCGGTCGGTGAGTGATTCGTCATGCACTAGACTTTTTTTCTAAGTTACAAGTTATGCTTGCGCCAGCAGTTACCGTAGATAACGGCGTTGGACCCCCTAAGCACACCTCGCTCCGGTCCTGCCCATACTGCCTGGGGCTCTAATTAAGCGGATAGTAGCACGGCACGTCGGAGTCCCAATTGAACGATTGGATCAGTAGCTTTGTCTTTTTCTTTGCTGTGATTGACCCGGTGGGTACTCTGCCAGTGTTTATCGCAGTCACTTCACGACATGCAGAGTGGCAAAAGCGCAGGATAGCCTGGCTGGCAGTACTCGTTGCCACCGGGATCTTGTTGTTCTTTTTGGTCGCAGGGCAATTCTTCCTCGAGGCGATTGGCGTGCCCCTTTCTGCATTTCAGGTAGCTGGAGGCGTCGTCCTGTTCCTGTTTGCCTTAACCATGATATTTGGTGAGAGCAAGCCAGAGCAGGAGATAGAAATCATCCGTGAGGGGCATGAGACAGCGATTTTCCCTCTTGCGGTGCCCTCCATTGCCTCACCCGGAGCCATGCTCGCGGCTGTGGTACTTACAGATAACCATCGATTTGATGTGGTTCATCAGCTGAGTACAGCATCTGCCATGATAGCGGTGTTGGCGATAGTGATATTGCTGCTGCTAACTGCCAACTGGATATATCGATTTATTGGTGATGCCGGGGCCAGTATCGTAAGTCGCGTTATGGGGCTGATCCTGGCCTCAGTAGCAACAACCAATGTACTTGTCGGGATTCAGCAGTTCTTTTCAATTTAACTACTGGCATTTGGTTTTGTACTGGTTGAGCTAAGGCTGCGTTTCTTCTAGAGAGAGTATTGGATTGCCGGTTAGTGTTGGAATTGCGCCCAAGCCTGAATTTCTACTTTATTCACTGTGATTTTGGGACTTCTGAAGCGGTAAAATGATAGAGCTATTGCTGCTGATTTTTGGCGTCTTGATTTGGTATATCAGCACGCTTGCGGCCGGGGGCGGGGCACTGCTCCTTGTTCCAGTGATTAGCTTTATCGTTGGCCCACACCTGGTTGCACCAACGGTAACCATTGCCAAGTGCCTGGCTTCGCCCTACCGGGCCCTGATTTTTTGGTCCTATATTGATTGGCGGGTAGTACGCTGGCTTACCCCGGGAAGCTTAGTCGGGGCATTGCTAGGTGCATATTCCTATACACAGATGTCCCCAGAGTGGATACAAATAGTGGTTGGGCTTTTTTTAATGTCCACGATACTTCAGTATCGCTTTGGCCATAGGGAAAGATCTTTTCCCATGTCACTTCCCTATTTTTTACCTTTGGGATTGGTGACCGCTTTTGCTTCCGGTCTTATTGGGGCAATGGGTCCGCTTAAGAACCCTTTCTTGCTGAATTATGGCCTCGAGAAAGAATCCCTGATAGCCACTAAGGCCTTTAATGGGCTGTTAATGCAGCTTGTAAAGCTGGGAACTTATATTACATTCTCGGCGGTATCCCTAGAGTTGGCATTCTATGGTGTGGCGGCTGGGCTTGGGGGGATTATTGGTGTAACCCTCGCGAAAAGGAGATTGAATCAGGTCAGCTTTAAAAAGTTTAGGAAATACACTCTATTGGTAATGTTCTTGTGTGGCTTGGTACTAGTGATAAAAGCGCTTTATGACATGGCTTAGATTTATAGGGATAGTATTTATAATTTATTGCTAAAACTAACCGTTTGGAAAGCAAAGAATTAAAATTCGGTCCCCTAATTACAATACTATCATCATAAGAATTAGTATAATTTTTTATATCTAGTTTATTAATGACTGCGTTCGAATCCTGCATAGGTGTGATACTGCTGGGGGGTTAGGCCTGTATGGCGTGCCTGAAGATCTTTGGGAAGATCGCCTAAATAGATGACGCGAGTGGGTTCTGCCGTCTTGAGCCAGCGCTCTGAATAATTCTCCCAGGTATCCACATGTTTATGTGCGGCACTTACATCCTTGAAATGCTCGTATACAATAATTTCTCCACTATCAGAAATATAGTACTGATAATTCAGTGTCCCCGTTTCTTGCTGCGAGATTATCTCTACCATTTCATCAACAATTGACTTAAAGGCCTGCTCCTGTCCGTTCTTTATTTTCGCTTCCACAATCCAGCCAACATTATTAAACATAAGTATCTCCAATACGGTTTAAGAGGCTTTGACATAAGTAGTAGAGCAACAAATTTTAGACCCTGGGAGCATGCTGACTGATAAGCAACCCGCCGCTAAATACTAGAGGGGGAGTAACTGCTCTACTCAGGAAGAAGATCAAGCGATGGTCCTAGATATTGTAGACGACATCGTGGCGTCTAGTTTGGTAAGGCTAGCTATTTGATAGCTCTCCAGTTGCACTGAAATTCACCGGGCTCCTTATATCAGAAACCTGCTTGAGGAATGACTAGCGGTTCATTGTTTGGTCTAAGGGAGGGTTCAATACTTGTGTTGTGAGATAAGCCCAATTGTATTCAGCTGTTCTTTAGAGGCTCCTTAATATTTAAGAGTGGCATATTTTCTATATGTACTGATTGGTAAACAACGATGAGATCCCCGGATCAGCAACAATTTCTAAATTTAGCGTTCTAGAGACAATATTTAAATTTGATGTGGGTAGTCAAATGTAATCGTTAACAGGAATTTTCTCTTTGGCGCATTTAAGATTTTGTATTCTTTGTCTCTCCTAATTAATACTTGATTTTAAGGATTAGTCCCAAGGTGTAAGACGGCGTAACAGCCTGTGTACCCTTATTTCAAGCTAAAAGGCATAAAACACATTACTTAAGCGCTTGATAAATGAAGAGTGAAACTGCCAAATAGGGGGAGTAGAAAAAAGTTGTACCTGATAATTTAAAGTCCTTACTAGTGTGTTTTTTGTACAGGTGCGGACTTGTAGAATTCATACATAGCTATTTTATTTAAGTATGAATTGATGACTTTCTTGTATGGAAGCTATTTCTCTGAAATACAACAAGCATTATCAATTCACTTTGGAAGTCAGTATCCATTATGACTGATTTGGTCTTTATGAAGACGGAAATTGTTGCGTATCTACATAGTAAGAATGAAAAAAACAATTGGTGAATTTGAACTGTGGACTCAAAAGGGTGGCTCTAAATGGCACTACCGTTTGGTTTGTTATGCAGTGCTGATGTTCGCCATACTTCTTTCTATGCCCAGTTACCCCCATACGGTTGTGGATATCACCTTGTTGGACGGAGGAAGTAAACCGAGTGGCCTAAATGCAATTTGGCATGATCCATCGGGGTTTGGAAACATTGTTGAAGCTGAAAAATCTTACAAAAATAAACTTTTTCTTCCCCTGGGAACTGCTGGATCTACCGGACTTAAATCTGGAGCCTTCTGGTCTCACTTCATATTAAAAAACTCCAGTAGTGAAACAGTTTATGTCTCAATTGAATATGTGGATAACCAGCTCGATGGGCTGACGGCCTTTTCTAGGATTCAGGGCGGCAGTCAACCTTATACGGAGCTGGCAAGTCTGTCTGCGAATCAGCCTTTTTCCAGTCGAAAAATCAGGCATCATCGCTTTGCTTTTCCATTGGAAATCCCCCCCTTCGCATCAAAGGAAATGATGGTTAAATTTGATGTTGGAGTTTTAGGTGTTGCCTTTCCCAGTATGCGTATTTGGCGACCTGAACAACTTGAAGAGAGGAGTAAGGCTGAGGCCATTTTAACGTCATTTCTTTTTGGTGGTTATTTTTTGATGGCCATTCTTGCGCTGATTGGTGCTATTACTGCGCGTAAGAATATCCTGTATCTATACTCGTTATATTCCGTAACGAAAATTTGGGTGTGGGGATCTTTACTGGGATATACCCACCAATATTTGTTCCAAGAACAATTTGATTGGCGCTATCAATCGATTAGTAGTGCTGTGGCGATTCTGACCGGAATTCTTTTTGCCCGATACTTTCTTGAAACGGCAAAGTACACCCCAAGACTGGATTACTTTTTAAAATTAATTCTACTCAACGGTTTATTCCTGGTTATTTGCGTTGTACTGCAGTGGGAGGCTCTGGGGCACATTTCCATGATGCTCGCTCTGTTTTTCTATCCTGGCGTTGTTGTTGTCGCATTGGTGCGTTGGCGACAGGGGGATACTTCTGCGGCCGTTTTTGCATTAGCCTGGAGCGTTTTGGTGTTGGGGCTTTTGGTGCAGGCGATGAGGGATCTCGGTTATGTGGTGCACAATCCAATTAATTACTATTGGCCCCCGGTTGCCTCTTTTGTTGAGATGTTGGCAATAATGATAGCTATCGGATTACTGGTAAAACGTTTAAGGCAACAAAAAGAGACTGCAGAAAAAAGGTATCTACTACACCTGGAAGCCTCGAGAACTGAGCTGGAGCAACAGGTAAAACTTCGCACACAGGAATTGGAGTACGCTAAAGCCAAGGCTGAAGAGGAGGCGCGCACAGACCCGCTAACAGGTATTTTTAATCGCCGCTGCTTTTTCGAAGAGGCCAGTAATCTGGTGGCTGTGGCAATTAATAACCAAATGCCATTGTGTGTATTAATGCTGGATATCGACAATTTTAAATCTGTTAATGATATTCATGGCCACTTAATCGGCGATCAGGCACTCTGTGCGACTGCCCGAGTAATTTCTCAACACGTGCGGGATGTGGATATCTTCGGGCGTATTGGTGGGGAGGAATTCGCGCTAGTACTCAGCTCCAATGTCGAAGGAGCTATGAAGGTTGCCAATCGTATACACCGGGATATCGCTAAAATCGTGATTAAAAGTGCAGTTGGGCAAGCCCAGTTTACCGCAAGTATTGGCATAGCCCGTCTGCAGGGGCGAGAAGATATCCTGGAGCTAATGCGACGGGCAGACTCTGCGTTGTATCAGGCCAAACGCGCTGGACGTAATCGTATTGTGGAGTGCGCTGAAGCTACGTAAATTAGCGCACGTAGGTAACGGCATTGAGTACTTTTTGACGTATATTCTCCGGAAGGGGCACCAGGCCCAAGCTTCCGGCCTGGCTTTGGGATGCGTTACTCAACATAAAGACCAGCATTTGCCTTAATGCCTGTGCTTTTTGATCATCCTGGTCTGCGTAGAGCAACAGCCAGGAAAAACTGGTAATGGGATAGGCTGTTTCTCCTTTGGGGTCCCAAATCCAGGCGATTAGGTTGGGAGCTCCACTAATTGGTAGTGATGCTTTTGGAAATTCAATCTCTGAAAGAGCCTCTGCTCCGCTCTTGGGGCCTGCGGCAATATAGTTTCCCGCGTGGTTTTCCAGTGAAGCCACAGGTAGGTTTACCAGTTGAGCAAATCCGTGCTCCACATAGCCAATGGCCCCAACTTTCTTTCTTACTTTAGCGGCTACGCCTTGATTGCCCGGCGCTCTTTTAAATCTGGGCAGTTTTGGCCAACTGGGTGTTCTGTCCAAACCAATTTTTTCGCGAAACTCTTGACTCACACTGCTCATATGCCCAGAAAAAATATAGGAGGTACCCGAACTTTCAGAACGGGTAACAACGGTGATCTCATCCCTTGGCAACTTGATATCGGGATTTACAGCTGCAATCTTGGGATCATCCCAGTGGGTGATTTCCCCCAGAAAAATCCCCACATAAGCTTCCCTGGACAGTTTTAGATTATCGATCCCGGGGAGGTTAAATACCAGTACCACTTCCCCAGCAGTAACCGGCAGTACCACGCCACCACCTTTTAGGTTGCGTAACTCATCGATCTCAATAGCAGCATCTGAGGCGGCAAAATCGACTGTGTGACCGAGAAAGTCTCTGATGCCATCACCGCTACTGCTCATCTCGTAGAAAATAAATATGTTGTTTTCCCGATGGGTGAACTGCCGAAACCACTCTACATAGATTGGGTAGGGGAAACTGGCGCCACTGCCCCGGAGATTGACCGGATTTTCCGGTACCTGGGCAGATCCCGGTGTGGCGGCAAGGATAAAACTGGCAGTTGCCAGCACGGCGGTAAGGCGGCGTAAAAGGGTTGCACACCTCGATATCATAGGGACCTCGGCTTATAGGCCTCTGGCAACCTGCCTATAGGCGGGATGAGAGGCCGAAAACTGCTTTAGATTAAAATTTTAGCAGGGTCCCTGGTTCGTCATATCAATTGCCTAGCTACCGACTATTTGGTCGTCCTCGCGGTAGATGGCCAGTACCGACGGCCGAGGTGGTAACTGGGGATTATTATCTGGCCACCGGTGCAGGGGATTGTCATAAGTTGAGTTGCGTGAATCGGCGGGGTGCTGCACAGCAATAAATAGTGTTTTTCCGTCGGGGGTAAATTCCGGCCCGCATACCTCAGCCCCTTGGGGGCAGCCAAAAAAATGCTTGGGTGCCGCTCGCAAAGGCCCTTCAGTAGCCATTGCCCAAAGTCCATCGTGGAACCCAAAGCGCTCACAGCCATCAGTAGCAATCCACATATTGCCCCTGGGGTCGAAAGCAACGTTATCGGGATTGGCAAACCAGCCGTGCTCAGAGATATCGTAAGGGGACTGCTGTCCATAGGCGCCCCTTTCAGCGGGGTTTTCAGCATTGGGATTTCCGCCAAGTAGAAATTGCTGCCACTGAAATTGTGCGCTTGTGTGGTTGCGGTTTCCCTTCTTCCCGGGGGGCGCTATTTCCAATACATGGCCGGCAGTATTGCGGGCGCGGGGGTTGGCGGCATCGGTATCGCTGCGCTTCTTGTTTTTGGTCAGCATTACATAGGTGCAATCATTGTGGGGGTTAGTCTCCACGTCCTCCGGCCGATCCATTGGCGTGGCTCCCAGTAGCGCGGCTGCGCGGCGCGCATCAATCATTACATCTGCTTGATTGCGAAAACCATTCTCTGCGGTCAGTGGGCCCTGGCCATATATCAGCGGCAGCCATTCGCCACTGCCATCGTCGGCAAAGCGCGCGGCATAGAGCGAGCCATTAACGAGTAGCTTTCGGTTTGTATCGGGATCTTCGGGCTGATAGTTATCTTGGGATACATAGCGATAGACAAATTGATGTTCATCATCATCGCCGCCGTAAGCAACGATCGGTTGTCCCGGTTTACAGACCAGGGTAAAGCCTTCGTGCTCAAAACGCCCAAAACTGGTCAGTTTGCGCGGTTTTGATTGGGGGTTATAGGGGTCAAACTCCACCATCCAGCCGAATCGGTTGGGCTCATGGGGTTCTACCTGAATATCAAATCGGCGGTCGTGGTCACCCCAGTTGCGATTTTCCGGTTTTATACCAAAAAGTTGATGGTTTTCGATCTCCAGGGAATCTTCGAGCTTTTTTGGGTCTCCCTGAAAAGCGCCACCAAACCCCTCTTCAGCAATTAATACGGTTCCCCATGGGGTTTTTCCTCCTGCACAGTTACCTATGGTACCGAGGACCTGGGTTCCGCTGGGATCTTGGTGGGTCTTCAAACGTTCGTCGCCTGCGGCCGGGCCAGTGATTTCCATTGGCGTCGTAGAAGTTATCCGCCGGTTATAGGGACTGTCAGCCACTACTTTCCAGCCCTGTTTACTTCTTCGAATTTCCACGATGGAGTGTCCGCAGGCGGCCTGTTCAATGGCCACATGCTCGGCACTCACTCCTCTGGTGGCACTGTATTCGTCGTTATAACCGGGAAACATTAGATGGGGCTGGGTGTATTCGTGATTGACACATAAAAGCCCGCGATCACTATTTTTACTTTGTATATGCAGGTATCCATGGGTTGAACTGATCCCCGCTGCCAAGGGCATAAAAGCAATAAAATCGTTGTTGTAACCGAATCGCTGTTCCTGGCTACTGGCGCTAAGTTCTTCAGGCTGAAAAGATGTTTCCTCTCTATGTAAGGGATCTCCCCACCTCAATAGAACCGTGGATTTATAACCCTCTGGTAGATGGTGTTGGTAATCCAGGCCATGGGGGATTTCTTTAAAGGTGAGGGAGTTGCGTGTGGGATTTTCACTTTCACTACAGCCGGGTAGTAAGCTGCTTACAGTACCGGTGGCGGTTACACCACCCAGGACTTTAAATAGAGAGCGGCGTGCTGGGTTTTTGGGGCTTTCGTTCATGACTGCTCCATATTTGGCTTCAGTATATGACGCTTTTTACTGTTAATTGCCTTGATGGTTCTTTTTAAGGCGATTGATATCTGTGTAAATAGCAGGGCTTACATCTATCGTCGCAGTACTAATTGACTATGTGATGACAAGCTTAAAAAAAATGTCACGTAAAGTTCATAGCGGCCTTCTAGTCTGCGTCCAATTCAATTAACCACCGGTAATGTGGGAGTGGGACGCAATGAAATACAGAACTTCAGGCTTGCGGTTACTGGGAATGCCATTGGCGGCTCTGGCGACTGCCATCATTAGTGCAAATGCTGCCGCAGAAAATGAGCAGGTAATGGAAACTGTGACGGTTACCGCCCAGGCAAGTAATGCGCGCAGCGACTTGGATAGGCAGCGAGACGCCAATAAGGTCGTAGCGGTGCAAACTTCTGATGCGATTGGTGAACTCCCCGATGCCAATGTCACAGAGGCGTTACAGCGGATGCCCGGTGTATTTATTGCGAGAGATCAGGGTGAGGGGCGTTTCGTTGGGGTACGGGGTATAGATCCAAATTTGAATGCGGCGACAATTAATGGCGTGAGCCTGCCGGCACCGGAAACAAACACCCGGGCGGTAGCCCTGGATGTTATTCCATCGGACTTACTGGCGAGTTTGGAGGTATTTAAAACTCTTACACCGGATATGAGCGCAGATTCTATTGGCGGTGCCATTGAGATCAAAAGTCTGAATGCCCTGGATTATGATAGCAATCGCTACAAGTTCAGCGTAGAGAATAGCTACAGCGAGCTTCAGGAAGAGTACAGCCCCAAAGTGGCTGCCACCATGACCAATATTTTTGAACTTGATGGAGAGAGCCGTCTCGGGGTGGCCTTGGCGCTAAGTCATCAGGAGCGGGATTTTGGCTCAGATAATATTGAGACTGACGGTAGCTGGGAAGAACTGACCGCTGAAGATGGCTCTGTAGCTAAGGGCGCGACCGAAATAGAACATCGCGATTACAGTATTACCCGGGAGCGCACAGGTCTTGCTGCCAACTTCGACCTGGAACTGGGCAGTGACTCAAGCATCTATCTCCACAGCTTGTACTCAGATTTTTCTGATCAGGAAATCCGCCAGCGCAATTCCTGGAAGCTCGATGATGAGCGCGATGAGCCGGAGACTATTTCGGCCAACTCGGCAGAATGGGAAGAGGCCGCGTTGGAGAAGTCCCTGAAGGACCGCCTGGAAGAACAGGAAATTATTTCTGCGGTATTTGGTGGCGAGCATATTTTTGAGCAATGGGGATTGTCCTATGCCTTGGGATATTCCCACGCAGAGGAATCTGAACCCAATCGACGCGATACCGATTTTGTCTTGGACTCCCTGCGTTTGGGGTATGTTGAAGCTGGTGATACTCCCCGTATGGCGGTGGGAAGTGAGGATGTTGAAGCAGTATTGGACCCGGCCAGTTATCAACTCGATGAGTTGGTCATTGAAGATAACTTTACTGAAGATGAAGAAATCAGCTTCCGTATTGATCTCAGTAGAGAAATTGATTGGGCTGGCAATCCTTCAGTAGTTAAATTCGGATTACATGAGCGTCAGCGAGAAAAGGCTGGTGACTTAAATGCGACTGTATATGAAGGGTTTGATGGGGATTACACTCTGGCGGACTTTTCTCACAATAGTATCGATTATGGTTTGGATGCATTTGGACCTGGCGTCAATGTTGGAAGCCTGAATAGTTTTATCAATGCTAACCTCAGTGATTTTGACATAGATGAGACGGAGACCGCTTTGGCATCCACCCGTGACTACGCAATGAATGAAGACATCACGGCCTTGTATGTGATGAATTCTATTGAGTTGGATCGCTCCCAGCTGGTTTTTGGGGTTCGCTATGAGCGCACCGAATTTACTGCTGAAGGAGTGAATGTGGCAGAGTCGGAAGAGCCCCTGCCGGGTGCCGATTTAATTTCAGAAGGGGTTTATGCCACTGAGGTTAACTACGAGCGGGACTACGACAATTTCTTCCCCAGTATTAATTACAAGTTTGATTACAACGATAATGTTGTTCTCCGTGCAGCTTATTCGGAGTCCTTATCGCGTCCATCATTTGGCTATTTGAACCCCTCTCCGGCCAAAATTGAATACGATGATGGGGAACTGGAAGTTGAAGCTGGAAATCCAGAGTTAGACCCCTATGAATCCCGCAATATCGACCTGTCTGCCGAATACTATGCGGACGACCTGGGTATGTTCTCTGTGGGACTTTTCCATAAGAGTATCGATAACTTTATTGTTATGTCTGAGGTTTCCAGTAATACCGATTTTACCCGTTTTGTAGGTGATTTAGCGGTTGATGATGCTGAAGTATGGCAACCGATTAACGGAGACAACGCCCGTATCAGTGGTGCCGAACTGGCCTGGACTCAAGGTTTTGAAAATGGGTTCTTACTCAGGGCCAATGCAACATTTACCGATTCAGAAGCTGATCTGGGTCTCAATAGCAGTGATCGCAGTGACAAAATATCTATGCCTTCCCAGGCGGATTTTGTCGGCAACTTTACTGTAGGCTATGAGCGCGATGCCTTTAGTATGCGCCTGTCAGCAGCTTTTCGCAGTGAACGCCTGCTGGAAGTAGATCTTGAAAATGAGGCTAATGACCGCTACGAAGAAGACCATTTGCAATTGGATTTGTCGGCCCGCTACCGCTTTGATAATGGCCTTCAACTTACTTTTACTGGGGTTAACCTCACGGATGAACCTTACTATGTTCACACGTCTGGGTTTAATGGTCAGTACGAAGAATACGGTCCGACCTATGCGATTGGGCTGAGCTATAGCACTTTCTAGAATTTACACTGGAATTTTTGGATTAGTGCAATTTTTTACCCTGATAAAGCCCCTGCAATATTGTGGGGGCTTTGTTTTTGTAAAAATAATATTTTCTGTCAGTTACCGATAAGTCCTAAGCAGGTTTTATTATGCGTTTTTCAATAGTGGGTGTTTTGTCCTGCCTTATATTACTCGGATGTGATCTTGAAAAGGATAGTCAAAGATTATCTTCACAAAAGATCATCTCTTTAAAGGGGCTGATAGCTGAACAGATTCAGCTGGTCAGTTTCCCTAAGCAGCAATACTTGTTGCTATCCAGTAAAGATAAGGGGCTAGTGCTTGTAGATGAGTCCGCAGAAATACAAGTTCAAAAGGATGGCAGAGTAGAGGCACTTGCCATTCAGCCAAGGGAAGGTGGTAGCTACCTGGTGGCGGCTTACGAAGAGCAGGAAGCGCAATTACAGCTATATCAATTATTTACTGATCTAAACGATGATTTGCAGCTTCAACTTTTAGGAAAGCTTGAGAGTGCCAAGCCTGTGAGCGCACTCTGTTTTTCACTACAAGCAGGAAGAGATCACCTGTTTGCCATTGGAGAGGACGGACGGGGGTTTGAGTACCTGCTTTCTCCCAGTGATGAGCACTGGGACTTTACCGAGATACGCCCAATATATTTGGGGGAAGAGGTTAATAGTTGTAGTGTGGATAACCGTCGGGGGCGATTACTGGTATCACAGCCGCCTGTAGGGATATTGGCATTGAATGCCGATGCAGAGCGAGATGAGGAGCGTGAGCTTTTAATCTCGGCGAAACAGCTCGGTGATGATTTCGGCAGCTTGCGATTGGGTTATCAGCAGGACCAAATCTGGATTGCTGTGGAACAGGGAGTACAGGCTTTCGACTTGTCAGGAAGTGATAGGCCCGACCAGTCTTGGACATTGCCTGCAGAAAGTCCTGCCTCTATAGCAGTTTTTGGTGATAGGTTGGCCGTGTTAAATGATAATCAGAGTGAAATAACCTATTTCCCGATAAATACCAAGCTGACCAGCGTTACAGATAGTCCGCTTGAGATTGTTCCCACTGTTGCCGCCAGGGGACAAACTGACCCCGTTCACTCTTATGGGGATGCTGCCGATGATCCCGCCATTTGGGTGAACTCTCATTCGCCGGCAAACAGCCTGATTTTTGCTACAGATAAAAAAAAGGGGCTCAATATCTATCATCTATCAGGCGGCTTAAAACAGCACTTTCCGGTAGGCAGGGTTAATAATGTTGATATCCGTAAAATTTCCCACCCTAATATCGATGCGATTGCCGTTGCCTCTAATCGTACTAACCCCGGTTTGGATCTATTTTCTATCAGTACAACGGGCGAGGTGGGGTATCTTGGATACCGGGGTATAGGGCTTCATGATCCCTATGGCTTGTGCCTGCAACAGGACGATAGTGGGCTTTATGCCTGGGTTTCTGATAAGGAGGCCAGCTTGCATCAGCTCAAAATCAATGTCTCTGAGTCCTCCAATGAGTTTGAGATTGAGCAGGGTATCCAGTTTGATGACTATGGACAGGTTGAAGGCTGTGTTGTGGATGACCAGTTCGGAACCCTGTTTTTTGCAGAGGAGGACCGGGGGATTTGGCGGCTGGACCTAAAGTCCTTATCAGAGGCCTCTCCAGAGTTGGTGGCAGAAGTGGATGGTGAAAAGCTGGTGGCAGATATAGAGGGATTGGCACTTTATCAGGATGGCGACAAGGGCTATCTAGTGATATCCAGTCAAGGTAATGATAGCTATGCACTATTCAGCCGTAGTGGGAATGAATTTATTACCCATTTTCGGGTTGGTATGAACCCCCAGTTAGGTGTGGATGGCAGTTCGGAGACCGATGGTTTGGCCGTTACCAGTTCAGCTTTGGGTGCGGAATATCCTCAAGGTTTGTTAGTTGTTCAGGATGGGCGCAACCGAATGCCCAGCGCAGCCCAGAATTTTAAATTGGTTGATTGGAGGGATATCAATCGTCTGTTGTCTCACTAGCGGTATCGGGGTTTTCAGGCTGGCTTAAATTGTTAATATTGCGGGCTCTCTGAACCAGGTAAACCAGAGAGCTTGCAAGTATCACTCCAACGATATCGGCGGCCAGATCAAGTAAGTCAAAAGTCCTTGAGCGAACAAATGCCTGGCTTATCTCTTCAATCAGGGCAAAGCCAAGCACTGCGATAGCACCATAGTAAATTCTAATAAAGCCGAGCTTAAAATAAGTGGCGCGGGTGGCAGGTATCAGGATAAGGCCAAAAGTACCAAACAAGGCGATATGGCCTAGTTTATCGCCATAGGGCATAGCACGGACAAGGTCAAAAAATATACTATTCGATCCGGTATTGGCTAGATAGATAATCCAAAGAATAAAGAGAAAAAATAGTAAGGCTGAAGCCTTGAGAAATCTTGACATAATACTTATTGATACAGTTTTGTCTAATCTTGTGAAGTCTAGATGTTGATTTTATCTATATCTTATGAGAGAGGAAAGAGAGGCCTTAAAAAACTGTGAGTTAACCAGATTGTGATGGCTCAGTATCAATTATTTTTGACTTGCAGTCTTCACATAGATAGACGATTCCCCTCAGATCTTGCCACTTGCATCCGCTGGTATATTCACAGCGCCGCATCTTGTTATTGCAGTTACTGCAGATAGGGGGGGTGTTAATTTTCTTCTGTTCCAGTTGCCAGTTAAGACCGTATAAAGTAAGTATAACCCCAAAGGTAATGGCCATTAAAAGTTCGTCATATCGTTGAGCGTAACCCGAAAGAAAAACTGAAATAATAAGTATTATAGTGAAAAATAATAGTGGAAATATTTTAATTAATTTATATTCATCTTTTAATC
This sequence comes from Microbulbifer maximicatervae (SeqCode), assembly GCF_052468095.1. The sequence goes on from NZ_CP174332.1 coordinate 421,849, forward strand.
GATTTTCAAATTCTATTTTTGCTCTATAGTCTTCACTGTATTCTTTTAGATCTTTTGCTTGTAGGTTTTTTTTCTTATTTTTCATTTTTTTATTGTTTGAATCGGTTAGCTGATAGCTGTTTTTCTAGAAATAATTAATGTTGAACCTTCCTTACTTTATTAAAAGTTAATACTCCACCCCATGGTGATAGCTTCACTATCTATTTCATCCAGAAACGTATCGCCCCCAATTTTTGAAAACTGTTCCCACTCTATCCGTAGGCTCCATTTGCCCCTATAGCTATAGTTAATACCAGCACCATATGCCCAGTGGAATCCATTGCTGCTATCGGTTAATTCACCTCTGATTGGAGTTAATTGTTCTATTAAACTGCCATCTTCAAGCCGGTATAGGATAAAAACTTCACCCTTCTGAATCTCATTGGTTTCCGCGTACCAGATGCCGGTGCCAAGTTTCCCGAATAAGCTAAATGACTCTCCCAGGGGAAGATACGCCAGGGAAAATATATTGAAAAGCTGGCTATCAAAATCAGAGAAATAGTTTAAATATTCACCATCCCCATATGAGATAGGGGTATCCAGTTGGTACTTATTGAAATTTTGATAGCTGGCTTCAAATGCCAGGTAAGGTGTCCATCGAATTCCTGCAAATAGTTTCCAGGCGTTATTTTTATCATCACACCGACTGAGATCCACTTGATCTAAGCTGGCGCTAATTTGTTGAACTCGCTTCTCTGCTTCGCTACACAAGTTATTGGCATGCTGGTTACCAAAAGAGATACCAGCATATTTGTGTGAGTAGAAATCGGCGCAAGTAAGGGCTGGTAAGGAAAGTAGAAAAATAATAAATAGGGGGCTAAAGCGGTTCATGGCTTGGCCTTGTTTGGCTTATATGGGGGGACCGCTGAAGCTGATTTTAGAGTGAAATTTGATTAAGGCAACCACCAAAATAATAACGTCTTTTAGATTGGTCGAAGGTAGGACCTACTCTATTAACTGGATTTGGCGCCTAAAGGTAGAGTTCCCAGTAATAGTTCGCGGGAACTCTATTTAATTTGTATAAAGTTATAGGTGTCAATTAGCAAAATTCAAAAACGCCGCCCTAAACCCAGTGATAGTGTTTCTGCATTGAAGTCTACTCCAGTGGGCTCCAGTTTTTCCCACTCCAGTCTCCAAACCCAATGATTCCTATATACATAATTCATCCCGACCCCAATTCCCCAGTGAGGGCCTTTGTGGTTTTGGGACTTGCCTTTATCGAGCGTCTGAAGTTGTGTTGTGAATTGTCCATTGGATAATTGCTGGGGGAGATAAAATTGAGCGGATTGTTGCTCTGATAATTTCCCTCTCCAAGCTCCGCCCCCGACTCTGGCAAACATATTTATGTTGGAGTTAATAGGATAAAAACCCAATAAAAAGGCGGTCAATAAATGTGTTTTAACCTGGTATGCAGCCTTTGCATACTCTCCATTTTCATTATTGGTATAAAAGCTGCTTTGCGCAGCTGAAGGTTTTAGATAGCTGATTTCAAGGGCGAGGTATCTGTTCCAGCGCAAGCCGCCATAAAACTTAATCGTACTGCCGCTACTATTGCAATGAAAACGTCCGTCTGTAGATCCTTGAGGAATCTGTGATTTTATCCGGGGGTTTGCAGATGAGCAAAATTGAGGATAAGAGGTTTCACCGAGGGTAGCCCCAATATATTTCCTGTTGGCAAAGTCAGCGCTGGTATTTGTAGCGAAAGTGAATATAAGGCTGGAAAACAAGCTTGTTTTTAAGGTGGTCTTAAAATTATTCATGATCTGTCCTGTGCTTTGTTTATTTTTATTTCAAGCACAGTAAAGCTAGATCAGGGCTTTTACTTAACAAGTCATTGGCGTGAGGGCCTTTAGGTATCAGGCCCTGTATTCAAAGTCTGAGTAAGCAGTTGGCTGTTAATTTCTAAATGCCAAGCTTTGCTCGCATCTCCAAGAGTCTTTTCGAATTTTCTTCCTTGGAAAGTGGTGAGCCGGGGTTTTCCTCCAGCTTTAATTGCTCTGGAGCAGTTAGTTTTTCTCCCCCCAGGACTCGTTCACATATTTTTCGATAGTGCTCGGCAAAGACCGGGTAGGCGATAGACTCAGGGTTATTGGCAAGAAAAAACCAGTTGGATTCCCGCCCAGCGTGATAGATCGCTAAGTGGCTCCAGTTGTAATTGGTTTTGGGGCTTGGGGCATTGCAGGCCTCGCGATAGGCGGCGCGAGCTTCCGGTAAACCATTCTCCCCAGCGGCGCACAGCTGCAGCATTTTATGTACGGTGGGCAGGTACTCGCTTTGCAGGATCGCTCGCTTGGCACCCTGCATAATATCCTGGGGAGCGAAAGCAAGCAGAGCCTCCAGCCAGAGGCGCTTGGCATGGTGAAGGGTTTCAGTGTCTGGAAACGCTGCGCTGAACTGGTTGTGATAATTCAGTTTAAATAGCGCAAATACTTCATTGATTGCGCGCTTCTTTTCGTTCAGCAGTTCCTGGCTCTGTTCACTACCAGTTTGTGTCTGTGAGTATGTCGCCGATTGACCGGTCGCGGGTGCGCTGGTTGGTGTTGTTGTGGGAGTCTTGTGGATTGCCATAAGAGTTTCCTATTGCCAGTTTGTTGCGCTCCGCCCACTGGTGGCGCGCGTGACGCACAAATACGGCGTCCCAGCTTTTACGTGCGGCATTTTGACCGCGCCAGTAAATAATAAATTCCGGAACCAGGGATAGAGCAAAGTCGCGATCTATCTCGCATTGGTTCATCAAATGACTCAGGCAGTCACCACTGGGCTGCCAGTTGCGGGAGATAGGTTTGGCCACCGGGTTTTTCTCAATACCCTGGCAGTAATAGGCCCACTCTTCCCGCGCATACTCGATAAACAGTTCACCCCAGCGGGCACTGTGGCCACCGCGCTCGGTCCATTTATAAATAAATTCCGGCAGCAATTCGGCGGCAAAGCGCGGATTGATTGCCAGGCGCTGCAACTGCTCCCAGGTGTGCTCGCTGGGCTGCCAGTCGCGGGACATAGCAGTGGGCTTGCGTTTTTCGATAAATGGCGTGTCCTGCTTCTCCCAGTCTTCCATAATCCAGTCATTGAATTCCAAATCCCAGGAAATGGACTGCTTGCCACTGGAGCGGTGGTAATCGAGAAAGCGCTGTAGGCCGCGGCCGACAAAAGTGCTGGGGACTCCCTCGTCCGCCAGCTTGCGTAGGGTCTCATCGCTGGGTTGCCAGCCGTTGGGCAGTGGCTGCTTGCGCTGAGCCGTTGCGCGAAAAGCCTCCCACTTGCTTTTAACCTGGCGCAGGAACAGGGAGCCAAAGGAGTGGCGGGGCTCGGCGCGCTCGCGCCAGTAAGTGACAAACTCTGGCAATTGCTCCCTTACAAAGTGCTCGGGAATACCCAGTTGGGCGATTCGCGCCATGGTTTCACTATCCGGCTGCCAACTGGGGGCAATGGTGTTGGCATTGCGGTTGGACGGGGTAGGGGGTGTTGCCACCGGGCGCTTGTACTCACCGGGCAGGGCGAACTTCAGAATCTCGCTACTGCCGAATGGTGCCGCCCCCAGCAGAAGGGCACCCTGGTTGCGCAAGCTGGTGGCCACCCGCTGGATATCTGCTGCCTGCCAGAAGGGCAGCAGCAGGTATAGCTGCTCCCCCTCGGCGGTATACCAATCCCGGCCTCCGTAGGGCTCCAGGGGAAGGAATGGAGCCAGGTCGCCAAGCGCAGTGAGCAGCACAGCTTCCTCCAGGCCGACAGTGGCAGCCAGAGAAGGAGAGATACTCAGGGGTCTTTCGGGAAGCAGGGGATGTGTCATGGCGCGATAATAACATTCCGTCGCATCGCATGCGCGATCATTGGCGAATCCTCAGCCTTTTCCTGCCCCTGGTGCCAACCACTAAGCTGAAGGATGAATTGACTGCGAAATTTCGGCAGACGGTGCGCTGCCAACTGTTGCCTTCCCCTAGCGGTAAGGTTGTAACTTTGTCGCTGTAATTGGTGTTGCGGGAGAGCAAGATGACGAAGGAGCAACAATCTGCGCCAACGGTGTTCCGTTTGAGTGGAGTCAATTGTGCCGGTTGTATTAACAAAATTGAGACTGCGGTTAAGGCCGTAGCTGGGGTGACTGATGCCCGGGTAAACCTGTCCGATAAAGTCCTGTCGGTATACGGCCCGGCAGAGGCTGAATCCTGTATCGAAGCTGTCCGAGGCGCGGGCTACGGCGCCGAACTCCTGCGAAGTAGTGAACGAGAGCAGCGCGCGGAACAGCGGGAGCAGACACAGCGGCACTACCGCCAGCAGTTGTGGCGCTCGGCATTTGCTCTGGGCGTGGGCGTGCCAATGATGGCCTGGGGGCTGATCACCGACAAAGTATCGGTGAATACCCCTGCGGAGCAGCTGGCCTGGGGTGTTATGGGACTGATTACCCTGGCGGTGCTGGTCTTCTGTGGCGGCAATTTCTTTAGTGGCGCCTGGAAGGCACTGCGTCACCACAATGCCACTATGGATACGCTGGTGGCCCTGGGCACGGGAACGGCCTGGCTCTTCTCCATGATCGTGGTATTGGTTCCCCATCTCTTACCGGAAGCGGCACGACATGTGTACTTCGAGGCCAGTGCCATGATTATTGGCCTGATCAGCCTCGGCCAGGCACTGGAAATTCGGGCTCGCGGGCGCACCAGTGCCGCAGTGGAGAAGCTGTTGGAGCTCCAGGATACATCCGCGCGGGTATTGAGAGACGGCCGAGAGGTGGATCTCCCTATCGAGCAAGTGCAGCAGGGAGACCAGCTGCGCGTCCGCCCCGGCGAGAAAATTCCGGTGGATGGCACTGTGCTTGAAGGGCGCAGCCTGGTGGATGAATCCATGCTCACCGGGGAACCAGTGCCAGTAAAAAAGGCGGAGGGTGACAGCCTCGCCGCCGGCACCCTGAATAAAAATGGCAGCCTGTTGTTTCGCGCAGATAAAGTGGGTTCCGACACCCGCCTCGCGCAGATTATCGAGATGGTAAAGAATGCCCAGAGCTCCCGGGTACCTATCGCGCGCTTGGCGGACAAGATATCCGGTATCTTTGTGCCAGTGGTGATGATTATTGCCCTGGTGGCCGCACTGGTTTGGTTCAACTTGGGCCCCGATCCTCGGGTTGCCCATATGTTAGTAGTACTGACTTCGGTGCTGATTATCGCCTGTCCCTGTGCCTTGGGGTTGGCGACTCCCATGTCGGTTATGGTGGGGGTGGGCAAAGGTGCTGAGTACGGTGTACTGGTGCGCAACGGCAAGGCCCTGCAACAATCCTGCACCTTGGATGTCCTGGTTGTGGATAAAACCGGGACTCTCACCGAGGGTTCTCCGCGTCTGACAGATATCGATAGCGATGGCGACAGCGATGAACTGCTGCGTTTGGTAGCGAGCCTGGAGCAGGGCTCAGAGCACCCCTTGGCCGAAGCCATAGTGACGGCAGCTCACGATAAAAACCTTGAATTGCAGTCTCCAGCCAACTTTGAAGCCATCACAGCTCACGGTGTGAGTGGTGATATCAGTGGCAGTCGCGTGCTGTTGGGGAATACCAAGTTAATGCAAAAGGAAGCCATTTCCCTGGATGTCTGGAATGAGCGGGCAGCCACGTTGGCTGCGGCGGGGCGCACGGTGATGTACGCCGCCGTGGACGGCAAGTTGCGGGGGATTATTGCCGTAGCCGATCCGATTCGCGCTGATGCGCAAGCTGCAATCGAGCGACTGAACAAACTGGGTTTACGCATTGAAATGCTTACCGGGGACAATCACGGCAGTGCCGAAGCGGTTGCCCGGCAACTGGGCATCGATCGGGTTCACGCAGAACTATTGCCGGAAGATAAAGAGGGGATCGTCGCTGAATTGCAAAAAAAAGGCGAGCGAGTGGGTATGGTGGGTGACGGGATTAACGATGCCCCGGCCCTGGCGCGGGCCGATGTGGGCTTTGCGATAGGTGCCGGTACCGATGTTGCTATTGAGAGCGCCGATGTCACCCTAATGCGTTCCTCCCTGCACGGGGTCGCCAATGCCGTGGAGTTGTCCCGGGCCACTTTGCACAACATCAAGCAAAACTTGTTTGGAGCTTTTATTTATAACACTCTGGGTATTCCCATCGCCGCCGGTGTCCTCTACCCGATTACGGGTATGTTACTGAGCCCCATTGTTGCCGGTGGTGCTATGGCGCTTTCCTCCCTGACGGTGGTCAGTAATGCCAACCGCCTGCGCTTCTTTAAACCATCGGAGGCTCGCTAAATGGCTGAAGTTCTCGTAAATATCGTCGGTGTGCTGATGATTCTGGCTGTTATCTGGTGGTTTTGGTTGGGGCCAAAAAGAAGTGCCAGTAAGGCGACGCCGAGCACGGATAATTTACAGATTCTGGTTAAGGATGGAGTTTACGAACCGGATCTTATCCGCCTGCCCGCCGGTCGCACAGCGACTTTGCATTTTCACAGGGAGGACCCAAGTCCCTGCTCCGAGTGGGTATTGTTTCCAGACTTGGAAGTCAGCGCTCAGCTTGCCCTGAACCAGGACACCTTGGTGGAAATACCAAAAGCCGAGCCGGGTGAATACCCGTTCAACTGCCAGATGCAAATGTATCGGGGCACATTGATACTGGAGTAACAGTAAATGTCATTCTCTATGGGGGTGTAATAATTCCCCGGGCCAAGACGACATAGATTTAACCAATACCCCAGAGCCGCCTTTCACCTGTATGGAGAGAGGGGCTCTGGTCAGGCTGGTGACTAAGCTCTAATTTGTTAAGAGGTCGTCAACAAATGTCATTTCTTCTTCGAAAACTTCCCTTCGCCCTGGTGGCCATCGCCTTTGCGCTTATTGCGGCGGCGCTTTTTTCCGGCCAATGGGGTGGTATCAAGCGCGTATTTGAATTTTACGGTGTCACTAATGAGGAAGTGCTTTCCTCTATACGTTTACTGACTGCCATTATTTTTTCAGTCGCCGCTATTTTGGGGGCGCTCGTCCTTCGCTTTGAGCGAGTTGTTAAGCCCCTGGCAATCCTTCTGATTTTAATATCGCTAGTGCCCCTACTGAGTCTTCTTGGCAGCGGCCATTGGATCGACTCCCTGGGCGGCTTTCCGGCAATTGGCTCAGGACAGGGGATAATTAAGTACTTTGCCCTGTTAACCTTGGGTATTACCTGGTTGTATCGGGATTCGTTGAGTCCACTAAAGCTGATATGGCTCAATTATTTCCCTGTCGGCTTGGTATTACTCTGGATTGGTGGGATGAAATTCACAGCGCTTGAGGCTGAGGGGATTGAAGGTCTGGTAAGCACTTCGCCACTGATGTCGTGGTTATACAGTGTATTTAGCGTGCAGGTGGCCTCAAATCTTATCGGTATATATGACTTGATTGCGCTGGCTATCCTCGCCTTGGGTATTTATATCCGGCAGCTGTTTTGGCCGGGACTATTGCTTTGTGCCGCAGTATTTATAACAACCCAGACCTTCCTCTACTCCTACCCAGGCAGTTGGGTAGCTCCCTGGCAACTTAGTTCCAGCGGTATTTTTATTATTAAAGACCTGTGGTTTATCGCAAACCTAATATTAATCCTGGGCTTTAGAAACTCCATGATTAAATCTTAAAGCTGATGGGGTCAAAGAGTTGCTCTGAGGCCCCAAAATATCGGTTTTGATTCATTGGGGATACTATTTGTAAGTTATCGAAAGGTAGCATTTTCTGTGGACTCAGAGATATCTGGTCGGCATGAATTCAGTAAAGTGAAAGCTTTAAAAAACTAATATTTTTAATTGTCATTGGAAAACCCTCTGCCCGATTAGTTATAGAAGAAGTATTGGCCGTTGTTTTCTAGGTTTTTTCTATTTCAATTTTGTCGTGGGTGCACCGTGTTTTTTTGCCGGTAAGCGATAGGTGGAGTTAGTTAGGGTTTCATATTGATTTCTGGGAGGATTTAAGTGTGAAATTCATAGTTCTTCCATATTTTGTTTTTATATTTTTATAAGCGGTATATTCGGATTTATACCTGGCTGCCCTTGCTAGAATAAAATACCACTAAATGTCGCTTTTATTGATTTTATGTTGCAGTAATTGCCCGAAATTGTGGTCTTATTTTTTGTTTTGGGTCGTCATTTTTCTATTTTTTAAGAAATTATTTTGTCATTATTTATGTTTTTATTTTTGTGTTTATATGGAACTTTTAATGGGATGGTATTTATTAAAAATTAGACTTATCTTTCGGTGACACGCTAAAAGTTGTTTGTTTAAATTATAAAAATAATAGGAACCGTGCCAATTAGTGGTGGTCCATAACTCTGTCGCTAGCGTTGCAGGATTTACATCCTCTAAAAGTAAAAATTTGTGTTCAGCTGGGGAAGGAAGTTGAGCGTAAAGTAATAAATGGGCAGAGATATGATTCTACGTAAGAAAAAATTAGCATCCGTATTTAAACAACCGATAGTCAATCGCACATTAATGGCAGTGGTATTAGCCGGTGCCAGTTCTAATGCTTTCAGTCATGGTTATGTTGAGGCCGCTGACGGTGGTGTAGCTTCTGCGCGTGGTACCCTGTGTAAATACGCATTAGATACCGGTGAAATGAACTTGAATTGCGGTGCAGTTCAGTGGGAACCACAGAGTATTGAAGGTCCTGAAGGCTTTCCCGATAGCGGCCCTGCCGATGGGCAAATTGCCAGTGGAGGAAGCAGTGCCTGGTCTGAGCTTAATGAACAGACATCTGATCGCTGGGTAAAAAATTATATTAGCTCCGGTTGGCAAACCTTCAAATGGTACTTCACCGCCAACCATGTAACTCGTGATTGGAAATACTATATTACTAAAGAAGATTGGAATCCGAATTCAGTCTTGACTCGCGATCAATTTGATCTCGACCCATTCTGTGAGATAGATGGCAATTATGAACAGCCAGATGTAAATACAACTCATGAGTGTCAGGTGCCGGATCGCGAGGGCTATCATGTAATTCTGGCTGTTTGGGATGTAGGTGATACGGTTAACGCTTTCTACAATGTTATCGATGTAGAGTTCGATGGCGATAATGTCACTAATACCGAGTGGAGCGCTGCGGGTACCATCAATCCGACGCAGGACTTGAATGTTGGCGATAAAGTATATACCCGCGTATTTGATGGCTCAGGTGAAAACTCATCTTACAGCACTGTTTTGGAAATTGCCTCCGAAGAGCAGGGCATCGCTGAAAACTGGTCACATGATTTGGCTGAGTTGATTAATGTAGAGCAGACCGATATCCGCGCCGGTGATTTCGATGGTGATAATAGTTTTGAGCCTCTGTACGGTATCAACCGCATTTATCTAAAAGATGGCAGTGGCCTGGAAAATGTCGAGATCGGTTACGAGTTGAGCGAAGAAGAGCCCAACTATGAAGTAACGGTAAGTGGTCTTGAAAGTGAATACACAATTACAGGCGGTGCTATTTCTCTAGACTTGGCTCTCAGTGCTACGGGAGATGTCAGCGTTGAGGTTACAGTGGTAAATCATGGCGGTGATACTCTATCAAGCTATAGCAATAACATTGATGATGGTGATACTGCCAGTACTAGCTTGACTCTCTCAGAGACTGTAGCAGGGCACCACATGGTTGTAGTGGTGGTAAAAGATCGCGATGGCAACATGGTTGATCAAAATACCCTGAACTTCTATCTGGTTGAAGATACCTCAGATGATGACTCCTCTAATGGGGATGATGACTCCTCGAACGGCGACGACGACGCTTCTAATGGTGACGACGATAGCTCCAACGGCGATGACGACACCTCTAATGATGACGACGATACTTCAAACGGAGACGATGATAGCTCCAATGACGATGACCAATCCTCGAGTGATCAGGATTATGATTATGTCTTCCCTAGAGGCCATAGAAACTATGCTGCGGGTACTAAAGTCCTGGGCCGTGATGGTAATGTCTACGAGTGTAAGGACTCTGCTTACTCCCACTACTGTAAGGAAGTGAGAAGAGGTGCAAAACAGTTCGAGCCGGGTGTTGGCGGGAACTGGGAGATACTCTGGGAAAGACTGTAATTTGTTCCCGATAAGATAAAAAAGGCCCCTTTTGGGGCCTTTTTTATAGGTAAATTAGTAGGTGAAAAATGGCCTTTTAGGGCAGAGGTTCAAGCTTGGTAATAACTTAAAAACATCGCAGCGGTGCGCTCGGCCAGTGCCTCTTGCTCGGCGGAGCTCGGTGGGCCAGAGAGTTGAAGTAACTGAGGCCAGTAGCAACCGCCCTTAATCAGGTTGTGAATCTGCCCACTGGCGACCTCTATGTCGAGAGACTTTAGTCGCCCATCAGCTACGGCAGATTTGATCCAGCGCTGCACCCCGGTTTCATGGGCCTTATATTTTTCCATTTCCTTCTGTAGTGCTTCCGGCTGGTGGAAGAAGTAGTCGAAGGCCATGCGGTTAAGCTCAATATACTGCGGGTTGCAGATCGTTTTTATTTCCTGCTCTAACAGTGTGTGGAGTTGTGATTGCATATCACTATCCGGGTTGTAGTCACAACCGGAGGGCTGGGTGGCCTGCTGCCAGAGTTCACCGATCAAATGCATCACCAGGGCTTCTTTACTGGAGAAGTGGTTGTACACGGTGCGTTTTGATACCTGTGCTCGGGCTGCCAGCTCGTCCATACTCGTGCCCTGCACTCCCAGCTCCTGAAAAGCCTGCTTGGCGGCATCAATAATAGCTTGGCGTTTCAGCTCACTTCTGGTTGGTTTCTTTTCAGTCATGGGTATCTCTGTGAAATCTGGGCCGGGGGATTCCATTGCCGGCAAGTTACTTCTTACGCAAATTTTACACTATATAGTTTACTTTCATATAGTTAGTTTATACACTGCACTGTATAGTTTACATGGTGAGTGAAATGAAGAAGCGCTGGTGGATTCTGGCAGGAGTGATTGTTATGTCGGTAGGTCTCTTTGGTAGCTGTACAAATCAACCCGAGAAGTTCCGCAACAGTGATACGGACTACAAAGTCAGTAGTGGCGGTATAGTTGAGATGATCGGCGCCTACATTAAGGCGGATCGCGCAGCCCCCGCACCGGTGAAGCCTATTCCATTGCGACAGATTCCCGCTGCGGAGCTGGCTGCCCCAGTCGCTGAGAGTGCCGTATATCGCCTCGGGCACTCCACAGTACTGATTCGAATGGATGATCAGTATGTTTTGACAGATCCGGTATTTAGCAAGCGGGCATCCCCGGTTCAGTGGATGGGCCCGAAGCGCTTTCATCCATTGCCCATAGAGATTCGAGACTTGCCTTCGATTAAAGCGGTCGTTATCAGCCATGACCACTACGATCATTTGGACAAAAATAGTATTCGCGCACTCAAGGATAAAGTAGAGCAATTTATCGTTCCTACCGGGGTGGGAAGTCGTTTGCGTAACTGGGGAATTCCGGCCGAAAAAATTGAGGAGTTGGCCTGGTGGGAATCGTTTGCCCTGGGCAGTTTGCACTTTACCGCGACCCCGGCTCAACATTTTTCCGGGCGTGGACTAACGGATAAAGACTCAACATTGTGGGCCAGCTGGGTAATTGAAGGGCGCGAGGGCCGTATATTCTTTAGCGGTGACAGTGGCTATTTTAGTGGCTTTCGTGAAATTGGTGAGCGATTTGGTCCGTTCGACCTGACACTGATGGAAACGGGTGCTTATAACAAGCTTTGGAGTTCGGTTCATATGATGCCCGAAGAGAGTGTACAGGCACATCTCGATCTCAGAGGGCGAGCAATGTTACCTATCCACAATAGTACTTTTGATCTTGCTCTGCATGACTGGTTTGAACCATTCGAGCGTGTAGAAATTGCTGCGGAAAATCGGGCTGTAAAGCTGTTAATACCGGTGATAGGTGCACCGGTAAAGTTGAGAAATCCATTGCCAACCAAATCCTGGTGGCGGGAACTTTTAGTTGAAAAAACTAAATAAGTTATCGCTTAAGTTGTGGCTAGGTAAATATAAGTTATACATCTTTTGTTCGTTTAAATTTTTTCCAATATCTAAATATTTAAGTGGCTGTACTATGAAGTCAAAAACTGTATTAATCACAGGTGCCTCTTCAGGGATTGGGGAGGCGTTTGCTTATGAGTGTGCGAATAAGGGAACTCATTTGGTTCTCGTTGCTAGATCTCAAGCGGGCTTGGCAGAAGTCAGCAAGAAAATTAAAGAGAAATATCAGGTCCAAGTGTCCTTAATTGCTATGGATTTAAGCGTAGAGGGGGCTGCACAGAAATTATTTCAGAAAACGAAAGATAAAGGACTTGATGTAGATATTCTTATTAATAATGCTGGATTTGGGAAATGGGGCAATTTTGAGGATTTTGATCTTCGAACCTATAAAAGGATGCTGCAACTCAATATTAGTACATTGACAGAGCTTTGTTACCTATACCTTGATGGTATGAAAAGTAAAAGATCTGGAGGAATTATAAATGTCGCCTCAGGTGCGGCCTTAATGCCAGTGCCCTATGCAGGCGTATATTCTGCATCCAAAAGTTATGTCTTGAATTTTTCAGAGGCTTTATGTAACGAATTGGAAGGTACAGGTATCACAGTAACTTGTTTATGTCCTAGTGGAACTAAGACAAACTTTGCGGCAGTGGCAAATAATGATGTAAGTGTTGATGAAAAACAGTATGAAAGTGCGGAGCATGTAGCCAAAGTAGGGTTACATGGATTTCTTGCCAACAGAAGCTATGTGCTTTCAGGGAAGCAAAAGGTATTACTTAGTATCTTGCCTCGAATCTTAAGTCGCGCTAAGTTATTAAAATTATCTGGGAATGTATTTAAAAAGATAGTGGATAATAAAAAAACAGAGATAGTTAAAGGCCGTTAAGTGATTTCCTGGAAGTGCTTTGAGGATAGCCTAGATTGTTTATGCCAGGGCTGTCTTTTGAGAGATTTATATTAGAATAGATTTTTATAGGTTTTGTGATTTATCTTGATTTCCTTACTTTTTCTTTTAAAAATAAGTAGGCTGCCAACCCCAGTTGTCACACTATTAAACCCAGGTTCTCTTTCTTTTAGATCAGTCTTCGTTGGAAGTAGTGGTTGATGTCCATCTCTCAGGCTCAATTATATGCAGAAAACGGGTAAAAGTATCTTTTGGCCTTTTCAGGCCTCTCGAAGAGAGTGTACAGCGCATCTGGAACTTGGTGGGGGAGCAGTACTGCCTATCAACAATAGTACTTTTGATCTTGCCCTACACGATTGGTATGAACCCCTGGAGCGCGCACAGGCGGCAGCCAAAGATCAGGGTGTCACTTTGGTAACGCCTATCATTGGAGAGGCTGTTCGCCTGCAATCTCCCAAAGCAACAAAGGCTTGGTGGAAAGATGAGATGGCTACGGATTTACGCCTGGTGAGTGAGTAGAGAGGTTCTGTGAAATTGCTATTAGTAGCTGTGTGCCAGATAGGTGTTGGTATATTTTCTGTAGGCGAGCTGGAGGTAAATGCCAGCTCGTTTTTTAGTTTTCCACCTTACTAAGTGCCCTTGGCCTAAGGTTCTGAAGAGCAATTATCGTCCTCTGTGATCATATGTAAAAGATAACCTGTACTCCTAACAGATATACGTCCTTCTCTAACGCAGCTTGGAAATCCGTAATTAAAAGCAGCAGTGATTACTGTGTCAGGGGTTCCAGTTGCATCACTATAATAGCTGGTAGATAAAGTGAAGCTTCCGGGAGCTATTCCTTTGAAGTTGTCTATAACGTCTTTTGGTATTTCAATTGGTGTGTTATTTAGGACAAAAACAAGGTTTTTGACGGTTTTTGTAGTATTCGAAAACTCAGGTTTTAAATATACATCAAGTCTAAGAGCCCCGATTTCTGTTCGGAGAGTTTTGTAATAACTTATCCTGTCCCACTATTTTGGATTTTCCTGTGAGGTGAATGCTAACGGGGAAAAGAAAATTAGTGTGATAACTATATTTTTAATTTTTAGTGAATAAAAATTTAACTGTATGCTAATTGAGCTTGAGTTCTGCTAGTTGCCGATTTATCGCCGCCGTTTTACTTTTATCCTGATTGCGAGAAATTTCTAGTGCTTTCTTCAAAACATCAGAAGCCTCTGAAATTTCATCATTCTGTTGTAACGCCTGGGCCAAACTTTGGTGGGCATCAATAGAATTTGGTCGATATTCTACCCATCGCCTTGCGACATTGATGGCTTCCTGGATGCGACCATCCTTTAGTAACAAATTGGTGATATAGCTCAATTTGTTAACATTTCTCCAACGTGTAGCCCTGGGTAAAATAGGAAAACCGTATTTCTGTGAGAGTGATTCATAGAAATGATCGATATTTTGCAAGGCGTCACCAGGTTGGGATATCAATTCTCGATAATTTGCGGACCACTCGTCGTGGGGGTAATTAAGCTCAATGGCCGATAGCGCGGCTTTTATAAAAGCACCGTAGTGGTTTTCATTGTCAAGAACTTCTATTTTTAGTTTTAGGTTCTCTTTTGCGTAAGGCGATAGTTTGGTGTTAATTTGATTTAAGATTTTTTCATGGCGCTTATCTTTACGCATATCACTGTCAGCCATCGCGAAATAAAAAGCACTGATCTTGTTTGATGAGGTCTGCATACTTGTAGTTATTTCATCAATAAAAGTACTCTCTGAAGTGGGTCCCATACCAAATATATCGGCCGCAGATAAAAAGAAGTAAGACTGAAACAATCCAGGTTTGTTAGTTAGGGCGTAGAGAGGAAAGATGCTGCTAGTTGAAACACCAATAATCATTCGATTGTTGAGTGCGCGGTAATTACTTTCTAAATATGGGAATAGTTCTTCAGTTAGAAATTTACTATAGGCCTCAGGGTCTCCCTGGGCGCTAAATTTCTCCTCTGCGGTATGTGTCCACATTCCATGTAGGTAGGTTTCCGGTTCATCACCACCATCATTAAGGCTGATTACAATACTTTCCGGCATACGTTCTACGCTACTTAGATGCTTTACTACCCCGGTTAAGGCGTGGAAAAATTCTTTGCCGTGAGTGCCATTAATAAAGATAACCGGGTATCTATGCTGCTTTGATGCTTGATGGAACGTTTGCGGTAAATATATGTTGATTGGTATTTCACGACTCAAGATTCTGGATGAGAAAAGAATTTCATCGCCATAACTCAGGTGTTTGGTCGTGTTAACAGAAGAGTGGCTCTGTGGGCTCTCAGGTTCTGCTGATAGGCCCACACACAGAAGGGAAACTGCGATTAACAGTATACGGGAGATAATCATATCACCGGCATCCTTGCTGAATTTAAATTTTTTAAAAAGGCGATTAAGGTCTATTAGATGCTATGACAGATTGAGAAGGCGGTAAAGTTGGTTACAAATGATGCGAAGTGGTACAACTTGTATAGATATAAAAAGTTGGATTTTTTCAAAACCAAGCTCTAAACCCCAGTACCCATACGGTTGAGTCCACATCCTCGCCTTCTTCACGGGCGAAATCAGCGGCATTTCCCACTTCACGTTCATAGTGGACGCCGATATAGGGTGAGAATTTCCTGGTGACTTCATACATGAGCCGAAAGCCGACTTCCGCTTCCGATAAGCCGGAGCCGCTACCTCGGGCCTCATCGTTCTGCCCAAAAAAGTTCAGCTCGATACGTGGGACCAGATTCCAGTCCTGTGCCAACTTTATTTCATACTCGCCTTCCAGGCGAAATGCAGTACTGCCATTTTCTCCATAGAAAAATACTGCATCCATTTCGAATTTGTAGGGAGACTCTCCAGTAATACCCACAGCAGCCCAATTCCGGCTGGTAGTCTCCAGATTAAAATCGTGGCGAATTCCAATTAGGAAATTCCAGTTTGCCGAAATTGCCCGGCTATAGAGCGCCCAGAGTTCATTTTTTTCAATTTCCCCACTACTTCGTTCATAGTCAACTTCGGCGACAAATTTATTTTGCTCTCCGCCATAACTGAAGTCTCCCTCGATTTCCCCGCCGTTATCACCTCGCAGTTCCACATAGTCGAGGCTGACTTCAGCCATGGGTTCTTCTTCGTTATCCCCACCAGAGAACTGGTAGCTATGGTGCTGATGCTGAGGTTCTGCCTGCCCATAGCTGGCCTGGGCAGAAAGTATCCATAGTGTTGCTGCTATCCCTGCAACATTTTTAAACAATGCGCACCTCCCGATACATACCGGGCCTCTGGTAAAGCATTTGACTGTGTAGAGCCCAGCGGCCATAGGTGTCGGCGCTGACCAAGTAACTGATGCTTGATCCGGGTTGTGCGATCACCGTGTGCTTGCGAGGTAAATACTCTCCGTCGCCGGTTTCCAACTCACTCCAAAAACCGTGTAAGTGCATGGGTTGGGGAAGCGTGGTGTCATTGACCAGGGTAATGCGCAGGCGCTCCTGGTGCCGAAATAATAATGGGCTGGCATCGCGAAATTTTTCACCATTTATTGACCAGAGATAGCGCTCATAATTGCCGGTCAGGTGTAACTGTAATTCCCGCTGTGGCTCCTGTTCATCCTGGGTGGGTTCACTGCTGCGCAAGTCGCTGTAAGTCAGTACACGGCGGTTATAACGATGTTTATGTTTTCTGAGTCCGACACCGGGGTCAGAGATGCCGTTTGCTGGCGTCAGCGCGCGGTGATCCACCCTGAATCCGGATTCACTTGGCTGGTGAATAATAGGGCTATTACTACCGAGCCCCGCTGCAGCGAGGTTTCCGTAAAACCATCCCCCCTCAGTTGCATCGGGCAAATCGGAATGGTTTTCGGTGTGAGTAGTCTGAGCTGTTTTAAAGAATGTGTCCGTCTCTTCGGTTTTTCTCGCCAGTCCCAGATCTTGTAGGGTGAGCACTGGGCGGTGATCCATCGCGGGAATCTCTGCACTCAGATGTATATCACTTGTCAGTGTGCCTCGCGCATAGCCACTGCGGTCCATGGACTGCGCAAATATACTGTAGGCCTGTTCACTCTCTGGCTCGACAATTACGTCATAGGTTTCGCCGCTGCCAATACGAATTTCATCGACGCTAATGGGCTCGACATTTTGTCCATCGGCCGCCACCACCTTCATTTTCAGGCCGGGGATACGCAGGTCGAATAAGGTCATCGAAGCTGCGTTAATTAATCGCAGGCGAACCCTCTCACCAGGTTTAAATAATGCAGTCCAATTGGTATCGGGTGTATGCCCGTTAATCAGGTAGGTGTAAGTCTCGCCTGTGACCTGGGAGATACTGCGGTCGGAAAGCTGTTTCCAGTTCCATTGATGCCGGTCCCGCCAGGTTTGTGCGACACCTTTTGTGCGCACCTCACGCCATAAATCTGTAGCCGTGCGCTGTTGCCGGTTGTAGTAGTCCGGGTCTTTTTTTAGATGGGTATAAATAGTTTGGGGAGATTCATCGCTCCAATCGGATAGGACAACAACATAATCCCGCTCGTAAGAAAATGGTTCTGGAGATATCGGATCAATGACTATTGCCCCCAAAAGCCCCCGCTGTTGTTGAAACCCGGATTGGCTGTGATACCAATAAGTACCACTTTGGCGCACAGGGAATCGGTAGCGAAATGTTTGCCTAGGTTGAATGCCGCTAAAGCTCAACCCCGGTTCGCCGTCCATATCGCTGGGTACCCTAACACCGTGCCAGTGTAGGGAGGATTTGTCGGGTAATTGGTTATGGACATTCAGGGTAACAGTTTCCCCTTCCCGCCAGCGCAAAATGGGGCCCGGTAGACTGCCATTAATGGTAAGGGCTTGTCGTTCGCGCCCGGTAAGATTTACCTGGCGGTACCCGATGGATAAATCAAAGTGGTTACCGCGCAGGGTTGCTGTCGAAGCTGTTGGCGAGTTTGGGTGCGAACTGTGGGGTAACCCCAGCAGCAGGGCTCCCGCTCCGAGACCTGTGACGAAAGTACGCCTCGATACGGCGTCGGTGCGGAAGCTCTCTGTCATCGATGTCCCTTTTAAAACTGCTCCTGTGCCGTATTGATTTCGGCGTAAATTTCGCTGCTGCCGTCTTTGTTAAGCAGCATTACCTGATAGGGCGTAAAACGGTCGCCCACTTCCATACCGGGGCTGCCCAGGGGCATACCTGGCACTGCGAGACCAATGGCATTTTGCGGTGGGTTCTGCAAGAAATGCTGTATCAGCTTTGCCGGTACATGCCCTTCAAAAACATAGCCCTGTTCTGACACTGTGGTGTGGCAGGATTGGTAGCGCGGAGAGATATGGTGCTGCTTTTTCACGCCGTTAAGGTCTTCGACATCCTTTGCTACGACGTCAAAGCCACTTTGTTGGGCATGCTCAACCCAAATTTTGCAGCAGCCGCAGGTGGCGGATTTGTAAGTGGTCAGGCTCACAGATTCCTTTTTGGGGTCTGGAGATTCGGCACAGGCACTTAATGCCAGGGTTGTGAGTAGCGCAGCAATAGCGATCAAAATTGAACGGTTCATATGAACTCCGATGATGAGATTTAGGACGCACACAGGCGTGCGAGTATTTATAAAAAATATTTGGAGTAAAACTGGGGAGTGCGCGTATGCCTAGGCATACGGGGCCCGTTAAGTGCGGAATATGGGTGGGCGCAGTGCCATTTCCGGATCTGGAGAGGAATTAAATTCCCGGTAGGCAGTTACAAGTAGATTGCGGTTGTATACAAGGATTTTATATTGAGTGTTTACCGCAGAACTGGTGCCTGGCCCTGCACAGCAGCTGCATTCAGCAGTGCAACTGGCGGGATGGCTGTCGCTGCAGTTTTCAAGGGTTGCCCCGTCGCAGTGGGCTTTTTCTTCTGCAGCGATGGGTGCCGCTGGGGATTCGTGTGTTTCCGCACAGGATGACGCAACTGCTTGGCCGCCGAAGGCCAGTAACAGTGTGAGCAAAAATAGGCGAAAGATCCCGGTGTGCATGGCGGTATTCAGAAAACAAGCCAGCCCGCAGTGTATGGGCTGGCCTCTGCCGGTGCAACTTTCCCGATTGCGGGATGGCGGGTTAAGAGCGGCCCAGGGGTAGGCGGAAGTCCTGGTGTCGCAACAGGTCCGGTCCACATTCGAGGCGCTCGAGCCAGCCCAGGAAACGCTCTTTGATATCGTCGGAGGCAAAGTAACCGCCGTGCTGGGGCACAATCATTGCGGGGTTGAGTTCCCGAATCATCTTAGCCCAGAGACGACAGGTCCAGTTCCCGCCCATATAGCGGCGGTGGAACCCTTCCATCGACGGCAGATGTTCATCGAAATCTTTGACTTCGCCCTCTTCTCCACCGAGTGAGGCACCGATATCGCCGGAAAATAATATGCGGCTGACCGGATCATAAAAACTGAAGTTGCCACAGGAGTGCATAAAGTGCGCTGGCAGCGCCCAGATCTCACTGTCGCTGAAGGGGATAATTTCTCCCTTATCGTCCAGAGGCATGATGCGTTCCTGCCAGCGCTCAGCACCGGCACGCGAGGCGACAAAGCCGGAAACCAGGTGTGGCAAAAACCGCGACCACAGTTTCGACACCGCTACCTTACAGCGTGAATGCAGCATCCAGCGCGGCAGCGAGGCGATAATATCCGGATCCTGATGCGAGGCCAGGATCAGGTCCAGTTCGCTCAGGTTCAAATGGCGGCTGAGCTCAATGGTGAGGTGTGTGTAAGTCAGATCGCCGCCGGGATCGATAAGCGCCCCTTTGGTGCCGCGGCGAATAACAAATTGATTGGCCTGTACCCCATCGCTGCCATTCTGCTCTTTAACCAAATCGCCGAACCGCGCAACCAGGTGGTGACCTTTTTCAAATAGGATGTCCACGCCGCGACTCCTCTTATTGGACTTGGCCGAGGTATTGAGTGAGCCTCTCCTTATTCATAGCAATACCGGCATTCATGCCTTCGGCATGCTTCTTGGCTTCTTCCAAGTTGGTTGCCTTACCTACCTGAATTACCCCAACCATACCCAGCGGCAGATGTGGGTCGCACTGGTATACGTAGACACCTTCCTGGTTCAAAGTGACAGTCACCTTTTCTCCCATGCTGCCATTCCAGGTAGCGCCCTCGGCAGGGGACAAAACTGAGTGAGTGTTGTGGGCCGCATCAGTGGGCAGGAAGGTGACAGAATCGCCCGGCGCTACCGCGAGAAATGCCGGTTCAAAAGTCATCATGCCGTCCTTGCCCTGGTTCAGCATCTTAACTTCGTGATCCGCAGCCAGGGCGGAGGTCGAGGCCATGGCGAGCGCCAGAATCGCGCCGCGAAGAGTAATAGACGACATACTTACTTCCTGTTCGATGGTTAGTCAGTGTTGTTCAGCGCCTCCCCATTAGTGGGTAGAGGCAGCGGCGGATGTTATCTCGGAGGGGGCTGGGTGAATTGATCTAGATCAATCGCGCAGATAGACCAATTAGAAGGAGAAGATGCCAATAGAAGGGATCCGTGTAGGAGAGTCATTTTTGACCGCTGAGCACCACCCGCCTCGGCCGGATAAGGGGTAAACTGTGCGCCGATCAATTCTGTGACTTTTCGGGAGAGTGCTTTGGCCACAAAACGTAAAACTGCCTACGTGTGTAATGAATGCGGCGCTGACTACACCAAATGGGCAGGGCAGTGTAGTGCTTGTGGCACTTGGAATAGCCTATCGGAAGTACGCCTGGGACCGGATCACAAGGACAGCCGCGCCGCGAATTTTACCGATGCACAAAGTGGCTACGCCGGCTCCGCTGGTGCCGGCAAAGTGCAAAAATTATCGGAAATCGACCTCAGCGAGCTGCCGCGTATTCCCACTACGGCCTCGGAACTGGATCGGGTATTGGGCGGCGGGCTGGTTCCGGGTTCCGTTGTATTGATCGGTGGCCATCCCGGTGCGGGTAAATCCACTGTTTTACTCCAGACCCTGTGCCATCTTGCCACTTCAATGCCGGCGCTTTATATCACCGGCGAGGAATCTCTCCAGCAGGTTGCTATGCGCGCTAAGCGCTTGGGGCTGCCTACGGATTCTCTACAACTGCTCAGTGAAACCGATGTGGAGCGTATTTGCCTGGCAGCCAAGGAAGTGAATCCTCGGGTTATGGTAGTGGACTCGATCCAGGTGATGCACATGAGCGATGTGCAATCGGCCCCCGGCTCTGTGGCACAGGTGCGCGAGAGTGCGGCCTACCTGACCCGCTTTGCCAAGCAGACCGGCACGGCGCTGATTCTGGTGGGGCATGTCACCAAAGATGGCAGTCTCGCGGGCCCCAAGGTGCTGGAACATATTATCGACTGCTCCATTCTCCTCGAAGGCACCCACGACTCCCGCTTCCGCACACTGCGGGCGCATAAAAATCGCTTTGGGGCCGTTAATGAACTCGGCGTGTTTGCCATGACAGAGCAGGGCCTGAAAGAGGTATCCAATCCCTCAGCCATTTTCCTGCAAAGGGCCGAGGAGATCGCAGCCGGTTCTGTGGTGACTTCGGTGTGGGAGGGCACCCGGCCGCTGTTAGTGGAGTTGCAAGCCCTGGTGGACGATAGCAGTCTCGGCAACCCCCGCCGGGTAGCGGTGGGCCTCGACCAGAACCGCTTGAACATGCTGCTCGCTGTGTTGCATCGCCACGGTGGTGTCTTGGTGGGGGACCAGGATGTCTTTATCAATGTGGTCGGCGGGGTAAAGGTGATGGAAACCAGCGCCGACCTGACACTGTTATTGGCGGTAGTCTCCAGTTTCCGCAACCGTGTCCTGCCCCGGGATCTGGTGGTATTCGGGGAAGTTGGGCTGTCAGGCGAGATTCGCCCAGTGCCTTCGGGCCAGGAGCGTTTGCGCGAGGCGGCCAAACACGGTTTCCGCAAAGCCATTGTGCCTGCAGCCAACCGTCTTAAGAACGATATCGAGGGAATGGAAATGCACTCGGTCAAAACCCTGGCAGAAGCGCTGGCGGTAATTGATATGAGCTGACACTCCAGTCGGGGGCGGCTGTTTTGACAGAGGAATACCTTGTGGTATTCCTCTGGGAAAGTGAGTTTTCAGAGCCTCCTGCGCTAGGGGCGCCTAGTAGCTCCCTTGCGCTGGTTGTTACCGGGGCCCCGACGAAAATCCTCTGACGGAGTGCCCTTGTAACAGCGTGGGATAATGGGCCAGTCCTCTGTTAGAAAATAGGCATAGGTGCCCTTGGGGAATTCCGGGGTGCTTACCATTCTGCCGTTGCACTCATCCAATGTGCCGGAGCCAGCCACATAGTGGTAATCATCCACAAAGGTACCATCGTAGTAACCACCGGGTTCTCTACTGCCCTTGGGGCGTTTCCCGGGTTTCACCTGATAGCTTGAAGTCATTGCCGCAATCCCGGATTTCGGTTCCCAACCATCGGCATAGGCGTACAGGGCATAAATGGGGAATCCATCGGCAGCCCAGCCAATCAGCGGCGAATGCCTTTCCTTAGATACCCCCAGGCGCTGTAATAAACCGGTGGGAATTCCGTGATAGTGATAGGCACCATTGGGCTGAACATGGGCGTAGTTATCGTCTACACCCAGCTGAATCGCGCCGGATAGGGCTTCGTAGCGCCAGCGTCCACGATTGCCCAAGTACCATTCCGCAGCACTGGGGTCGAAAGGCACTCCGTTCAGTCCGATACCAAAATTCTGCAACGGAACCGGTGTAGGTTGAGCGGCAACTTGGGGGATAGCCGGAACTCGGAAACGATAGCGCTGCACCTCGATTTCATGGGGATTGCCGCGATTGGGGAAGGTACCAGTCTTGTGCTCGGAAATACCGTTGGCCTCAATAACGCGCCAGGGTCCCTGGATACTGATACTCACTTCACTAAAGGTAATCGGCGCTTCGGTAGCGGGAACAGTGTGCTGCAGACCATCGGATTGCACCACTGTGTGTTTGCGAGCGGTGTGGCGTCCACCAGTGGCGCCCCCTCCTGTAGAGCGCGCAGTCGGTTTGCGCTCGGGAACACAAGCTAGGCCATGTGATTGGGGGTGGTTGCGGCAGCGACCACTGACTCGGCCATTGGGCAGTTCCATTGAGCAGCTGGCGCCACTGGACAGGTTTCGACAAGCCTCCAGGGCGCTATCGGGTACGTGAGCCAGCGAGAGAGGCGCAATACTGCAAAGCCCCACAAATAACCACTTCTTCATAATGACATCTCAAGATTTACAGTACCGCTGGCCGGTTGCGATTTATTGGGAGTTACTGTTCTTCATCTTCCATGGGGCGAGGGCCGCCTTTACCCTTGCCGCCGGCAGGTACACAGACCAGCTGCTCAATCTGCGGGGGCATACGGCAGGTGCCCTCCAATGTGCCTCTGGGTGTCTCGACAGTGCAGGCGTCTCCTTCAGCCAAGCTGCTGCAGGCATCAATCGCTTCCTGCGGAGGCTGGCGCGGCTGTGCAGATACATTTGTGGCCAGTAAGAGGGCTGCTACTGGGATAAATATTTTTTTCATCGTGTTCTCCTGTCGTAGGCACTTTGAGGGGAGTCCCTGGAGCCTCAACTTTGCTCATTGGGTTTTGACAGAGGTTATTGCTGTCGCCCGAAACTATAGACTCGGGAAATGGCGATTACCGCTCAGCGAAGGGCTGGCTTCTCGAATTGGCCTGGGACTGCCATCGAAAGTAGTCGAGGAATGAGTAAGTAATGTGGATAACTTGTAAAGAAGTGTGGGGCTGGAGAGCTCACTTTGCGACTAATGATCCAGAGATCTGACAGGCTCTAATTGATCAGTGGTGGAGGTGGGAATTAGGGGGATGAGTAAGTAGGAAAGGCTGGGTATTTAATCAGTCGTGACACAAGCTAAAATCTGGCTTGTGTCACGACTGATTCTGTATTTTTCTGAAGGGGCTTTAACTTTCAGTTTCCAGTGCAGCTTTCGCCGCAGCTTCACTCAACAACTTGCGGCGAACTTTCATTGGAGTGGTACCAAACCAGCGGTCGCAGGCCCGGTTAAATGAACTCTGCTCCCGATACCCCAGCATATTGGAAATCTGGGCCATAGGTGGCAACTTTCTACTGAGGTAATGTTCTGCGCGTTCGCGGCGAATACGGTCGAGAATATCCTCAAACACCAATTCCCGATCTCGCAACCTGCGCTGAAGTGTGCGCTTGTGCATGCCCAGCTGATTGGCGACTTCCTGCAGACTGCAGCGCTTTAGCGGCATCAGGCAATAGATCAGCTGTTCTACCTGGTGAATCAGGTTTGATTCACCTTGTTCCAGTACTTTGTCGATATAAGACTTTAATAGAGGCCTTAAAACCGGGTTGCACTTCTCGGTCGGTTGGGCCAACTGGCCGCTACTTAGAACCAAGGTGTCGCTATTTTGTGAAAACTGTACATTTGTACCAAAAAAGTTTTCATATTGGTCGTGGAGCGGCTGTTTGGACTTTAAATGAACCGCCTCCAGATTGAACTTTTCACCACATAATATTTGTAGTGCGACAACAGAAACCCCAAGGAGAAATTCCCGGAATAGCTCGAGAGGCAATGGAGAGTCCGAAGGTATATAACTTTCTAAATCATTTAAACAATGAAAAGTTATAAACGTTTGGAGCCCTTTAACTTCCAATTCAACTCGCAGGTTATAAGGAGGGGCGGCAAATTGCTTTACGGCAGCATTGAGGAATTCCCCGAGGGTCAACGACTGCAATACTGCTGCTCCAAGAGAACTGAGGGCGGCAGCCCCCTGGCTTTTTGCCAGTCTCAGTCCGAAATCCGCGCAATTGAGTTGTCGTGCGGCCTTTTCAACAAGGTCAGTCACTTTACTCAACGGGAGATACCCCTCGAGTTTTTCAACCTGCTCGGGGTTAATACCGGCGCTATTAAGCAGTGTTTCCGGGCAGCCATTTAGCTGGGATACTTGGTCATAAAAGCCGGTTAACAGCTTAGCTCTTATTTGTTGGGTCAATTTCTTCCAAATCCTTCCAAGAACCCAGCCTGATTTAATTATTAGGCGTGCCGGGTCGCAACTTCTATTTGAGCGGAAATATTCAACTGATAGGCGCGCCCGATAATTTTAGGAATCTACAAATAAATGCAAATTCCAGGATTACACATTCCTGGGCATTGTCTGACGGATTTGCAAAACCGTCATATTGGCGAATGCCTGTTTTATTTCGAATTCCTGATATGTATTGTGCGCTATGGATAACTGTTACTGCACTAACTACCACAAAGTGCACACGACTCATCCTGAGAAAATAATATATGAGATTAAAACAAGGCAGCCGAAACTGGCGCAATCCGCCTATCAGTCTCCGCTAAGTATTATTTCAAGGCCTATATTACTTGTTTTTTTTTGTGGATTCGAAGGGCTTTTGGCTTTTGCTCATAATCAAAATGTCACCTAATGAAAAAAAATACCAATTAAAGTTAATACATTGAAACTTTATTCCCTTATGACAGCAAAAAAATTTTTTTGTTTTATGGTGACTCCATATCTGGGAATAATAATTTTTTCTTAATTTATCCACTTTTTTGCCCCTGCCTAAAGCTATCTTGAATGACTGGTGATTTCAGGAACGCTTTAACACTTTTTGGGTAGTTACCAGCGGATATAAATGACCAGTTCAAATGTACGGTCATTTTGGGGAGACAAAAAAGCCCGCATAAGCGGGCTCTAGGATTACTGATTAATCAGTGGATTAGCCACCATAGTAAGTAGCTGCACCGGGGCCGACGGGCAGTCCCAAGGCAAAAACCCAGATGAAGAACAGGGCTGTCCATCCGATAAAGAAGAAGATGGAATAGGGGATCATAGTGGCGATCAATGTACCCATGCCCAAGTCTTTCTTATAGCGCGCAGCAAAAGTAATGATCAGGCCAAAGTAACTCATCATCGGCGTGATAACGTTGGTCACAGAGTCACCGATACGGTAGGCCGCCTGGATTACTTCCGGGGCGTAGCCCAGCAGCATCAGCATGGGTACAAAGATGGGAGCTGTCACTGCCCACTGAGCAGAGGCACTGCCCAGCATTAAGTTCACAAAGCCACACATCATGATGAAGAACAGGAACAGTAGTGGCCCAGTGAGGCCGATGCTTTGTAGCGCATCAGCACCTAAAACGGCAAAAATGGTGCCCAGGTTGGTGATCTTAAAGAAGGCGACAAACTGCGCAGCAAAGAACACCAGGACAATGTACATCCCCATACTGTTCATGCTCTTGGCCATGGCATCAATGACATCTCGGTCATTCTTCATGGTGCCGACAACCTTACCGTAAACAAATCCCGGGATAGCGAAGAACACCAGGATCAGTGAGACGATACCTTTTAGGAACGGAGAGCCCGCGACCAAGCCTGTCTCGGGATTACGTAAAACACCCCACTCAGGTACCACCGTCAAAGCGAGTACTGCAGATACGCCCAAAACAGCCAAACCTGCGTACTTAAGGCCGCGCTTCTCGGCGTCGGTCAGGGTGCCAACTTTGTCTTGAGTCAGGTCGACAGATGCTTCACTGGGATCATATTTACCCAGCTTGGGTTCTACGATCTTCATGGTCACCCAGCTACCAACCCCGGTGATCAGGAAGGTACTGACAATCATAAAGAACCAGTTTACTTCCGGGCCCACGGAGTAGGTCGGGTCGATCATATGGGCTGCTGATTCTGTGATCCCCGATAGCAGCGGGTCCACCGTTCCCAGCAGCAAGTTAGCACTGTAGCCGCCAGAGACACCGGCAAACGCGGCAGCCAGGCCAGCGATAGGGTGTCGACCGAGAGAGTGGAAAATCATTGCGGCTAATGGGATCAGTACCACGTAGCCCAATTCAGAGGCGGTATTAGAGATGATGCCGGCAAAAACCACTATGACAGTGACTGTGCGTTTGGAAGCCTGGAGTACCAGACCGCGAACAGCGGCACTTAACAGGCCGGAGTGCTCGGCAATCGCAACCCCCAGTAAAGCCACCAAAACTGTCCCCAGAGGAGCAAATCCGGTGAAATTCTTAACCAGACTGGTAACGATCATCCTGAGTCCATCACCACTCATAAGGTTAAAGACCTCAATGACGCCATCTGGCGCTCGGCCAGCAGCCCCAACCGGGCGGGGGTCGGGGACAGACAGTCCAAAGTAAGAAGCGATACCACTAATGACTATCACGCTAACGGCGAATAGCGCGAACAGTGTGATTGGGTGGGGGAGAAGGTTGCCGAGCCATTCCACTGCATCTAAGAAGCGGATAAAGGCTGTCTTGCGCCCTGGGGGACTATCCTGCCGATCACTCGGGGAGGTTGTTGTGGTCATTGTTGGTCCTCAGTCGTTACTGCAAGCGACCCTAATTGCCTCTGGGCCGCCTTGTAGCCGAAGGGTTGGCTGAAAAATGTGCTAAAGCCGAGATCATACACAAAACTACTTCAGCTAAGAATGCCCAGAGAGAAATGTTGCTCCTAGGCGGCGGGCCAAAGAGCTATCAGGCGACCCGGATAGGTAAAAGATCTATGATGAAAGATGTGCTGTTATGGCGCTTGTCATATCAGGGTAAGTCTTTCTGATAGCGGTCTCAGATGACTGGATATGCCATAATCCCAATACTATGTAGTCAATTCAGCGGTGAAAATAATGAAGATTGGAATTTTAAAAACCGATGATGTGCGCAAAGAGCTTGTCGGCGAATTTGGGGAGTACCCGGAGATGTTTGCCGACTTGTTGCGCGACCAGGACTCCAATTTGGAGTTTAACACCTACGAAGTCCAGCACGGCCAGTATCCCGATCATATAGATGAAGTAGATGCTTACCTGATTACCGGTAGCAAGACAGGCGTTTATGACGACAAACCCTGGATTGCGCCCTTAATGGATTTTGTACGCAAGTTACATGGTGAGAAGAAGCCGACCATTGGTATTTGCTTTGGTCACCAGTTAATTGCCCAGGCACTGGGAGGCCGGGCTCGTAAGTCAGATAAGGGCTGGGGGCTGGGGGTGCACACCTACGAAATGCAGGAGACGCCTAGTTGGATGTCTGAACCCGCCCCCAACTTTAGTCTCTTAGTAACGCATCAGGATCAGGTGGATCAGCTGCCGCTTGGTGGGCGAGTACTGGCTTCCAGTGAGTTCTGCCCCATGGCAATGGTGCAGGTGGATGATCATATGCTTAGCTTCCAGGCGCATCCGGAGTTTACTAAGCCTTACTCAAATAGCTTAATGGAGCTTCGACGGCAGGCTTTTGGTGAAGAAGTGGTAGATAAAGGGCAGGAGTCACTCAAGAACGATATCCATGAAAATGCAGTTGCTAGATGGATGTTGGAGTTTTTACGTAAGTAAATTTCTGCAAGGAAGTGAACGGCCTCGCTTCCTTGCTAATCAGTCCTTCCTGACTTTTTAACCTGCCGCACTTTAATTATTTATATTGAGAATATATTGAGGTCTACCTTGTTTATCGTTAATCCAGTATGGATGCGTAGTAAATTAGTATGACTTGAAGTATTTATAAATTAGATATTCTTGAATATAGAGTGCCATTTATCGTAATTGGTTCTGATTATCTTTTATTGAATTTGCTCCCGCATTTTTTGATGGTAGCTGTCCGTGGTATAAATCTATTAAATAGACTTTAAAGATTTTCTATTTGTTAATTATGTCCGGTTTTGGCGGTATTTCTGCCTTTTCTCTTTGATGTATATTGGAGGGCGGTAGAAAATATTTTTATTGGTTGTTTTAAAAAAGTATGATTGCTTAATATGTGGGGTGCCAAGAGGGGTAGTTTTAAGTATTTGAAATGATTGTCCCACTTTTAATTTTTATGAGTCTATCAGGATTAAAGGGAGGGCGTTTCTCTGAATGTTTTTTCATTTTTTATGGTTGTTTGGTGGGGGGTAATTTAATGGGGTGAGTAAGCAGTAGTAGAGTGGTTTGATTAGCATAATTAATAAACATATTTAATAATCAAAAGGATGGGTTTATGAATTTGTTTAAAAGGACGCTTTTAGCGACGTCTATTGGCTTGTCGTTTGTTGGGAGCCAAGTGTACGCGACAGGTAACTCAAGTTCTAATATTGTTGGTGTTATCGAATCTTCTGAGCAAGAGGTGGGAGAAGAGTACGTAGTAACTGTTAATAATTTGAGTACGGGGTTAACGCGCTCGATTGAAACAGTTTCGGGGGAGAACTTCAGGTTTACCAAGCTGCCTATTGGCATGTATCAAGTTATGGTCACCCAAGATGGAGAGCAGGTGGGTGAGCGTACAGTAAGGGTCACCCTTGGTGCTAATGCCAATGCCAATTTTGATATTGATAATATTGCTTATGAAGAGGTTGTTGTCGAAGGGAGACTTCTAACCTCTGTTGACACCTATACAATGGATTCTGGTTTGGTTATGGGGGAGGCTGAGCTTGATGCGATGCCAATCGCAAGGAACCTGACAGCGGTTTCATTGTTGGCGCCAGGTGTTATTGCCGGAGATACTGGATTTGGCACTGGTAATGGTTTTGGTGCCGCTTCCTTCGGCGGAGCTTCGATTGCAGAAAACTCTTGTTATATCAACGGATTGGAAGTAACAAATACTAGGCAGGGGATAGGTTGTAGCTCTGTTCCATTTGAGTTTTATCAAGAGTTTCAGGTGAAAACTGGCGGCTATTCAGCAGAATTTGGTCGCACAACGGGTGGTGTTGTCAACGCCGTTACTAAAAGTGGTGGAAATACTTGGGAGTTCGGTAGCACTGTTTACTGGGATCCAGACTTCCTTCGCTCTGAAGGGTCTGTTTCTAGAGGCAATGGTGGAACAGGAGATGTTTTCCGTAATGAATCCCAAAATGAATATGATGAATTTTCTTACACATTTTCTGCCTCGGGTCCAATTGTTCAAGACAAGCTCTTTTTCTATGGTTTGATTAATCCTAGGGATAAAACTGATAAGTTTGCTTATCGATCTGGATTTGACCAAGGAAATCCAGATACTCAATTTCGTACTCGTGAATCATCTGGTACTGACAATCTATTTTGGGGCGCAAAAATAGATTGGGATATTACTGATAATCACCGGTTGAGTTATTTTGGTTTTTCTGATCGAAATGAAACTGAGGAACTTATCTATGAGTTTGATGCAAATACCGGGTCAATTGGGCCAAATATCGGTGCTTCAGCTGGGGTTGTTACAGGTAATACCAGAATAAGGGGATCTGATGCCCACTCCTTTAATTATACCGGGTATATAACAGATGATTTAAGTATATCCGCTATGGCGGGCCAAATTGAAACTGAGTACACCACCGAGCCGCTAGCCTTAGAGTGCCCAGCAATTGCAGATGAAGCTGGGCTGGGAGTAAGCACCTGCGGTGGTGGAACTATTGGTTCAAATTTTGATGAAAATACACAATATCGTTTAGATATCAATTACTCACTGGGAGATCATAGCCTGAAAGCGGGAGTTGATATTCAGGAGCGCTCTTCAACTCGTACTACAGCTCCAGTTGCTGGTCATAGTTGGACTTATGAAACTGTTGGCATTGGTGGAAGTGTACAAGGCGATCAGGGAGTCTTATTTACAAACGAAACCGGAGAACCGTTACAAGTCGTAAGTGATCGCATCTTCGAAGGAGGAGGCGGTTTTAGTTCGGATTTGACTGCTTTTTATATCGAAGATCAGTGGCAAATAATGGATGACTTGATGATAAGCATCGGTCTACGTAAAGATATTTATGAGGGGGATGGCACTACAGGGAAACAGCTGTTCGAGTTTGATACAGATATTGCCCCCCGGTTAGGATTTTCTTGGGACCCCTTTGGTGATGGTGAGACAAAGGTTTACGGTACTTGGGGTCGCTACTATTTACCAATTGCGAATAATACGATCTATAGAGCTGCATCAGGTGTAAGTGATGTAACAACCTACTACACTTATACTGGCATTGACTCAGTAACTAATGCTCCTACGGGAATTACGCCTATAAATGGTGATGTTGCTTCCTCCTCCTATGTAAGCTCCGTTCCTGTAATTCCAGAGAAGGATATATTCCAAGCTCAAGAAGCTGAGCCATTTGCTCGCGACGAGTATATTTTAGGTTTTGAAACAGCGATTAACGATGATCTAAGTGTGGGAGTTCGCGGGGTCTATCGTGAAGTTGTTTCTGCTCTTGATGATTACTGCGGGCGCTATGCATGGCCGTATTGCGTTATGGTAAACCCGGGTGAGTCGATGTCTTGGTATGCCGATGGGTATTATTGGGATGGTTCCGAACTTGTAGTTAAGGGAGATTTATTTGATGGCTCACCAGATCCTGACTCCCTAAGGAAATTTTCTGCAGAAACAATCGGTCTACCTGAAGCTAAAAATATCTATCGCGCTCTTCAAGCAGATCTGACTTATAGTACAGATCAGATGACCTGGAAGTTCATTTATACTTGGTCTCGTAGCACTGGTAATTTTGAAGGGGCAGTAAAGTCTGATATTGACCAGGCTGATGCCGGTGTCACTCAAGATTTCGATTTCCCAGCTCTCATGGATGGAGCAGAAGGTTACCAGCCTAATGATCGCAGGCATGTCTTCAAACTGTTTGGAAGTTATGACTTTACTGAAGACCTTACATTCGGTTTAAACGCTACTTTGGCGAGTGGGCGACCAATATCCGCATTTGGTCATAGTTACCCAAGTGATGATCCAAACGTTTATGGTAGCTATGGTGATACCTTCTACCATTTGGATCCTGAAACAGGCGAGTATATTTACATTCCGAGAGGAGAGGTTGGCAGAACCCCATGGACATTTAATGTAGATGCCTCTATGAGGTATAGATTCTCATTGAATGGAGTTGATATGACAGCATCACTTGACATCTACAATGTCTTCGACAATCAAGAGGCTACGAATGTTAATGAGCACTATGAGCTAAATTCGGCTGAAGTTAACGATTGGTATGGCGCTGCATATGATTGGACAGCTCCAAGGTCTGCACGAATTGGT
The DNA here is from genome assembly GCF_052468095.1 of Microbulbifer maximicatervae (SeqCode). Next base: position 453,672 of record NZ_CP174332.1, read on the forward strand.
TTGGTAGCAACCTTCTAGTTTTATAGTGCTTTCCCTGTAGTAATCGTTTTATATGATTGCTACAGGGATTTGTATTTCCCTTTTTTATTGCTGGTTTCAATGTGAAACTTGTCTGCAGTGTAATGGCCCTTTTACTTTATATTTGTTAATTAGTTTATGCCATTAATTAAATCTTCCTCGTAAAGTATCATTCTTACTTTAATTGGATCTTCGATCTGAAAATATCTTCGCGCTCGTTCATCAAGTTGAATAGCTAAAGCTTGTAATTTTTTGTGTGTTAGATCTGGATGTTTCGAACAGAATAATTCTATATAGCACTCATCAGGAATCATTTGAGCAGTATTAATGATAGCTATATTGGGGTCCTCCTCGGTATCTAATTGCTTAATAACGAATTCTTGCAATAGTTTAGATGTCGAATCTGGTGCCAGTTTCAGAGGGCTTAAATAGATTTTGCAGCTAATCATAGGGGAGACCCATTACAAAGTGGTGTTATAGACCTCTATTAGGAACGTAGCAATAGGGTTAAGCATTCTTCCTGTGTCTGTATAAAGAGATTAGCTAAGAAGAAATAATAGTGCAAAGTTTTAGATTTTATTCAGGTTGTCCAGTGGTATTATAACTTTTTATAATTTCTGGTGGAGCATATTTTATTTCAAATGAAAAAAGTATCTCCATTGATGCCTCTCATTGATCTGAAAAAAATAGAAGCGATTAATTATTTCTGGTTAAACTAAATCTTTGCTAAGAAGGGGTGCATTATAGTTAGGGTGGTTTCTGTATTTGCTTCGCAAAAGATAGTTTCCTAATGGAGATTTTAGCTCTCGCTTAGATCACTTGAGCGATAATTTAGATGAATAGCATGTGTTATGCTAAATAATTACTTAATGCCTTATATTTCTCTAATCACGGATTGCTAAATAATTCGTCTCATGAATTTTTGATAAAGCGATTGGTGGTTTGGTGTCTACTCTAAAACATCTTTACCGCTAGCTCGTCTTGGCTGGTAATCGTTTATTTTTTAATTTAGTTTGTAGTAAATTAAAGCATCTAAGTAATGTGGTTAATCATAGTTTTAATGCTGGAGGGTTCTAACGAGTACTAACCAAGTTTTTAAATCGTATGTGTATTTTTATAATGACCTATTGTATGTGAATATTGGATGATGGCTTTGGGTGAATTAGCTTGTAAGCAATATATACAGTTTCAGTGGGAATTTACTCATCAGTGATATGCATTATGGAATGCGCAAGGCCGTAATTGATTTGTTGGCTTGTTATTATAGTTTGAGTATTTGTCCAAATACTGGCTGTCACTCAAGTTTTGTATAAAAATAATTATTCTTTAGTATATGATATTTTATGGTCGGCCCATTGTCCTGGATCGATATGTGGCTTTTTAAGCCAAAAAGTGATTTTCAGTTGTTAATAGAGATAGCTTATCTAAGGAAGATAGCTAATGCGTTGGTCATATGAACAAGGTGTATGCATGAGGGGAGTATGCAGGCTAATTGGTTTCCTTTTCCAAGCTAAGGCTTTTGGCGGTAAAGACTTTTGGTAAGTAAAGGATACTTCTGTTTGGAAATTATATGTCTATGGAGACCAATTCAAACTATGCGGCATCGATATACCCTGTTTCTTGTTGATTAATCCTAGTAGAGAAGTTCTTAGTGAATTGATACCGGCGATATCAGAGGGTGCTCTAAGCACATTTCTAATGTGTAGACTAAAAGTGTAAAGTGATTGTTATTTGTTGAGAAATGCAGTATAGGTTTTAATTGACTACTCAATGTAAGAAATTTAAATTTAACAAATCTAATTTTGGGCAGTTAGTTTACAATAATCTGAAAAAAACAGAGATTTAATTCTTTACCTGCCTTGCAGGTTGACTAATAGGTTTACTGCATTGTCAACGCCTTTTTCTCATACTACTCGAGCTATTGCCTCAGACTCAATCCGCGCTTTGGTTGTTGCTACCTCGTTAGGGTTTTTAATTCTGATTGCTTGGTTAATTTGGTTTTTTACGAAAGATATCACCATCTATAGCGTAAGTGACGATGCGCGGTTGGAGCAGGAGCAAAACACAATTCATGTGAGTACCCAGAGGATTGGTCGTGTGATCACCGTTGATGCTGAACTAGGTGATACCCTTGAGGCTGGGGATACCCTGGTACAACTTGATACGTCCGTACTTGATTTGAGTTTAAAGGGCGATACCAAAGTATCTGAAAGCTTGAAGGACCAACTTGGCTCAGTTCAGCGAGAGCGACGGTTACTAGATAAAAAATTTGGCGAAGATGAAAAATCCCTTAGCGATCAGTTGAAGCTTCTGGAGCAAAGGTACCAACTTCAGGTTAGCAATCAAAAAATTCAAGCGGAGGTTGCTGATCGCTATGAGCGATTACTGGAGAAACAGCAAAGTTCAGAGTTGGATTATTTAGCCGCAAAGCGTGCCTACCAGCAAATGGCAATGGCGACACTTAAAATACAAGCGGATATTCGCGCTTTGGAGGATCGAAGAGCACAGTTAATCAGTGAATATAAGTTGGAAGTGAGTAGCCTAACGCAACGAAATCAAGATATAGATGGCAAGCTTGCAGAAGTAGATACCCGTATCCAACAAAGCCACCTGGCAGTTAATGAGCAAAAATTGCGGACACCAATTGCCGGAAAACTCGCCGCCCTTGCAGAAATTAGGGAGGGCGAGGTTCTTGCGGCAGGTCAGCAAATAGCGACTATTCAGGCAGAGGGCCTTATCTCGGTTCAGGCATTTTTTCCTCCGGCATTAGCTCTGGGACATATCCAGCCCGGGCAGAAGGCCCAAGTAAAACTGGATGGATTTTCCTGGGCCCGTTATGGGCAATTGGAGGCCCGAGTAGAACGGGTCGCTAGTGCCGTCCAGCAAGGCAAAGTTCTTGTACAGCTATCCTTACAAGGTGAAGCACCGCCCCATCTCCCTTTACTGCATGATTTACCGGCCAGGGTAGAAATTGCCACAGGCAAGAAAACACCATACCAACTGCTTCTACAAAGGACGGGTGAGATACTCTCGGCCAAAGCTCCCGCAGAGACAGTGGAAGAGGGAGCGTAACAGTGGAAAGCAAAAGACGCTGGCTGGTTCCTGAGGTAGTTCAGACCTCTAATATGGACTGTGGTCCGGCTTCCCTGAAGTGTTTGCTCGAAGGTTTTGGTGTAAATACACACTACGGCCATTTGCGCGATGCCTGCCAGACTGATGTAGATGGAACCTCGATAAATACCCTGGAAAAAATTGCGGTAGAGCTTGGGCTAGAAGCTGTCCAGATGGTGGTTCCCGTGGATCATCTCTTATTGAGCTCCACCGGCTACTTGCCGGGATTGGTTGTGGTACGGCTACCAAACGGTAACACTCATTTTGTCGTGGCCTGGAAAAATCATCGCGGTATTGTGCAGGTGATGGATCCCGCCAGTGGTAGGCGCTGGCCCAGCGCACGTCGTTTTTTGGATGAGTTGCATGTTCATACCGCACGGGTGCCCCCTCAGGGCTGGAGAAACTGGGCAGGTGGTGATGATTTTATTGCCCCGCTGAAAGAGCGTATTGCTCAGTTAAAGGTTGGCAATAAAGAGGCCTCCACGCTCTGTGAAAAAGCGCTAGAGGATGAGAGTTGGCTCTCGTTGGCATTTCTCGATGCATCTGTTCGAATGCTCACCTCATTAGTTACGTCCGGGGCGATAAAGCGCGGAACTGAGATCAGTGGTATGTTGCAGCGGCTGTCTGTTGAGTTTACTACAGATACCACCCAAGCATTTTCTTTAGTACCAGAGAATTACTGGTGTGCTCGACCGTCCCGTCCCCGTGGAAGTGAGCCTGCAGAGACAATTGAACTGTCGCCGGAGCAGTTGGAGTTTAGTGGCGCGGTCATAGTGAGCGTAAAAGGGGTTCGCGATGTCAGTGGAGTTAAACCAAAATCGGAAGCGCTATCCAGGGCTTTGCGGGAGCCACCGTTTCAACCTCTCAGGCAGCTCTGGGGGTTGATGCGCGAAGATGGATTGGTTGCGCCACTCACTATATTTATTGCTATGCTCGGAGCGGTATTGGGGCTGATGTTCGAAGCCTTGCTTTTCCGTGGTCTGATTGATATCCACAGCGAGTTAGCGACAGAGATACAGCGAGCAGGCACGATTGCATTGCTGTTGTTCTTTATGATCACATTAATGCTATTGCAGTTTCCCGCAGCAAAAGTCCAAATGGTGGTCGGGCGCCGTTTGGAAAATCGTTTCCGCATACGGTTTTTAGCGGCCCTACCCAAAATACCTGATCATTTCTTTCAGAGTCGTCCCACCTCTGATACAGCTGAACGCTCACATCGTATTGCCGCCTTGAGAGATTTGCCTGTTCTCGGAACGAGTCTCATTTTTAAAATTTTCTCCCTGTTCGCTACTGCACTCGGAATAATTTGGCTTGCTCCAGCTGCCGCTCCTTTGGTGCTAGTCATGTCGGTATTGCAAGTCGCTGTACCCTTGATGTTCCATCCAGTACTCACTGATTACAGTATGAGAGTACAAACTCATGCGGGAGCCCTGGCTCGCTTCTATATGGATGCGCTGCTGGGAGTTATTCCAATCCGTACGCACGGCGCCGGTGAGTCTGTACGGCGTGAGCATGAAAACCTGCTCACTGAATGGATAAGGGCTGGATACTCATCACTGAATTTTCAGCTCAATAGCCAGGCGGTACAGCTGTTGATTAATTGTACCCTCAGTAGTGTATTGGTGATTTATTGTGTTAATGCACAAGGGGCAAGTCCCGATTTGCTTTTATTGATTTATTGGGTATTGGCACTGCCGCCGCTGGGTGAAGAAATTGCGGGACTGATGCGAAGTTATCCGCGGCAACGGAATTTTTTACTGAGAGCCCTCGAACCGCTGCAAGCAGTCACTGAAACAGACACAGATAAAAGTTCCGCTGATAGTGTGGAATTTTCCCCGGCAAATCCGGTGGGTATTAAGTTTGAGAATGTCACCGTTAATGCCAGCGGCCGCACTATTCTCGACAGGGTAAATCTGGAAATTAGCCCCGGTGAGCAAATTGCTGTGGTCGGAGCATCCGGCGCTGGCAAGTCGAGCCTTGCCGGATTATTGCTGGGGTGGCACAAACCCGCCAGTGGCCGTGTGATGCTCAATGGTGGAGAGTTGAAGGGAGAATTACTGCATCGTTTTCGCCTTCACTGTGCCTGGGTTGATCCCGCAATTCAGCTGTGGAATAGCAGCCTTCTGGAAAACTTGAGTTACGGCAATAAGCCCGGAGCTCCCCTTTACCCCATTTTACAGCAAGCGGATTTGCTCAAGCTGGTAGCAGCGTTACCGGAGGGGCTGCAAAGCCCGCTAGGCGAAAGTGGTGCCCTGGTCAGTGGTGGTGAAGGGCAGCGCGTACGTCTGGGGCGCGCACTTGGCCGCGAGGAAACTGCTTGTGTGATTCTGGATGAACCGTTCAGGGGGCTTGATCGCCAACAGCGGCAGCGCCTGATGAACCGGGTGCGGGAGGTTTGGCAGGGGATCACCCTGATCTGTATTACCCACGATATCAGTGAAACCCGGGACTTTCCTCGTGTTTTGGTCGTGGACGAGGGTTGCATTATTGAAGATGGTAAGCCCAGTGAGCTTCAAGCCCAGGGCGACACGCGCTATGCGCAGCTACTGGCAGCTGAAAGCAGTCTCTGGCAAGAGTGTTGGCAGAGTAGCAGTTGGCGTCACTTGCGCATGGCCAGCGGTCAATTGACAGAAGTACAAGGAGTTCCTGGGGCGACACCGGCCTTCCGGTTTACGGAGGTTGCCAGTGAGCAGTAAAGAATTAATGTCCTATTGCTGGCCAGTGTCGCAGCTGGAGGCCGCCTTACAAGCGTTGGCAAAATACAGCGGCTTGGAGCCTGAAGTAGCGGAGCACAAATCCCTTGGAAGCACCCTGGAGTTGAATGCCAGGTTGCAGGCAGGTGCTGAGGCTTTGGACTTGCAAGTGGAGCAGGTGAGTTGTAGCTACCCAGAGCTGGAAACCATGCTGTTGGGAGCCGCCCCGGCGCTATTGCGGGTTCGCTTTCCCGAGGGGGAATATTTTATCGCACTGTGTGGTGGCAGGGGGCATAAGTTACAGCTGCTCACACCGGCACTGCACCTGGAGAAAGTTTGCCTAGAGCTGGTTATTCAGCAGCTGGCTCGCGAGCTTGAAGGGCCCCAGCGCGAGCGTATCGAGCAACTGTTGGATAGTGCACACATTCAAGGGCGTCGCCACAAGAAAGCTATGACTGCCCTGCTGCGGGAAAATCTTGCGGGCGTACGCCTGGATGATTTCTGGCTGTTGCGTCAACCCTCTCACCGGTCTTTCCGCTTACAGCTTCGCCAGCGCGGATTGTGTTGGCGCTTTGCCGCCATGCTTACCTGTCACAGTGCCCAGATGACTATTTTTCTGTGCAGTTGGTGGGTAATAGGTAGGGCTGTGCTCGAGGGCCATATTGATACAGGCTGGCTATCTGCCTGGGTATTGCTATTGGTGACTCAGGTTCCCCTATCCTTGCTCACAGCCCGACTGCGAGGTGTGGTCTCTGTTGAGACCGGTGCACTCCTGAAGCAGCGACTGCTTGCCAGCGCGCTGCGCGTTATTCCCAGTCGTATTCGCCATATGGGGTCGGGTCAGGTATTGGGCAGGGTTTATGATGCGGAGAATATAGAAGCCAGTGCATTACAGGGTGCCTTTTTATTATTGCTCGGTGTTGTAGAACTGTTAATTGCAGCCTCAATTTTACTGATGGGAGCTGGTGGCCTTATCTACGCAGCAATTTTGCCCCTATTTTTAGCGGTTGCATTTTTCCTGGGGCGGGCACAGTACTACGGCCGAAAAGAGTGGACGTCACAGCGCCTGTCAATGACCCACCGTTTGATTGAGAAAATGATCGGCCACCGCACCCGGCTCGCGCAGCAGGCACCTAGCGAGTGGCACCGGGGCGAAGACAGCGAGTTAAATGACTACCTGGAAAGTTCCTCTCACATGGATAACACCATGGCGCGTTTGCAGGCTTTTTTGCCGCGCCTCTGGTTACTTCTTGGGGTAGTTGGGTTGGCTCCAATATTTATCACTAACAGTGTTAGTAGTACCCAGCTCGCGATTGCCTTTGGAGGCATGTTGTTGGGGTATCGCGCAGTTTTAAAGTGTATGAATGGTTTTACCAGCGCCTTAAGTGCCGCAATTTCCTGGGAAAAAGTACGTGAGCTGTTCTCCTTGGAAGATCGCCATTTAAAGGGCAGTGCCGGTTCGGCAATGGCCGCGTCGGCCGGACAGCAGGACTCCTCGCAGCCTCTGTGTTATTTACGCGATATCCGTTTCACCTACGAGGGAAAAGATCAAGCAGTGTTGGCGGGATGCAACCTCAGCATTTACCCCGGCGACCGGCTTTTACTGCAGGGCACTTCTGGTTCAGGGAAATCCACATTGGCGAATGTTCTCACCGGCATCCAAAAACCGGATGATGGCCTGTTGCTGCTCAATGGCTACGACCGCGCGAGTATCGGTGCTGAACCTTGGCGTAGGATGGTCGCTTCAGCTCCCCAGTTTCATGAAAATTATGTGTTGGGAGATTCATTTCTTTTTAATTTATTAATGGGAGACCAGTGGCCACCTCACCAGGAGAGCCTGCGCAAGGCTTATATAATTTGTGATGAGTTGGGGTTGACCCCGCTATTGGAAAAAATGCCGGCGGGGATTTTACAAACGGTTGGAGAGATGGGGTGGAGGTTGTCCCATGGTGAAATGAGTCGTTTATTTATCGCCCGTGCGCTTTTGCAAAATGCTGAGTTAGTGGTGCTGGATGAGAGTTTTGCCGCTCTTGACCCAGAAAATCTGCGTATGGCGTTTGCCTGTGTACAGAATAATGCAAAAACGCTGATGGTTATTGCTCACCCCTAGTCCGGCAAATTTTAGATTAAATAGTAGTCTTACAAGTCGTTATTGATATATCAAAATGAGCAAATTGTAGATGTTTAAAGTTTTGAGGGAAGTGGGTGTGGCTTTTAGTTGTGAAAAATTTAACTACTCTCGCCTTTCTCTATGAGCACTAAAATACCGATAATATTTGCTTATGAATAGATGGTAATACTATGGATCCTTGATTTTAAGAGTTGAGTTAAGCTTGCTGCTGGCAGTATGTGCGGTAGTGTTAATTATCGCTGGATTTTCTCTATCTGCCACGTAATTAAGCGAAGGTATGGTTTTAAATTCAGTTTGCACTTAGGTGACCTTGATTAAGGTTGCTTCTCGGTGGTAATCGAAGATATTTAATAAATATTTATATAATTTTAAGTGAATTTAATCATAGTCTCTTGGTCTTGAAGCGCGCATCAGGGGTAGTCATGCTGCGTTCTTTTGGGCCGTCTGATGCATTGCTAACTATTGAGTGATTCGCCATTTTCTGTTGCTTTTTAAGTGGTGCCCGCCAAACCCTTTCTTGAAGGGTAATCGAATTCTATTAAGAGAATGAAATCTAGCAAGTTCTATTTATGAGTTTATGCTATCACATCAAGTTTTGATAGTTATGGGTGCTTATTAGAAGGAGATTTTAATTTGTATAAGATATGTTTGTTGGTGTGCTTCTAGTAGATTCTTAAATCTAGAAGAGGCTAAGTATATAAGTATATTTTGCACAGAAGTGCCGTTTCGGTCGCAAGCAGGTTGTACGAGAGTATCAATTTTACCTCCTGTCATTTGAACGTGTTGATACGATGCAAGAATATTTGTTGTGATCTCTTCCCCATAATTATTGAGTATTTGTGGTGTAGTGTGCTGTAATCAGGTTAGGCTTACTGACATCCAAAGACTTACATTAGGTCTTTGGATGTCATCAAGATGAAATGTACGACAGGAGAAGATCATGCAACTAGAAACTGATATTACAGCCGGGCCTGATGGTGGTGCAATTGCTGACCCTGAGGAGCTTCGCTAGTTCAGCGAAATTGAGGAGCTAAGAAATTAGCTATTGTTTAAGTACGCTGCTTTATCTGGCTGTTTAGGCTGTAAGGTTTTAATAGTCAAATTTTTTCAGTTACATAAACTGTTAATGACTTAGCAATCCTAACTCCTCATAAAAAAGCCCGCATAATGCGGGCTTTTTTATTATCAAAATCAAGTCTTAAGTTTCTTATAATGCATGCGATGGGGTGTTGCATCTTCACCTTTGCGCTGCACAAAGTCCTCGTGGTACTCGGTGTAGTTACCCTCGAAAAATACCGCTTCACTCTCACCCTCATAGGCGAGGATATGGGTGGCAACGCGGTCCAGGAACCAGCGATCGTGCGAGATTACCAGGGCACAGCCAGGGAAGTTGAGCAGGGCTTCTTCCAGGGCGCGCAGGGTTTCGATATCCAGATCGTTGGAGGGTTCATCCAGCAGCAGTACGTTGGCGCCCTGCTTGAGGGTATAGGCCAGGTGCAGGCGTCCGCGTTCACCACCGGAGAGTTCGCCTACGCGCTTCTGCTGGTCACTGCCCTTGAAGTTAAATCGGCCAACGTAGTTGCGCGAGCCCACTTCGTAGTTGTTGATCTTGAGCATATCGTGGCCGTCTGAGATGGCTTCCCATACGGTCTTGCTGTCATCCAGGTTTTCACGGCCCTGCTCAACGTAGGCGACCTTAACGGTTTCCCCCATCTTGATCTCGCCGGAGTCCGGCTGTTCGGTGCCGCTGATCATACGGAACAGGGTGGACTTACCGGCACCGTTGCCGCCGACGATACCTACAATTGCGCCCTTGGGCACGCGGAAAGACAGGTTGTCGATCAGCAGGCGCTCGCCGAAGCCTTTGCTCACACCTTTAAACTCAATCACATTGTCGCCGAGACGCTCGCCGGGCGGAATGTAGATTTCGTTGGTCTCGTTGCGGGCCTGAAAGTCCTGGGACTGCATTTCTTCCAGGCGGGACAAGCGGGCCTTGTTTTTGGACTGACGGCCCTTGGGATTTTGGCGGGCCCACTCGAGTTCCTTTTGCATGGCTTTGGCGCGGGCCTGTTCGCCGCGCTGCTCTTGCTCCAGGCGCTTTTCTTTCTGTTCCAGCCAAGTAGTGTAGTTGCCTTCCCAGGGGATGCCGTGGCCGCGGTCCAGTTCCAGAATCCAGCCGGCAACATTGTCGAGGAAGTAGCGATCGTGGGTGATGGCAACTACAGTGCCGGTGAAATCGTGCAGGAAGCGCTCCAGCCAGAATACGGATTCCGCATCCAGGTGGTTGGTGGGTTCGTCGAGAAGCAGCATATCCGGGCGGGACAGCAGCAGGCGGCACAGGGCCACACGGCGCTTTTCACCGCCGGACAGATTGTTTACGTCCGCATCCCAGGGGGGCAGGCGCAGTGCGTCTGCGGCAACTTCCAGGCGGTGCTCCAGGTTGTGGGCGTCCCAGGCCTGGATAATGTCTTCGAACTGTTGCTGTTTCTTGGCCAGGGCATCGAAGTCTGCGTCGGGCTCGGCGTAATCGGCGTAGACCTGTTCCAGGCCGGCGAGGGCGTCGATGGCTTCGCGTACACCGTCCTCTACGTTGCCGCGCACGGTCTTGCTGGCATCGAGTTGCGGTTCCTGGGGCAGGTAGCCGACCTTGATGCCGGGCATTGCGCGGGCTTCGCCGTTAAAGTCCTGGTCGACCCCGGCCATGATGCGCAGCAGGGTGGATTTACCTGCGCCGTTTAGACCGAGTACGCCGATCTTGGCGCCGGGGAAGAAGGAGAGGGAGATGTCCTTGAGGATCTCGCGCTTGGGGGGCACTACTTTGCCCACCCGGTTCATGGTGTATACGTATTCGGCCATTTGGGGTTCCGTAATGGGTGTTGGAATCGGTCAGATTTTGCGCGCAACTTATCAGTTTGCGTAAAAAGTGCAACCGGGCATCTCTTAGGTAGCCCGCTGTACTCGCGTGTGGCTGACGTCAAATGTGATCTGTGTTTAACTGCGACACTATCTAGTACAAGAGCTATAAGACGAATAAAAATGGATCAGGATTCCCCGGTGTTGTTTTCCCGGCGCGGCGCCCTGGCGATCGCGACACTAAACCTCCCCAAGGCTCTCAATGCCTTAAATTCATCCATGATCGATCTGTTGTCGGCCCAGCTGGACCGCTGGGCTGAAGACACTGAAGTTGCAGCAGTCTGGATCGATGGCAGTGGCGACAAGGCGCTGTGCGCTGGCGGCGATGTGGTGGCGCTGTATCGGGAGTCCGCCGCCTATGGTGAGACACCGGACTACGGCTTCACCACCGACTTCTTCTCCCGCGAATATCGCCTGGACTACCAGATTCACACTTACGCCAAGCCCGTCGTGGTGTGGGGCGGTGGTTTCGTGATGGGAGGCGGTATCGGCATTATGGCGGGAGCCAGCCACCGGATTGTGACCGAAACCACTCGCATGGCAATGCCGGAGATTACGATTGGTTTGTTTCCCGATGTGGGGGGCAGCTGGTTCCTGAATCGTATGCCCGGGCGCCTCGGGCTTTTCCTGGGGCTGACCGGTGCGCAGTTTAATGGTGCCGATGCCCTGTTTACCGGTATGGCGGACCGTATGATAGGCCAGGATCAGCGGGAATCAGTCTTGTCTGCGTTAGCGGAGCTCAGTTTCGGTGAAAACCTGGAAGTCAATCACCAGTTAATTAGTAATTGCCTTAAATCCCAGGAGCTGCCCCTTCTGGAGCGGCCTGAGTCTGCTCTGCGAGAGCATTATGACCAAATCCAGCAGCTTACCGATTTTGCCACCTTGCCAGAGGTTTGTGCCGCCATCAGTGCATACCAGGGTGTGGATAAGTGGTTGCAGCGGGCAGCTGCCACTTTGGCAGGTGGCTCTCCGCTGACACCCTGGATTGTGTGGGAGCAATTACAGCGGGCTCGACACCTGTCCCTGGCGGATATCTACCGCATGGAGTTGGCACTCGCGGTAAACCTCTGTGCCAGTGGCCACTTCAAGGAAGGGGTGCGCGCGCTGTTGATTGATAAAGACCGCGAACCCCAGTGGCAACCTGACGGCTTGGAACAGATTACACCTGCGCAGGTGGAAAGCTGCTTTGAGGGACCCTGGGCTGGTGAGCACCCGCTGGCCGACCTGTAGATATCGTATTTACCGAGCGTCCCGGGCTGTTAATCGCCAGGGATACCAACAACAAAATAGGGAGTGGCTTTTATGGAAAAGATAGCCTTTTTTGGTTTGGGTAATATGGGTGGCCCCATGGCCGCCAACTTGGCGAAGGCCGGCTATACCGTAGCGGCATTTGATTTGAGCCCTGTTGCTCTGGAGCAGGCACAGCGAGACGGCTGCCTGCCTTGTGACAGTGCCCAGCAGGCTGTTGAGGGCGCGGATATCGTAATTTCCATGTTGCCCAGTGGCGACGCGGTGAAAGGGCTCTACCTGGGAGAGGCTGGGCTGTTGCAGCAACTCCCGGCCGATACCCTGATTATCGACTGTTCGACTATCTCTGCAGAGGATGCCTGCCTGGTCAGCCAGGCTGCCGGGGAGCATGGGTTGAGAGCGATAGATGCTCCGGTATCCGGTGGTACAGCTGCGGCACAGGCGGGGACGCTTTGCTTTATGTGCGGCGGGGATGAAGCGGCATTTGATGCAGCGCGGGCCCTGCTGCAGGTGATGGGCAGTAAGATATTCCTCGCCGGTGCTGCCGGTGCCGGGCAGGTGGCAAAGATCTGCAACAATCTGTTGCTCGCGATCCATATGACCGGTACCGCAGAAGCTTTACAGCTGGGAGTGGATAAGGGGCTGGATGCCAAGGTACTGAGCGATATTATGCGGGAAAGTTCGGGTAATAATTGGTCCCTGGCTAACTACAATCCCTACCCGGGCACTATGGAGAGCGTGCCTTCGGCAAAGGGTTATGCCGGCGGTTTCAGTGTGGCATTGATGCTCAAGGACCTGGGACTGGCTATGGATGCCGCCTCAACCAGTGCATCCTCTACTCCGATGGGAGCCCTAGCGAAAAATCTTTTCCAACTGCATGGCGCTAGTGAGGAAAACCAGCAACTGGATTTCTCCAGTATTCAGAATATGTTCCGGCGCCCAGCGGGCAGCCTTACTTAGCGCCTGTTTAAAGGCCTTGCACCACAGTCTGGCAATGTCGGCAGTGGTGCAGTTTTGGCCTGGTTTGTTTGCCCTTAATCCTGTCACCTAAAGAAAAAATTTGCGGTAGTTCTCAATTTGGCAAGATCGTATCAAATACAGTTGAGTGCTCGGTTCCCTCGGACTTTCTGAGCCGCTATCTTCCCCGCCCCTTCCCGGAAACGGGTCTCCCTTAAACAGCGCAATTATCTTGCTGCTGCACATTCCAATGGATTTTTTTCCAGGTAATTCGGCAGCTTGATTTGGATCAAGCAGCCTCAGGCAGCCAGCGAGTAACCTGTCCGCGACTTGTGATTGTGCCTGGAGGGGGGCCCTTCCTGAGTCGGGAAAAATGCCTAATCGCTTTATGGAGAAGTTAATGAATCGTATAACTGCTTGTGCGACAGCCGCTTTGACCGCCGTACTTTCTGCACCCGCACTGGCCTATGAACAAGGCAGTTTAATTCTGCGCGGTGGCATGGCCACTGTAGCACCCGATGCTAATTCCAGCGTACTTTCCTTGAATGGAACCGGCATCGACCAAACTGGTGTTGATGTGGATAACGGTTCCGCACTGGGCCTGACCGGCGTCTACATGTTCCGCGATCACTGGGGTTTGGAACTGGTTGCCGCAACGCCGTTCAGCCACGATATCGAAGTTGTTGGGGAGGGCCTGGGCAGTTTCAACCTGGGGGAAACCAAGCACTTGCCGCCGACTCTGTTGGTTCAATGGTATCCGATGGAGCCACAGTCCAACATTCAGCCGTATGTTGGCCTGGGTGTGAACTACACCGCTTTCTTTGATGAAGAAATCAGCAGCACCGCCGATAGCGCTTTCGAAGGCCTTGGCGCCACCGGTGATGCAGAACTGTCCCTGGACAATTCATTTGGCCTGGCAGCAGAAGCCGGTATCGATTTTACCTTCGGTGCCGATCAACGCTGGCTGTTCAATATGTCTGTGTTCTGGATGGACATCGAGACCGACGCCAAAGTCAAAGTACCTGGCCTGGGTGAAGTGACTGCCAATGTGGATATTGATCCGCTGGTTTACATGGCTGGTCTGGGCTACCGCTTCTAAAAGGTAGCAATAAATAGGTCTGGGGTAGAGCAGTCACTGTGGTTTTCTGGTCGAAGACCCGGTGGCTGCTTTTTTGTTTGTGTCGGATTTCCAAGCAAACTACCGAACGAGGTGTGAATGAATATGAAGCAAGAGATTAAAAGCCCCGTGGGAGGGTTGTCTGAAGAACTCTTATCCCGTTATAGCGGACCCTGCCCGCGCTACACCTCGTATCCTACCGCCGATCGTTTTCACACATTAAATGGAATTGAGCCCTGGGCAGCACTGCAGGATATTCGCAGCTTGTCCCTTTATGTTCATATTCCTTTTTGCCGTTCTCTCTGTTACTTCTGCGCTTGTAATAAAGTAATCACTCACCAGTATGGACTGGCTTCCAGTTATCTGGATCACTTGCTGCAGGAAGCCCAGTGGTACCGGGATAAGGTGGCTGATGTCCCCGTTACCCAATTGCACTTGGGCGGTGGTACGCCGACATTCTTGAGTGATAGTGATATGCGTCGCTTAATGGGAGGGCTGGCTGAAGTTTTTGATTTGCGCCCTGGCGACGGGGTTGAATACAGTATTGAGGCCGATCCACGTACCCTTGAGTTAGAGACCCTGGATACCCTGAGAGAACTGGGTTTTAACCGCTTGAGCCTGGGGGTGCAGGATTTCGATATCGAAGTTCAGCGTTCAATCAATCGTATCTGCAGTGCCGACCAAGTTACGGAGTTGACCGTAGCGGCGCGTGAGCGCGGGTTTGAGTCCATTTCCTACGACCTGATTTACGGACTACCCAAGCAGGGGCTGAGCAGCCTGCACCGCACTTTGGATAAAGTGCTGGAGCTGCAACCGGACCGCATCGCTCTCTATCACTATGCACACCTGCCACACCGATTTAAGGCCCAGCGCCTGATTGATACGGATTTAATCCCTTCTGCCGCAGAAAAAGTGGCAATGCAGCTGGCGGCTGTAGAGCACCTGGGTAAGGCGGGGTATGAATTTTTGGGGATGGATCACTTTGCCCGTCCTGGGGATGAACTGGCTAAGGCAGCCCATGCCGGTATGCTGCAGCGCAATTTCCAGGGTTACACCCTAATGCCGGCAGATGCTTTGGTCGGTCTGGGGGCATCGGCGATCAGCTACAGTCGCGATGGCTACTGGCAAAATTTACATCGCTTAAAAGAATATACTCAGGCGATTGGAGAAGGGAAATCTGCAGCCTGCCGCGGCTGGTTAATGGATGATGAAGATCGTTTGCGCCAGTGGATTATTAGTGAATTAATGTGTCGTTTGCGCCTGGATAAAAAGCTTGTTGAACAGCGTATAGGTGCTTCCTTTGAGGAGTATTTCTCTGAGGAGTTAGCGCGCTTACAGCCTATGTTTGACGATGGTCTAATTTATCAGGATAACGAAAATATTATTGTTACCGAGGAAGGTCGCTGGTTCGTGAGAAATGTTGCCGCTGCATTTGATATGTATTTGCACAGTCAAGAAACAGATGCGAAATATTCACGTGTTCTATAGCTACCGGCAGGAGACTAACGGCTCGACAGCCGTTACAATTGCGGCAAATTAGTTTACCGACCGGTTTAGTATGATGGATTCCTCTACAGCTGTTAGTTGCGGCAACTGTTCAGTCAGGCGTTTGTGCTTGCCAGCTGGTTTGTGTCAGTCTGATATTGATCGGCTAGAGCAGATCACTCGTCGAAAGAAAATAATTAAAGCGGGGGAGACCCTTTACCGAGCTGGCGATCCATTTGCCAATCTCTATGCAATTCGCTCAGGCAGTTTTAAAACTGTGGTGATTGCTGCAGATGGTGACACTCAGGTCACCCACTTCGCTTTACCTGGGGAACTGCTCGGTCTGGATGCCTACAGTACTCGGGTACATCCAAGTTATGCGGAAGCATTGGAAGACAGCAGTGTTTGCCTGCTGCCTTTTACTCAACTGGAAATTTTGGCCCAGCAGGTGACAGCCCTGCAGCAGCAGATTTACAGCATTTTTTCTGAAGAGTTGCGCCAGGAAAACGATATTTTAATGTTGTTGGGCAAGCGCTCTGCCGATACTCGTTTGGCGGCTCTTCTGATTAATATTTCCAGCCGTTACGCTCGCCGTGGATACTCTCACAGTGCGTTTGTTTTATCGATGCCGCGCACTGATATCGCTAATTATTTGGGTTTGACAGCGGAAACTGTCAGCCGGCTTTTCTCGCGTTTTCAGCGAGAAAAATTAATTAAGGTGAGTGGCCGATCAGTTGAGATTATTAATTTAATTGAACTCAGTGAGCTAGCGGGTACTCACTGCGGATATGATGAAGACTGAAATTTGAAATAGTGTCCTGGCTTTATGGTCAGTCAGGACACTACCCAATCCACTAAACTTCAGCAACCGTTTCGATTGCTGATATTGCCTCCGCCCACTTTTCTTTATCTGCCTCTGAAATGTAGCTCGCTTTAAAACTATTCAGGGCCAGTTTTTTCGCCTGCTCTTTAGTCATGCCCAGACTTTCGCTAAGGGCCAGATAATTTTTATTAACGTAACCGCCAAAGTAAGCGGGATCATCTGCATTAACAGTGACACACAGGCCGCGCTCGAGGAGTGACAAAATAGGGTGTTGGTTCATATTGTCGTACACACAGAGTGCGGTATTGGAGAGCGGGCAAACGGTCAGGGGGATATTTTCTGCTTTCAGGCGCTCAATTAGTGCTTCGTCCTCAACGCAGCGAACCCCATGGTCGATTCGGCTCACGTCCAGAAGATCGAGAGCCTCTACGATATAATCGGCAGGCCCCTCTTCACCGGCGTGGGCAACTCTCTCAAGCCCTAGCTCTTTGGCCATAGCAAATACTTTCTGAAATTTGCTGGGTGGATGACCCAGCTCAGAAGAGTCCAGCCCTACACCTTTTATTAAGTTGAGGTATGGTTTTGCCGCTTCCAAGGTGGCAATTGCTTCCTCTTCACTCAGGTGGCGTAAGAAGCACAAAATAAGGTGACTACTTATTCCCCACTCATTTCTTGCATCATCAAGAGCGCTGTTAATACCCTTGATAACCACACCGATATCAATGCCCCTCTCTGTATGGGTTTGGGGGTCAAAGAAGATCTCTGTGTGGACAACATTGTCTTCACGACAGCGCTTGAGATAAGCCATGGTCAGATCATAAAAATCCCGCTCATGGATCAGGACCGAAGCGCCTTGATAATAAATATCGAGGAAGGACTGTAAATTATGAAATTTATAGGCTGCTTTAATTTCCTCAATACTGGAAAAGGGAATTTCAATATTGTTGCGCTTGCTCAACTCGAACATTAGCTCCGGTTCCAGTGAACCCTCGATATGGAGATGAAGCTCGGCTTTTGGCAGTGCTTTCAAAAAGTTCAAATCGGCAATGGACATAGAAATACCTTGTTGCGGGACTACCTGTGACTTGAATGCGCCGGAGGCTATCCAACATTCCGACTCACAGAAACTGTCTGGGCTATAGAAGGGCGCTAATGGTATCAGGTTACGCCCTCTGAGAATAAAGCTGGCGGAGCTTATTTTACGGCTTATTCTGACTCGCCAGCCCTATTGTTTAGCTGCAGCCAGATTAATTGCCAAAAATACACCGATCGGTTTACTTAATGCCATTCATGTGTATACTGCACTGAGTAGTTTACATTTTGAGATTGATTAACGGATACTGAGGATAGAGCAATGAGTAAGGTTGCCTTGATTACCGGGACCTCCACAGGGCTGGGGCAGAGTCTGGCGCTGCAAATGGCTAAGCAGGGGTTTAGGGTCTTTGCCACCATGCGAGATCTCTCCAAGGCCGACCAGCTGATAAATGCGGCTCCTCAGGGGGCGGCTCTCGAAGTGATGGAATTGGATGTAACAGATTCTGACAGTATTCAGAACTGCGTAGATACCATTATCCGGGATGCTGGGCGTATCGATTTATTGATCAACAATGCTGGCGCTGGTTTTGTAAAGACCACTGAACACGCCAGCGAAGAAGAGATACGCTGGGTGACGGATGTGAACTACCTCGGTGTAGTTCGTTGCACTAAAGCAGTTTTACCCTATATGCGCGAAGCTCGCAGTGGACACGTTATCAATATTTCGTCAGTGGGTGGGCTAGTTGGGCAGCCGTTCAATGAGCTGTATTGTGCGGCAAAGTTTGCTGTTGAGGGTTATACAGAGGCCCTGGCAAGTTATATAACCCCTGCCTTTAATATTAATTTTACCGCTGTCGAGCCCGGTGGAATCCACTCAGAGTTTGCCAATAATGTGCTTTCGCAGTTGGAGCGGAGCCAGGGGTATCCCGAAGATGAATACCAGGGGGTCTTCAATCAGTATATTGGTGGTATGAGGTCGCGAAGCCCAGAGCAGACAGCTGAGATATACCAGACATCTGACCAAGTAGCCGAAGTGGTTTTACAAGTGATACAGGCTGAGGAGCCACCTATTCGGGTCAGAACATCCAATTGGGCCAATGAACTTTGCAATTTTAAGAGCGGCTTGGATCAGGATGGCAAAAAACAGCAACGAATGGTAATCGAAAACTTTTTACCTGAGTTTTAATCTTTTAACTTTTAAAGAAATATAAAAGTTGTTTTTAATATGAAACTATCTTTTAACTTTACGAATTTAGCACATAGGGCAAGTTACTAACTACCATGTGTGTCGCTTAGTATTATGGAGTGTGTTTACCAGGACAAGCCGGTTACGAAAAAGTCAAAAAGCTGATTCATGGCCGGTAATAGTATTACTGTCAGTAAAAGAATTTGGTTGCCTAGCTATGACCAAGTCAGCGCAGGCCGTAAGTTGTAGTAACTGTTCAGTCAGGCGTTTGTGCTTGCCTGCAGGGCTGGTGCAGGCAGATATTGACCGGCTTGAACGTGTTACCCGCAAGAAAAAGGTAATTAAAGCGGGTGAAACCTTGTATCGAGCAGGTGACCCTTTCCAAAATCTCTATGCGATTCGCTCTGGAAGTGTCAAAACGGTAGTCATTGGTGCAGATGGGAATATCCAGGTAACACATTTCGCCCTTCCTGGTGAGCTGTTGGGGCTCGATGCTTATAGTAGTCGGGTTCACCCCAGTTATGCGGAGGCACTGGAAGATAGCAGTGTGTGCTTGTTGCCATTTGACCAACTGGAAACCTTAGCTCAGGAAGTTCCAGCATTGCAGCAGCAAATCTATAGTATTTTTTCCGAAGAGTTGCGGCAGGAAAATGAAATCTTAATGTTGTTGGGAAAGCGTGCTGCTGATGCTCGCTTAGCGGCATTGTTGATTAATATTTCCAGTCGCTATGCATGTCGTGGTTACTCCCCCCGTGAATTTGTACTCTCTATGCCGAGAACGGACATCGCCAATTACTTGGGGTTAACAGCGGAGACGGTGAGCCGTTTATTTTCGCGTTTTCAGCGAGATGGACTGGTGAATGTTAGTGGTCGAATGGTTGAAATCCTTGACTTGTTGGCGTTGAGTGAACTGGCCGGAACCCATTGCGGCTACGACTGATATCGGTAAAGGTTTTTCACTTTTCCAATTGATTTTCTGGAACCTATCGCTTCTTTTTTATATCGGCTATTGAGCATGTTGGCGCATAAAGCCTCCTAATTTTAATTTTTATTCCTTGTCTATTTCGGCAGTATCTGGGTCATTTTAGCCAGAATAGCTGCGAATACTGCCGCCCCAAAAGGGTACGATGGTTCTAATTGAGTGCCGCTATTTTAGAAGTGTTTTCTTTTCTCCTTTGTTTAAGAGGGTTTGGCTGTATAGCTTGGATATTTGTAGTTCTCTTGCCTGGTATTTTTTGTATTTCACACCTCTAGCAAATATCCAATAAGCCATAGTAGCCTTTGTCACAGAGCGCTAGTCAGTAAGCCTCAGAAAAATAAGAAGTAAGAGGAAGGGAAGTATGCCTGTCAGAGAATTTGATCTAGTTAAGATTTTTGCAGCGGAAGGAACACAAGTGGGAGATGCTCCCAATCTGGTAATTTCTGCTCACGGTGCAACAACCAAGCAAATTTTTTATCCCAAAGGGCATGGAGGGGATAACCTCTTTTTCTTTTCTCCCCATGGTTACTCTCTAAATGATCCAGGTATTGGTAGCGTCTTGAGTGGCAATGCCAAATATCATGAGTGGGTTGGTAAGGGAAAGGTTTGTCATAACTATACCCTGAGCAAATATCAGGGGTATCACGGGTCAACAACCGGTCAGATTCTAGGCCGCGTTACTCGCCATTTTATTAAAGGTGAGAGCTATGCCGATGTGCAAAAGGCTGTAGATAATGCCCATGAGCACAATGAGAGGGTGCGAAATCTGGATCCCAATAATCCCATGCATCAACCTTATATTAAGAAAGGGGTTAAGCCGGTAATGTCGGCGGACTTATTGACTATTCGCAATAGAGTAAAAATGGATAACCCCACCTTAGTGGATGTTCTAAACATTCTGCATAGAAATAATCTGCACTATGAAAATATCTATTGTTCTTTTTGTCGAAGCGAAGTGAGTTTTAGCAATATCCTTATTGGAACTCCATCCTGGGACAGCAAAATGCAGCGACCAACCACCTAAACGGTGTCTTTTAACTTCGTATTCAATTCTTAAGTAGAGAGAAGATGGTGCCCGTTAAGCTAGAAATGTGAATGCATTTTTATTATGGGTCACCATCTACCAATTTGTTACGGCTCACTTTTTTGAGCTTTGAGCTTTGAGCTTGCCAGGCCTGTACTGCTTTCCTCAATTCCTCCTTATTTTTGTCATATTTATTTCCCACCCCACTTACTTGACTAATGCTTAGTCCAAAAAATTTTCCTCTTCGTGACTAATGTCAAAAATCATGCAATAAAACTTGAGTGTGGATGGTTGGTCATAGTAGGTTGTTAGTACGGTTGTTTTGTTTGGAGGGGTGACCCTCTTATTTCTGTACTCGACGTTAGATAGGTGTCATATGCCTGTTCGTGAATTTGATTTAGTCAAAATTTTTGCACCGGAAGGTACCAATGTTGGGGATGCGCCGTCCCTGGTGATTTCTGCCCACGGTGCCGCAACCAAGCAGGTTTTTTATAATAAAGGCCACGGTGGCGATAACCTGCTTTTCTTTGCACCTCACGGTTACACGTTGGAAGATCCTGGACTACAAGATGTTGTAGATGGGAAAGCAAAAGTTCATGAGCATATTGGCAAGGGTAAGATATGCCGTAACTATATGTTGAAAAAATTCCAGGGGTACCACGGCAGTACAGCCGGACAGATTTTTGGTCGCCTATCGCGCCGATTTATTAATGATGGTGAGAGTTACGCTCAGATTCAGAATGTTGTGGATGAAGCCCATAATCACAATGTGAAAGCTATTCGGAATCAGGCAAGACTGCAGCAATATGACTTAAATGATCCCTTTCAAAAGTCTCTGTATGACGCAAAGGTTGGTGCTTCTTTGTACACCACAAAGATGGAAGCTAACTTCTTGACGATTCGAAATAGGCACAATCAAAAGAGTCCAACCCTGGCTGACGTGCTTAATATTCTGCATCGGAATAACTTACACTATGAGAATATTTACTGTT
Organism: Microbulbifer maximicatervae (SeqCode); assembly: GCF_052468095.1. The sequence goes on from NZ_CP174332.1 coordinate 475,384, forward strand.
CTTTTTGCCGTAACGAGTTGAGCGTAGGTAATCTTATATTGGGAACGCCTTCCTGGGACAGTAAAAAGAGGAAGGTGAATACTTAGAAATAAGTAACTGAGTAATTTTCGGGTAAAAAAAAGGGGGGCGTAAACGCCCCCTTAATCCACTACTTATCAGGAGTGTGTGGAGAAAGCTAATTCCTTTTCAGATTCCTTGTGACCAATACCCGTCTTCCTTGTTTCCTGTAGCCAATCCATGGCCTCTTGTTGCTGTTTGAAATAGCGGACTTCACCGCTAACAAACCAGCTCCCGACTTTTGTGGCTATTTGCTGCCACTCCTCATCCCCAAGTACAGCGACATGCGAGAATTCATTGCCGTGCTTTAAGGCCAGCTTGAACTCATCCCAGATCGCGTGCATCCCCCAGCCCTCGAAATCCCGGAGATCAATCAGCAATTGAACCTGAGGTTTTTTTACCCCTTCCAGAGCATATTCTAATAGTGGTGTTATATGCTCATAATCCTCATGGGTTAATTCACCAATTGCCTTTATGTAAAGGAAAAATTCATCATTTATGCGTTCCATGCCAATGGATATGCCGTGGCGTTTAAACTGCATTAATATTTCCTCCCTGCTGTTTTAGTGACCTAAGCTAATGCCTGCGCGGGCATTTGATGTTGTGTCAGATCTTTGTGCAGGGACTCGTAAATTTTTCTGGTTGCCCTGTCGAAATATCTGCAGCTTAATTCACTGACCTGTTTCTGAATATAAATCCAGTCGGTAGTCCCCAGGTACTGTTCGATCTGTGGGAAAATAGATTTATTTTCCAAGGCCATATGCTTGCGTTGCAGCTTCAGGTAGGTGTTGCAAGCTCCTTGCAGCACTCTCCGTTCAACGGTCGCATCATTGGCAATAGCGTAAAATAAAGCGCACATGTGTTTTGTCGCTGCGGCTATATTTTCATGCTGCATTTGCGCTTCGTAAATTGATTCCCTGTCATGTACTGGCTTAGTCAACAGCCGGGAAAATATTAAGTCCTCAACTGGGTGGTGATACCTATCCGGGTATGCCGATAAATAATCCAAAGCATCAAGGATCAGTGACAAGGTGTTTGGATCGCGGTCGCCGCAGCCAAAAAGATCCAGGAGTAATTGCTCAAAGGCATTGAGCAACTCTTGCATATGTTTATGGTCACAGCACAGTTGTCGGTAGATGGCATTCATCCCAGACCTCCGCGATTTGTCGATGGGTCTATTGTTGCCATATGTACCAATCCAAAGTTGATTTGGATCAAGTGAGGGGGACTTAGTGGGACTCAAGGTGGAATTTACCGCTACCTACTCAGGGTAGGGCTGGGGTTATCAATAGGTATGAGTCTGACCATGCCGCTGAATTCCTTGGGTCAACTCTTATCTGTACCTCGTTGTATTTGACCACAAGATAAATTAAACCTATTTTCGAGTAGCCCTTTCTTCAGTTTTTTCCACAAGTACGCTCTTCTGTCGGACCTAGATAAGGGTGTGTCTGATCCTTCATATTTTAATAATTTCTAATGACGTGGTGTTGCACATTTAAGCATGCTGCGATGTTTCCCGTTGTTCAATAAATTTATTGGTGTTGAAGTCGTAGGTTGTCATCAAATTATTCCGCAGCGCTCTATTTGTGTGTCACGACAAAGTTAATGCAACAGGATGGGAGTGTTAATGAAAATAGTTAAGGCTGGTATAGGTGTGCTGGCACTCGTTGTTTCAGCGGGCGCAATTGCCGAGGGCGCCTACTGGGGGGGCGTGGCCGGAATAGCTGATTTTGATTTCAAGGGGGTCGATAATCCACTGAATTTGGGACTGCGAGCAGGTTATGTGCGGGCCTCGGGTTTTGGGGTGGAAGGTGAATATACCAGTTCACTATTAAGTGGTGAGACTGAGGCTTATGGTCGGAATGTGGATGTAGACATACGTATTCTTGCTACTTATGCGACTTACAGAACAGAGGGGGACTGGTACCTGAAAGGACGCCTGGGCCTTCTCTATGAAGACGTTTCTGTTGGCAGTGCAAGTAGTGATGACTTGGGTGTCAGCTTAGGGGCTGGAATTGGTTATAGCCTGAATGAAATTTATCATCTGGAGCTTGAGTACACCGTACTAGAGAAGGATGTCAGTTATTGGTCAGGCGGGTTTAGCCTGAGGTTTTAATTGCCCCTTCCTAAGTTTGAATAGGTGACACCTCTTTTTAAAAGTTCCCAGGTTACATACTGACCTGTCTAAGTGAACACTTGTGCCAGTTGATTGTGCCCCTATAATCCCTGCCCTTTGATCAGACTTCGAGATTTAAGGGGAAGATGGTGGGCTTTAATCTCAAGGCAATGGCTGCAGTTACCGCTCTGTTGTGTTCCGCTACCGCTTATGGGCAGGGTGCGTATATCGGTGGCGTCTTCGGTGCTTTGGATGTTGATGCCAGGGGGGAGAGTCCTTTAAATGGGGGGATTCGAGCCGGTTATACCTGGGGTTCTGGCTGGGGATTCGAGGCAGAAGTCACCGACTCTGTCATTAATGGTGAGTTCGACTACTACTGGTACGATTACAACTACTCCCTGGCAACGCAAGCTGTTTATGCCACCTATCGCAGCCCGGGCAACTTTTATCTGAAAGGTCGTATCGGCTACCTCCATGAGGAGTTGGAGATAGATAATTGGGAGAAAGAGTACTCGGATAACGGGGCATCTGCCGGGCTCGGGGCTGGTTTCAAACTGACCGACGAGGCGACCCTGGAACTGGATTACACCATCATTGAGTCCGACGTGAATTACTGGTCTGGCTCTGTAGTGTACAAATTCTGACCGTCTTTTTAAGGTGGACGGGTTGGTCCCGCCACGTCTCTGCATTTGCGCATTCATGCTGCCCTTGGTGTACAATGCGCGCCTTTCTAAAATGCCCAGAATGCATTGAGCAGTAGGGCCATCCCACGCTGGGAGCCTTTGGTCCTACTCATAAGTCTGGGCGCTGTGGTATCGAGTTTTACAAGCCTCTACTCAAGCCCGCTTTACCGAGGGAACACCATGTTTGATTCATCTGTCACTTTAGCTTCTTACGACCCGGAAATTTGGGAAGCCATCCAGGAGGAAGACTCTCGTCAGGAAGACCATATCGAGTTAATCGCCTCTGAGAACTACACCAGCCCAATGGTAATGGAAGCTCAGGGCAGCAGCCTGACTAACAAGTATGCCGAGGGCTATCCAGGCAAGCGTTATTACGGCGGTTGTGAGTACGTGGACAAAGTGGAAACCCTGGCCATTGAGCGGGCCAAGGAGCTGTTTGGTGCTGATTACGCCAATGTGCAACCGCACTCAGGGTCACAGGCTAATGCGGCTGTTTACCAGGCGCTCTGCGCCCCAGGTGACACTGTACTGGGCATGAGTCTGGCCCACGGTGGCCACCTTACCCACGGTGCCCGCGTTAACTTTTCCGGCAAGATCTACAATGCAGTGCAGTACGGTCTGAACCCGGAAACTGGCGAAGTGGATTACGAGGAAGTTGAACGCCTGGCGCTTGAGCACAAGCCGAAGATGATCGTGGCTGGTTTCTCTGCCTATAGCCGAGTGATGGATTGGGCGCGTTTCCGCGAGATCGCTGACAAAGTGGGTGCTTACCTGTTTGTGGATATGGCTCACATTGCAGGCCTGGTTGCCGCTGGTGAGTATCCCTCCCCAATCTCCCACGCCGATGTTGTGACTTCTACTACTCACAAAACCCTGCGTGGCCCCCGCGGCGGTATCATCCTGGCGCGCGCCAACGAAGAAATTGAGAAGAAGCTCAACTCCGCTGTATTCCCCGGTGGTCAGGGTGGCCCGCTGATGCATGTGATCGCGGCGAAAGCGGTTTCTTTCAAAGAGGCCATGACCTCTGAATACAAGGCCTACCAGAAGAAGGTTGTGGAAAATGCCCGCGCAATGGCGGAGACCTTCCTCGATCGCGGTATCAACATTGTATCCGGTGGGACCGATGATCACCTGATGCTGGTTGACCTGATTGGCAAAGAGTACACCGGTAAGGATGCGGATGAAGCCCTGGGTAACGCCAACATCACCGTTAATAAGAACGCGGTACCCAATGACCCGCGCTCTCCTTTCATTACCAGCGGCCTGCGTGTCGGTACCCCGGCAATCACTACTCGCGGCTTTGGTGTAAAGGAAACCCAGCAGCTCACTCACTGGATCTGCGACGTGCTGGATGCACTGGAGAAAGGTGATGTTGAAGCAACTATCGCCGATGTGAAGCAGAAAGTTCTGGGTATTTGCGCAGAGTTTCCTGTGTATAAAAAAGGCTGATCAGCATTGCTGACAAAAAAGCGGCTCATAGAGCCGCTTTTTTTATGTGTCCCTGTTGAATTTGCGATGCACTGTGGCTGTGCGTGCCGCGGTCACACAGTGCAACGGCTGTGGTAAACTGCGGTCCATTTTCCATTCCGGGGATAATCCCACATGCACTGTCCGTTCTGCAGCGCAGAAGAAACAAAAGTAGTCGATTCCCGATTGGTGGCTGAGGGCGACCAAGTACGCCGCCGGCGCGAGTGCCTGGAGTGCCACGAGAGGTTTACCACATTTGAAACTGCGGAGCTGCTGCTGCCGCGAGTGATCAAGCAAAACGGCCAGCGCGAGCCGTTTAATGAAGACAAGCTGCGCGCGGGTATTCAGCGCGCTGTGGAAAAGCGCCCGGTGAGTATTGAGCGGGTGGAGTCGGCGGTATCTCAAATAAAACACGCCCTGCAGGCGACCGGAGAACGGGAGTTGCCGGCGCGTGCTATTGGTGAATTGGTGATGGAGCAGCTGCGTGAGCTGGACCAGGTGGCCTATGTGCGCTTTGCTTCTGTCTATCGCCGTTTTGAGGATGTCAGCGAGTTTAGAGAAGAGATTGAGCGACTGACCAGTAAGGGATCGAAGACAGAATGAGTCAAACTGTTGTACACAGTGCGGAAGCACTGATGGCCCGCGCTATTCAGTTGGCAGAGCGCGGTCTCTACACCACTATGCCGAATCCGCGAGTGGGCTGTGTGATTACTGACGGGGATGGCAATGTTGTCGGCGAAGGTTGGCACAAGCGGGCCGGCGAACCCCACGCTGAGATCGAAGCCTTGAGTGATGCCGGCGACCTGGCTCAGGGGGCTACGGTTTATGTCACTCTTGAGCCCTGCAGCCATACCGGCCGCACAGGTCCCTGTGCCGAGGCGTTGGTAAAGGCCGGCGTGGCCCAGGTTATTTACGGAATGCAGGACCCGAATCCGAATGTCAGCGGTGCCGGATTGCAAATATTGCGCGATGCTGGGATCGAAGTGGAAGGCCCCATCCTGGAAGAGAGGTGTCGCGCTCTAAATCCTGGCTTTATCAAGCGTATGACCCTGGGACTGCCCCTGGTGCGAAGCAAATCCGCCATGAGCCTGGATGGGCGCACCGCTATGGCCAGTGGGGAATCAAAGTGGGTATCGGGCCCTGCGGCTCGCGCCGATGTACAGCGCCTGCGCGCTCGCAGTTGTGCAGTGATCACCGGGGTTGAGACGGTGCGCTTCGACAATCCCAATCTCAATGTGCGCGCCGATGAAATGGCACTGGAAATGCTGGCCGCAGAGCGAGCCGCCGAAGTGCAGCCGCTGCGGGTAATTGTTGACAGTCAGCTGCGCACCCCAGCGAGAGCCTTTATTTTGCAGGGGGATGCCCCCACATTGGTGTGCACGACAGAGCGCGCGGAGGCCGAGCGTCGCGAGCGTATTGAGAAAACGGGTGCGGAAGTCGTGGTTTTACCCCACGACAAAGAGGGCCGCGTAGACCTGCTCGCCCTGCTCAAGGAGTTGGCGCGACGCCAGTGCAATGAAGTTTTGGTAGAGAGCGGTGCGACCCTCTCTGGTGAATTCCTCTATCGTGGCCATGTCGACGAAATAATTGTTTATATGGCGCCAAAACTGCTGGGTAGCACCGGGCGGCCGCTGTTTGAACTGCCTATCGAGCGTATGGGCTCGATGCTGCCGATTACGATTACCGATATGCGCGCAGTTGGTCACGACTGGCGCATTACTGCAACAACCGATATCGAGCGCTGATGTTTACCGGAATTATTGAAGCCTTAGGCGAGATTGCAGAGTTAAAACCCCAGGGCGGCGACCTGCGTGTGCGTGTGCGCAGCGGTAAGCTGGATCTGGGTGATGTGCAACTGGGGGACAGTATTGCCACCAATGGTGTTTGTCTCACGGTTGTTGACCTGCCCGGTGATGGTTACTGGGCGGATGTCTCTGCGGAAACCCTGGATGTGACAACGGTGGGCCGCTGGAAAAAAGGCGACCGGGTCAATCTGGAAAAAGCACTGACACCCCAGACCCGCCTGGGTGGACACATTGTCAGCGGCCATGTGGATGGTATTGGCGAGGTGGTATGGCGCAAGTCCGAGGCTCGCGCCGAGCGGTTCCGCCTGCGCGCACCGGAAAACCTGGCTCGCTATATTGCCCATAAAGGGTCTATCACCGTCGACGGCACCAGCCTCACGGTCAATGCCGTGGATGGGGCTGAGTTTGAACTCACCATAGTGCCACACACGTTGCAGGAAACGATTATGGCCGGTTATACCGCCGGTACTCGGGTCAACCTGGAAGTGGACCTGATTGCGCGCTACTTGGAGCGGCTACTCCTCGGTGATGAGGCAGCCAAGCCTAGTGGTGGGGGCATGACCCTCGAATTTTTGGCCCAGAACGGGTTTTACAAGCGCTAAAGATGGGCCGTGCACCACGGCGAAAACAGCAGCGATAGCCGCTCTATTTGCAATTGATAAATTTATCCAGAGTTAACCATGGAACTAAATACGGTTGAAGAACTGATCGACGATATCCGCCAGGGCAAAATGGTAATCCTGATGGATGATGAAGATCGCGAGAACGAGGGCGACCTGGTGATGGCTGCGGAGCAGATTCGCGCTGAAGACATCAACTTTATGGCCACTCATGCCCGTGGCCTGATTTGTATGCCCATGTCCAAAGAGCGCTGTGAGCAGTTGGACCTGCCACTGATGTCGCGGGACAACGGAGCCCAGTTCAGCACCAACTTCACCGTATCCATTGAGGCGGCAGAGGGTGTCACCACCGGTATTTCCGCCGCCGATCGCGCGCGTACGGTTCGCGCCGCTGTGGCCAGAAATGCCAAGCCCAGCGATATTGTACAGCCCGGCCATATCTTCCCCATTATGGCCCAGCCCGGCGGTGTATTAAGCCGCGCAGGCCACACCGAAGCCGGTTGCGACCTGGCCCGCCTGGCGGGTTTTGAGGCGGCTGCGGTGATTGTTGAGATTATGAATGAAGACGGCACCATGTCCCGCCGCCCGGACCTGGAAAAGTTCGCGAAAGAGCACAACCTGAAGATCGGCACTATCGCCGACCTGATTACCTATCGCGCCCTGAATGAGAAAACCGTCGAGTGCGTTAATGAGCGCAAGGTGCGCACCGAGTTCGGTGAGTTCAAGCTGCGCACTTATCTCGATAAGGCCCGCCGCGAACGCCACTTTGCCTTTGTTAAAGGCGACCCCACCCCAGAAGAGCCGACCCTGGTTCGTGTGCATGTGGGAAATACTCTGCGCGATGTGCTTACGATTCAGCGCGGCGATGAAAAATTCACCCCGTGGACCTTCCGCCGCGCGATGCAGCGTATTGAAGAAGAGGGTAAGGGTGTTGTGGTACTGATCTGCCACAACGAAACCACCGAAGAAATCGAAGAGAGTATTGATTGGCTGATCAGCGGCAAGCAACAGCGCCCCAGCCAGGACCTGGTGTACAAGCAGGTAGGTACCGGTTCGCAAATTCTGAGGGATCTCAAGGTGCGCAAAATGCGCCTGATGAGCGCACCGTTCAAGTTCAGTGCTATTTCCGGGTTTGACCTGGAGGTAGAGGAATACCTGAACGTAGAGGCGCCGCAACCCTAATAAAAGAGTAACAATACTGAAGCGCCGCTACTGTCCTGATAGCGGCGGCGATAGACAAGAAATACGGATTGAAAATTATGAGCAATATTCAAGTGATCGAAGGGGACTTTGTCGGCAGTACGGGCAAATACGCACTGTTGGTGAGCCGCTGGAACAGCTTTGTGGTTGAAAGCCTAAAGGATGGTGCACTGGACACCCTGCGCCGCAAGGGTATCAAGGATGAAGATATCACTATCTACTACGCCCCGGGCGCATTCGAATTTCCCCTGGCGGCACAGAAGCTGGCTGAGACTAAAAAGTTTGATGCCATTATTGCCCTGGGCGCGGTTATCCGTGGTGGCACCCCGCACTTTGAGTATGTGGCTGGCGAGTGCACCAAAGGCCTGGCTCAGGTATCCATGAATACTGGCATTCCCGTCACCTTTGGCGTGCTGACAGTGGACTCCATTGAGCAGGCTATTGAACGCTCAGGCACCAAGGCTGGCAACAAAGGTTGTGAAGCCGCCGAAACCGCCCTGGAAATGGTTTCCCTACTCGGCAAGATTTAATTGCCGGCGCGCCGGCACAAAAGGTGTGTCGGTGCAGCCCATTCTGTGAAGTATCTACCGGAAAAGACAATGACCGTAACTGCATCCGCCCGCCGTAAGGCACGTCACTACGCCATGCAGGCGCTCTATCAGTGGCAGATGGCCGGCGCCAGCCTTAATTCCATTGAGGCCGAGTTTCACGCCGATAATGATATGAGCAAAACCGACGTGGAATATTTTCGTGATATTTTCCACGGCGTAGCGAAAAACCTTGATGAGGTAGAGGGCGCTTACACGTCGCACCTGGATCGCAAAGTGGAAGACCTGGACCCTGTATCCCGCGCGCTCTTGCGCATGGCCACTTACGAGCTGAAAAACCGTATCGATGTACCTTACAAGGTTGTCATTAATGAGGCGGTGGCCCTGGCGAAAAAATTTGGTCCCACCGATGCCTTCAAGTTTATCAATGGCATTTTGGATAAGACCGCTGCGGACCTGCGCTCGGCAGAGGTAGCCGCAGACAAGAAGGGCTGAGCCAGCAATTATGTCTAAAGCGCCGGGGGAGTTTGAGATCATCCGCAATTACTTCGCCCGCGCTCCCCAGGGCGAAGGTGTAGCCCTGGGGATTGGCGATGACTGCGCGCTATTGCAAGCACCTGTCAGCGGGCAGTTGGCCACTTCTATGGACACCCTGGTAGCAGGTCGTCACTTCCCCGCAGGTGCTGACCCATTCATGCTTGCGAGCCGTGCACTGCGTGTGAATATCAGTGACCTGGCGGCAATGAATGCCCGCCCACTCTGGTTTACCCTTGCCCTGACCTTACCCGATAGCGACTCCGTTTGGCTGGAGAAATTCGCCAGTGGCCTGCTGGAAACTGCTGGTAAGTTTGGGGTTTCCCTTGTGGGTGGTGACACTACCGCTGGCCCCTTGTCCATTACTATTCAGGTTATCGGCCATACCGAAAAGCCCCTCCGGCGGGATGGCGCTTCTGTCGGCGACAATATTTATGTGAGCGGCCCACTGGGCGCTGCCGCAGCAGCCCTGCCCGTTGTTTTGGCAGAGCGGAATGTGACTGAGTCAGTGCGGCGGGAAGCGGAGCAGGCTTTCTATTTTCCCGAGCCGCAATTAGAAACTGCCAACGCGATTGCAGGCATTGCTACCAGTGCGTTGGATATTTCCGACGGATTACTGGGGGATCTGGGCCATATCTGCAAAGCGAGCGGTGTGGCAGCAGAAATAAACCTGGAGTCTCTGCCCATAGCCCCCCTAGCCAATCGATTGGCAGCTGATACTGCCGTAGAGCTGGCGGCCTGTGGAGGGGATGACTACCAGCTTTGTTTTACCGCACCGGCAGCCGCAGTTGAGCAAGTTCGTCAACTGGGTTTTACACCCATAGGGAAACTCGTTGAGGGGGAGCCGCAGGTACGTTGCTCCTATCACGGCAATCCCTGGGTTGCTCAATCGCCAGGCTATAGGCACTTTTAAGTCATTGTGTAGACCATAGTGCCTTTGTGAGAATTCAATAATATGAGCATTAACAACCCGACATTTTCCCAGCTGTTGCGCGATCCCACCTTACTGTTGGCATTTGGGTTCGGCTCCGGGCTGGCACCCAAAGCGCCGGGTACGTTTGGTACCCTGGCAGCGATTCCTTTTTGGTGGTTGATGAAGGATTTGCCTCCATTCTGGTATCTGGCCATTGTGTTTGTTACCGGTGTGGTAGGTTGCTATCTATGTGGTGCAGCTGCCAAGAAAATGGGAGTTCACGATCACGGCGGTATTGTTTGGGATGAAATGGTGGGCTACTGGCTCACCATGTTTATGGCTCCTGCAGGTTGGGCTTGGGCGCTATACGGCTTTGTCCTCTTCCGGATATTTGATATTGCCAAGCCCCCGCCCATTGGCTGGGCTGATCGCAAGGTGCAAGGTGGCGTTGGGATTATGCTCGACGATATACTGGCCGCCGTTTATGCGTCCCTGGTACTGCAATTAACGGCGTGGGTACTGGGCGCTTAGATTGATAGGGAAGATCAATGCGCAGCTATTTTGTATTTTTTTTAAGTCTCTTGATTGCTCTGAGTGCTAATGCACAGCAGGTTCAATTAAAGGGATTATTTGGCGATAGCGCCATGCTGGAAATTGATGGCCGCCAGAAAATTCTTAAGGCGGGACAAAAATCCCCAGAGGGTGTCACCCTGTTGGAAGCGACTACTCGTTATGCACGGATTAGTGTGTCTGGACGGGAGCAAAAGCTGACCTTGGATGCACCTATAGCAACCAGTTTTGCCAAGGCGGCGAAAGCAGAAGTACGGCTTCCCGCCGATAGCCGTGGACATTATTTAACAAATGCCTGGGTCAATGGCCTGAGAGTGCCGATGATGGTGGATACCGGCGCTACCAATATTGCTATTAATTATCCTACCGCTCGTCGCCTAAGGCTGAATCTGGATAATGCCGAGGAAGTACTAGTCTCTACTGCTAATGGTATTACTAGCGTTTATCGAGTGAATCTTAGCAGTGTCACCATAGGTGGAATCAAAGTTCACAATGTTGATGCGACAGTTCATGCCGATGACTTCCCCCAGGTGGTACTTCTTGGCAACAGCTTTCTCAGCCAGGTTGATATGGAACAGCAGGGCGGTGTGCTGGTACTGCGCGCCCGACACTGATTTAAAGAGGTATAAAGTTGACCATTCGTTTTGTGGAATCCTCAAAACTACCCACCTCTTGGGGTATGTTTGAGATGCACGGTTTCGAGGAAGTGGAAACCGGAAAAGAGCACGTGGTGCTCACCATGGGTGACTTCGATACCGAAGAGCCTCTGTTGGCCCGTATTCATTCTGAGTGCCTGACCGGAGATGCACTTTTCTCCCTGCGCTGTGATTGTGGTGCCCAGCTACAACATGCGATGCATCGCATAGCGATGGAGGGGCGTGGAGCTATTTTCTATCTCCGCCAGGAGGGCCGCGGTATCGGTCTGTTAAATAAGATTCGCGCTTACCACTTGCAGGATTGTGGTGCGGATACGGTGGAAGCCAATGAGCAGTTGGGCTTTGGCGCCGATATGCGGGATTACTCGATTCTGAAAGCAATGATCAAACACCTGGGTATCCATGCCATTCGCTTGATGACGAATAACCCGCGCAAAGTAAAAGCGCTGGAGGACTTGGGCATCAATGTGACTGAGCGCCTGCCGCACCAGTCCGGACGCAATCCCCACAATGCCAAGTATTTGTCCACCAAAAAAGGCAAACTTGGTCACTTGATCGAAAATGAGGATGAAGAAGGAAAAGAGGAAAACTAACTTTCACTTTTCTTGAAGCACCCCAATAAAAAAGGCCGGAGTTATCCGGCCTTTTTTATTTTGTAGAAATTAATTAAAACTGGGTTCGAATATTTTAATTTCGCTATTAAACTTTTCAGAAGCTTTTAATTCTTAAAGACCTTGCCCCCTTTCATCACAAAATCCACATCTAAAAGTTCATCGATATTATCCAGTGGCGAGCCATCGGTGGCGATAATATCGGCGTACTTACCGGACTCAATGGTGCCCAGTGAATCGCTCATATCGATCAGGTCGGCGGCGTTAACGGTAGCGGATTGCAGGATGGCCATATTGTCCATACCGGCTTCACTCATCAGTACCGCCTCGCGGGCATTGATGCCGTGCTTGGATACACCTGAGTCGGTACCGAAAGCAATTTTTACTCCGGCATTGACCGCTTTACGGAAATTGCCGCGCATGTCTGTGCCAACACGAATGGCTTTTTCCTTCTGAGCCTCAGATAAGACATCGGTATTTTTTGCCAGCTGTACCACAGTATCGCCGGCGAGAAGTGTCGGAACCAGATAAGCGCCGGTTTCTTTAAATAACTTATGGGCGCGGGGACCTGCGTAGGTGCCGTGCTCAATACTGTCTACACCAGCCTCGAGTGCGGCGATAATGCCTTCTTCCTGATGCGCATGACTGGCCACCTTGCGGCCCATACGTTTGGCTGCAAGGACCACCTCTTTTAACTCATCCATTTCCATCTGCTGACCAGTTCCGGTAGCGCGATCGGTGAGCACACCACCGGTAGAGGTAATCTTGATAAAGTCAGCACCATATTTGATCGCATGGCGGGTCGCGCGTCGGCACTCGTAGGGGCCGTCGCATACAGTTTTGGTCTTGTCATCATGCAGCTCCATTAGCTCTGGACTGACACCGCTGATATCTGCGTGGCCACCAGTTATTCCCACCCTGCCGGCTGCAACAATTCGCGGGCCATCTACCCAACCTTTATTGATCGCATCGCGCATCGCATACATTTCTTCACCACTGTTACCAGCATCGCGCACAGTGGTAAAACCAGACTCCAGGGTTCGCATGGCAAACATTTGCGAGCGCATCTGGGTCAGCGGCATGGACATCTTGAGAGCCTCGGTATCATTTTTAGGGCCCAGCTCACCTTGTAAATGCACGTGCATATCCATTAAGCCCGGCATTACGAAACTATTCTTAAGATCAATGACTTCAGCGTTATCCGGGCTTACATAACCGGATCTGACAGCACTGATCTTGCCGTCCTCGATAATTACACTTTGCTCTTGCAAAGGTTTCTCACCGGGAACGGCGAGGAGTGTGCCTGCATGGATAACAGTAGTTTTTGCCAGTGTCGCGGATGAGAGAAGAGTTGCGATGCCGCAGAGAAGGAGACGCTTCATGATTTGTACACCTATTTATTATTTAGGTACACGCTAAATCAATCTGCGGAATATGACAATTGCGAGCTGATTACTTGGTGAGAGCCGGGAAATTAGTTTCTAAAAAATGAAAAAAAGGCCGGAAAATCCGGCCTTTTAAAATTTATAAAGAATTAATATCTACGGCGTGGCTGCACAAATACTGTGGTAGTTCGGCCGGGCAGAGTAAAGGTGCCGCTGCTCCTATCAAATTTTACTTTGTGCAGGCGTGAGTCTACTGATCGGCGCTGACGTGGGTGCTTGAATAGGTACTCACCAATAAGGTTTTCGCTGGTAAATTCCAATGATTCGTCATCGCCATTAAACAGCACCACAATACGTTCAAAGCGGCGATCGATGTTGCCATTGGAATCGGATAACTCCATCACAATCAGCCCAGGAATCTGGTCGGGTCCGGTGTTGAGGAAATTAAGGTGTGCCTCTACGGACTCTGCATCAGACAAGCGGAACAGGGGAGAGCTGTTGCGAATCGCCAGTTGCTCGCGGAATAGAGCAGAACTCCACAAGCGGTGCCGGCGCTCGGGAGCCAGTTCCGGGTTTGCCAGTAAAGGTTGCATCAGGGACCAGTTATCTTCGTTTTTATCTGCGATAGGTAAACCCGCACCCCAATTATCGGTGGCGAGGCTGAAGTCCAGTGCATTAAACCAGTCACCGGAGTTGTAACTGTCGCGATCCATCGACTTTGAGCGCAGGAAATCCTGGCCTGCGTGGATAAACGGCACTCCCTGGGCGAACAGAACCAGGGAATTACTGAATGCCTGGATACGCACTCGTTCAGCCAAGTCGGCGCTGTCGCTGGCTTTGATCTGTACTCCGTCGAACAACGTCTCGTTGTCGTGGGCGGCAATATAATTAATGGATTCCTGCGGGTCGGCAGTATAGCCGGTGGGCTGGCCGTTATAGACCAGCTCGCTGCCGGTAATGATATTGCCGTTGGCATCTTCAAAAGGATAATCCGCCAGGTTGCCGGCGAGGGAAACGCGGACTTTATCTGCCAGGGTAAGCAGTGTGGCACGCTCATCTTCTCCCTCAAACTTACCGTTGCTGTCGGTGAACAGACCGGTACCAAAGCCCTGCTCCTCAAAGCCTCCGAAGGGGTTGCCACCACGCACGGAATCGCGCAGGCGATCGTTAAAGGTGCCGATACCGCTGCCGGCCATATTGCCCTGGCGGGCCTGTACAAAGCGAGCATCGTCAGCCACCTCGCCAAAATTCCAGCCCTCGCCGTACAGATAGATAGCGCTGCCATCGACACCATCGGCTGCCGGGGTCAGTGATTGCAGTGCCGCTTGCGCTTTGAGGATATTGTCGAGGCTGTGATGTCCCATCAGATCGAAACGGAAGCTGTCCACCTTATAGGCCCGGGCCCAGGTGACCAGGGAATCGATCATCAGCTTTTCCATCATGGCGTGCTCACTGGCGGTATTGGCGCAGCAGCTGCTCATTTCCACACCGCCTTCCAGATTGCGGCGGTGATAATAGCCGGGGACGATTTTATCGAGTACGGAGTTGTCGTATTGGCCATAGGAGCTGGTGTGGTTGTAAACCACGTCCATCACCAGTCGCAGGCCGGAGTGGGATAGCCCTTGCACCATTTGACGGAATTCGCGAATGCGCGCAGGTCCATCGGGAGCGCTGCTATAGCTGCCTTCGGGGACTGTGTAGTGCAATGGATCGTAGCCCCAGTTAAAGCCATCGGTATCGCGAACAGAATCCACCTGGGCCTGCTGCTCGCTGCTGTCCGATGCGTAGTCTGAGAGGTCCGGGGTTTGCTGCTGCTGGGTGCGATCTTCATTTACTGTGGCAAAGTCAAAGGCCGGCAGCAGGTGGATATGGGTGAGGCCGGCGCGGGCCAATTTATTGAGGTGGCGCATGCCGTCGCTGTGCTTGCGGGTGAAAGCCTTGAAGGTGCCGCGCTCTGCTTCGGGGACAGTTTGATCCGCAATACTGAAATCGCGCACATGCAGCTCGTAGATACTGATGTCTTCCGGCTGGGTTAACTTGGGCTTGCGCAGACGATCCCAACCGCGCGGCTTCAGGTCCCGGTCATTCAGGTTAATGATCTGGCTTTTGCCACTATTGATGGAGAGACTCAGGGAATAGGGGTCGGTGACCAGGTTGGTTTCAATCTGGCGGCTGAAGTAGGAGTACACCTCGACCTCATAGAGATAAAAACTGCGGTCCCACTGCTTGTCGATATCGGCACTCCAAACCCCGGTAGATTCATCGCGCAGCATGGATACCACCTGATCGGCGCTGTCGCTGCTGGAGTCTGTAAACAGGTGCAGTTTTACTGCCCGTGCGGTGGGAGCCCAAAGATCGAGCTGGATATTCTCCTCGCCGACACGGGCACCGAGTTCACCGTCGTAGTAAAAGCGATCATCGAGCGCGCCTGCCATCTGCACACCAGTCGCATCCAGTAACGTGCCCTCCGCATCGTAAGCGGCGAGGGCGAGTTGCTGGGTTACCAGATCACTAGTGGAAGCCTGCCCCGGCAATTGCCAGGCACTGAAACTGGCCAGGTGCGGGAATTTTTGTTGGGCGCTGTCGGGCAGGGTGGCGAGAGGGGTGAGATCGATGGTGCCATCGGAACGGATATCACCGTCCTCCAGTTTTAGCTCGGCGCTGTTGCTGTAGTGCAATTTAACCTCGATACCTTCCTGCACCTGGATATCCCAGGCAAAGCTGCTGGTATCCACCCAGTGAGCTTTATCGCTGCTCAGGTCACCCTTGGCGAAGCCATCACTGCTGACGGTGACTTCTTTACTATTCGAGTCAAAAGCAAAGTAGATTTCGTCGTAATCGGCAGCCACGGTAAAGCTGACGTTAGCTCCATTGTTTCCGTAGCTCTCCTCCCAGCCTTCGTGCAAGGCTACCTTGAATTCATAGGAACCGGCAGGCAGTGCTGAGGTGATAAAGGTGTAGGTGCCATCTCCATCGGCATCCTGCATCCAGCTGCGCAGGCAACTGGGTTGCCAGTTTCCCGGACACCCCAGCAGGGATTGGAAGTTGCCGGCTACAGCGGCGACCACGCTACTGTGGTTGTCGGTGATCCAGTGAGTCTCGTGGTCGTAGATAAATTTAACTTCGCGGGCCTCATCCAGGCTGAGGGAAATATTACCGCCGTCCCGCTGGCCGCCCCACCCATAATTTTCATCCCAGCTGTTGTTGAGAGCGGCTTTGTACTCCCAGTTGCCGGCGGGTATCCAAAAGCTGCCTTGCCATTTGTCGTCTTCGCTGTCATAGCTGAGCAGGGTGGCGACACAACCTGGTTGCCAGTCGCCATCGCAGCCCAGTTGGCTTTGTAGGTTGCCGGGAATATTGACCTCTGTGGGGTCTGGTGTGTCAGATGCCCACACCGGTATTTGGATGGAGCAGAAGACTGCCCCCAGAATCAGCCCGGCCTTTGTGCCGGGCCCTGTAAATTTTGTTGTTGGCATAGCGCTTCCCATTTTTTGTTGTACTTGTTGCGGTTCTCTCAGTTGGTATTGAATCGCAGTCACGCATTGACGGCCTCCCACCCCGAGGAGGTGGAGGTCTGGGGGAGGTGGTTGGGGGTGTCATAAAACCTTTATAGATTCGTCACTTGGTGGAAATACCCGCAGGAGAAGATGCTTCTCGAGTAAACACGATGGCGAAAGAAAAAGCCGGATCTATACTCAGCTGATCGGGTTATGGTGAGTCGAGAAAGGTGATGCACTCGCTGTAATCGGATTCGAAGGCCGGCTTTTGCCGGCTTTGCTTTTTATGGCGGGGCAATTACTAAGAGGCTTCCCGGGATTATCCTTGCTCCTATCCCCGGGTAGTGCTAATTTGCCCATAACCCGCCAGGTACTTTGGCGGAATCCAGAACTCAATGACTGCGGAGGATGATTGATGATTGTTGCAACCCTCCGTCGGGTCCAGTAGCAGCCTCCAGCTGCCCACGCCCGGCGATAGATTCCTAGACGTCGGGCTTTCCCTGAGAAAGCTCTGTTGGCCGCGCATGTGCGGTCGCTTGGTGCTTTATTGCGCCCAGAGGGTTTCAATCTTGAGTAAATCTCGCTTTACCCGCCGGTCTGTTAATAGATTCGGCACTAAATCCCCATCTATCAAAATTGAGCGGGAAGCTTCTCCGCTGCAAAAACTCGGTTGGAAGCCTTTTTTCCAACAGCAGCTGACGCTCGAAGAACTCGAGCAGTGTTTGCCGCTGCGGGTTATGGCTGTACACCGCAGTCGCCTGGAGTTGGCCGGCGAGCAGGGGGCTGTGTCCCTTCCGCTAACCGGGAGTCTTGTGGCTAATTTGCCCGCAGTGGGGGATTGGCTGTTGTTAGAGAAGAGCAGTGGATATTTCGTGCGTTTGTTGAGCCGCAGCAGCCAGTTTGAGCGCATGGCACCTGGGGGGCATCAGGTGCAGATGATCGCCGCCAATGTCGATAGTGTTTTTATTGTTTCCTCCCTGAATGATGACTTTAACCTCTCACGTATTGAGCGCTATTTGGCTCTGGCTCGGGAGTCTGGTTGCAGCCCACACCTGATACTGACTAAGACCGATCTGTGTGAAGATACAGCCCCTTTTCTTCAGGCATTGCGTCCATTCGGCGAATTACCCGCTGCAATGGTAAATAGCCTGGATCGAGAAAGCGTGGCACAGCTGCGCCAGTGGTGCTTACCTGGGGAAACTATCGCGCTGTTAGGTTCTTCTGGAGTGGGTAAATCCACTTTGCTAAATGCGCTGTCTGGCGAACCCCTGGCTGAGACTGGGACCATTCGCGAAGCCGATAGTAAAGGGCGTCACACTACACGGAAACGCTCTCTTCACTCCCTGAGTTGGGGAGCGCTGTTACTCGATAGCCCTGGAATGCGGGAGCTGGGGTTGGTGCATGTTGAAGATGGCGTGGCGGAGACTTTTTCTGATATTGAGGCCTTGTCCAGAGAGTGTCGCTTCTCTGACTGCCAGCACCAGTCAGAGCCAGGCTGTGCGGTACAAGAGGCAATAACGGGCGGTTCGTTGGATGATCGGCGCTTGCGCAATTGGCAAAAACTGCAACAGGAACTAAGCCGTAACGGTCAAACTCTCGCGCAGAAACGGGCAGGGGAGAGAGCGCTATCCCAGATGTATCGATCTGTGCAAAACCAGGCACGTAAACACAAATATTCAGAGGATTAATAGAACTGGCGCCCGGGAATTTTCCCGGGTGCTTCTCAATTAATGAGAGAGTTTTAACGTGACAACGCCTAAGATAATGAGCAAAACTCCCAGGTAGCGTCCAAGGCTGGTGGAGTCTCCAAAGAACAGCACTCCTACCGCAAAGGCTCCGGCGGCACCAATTCCTGTCCAGACCGCATAGGAAGTACCAATAGGTATCTCTCGCTGCGCCAGCCACAGAAGAAATCCACTGACCCCAATAAATACCACAGCCATAACCACACCCAGAAGGCGGGTGTTACTGCCCTGTGAAATTTTCAGTCCCAGCACCCAACCAATTTCGCATAGTCCGGCGAGTATTAAGTAGAACCAGGCCATGATATTCCTTTAAAGAGACTCGGCGATTTGCTTCTAGCGGAGAAATCAATGTTGACATGTCAGTAAACAAGTCTTTCCCGTATTAGAACAGATATAGTTGAGAATAGCTGAGATAGCTTTATTGAAAGTCAGGTGGATAGCTGTGCCTCGCTCCCATCCAGTAATTAATCTCAAAGTGCAGTCGGACCTGTTTGAGCTCTTAAAACGCAATCTATTAGTTACATTGCCAAGTGCATTGTTTCGGAGGAAGTTGGAGCATGCTAAATAAATAAAATCTTTACTGAGAGGGCTTTGCATTGTTTTCCAGATGAAATCAGGAAAACGATAAAACTGTGCGAAAGTCTATTTAAATCCGAGCCCAAACTTGCGCGAAATGAATTTTTCTATATTATTGTAATGATAATTATTATTATTTGGTGCTGGTTCAATACCCCTGTAAATTTAAAATAACTATCAGATAAAGTAATTAAAACTTATGTCAAATAGATTGCCACCTGAATGGGCAAAGCAAGATGCAATAATACTCACTTGGCCTCATGCGGATACTGATTGGAGACCGATACTAAGCGAAGTAGAAGCGGTTTATGTTTCTATTTGCGAAGCTATAACTGCTCGACAAAAACTGGTAGTCGTTTGTCATGATGAGGTTTTAAAAAAACATATTAGCCAGCTATTACATGTGGCTAATGTAATAATTCAAAATATTCAGTTTGTTGTTGTTGCCACAAATGATAGTTGGGCGAGAGATCATGGCCCAATTTCAGTAGTGAACAGCCAAGGACAAGTTGTTGCTCTCGATTTTACGTTTAATGGATGGGGAAGCAAATACCCGGCTGATTTAGACAATCAGATTAACCAGGAAATGTTTAAGCAATTGGGTATCTGTAATTGGCGGAAAATTGACGTCGTTCTTGAAGGTGGAGCAATAGATATTGATGAAAAGGGCAACCTTTTAACGACTGAGCGCTGTCTGCTAAATAAAAATCGTAACCACCGCATGACAAGAGCGGATATCGAGGGACTGCTAAAAACTGAGTTAGGTGCAAAGAATATTCTATGGCTGGATCATGGCGCATTAGAGGGCGATGATACAGATAGTCATATCGACACTCTTGCACGGTTCGCACCTGGCCAAACTATTGTCTATCAGGGCTGTAATGAAAGTGGTTATCGTTTTTTTGATGAACTTGAGAAAATGAAGCAGAGTTTAGTACAAATGCGCTCGCTTGATGGGAAACCATTTAATTTGCTGGAATTACCATGGCCTAGCGGACAAGCAAATGCAAGTGGCGAGCGTTTACCTGCCACTTATGCCAACTTTCTAATTATCAATGATGCGGTACTAGCTCCTGTATATGATGTTGAAGAAGATACTGAGGCGTTACAAACTCTCCAGATGGCATTTCCGGAGCATCAGATAGTTGCGGTTAATTGCCGGCCCATTATCGAACAGTTCGGTAGTTTGCATTGTTTAACTATGCAGCTGCCGAAAAACCTCTTGGCTAATTAGGCGTTAAAAAAAATTTTTTGCATCTAATCTAAAATTAAACAATCTAGCGAATTTATTAATGAGTAACATAGTTAAAGTGGCACTTGTTCAGCAAGATAACACTGTTGATTGCCAACAAAATATTGATAGGTCAACTCAGGGAATACGTGCCGCAGCGAGTGAAGGTGCTGATTTGGTAGTGCTGCAGGAGTTGCATCGTAGTCTGTATTTTTGTCAGTCAGAAGATGTGAGTTTATTCGATTTAGCTGAGACGATCCCTGGACCCAGTACGGATTATTTTGGAAGGCTTGCAAAAGAACTCGGCGTGGTCATAGTGACCTCTTTATTTGAAAAGCGTGCTGCAGGTATTTATCACAATACTGCAGTGGTATTGGATAAAAATGGCTCTATTGCCGGAAAGTATCGAAAAATGCATATTCCGGACGATCCGGGATTTTACGAAAAATTTTATTTCACGCCTGGTGATTTGGGCTTTGAAGTTATAGATACGAGTATTGGCAAGTTGGGCATATTGGTTTGTTGGGATCAATGGTTTCCTGAAGCTGCCCGACTGATGGCAATGGCTGGAGCAGAATTACTGATTTACCCAACCGCAATTGGATGGGACCCGCGCGATGATGCGGCTGAGCAGCAACGGCAACTTGAAGCCTGGAAAATTGTACAAAGGTCCCACGCGGTAGCGAATGGCGTACCAGTTATTAGTTGTAATCGTGTGGGCCATGAAAGTGATTCCAGTGGAAGTTCTGCCGGCATTGATTTCTGGGGTAATAGCTTTATCTGTGGTCCACAGGGCGAGCTACTTGCCTGTGCAAGTGAAAGTGATGGTGAGATACTAATTGCGAATATAGATATGGAGAAAAGTGAACAAGTACGTCGTATTTGGCCATACTTGCGAGATAGACGTGTCGATCATTACCAAGACTTAACGAAAATTTACCGTGATTAAGAGTTGATAGTTTGGGTCTGCCAGATTTCCTAGAAATTAGCAGACCCAATTTACTAAATGGCTAGTGGTTCGCGACACTGCTGAAGTTGTTGAATTAGGTATCTATCTCTAGCTAGTGTTTCTTTACAGTCATCACCAAACCATTCCAGTGAAGCTTCAATGTTGCGGACTCTCTTGTCTGGATGTTGACTAATATGACTTACGAATTCCTGATAGTTAACAGCGCCATCAAACAGCGGGACAATACCTTCCCGCGAGCCAGAAGCAGAATATACATTAGCAGGCGAGAACACATTCAGGAATTCTGCAGAACTTACATTTTTTAAGTGGATATGATTAATATTATCTTTTAAAGCCTCAAAAGCTGGGATCACTTCAGTTTTTGATTCCCAGACATGGAGTACGTCAAAATTGATTTGAAGGTTGTCACAAGCAACGCTCTGTAATAAATGCTTTGTTGCTGGGACGGAATCCGCATATGTATTGGGATGTGTTTCAATAATCAAGTTGAGATCATGTCGGGACATCCATTGACAGACCTTGCGCAACGTCTTTGTTAATCGTGCAAAGCCATGCTCAGATGTGTTTGCGCTTGCCTCGGAGCCGGCAAAAGTCCTAATTTTCTTAGCACCCCAATGTTTTGCTAAGTAACATAAATGTTCTACTTGTTTATGTAACTCAGCTTCAGTGGCATATAGTGCTAAATAATCACTTAACATCGTGATTTTTAGGCCGTAGTCCGCCAACCAATCTTTATTATATTCTGGTTGAGAGGCGAGGTTTTTTGCGTGAGTTCCCCACAATTCAATACCCTGAAAATGATTATGCTTCGCCCACTTTGCCAAATGATCAATTGAAACCAGTTGATGGCGAAAAGAGATTGTACAGATAGATAAAATCATATGCACACCTCATTGGAACGTTCTTTGTTAGTAATAGCTACATGGTTTTGCCATTGTTGAAATAATGTATGTAGCTGACCTTTGATTTTAAATTCTCGCTGATCTTGTTGATCCAGTAGCTGCATGATTTCTGTTTTAATATCTGTCGATGATTCGGATGGATAGTTTCCTTCAGTAGCGTAATTCGCGATTTTCATAGAACGAAATTGAATCTGCTTATAAGTGGAAACTAACTCTTCAATAATGTCGCACCATGTTTCAAATTCATCAAAATCCAAATTTAGCTGCAACATAAAATATGCTAAGCCATGTTCGTAGGCATACTTTCGAATAGCCAATACGGGAAGCTGAGTGAGAGCACGGCTTAAATTAGAGGGGCTTAGCTGACTTTCAGGAGCCAAATGTGCCTTGACAATTTTTCGCACAGCATCCGTCATCGGATTATTGTTTAAGTTCAAACAGGTAGTAAAATAGTCATGGATTGCCTGATTGGAGCTTGGTTTAATTTGGCTGCTATCAAAGATATAACCGCCAGCAACAGCATCCGACTCAATTGCGTGTAATACTTGTTTTTTATTTTGCTCTCCTTCCCAGCGAAAATCAGGATCCCACATAAATAACATTTCTGGATTTTGGCTATTTTCCAGCATTACGTAGTGAGGGAATGGATTCTGGTTAAACTTATTTTCGCGTTCTGGCAACCTATACATATCTAGCATTACCATTATGTTCTGACTGGCAGATTTATTGTCTAGTAATGTTAGTAAGGTGTTAATATTGTCGCTTTTGGATAAGCCTTGGTTGTACCAGGACTTTACCTCGACACCATAAATTTTCTCGAACCAGTTTCGAAAGAAGTCATGGTTCAAATTCTCAGCGTGATAGTTGATACAATAATCATTATCAACTACAACATCGGCGTCCCATACACCAAAATAAAATGGTCTATGGTCAACATGATCATTTGCTTTGATACACTCGCATAGACAACTCACAAAACAATGTACTTTAATATCCTCAAACTCTTCTGTCTGCTCTTCAGCTTGTTCTGCTGGAGCTATTTCGACTCCTGATTTCTCTTGAGGATCGGTATGTTTGGGAGAAGCGCCATTCTCGCTCTTATAGTTAACCCGGCCTAATATAAACTCACTAAAGCTATCGACTGTATCAAAATCCTTCAAGTTCAAGGCTTCATCGGGTATATCAATTCCCAGCTTTAATTCCAAGCTAATAAGTACTTGCAGGATCAGTACGGAATCAAGGTATAAATCTTCATTTAGCTTGGAGTGAAGCTGAACATCTTCTATATGTGTTAGATTCAACTCATTAGTAAGTATGCTCTGAATCGAATCTACTATTTCAGTCTTTTGCATAATTAATATATTGTTTGTTTGCTCAATAGATAGCCCCTACTTACTAGTTGGCTCTTTCAGCTTGTTTTCCTTCACTACTTTTATTTGTTCTGGTTAGTATGTTCTGTTGATAGTTCAGCGCAATCTGCTTACGGTTCACTTTACTGTTAGCCATTCGCATTATCTCATCGACCGGCTGTAATATTTGCGGTACTTGAAATAGTGCTAAGTGTTGACTGCACCATTGGCGTAGTTCGGAGGGGTCTATTGCTGGGGAAGCGACATACTGTAGGCAAACTCGTTGGCCCGCAAATTGATCATCTATCTTAAATACCACTACATCATTAACTTGCGGGTGTTCAAGTATGATATCTTCTACTTCTGCAGGATATACATTTAGCCCTGATACGATGATTGTGTCATCCATTCGTGCAAGAAAATGCAGCCGACCATTTTCACTCAAATAGCCGACATCCTGTGTTTTAACAGTTTTAATTCCTGATGCAGTTTTTACATAAGCAACTATCTCTTGCTGTTTATTGTCGAGATTACCACAGGTAATTTCGACATGAGGTAATGGCTTTCCTTGATCGTTAGCAGCAGATAAATCCTGTCCTATACTAATACAGCCCGCTTCAGAGCATCCATACTGTTGATATAAGTTTTCTACACGTGCCTGAATCTGCTCAAATACCTGTTGTGGCATAGTGGAACCTGAAGTCATAGCAGCAAATAGTTTGCTATTGGCCGGCCATAAACGTAATAATCCCTGCAACATTACCGGAGAAGAATACAAAAGCGGACGCTGACAACTCTGCAGCTTCTTGATAAGGTATTTAGGATTGATATTGCTAATTATCAGTGGTGACTGACCCCGATTCAGAGCAACCATTACGCCACAAATTAATCCATATGAATGGGTAACGGGACAAGCGACAACTGGAGTCATGCTGTCCGGGTCGCTGAAAGCCTGGCAATAACTCTTTACCTCAATATCAATATCCGCCCAGCTTCGCAATATGCATTTTGGCTCACCTGTGGTGCCGGAGCTCATTTGAATAATACCTGCTTCAGATTTATTCAAATTAGTTGCCGGTAGCTCAATTAATCCTGCTAAGTCACCATAAATCAGCAATTCGCAGCCAGCTTTTTCTGCCATACGCTTTGCAGTATCCTTTGGAACACTGGGGTGGATAGGCATGGCAGATATTTTCTTTGACTTTAAGTAATAACATAGAGTCAACCAAATAAAATTATCTTCAACACATACCGCAACAGCGTTACTCTCATTAATAGTATTTATTGAGACATAGGACTGCTGTTGCTCGTTAAAGTCTTCTTTACTATAAAACTTATCATTTATTGTAAGCATAGGATTTTCCTGGTACTGCTGGCACTGATATTGATGTCTTGGAGGTTTCCTTTTGGGTATCATGTAAAGCAGCGTCTGCTAACGGATTTCTTATGTGATGATGAAATTCTGTTTCACGATTCCCGCGAAATTTCTTATCCAATAGTGATTCGGTTTTAATTTCCGGTTGGAATAAATCGATTTGGGCTATGCGCTTTTGATCAGTTAAGTTTGATTGCTGATATTTTCTAAAGCTGTGATAAACTGATTTCCAGAATTCACTTTCTGGAAATTGGTAGTAATCTTCAAGTAATACGGCCAAGTCAGATAAATTAAAAACCAATAAGGTATCTACTAAAAGTTCGCGCAAAGCTTCGACACTTTCCATCCAATAATATTGGTTTGGCCCGCCAAAACTATATTCTTCCTCGAAGTCAGTAAAAGTAGGCGCTAATTCCGGTTGTGCTAAGTAATTGTGAACGTACTCCATGCTTTCATGAAAATCGCGCACTATAACTTTTTCAGGCCAACCATCTTTATGTTGCAATAAGATATTTTGCCCGTGCGCCTCAATTGCAATACCGTGATGAACTAGTAAGTGCCATATGGGAATAATCACCTTTTCGAGCAGGTTCTCCAGCCAACTATGACAACCATATTCGGCAATCCAGGGCTCGATAAAAGGGCTGCCATCTTGTTCTATTATACTTAGGGCTACAAAAGGTATTACAGTTTTCTCATCACAGTATGAGTGCAGGCTCTGTCGAAAAATTACACCCAATTGACCATCGAGATTCTCAATCCATTCCTGATGTTCAGTGCCATCATTTGTAGGCCTTATTCCGGCGTACTCCGCCAGCAAAATCATATTTTGCTTCAGGTAGTTATCCGACTCCAGAATTTGTATTAACCAGTTTGATATAGCAGGTGCAGTACAAATGGTGTGACTTTCTATAGTGCGTAGTGAAGAAGTATTAATTATATTCAGAGGTAGTTTTATATTAGCTTTTTCAGGATGGCTAATATTTAATAATGTACGAATAGAAATGCTGGCTTGATATTGATCGCCAGCCTCTCCAAGGTAAAATACTTGTCCATCAGCAATAGCGGGCTCAAGTTTATCTTTTAAAAACTTCCACTGCCATGGATGGATAGGCATCAATGAAAATGCAGTACTATCGGAAGTTAGATTTTTAATTTGTGTATTTAACTGCTGGTAACATTGTTCACCAAGCTCAGTTTCCCAAAATATTTTTTCAGTTACAGAGTTAAATCGACGCTTCAAATAGCATCGTCTAATCGCCAACCAATGTAGTTGAAAATTATTGCCAAACTCTGGACCATAAAGTTTATGATCAAGCTCACTAAACCCAGTTCGTGCCTTGAAGCATGGATGATAAGGGTGCCCTTCATCAATTGCAGACTCTAACTGGGTATATGTTAATTCACGACGGCTTATATGGCGGTTTAAATGCTTATTGTTCCACTGGCAAAGTTTAACAGTTTGTTCGAGCTCAATCGCTAGCTTTTTCTTTACTGCTACAGAAGCAGGCAAGTCCTCAATGAGGGCATTTAGTGTTATTGGTTGCCAATCAATACTTTGAGATTTATCTTTTATCCATTGTGCCTGAAATTTTGTATCTACATGCATTTCATCTCTTTGAGAAAAAAACATTTCTTCTGCATTGATTCTAATTCGACTAAAACCAGAAATTCTTCCTGAGGCACGATAAAAAGATCTTCCTAATGTAAAATAGAAAAAACCATCATGATAAGAGTAATCACAAAGATGCTCGAACAACAATGCTTCCAAGAGCTGGCGAATCACTCTTTTTTCTTCAGCTAAGTGGCTGTCAGAATTTTTATAAGGAGAGATTTCTAAGTCTTGTTGAGATAAATGCTGCTGTGGGTTAACTGTGAGCAAGAGTCACCTCGTTAACTTGCTTATGGGTAGTCAAGCTTTCTTGATGCAGGTCGAAGAAAGGATTTCGTATATTAGTGTAAACAGCTAATTCTTTTTCCGCTTCCAGCTCATCAACATCTTCAACGCGAGTTAGAAGGTTTCCCTTGCAGGGAATACTAGAATTATTAAATAATCTATCTGTAAAGTTTTTGCCGACGCTTGTCAGTACCCTAGAATTTAGAAAATTAAGCTTGCTGTAACTTAATTGTAATAGTTTATTCTCATCAATAAGGTCATCTTGTCCCATACGGCCAATAATTGAGAATAACTGATTGACAAAAAGATAGTATCCAAACCGGTCTGCAATCATATTGTCAGGATAAAATAAGTCAGGATTATTCCTCAACTCAGGTACAGCTTCGAGCAACTTATCCTGCATTTTTTCTGACAAGTAGAAACCTTGATTGTCTCGGTAGTAGTATCTAATTGGACAGTCATCATAAATAGTTAATAGAGAATTTTGTTGATGAGCTTCTAAACCAATACCCTGACTATCGTAAAGTCTAATTGTTGGTTCAATTGCACATTGCCAATAACAATTAAACCATTTTAACGCTGCTTCCTCTACGCTAATGCCCTGCTTGGAAGCCAAGCTTAAAACTTGCTGCGCTAATTTAGACTGAGTTCCGGATAAGATAGGGTCTTGTACCAATGCAGCGATTGAAACTGTGGGTAGTTCTAGACTGTTTGTATCTCTACTGAATGGATTTTGCCGTATAATAGTTTCAAAGCCTGTTTCCTGCATATTAGGTAATTTAACAGTAATAAAGGCAGGATCTTCAATTAAAACAAACTGTGGAAATTTTTGCTTGAAGTTGCTTAATGAGAACAACTTTCCAACATTTAATCCCGGATCTAATTCGTGAGCCATATTTTTTCTTAGCGAATTAGTTATTTTTACAGGGATCGAGAGCTTAATCATATAATTCAGCTCACTGCAGTACAAAGTGCGGACAGAAGAAGTGGGCGTAAACATCTTACCCATAAGACCTAAGTCGACAATTAATCCGTCACGTTGTAAATGCTGAACATAGTCCTGGTGTAACAGCCACTGTGCTTGTAGGGGATGTACAGGTATTAGTTGTTTATCGATATCAATATCGATATCGGCCCCTAATATATTATTGATAATTTCCTCAACGCTCTCGTCGAGTAAAGAATCTTGCTCCAGAAGATCTTTTGACACGGCAAAAAAGTGTAATTGAAATTTAGATTTCAATTCCGGCGTATACTTTTCATGTTGCCAAGAGTGAATGCCTTGGCGTGACTTGGGTGTTGGATGAAGCCAATGTCCAAATAACAGAGACTGTTCAGAACAAATATAATCGGAGCTATTAAGTGTAGGATCATCTAGTCGCTTAGTAAGATAATCCTGCATGATTTGAAGACTTTCTAAAGTGCGATTTAATAGTTCTATTTTGTTGGCTGGAGTATTTGGCTTATTGTTTTGGTTATTATCTTTTGCATAAATGTTATCTATTAACATCATAATCGCAGAAGTAAAATCTATGGGTTGCCAATTCCATTGATTTGCTAATTTGCGATAGCTTTTAGTAAATACATGTCGGCCGACAATTGAACGATAAGAAGCCTCTAAAGCAAGTGTAACTCCAGTTCCGTTCAAATAAAGTTCTAGTGCATAACCATTTTCTTCTTCAAGGGCCACACCAGTTTGTAATTGCCAATCAGAGCTTGTATGCCAAACACCGGGGTCAACTTCTCTTATATATGCATTAGCAAATGCTTGAAAAGAAGCCTTTTCCGCCAGCTCTTTTGCGGTGAATGGCATGACGATATTCTCCTGGAGATACTAAGTAAAAGAACTTACCCAGATGATAATGATACACATTCTCACCAGCAAGTAAGTTTACAATTGTTACTATTGTTTTAGAGCTGTATCTCACTTGGCGTTACTTAGACTGAAGTTTGATTTACTTTCAGCTTCGTAGGCCTGTATTGGTAGCAAAAATAGGCGGCCAACAAAAAGGTGCACCATTCTGCTAATGGCAGTGCAACAATAAATGATAAATCACTTATTGCTGCTGGTAATAAGTGCCAGCTGGGCAACATATAATAAAAGGCAATCAAAAATACGGCGGGGAATAATAAGCTGCGGTTAATAGCAACTAAAGCTGAAGGTTTTGGTTTGTGTATTGCTGTTAAGTAACAGGTTAAGACGATGTTAGTCCCATTAATTAAAAATAGTGGAAGCAACAATGGCAGCAATTGCATGCTGACTCGGGATATTTCCTGATCTTGTTCATTGGTAAACCAACTCAGAACAGTTTCTGGCCAAAAAACGAGCAGCGCAACGATTATGATACCCAGGCAGATGGTACTTAATATTGCAATTGACAAAAAAGATTTCACTCTAGTTAAGTGCCGAGCGCCAAAATTTTGACTGACAACGATATGAAGTGCATCAGCTAAACCATAACTAAGCATGACACTTAAGAAAATGAAGTAATTGACCAGAGTAAATGCCGCTACACCATCTACGCCTAGTCGCATTATCATTAAAGTATTTAGAATGAAAAAAATAATACCAACAGATATCTCGTTTATAAACTCTGATATACCGTTATAAGCTGAGTTAAGAAGTAGTTTCCAGTTTCTTTGTTGTAATTCGAACTTAAGTGTTCTTTTCTTGCTAAAAAAATAACGGCTCAATACTAAAAATTGTATAACTTGTGCTATTGCAGTTGCATAAGCAGCCCCAGCTAATCCGAATTCCAAGTACACGATAAACCAGGCATCGAGAATAATATTGAGAACAGCGCCGATTACTAATGCACATGTGGCTAATATCGGATGGCCATCAGCACGTACAAAATAATACAGCACCATTGTGGTTAACTGTAAAATGAACACCCAGCGAATGACGTCGAAATATTCCCTTGCTAATACAGCAACCTGGGCTGAAATATTGAGTATTTCAAAAAGTAAATCGTTGAAGGCTAAGCTGCCCAGCGCTAACAGAGTGTTAATAACCACAGCGGCAATAAGGGATTGGCTGAAGATGGCGTTTGCTGTTTTCGGATCTTTCTCACCTATGGCTTTACCTACGCTCACAGCCCCGCCTATTGCCAGCATGATGGCAATAGCTATCAACAAGGTGAAGTACGGGATCATTAGAGTGATTGCAGCGAGAGCGTCTGTACCTATGGTGTTGCCGACAAAAAAGCCATCAATCAGGTTGGCGCTTGTTATTGCAACTAAGCCGACTATTGAAGGTAGTACATAGTAAAAAAAAGTCTTGACGATACGACCGGAAAGCGCTGGATTTTGGGCTGACATTAAAGTGTCTCAAATCATGAGAAAATAGGTTCTGAGGCAGTATTATATATTCCACTTGTTGCAAATGATAGTGATTATCATTAATATCGGTGAATTTAGGTTGATACATAAAGCTGCATCGTGAAGTTTTGATGTTCTAAATGTGAACAGATTTGTGTTATAGCCAATGCAATATTGTGTTGGGCACTAAGCATGCTAGTGGCGTGTCCCGGGCAATGGTTGTACAGGAAGTGCGCAGCAGTATTGATGTTTTGCAGTGCTAAATGTCCTGGTAAGTCATATGTGTATCCATTGAAAATAGTTTAGAAAATGTACTATTAAAATTACTGTCAGACGTCAAAAGTAAGAGCTATGTGTAGGTTCCAGTCGGGTTCCCCCATATTAAGGTCGTCGGTGGGCGAGAGTATTTTTGCGCTATGAATAATTTTGGATTCAAAAAATTCAAGTTTTAATTTGGTTGTGGATAAGAGGCTGTTGTGGCAACTGCGCATATTTTAATATTGGAAAGTGATACTAAAATAAGCAGACAATTGAGCGGCACTTTGCAAAAACAAGGATTTAATGTCACTCAATGTCAAGATGTTAGTGAAGGGTTGATGGTAATGCCCGCAGACTATTTTGATCTTATTTTAGTTAATGCGTTTTTGCCCACCAATGATGATTTATCACCTTTACAGGCTATACGTAGCTGGGGGCAAACGCCTGTAATTGTTCTCTCTTCAATTAATACAACGGCAAAAAGGATAGAGAGCTTTCGGCAGGGGGCTGATGATTTTATATCCAAACCGATTGATTCCACCGAGGTAGTGCTGCGTGTAAACGCAATACTGCGTAGAACTCACAAGGGGGAAAGTAACATTGAGGGTGAGATTGATATCGATCATTTAAGGTTATTAAAATCAAAGCAGCAGGTTTTTTATAGGGGAGATAATTTAGCGTTTACACCTATTCAGTTTCGACTACTTTGGATACTCGCTGAGAACCGATTCAAGGTAGTTAGTAAGCAATTTTTATATCGTGCGGTACTCAACAGGCAATTTTCCCGTTATGATCGAAGCCTTGAGATGCATCTTAGTCGTATCAGGAAAAAGTTTATTGAAGTTGGTATATCGGCTGACCGCTTTGCTACGATTCATGGCAAAGGGTATAGATTTTCATAATAAAAGACTAGCTTAAGTTAAACGGTAAATTTAGGTGTACTAAGTATCGGTTTAGGCATTATTCAAGTATTTTCTCCTTTCTAAAATTCTAATCAGGCTTGTTTAACATTAGCAAGCTTAAAGCTGTCTTTGAGTTCAAAATGTTTTAATTATTGACGGTTTTTATTAGCTGTTATGCTGTCGTAACAATTGTAAAAGTGGTTTTTTTCGGGCATAAAAGCAATTAACATCTTTGATAATGATTATCATTACCAAAGATGTTAATTGCTGAATACATCTTTTCGCTTGAAAGTTGGCTCGGCATAAAGTGAATTAATTAAGAAGTGGGGATATGAGCACTATTAATAAAGTTGAGGCTGAGCATGATAGCCAATTTTTAGCTTTTTCAACGGTAATTCACATTGACAGCGAGAGGATGATTAGGCGTTTATGTAAGCACTTCGCTCATAAAGTTAATGCCCACTGGAGCAGCGAGTGCGGCCATATTGAATTTGATATGGGTTTCTGTGATATGAACGGAAGTGGAGATCAATTGGATTTGCGTTGTGGTGCTAACTCTGATGCGGAGTTAAAAGAGGTCATAGATTGCATCGATTCCCACTTCTTACGATTTGCGAAAGGTGTGGAATGTTCACTTCAATGGAATCTAATGAATTCTTAATGGTAAAAAGATGTTAGAGAAAGATAAACTAGAGAGTGAAGTTAATACTCAGTGGAATATAGCTGAGGCAGGTAATATTTATGGTGTGAACCAGTGGGGCAATGGTTATTTCGATATAGATTCACAGGGTAATGTTGTCATAAAAAATCCTAGTGATGATGGGGCAGACGCTGTTCCCTTGATGCAAATTGTAGAGGGTATGCGGGACCGCGATTTACACATGCCTGTTTTACTGCGTGTCGAGAATATTCTTGATAAAAGTATTAGCTCACTTAATGAAACTTTCCGTCAGATAATCGAAAAACTGGATTACCAGAATAAATACCAAGGTGTTTATCCAATTAAAGTAAACCAGCAGGCCCAAATTGTCGATGAAGTAGCTCAATTTGGTTCTCGCTATCAACATGGATTTGAAGTTGGTAGTAAAGCCGAAATGATTGCAGCTTTATCCACCATCGAAGAACTTGATAGCCTAATTATTTGTAATGGCTATAAGGACCAAGAATTTATAGAATTGGGGTTAGAGGCAACAAAACTTGGATTGAAATGTATCTTTGTTATTGAAACCTTAACCGAACTGCCGATTATTGTAGAGCGAAGTCAAGCGTTAGATATTTTCCCTCATATTGGCGTGCGCGTTAAAATGACGACTCAAGTGAGTGGGCATTGGAGTGCTACCAGTGGTGAGAGAAGTGTATTCGGACTGTCATCAAGCCAACTTATACATGTGGTTGATTACTTAAAAGAGCATCAAATGCTCAATTGCCTTGAGTTACTACATTGCCATTTGGGCTCTCAGATTCCGAATATCCGTGATATCCGCGGTGGTGTACTAGAAGCCTGTCGCTATTACTCCGATTTATGTAAAGAGGGCGCGGCATTAAAGTATATTGATTTAGGTGGTGGTTTAGCAGTTGACTACACCGGTAGACAGTCAAGTACCGGGCAAAGCCGCAATTATTCACTTGAGGAATACTGCGAAGATATTATTGATACAATTAAGAGTACATTAGATAGCAAGAACTTACCCCACCCGATAATTGTTACGGAGTCTGGTCGTGCTACTGTAGCCTACACATCAATTTTGCTCTTTAATATCCTTGATGTTGTAAGTTTCGACTCAGAAGAGCTAAAAGAAGCTGAGGAAGATGAGCATCAATTGCTTCAAAATATGCGTGAAATTCTGACTTATTTGAAGCCTCAAAGATTGCAAGAGTGCTTCAATGATGCGCAGTTTTATCGGGACGAAGTTCGCGAACTATTTAAGCGTGGCCAAATAGATCTTCGTGTTCGTTCTGTATCAGAGACAATTTATTATAATGTTTTGCATCGTATAAAAGAGACTCTTTCAGAAATGGAGCGAATACCCGAAGATCTGGAAGGCTTGGCAGATTCATTAGCTGATATCTATTATGGTAATTTTAGTTTATTTCAGTCTTTACCTGATAGCTGGGCTATTGATCAGTTATTTCCTGTTATGCCTATTCATCGACTAAATGAGACTCCAAGTCGGCGTGCTATCTTGGCCGACATTACCTGTGATTGTGATGGAAAAATTGAGAGATTCGTGGTCAACCAGGAAGTCGAAAGAACCTTACCTCTGCATTCAATAAAGCACGGCGAGGAGTATTACCTCGGTGTTTTCCTAGTGGGCGCTTATCAGGAAACTCTAGGTGATCTGCATAATTTATTTGGTGATACGAATGTTGTCAGTGTGAGACTGAATTCAGATGCCAGCTTTGAGTTTGTGAAAGAGGTTCATGGGGATACTATTGAGGATGTTTTAAGTTATGTCGAGTATCAGCCGCATGAAGTAAAGACGCGTTTTCGTAATAAGGTTGAAGCGGCTGTTCGCAGTGGGCGTATTAGCGCTCGTGAACGTCAGCAAATAATTAAGACCTTCAATGCAAGTATGCAAGGTTATACCTATTATGAAAGAGATTAGAATAGAGCAGAAAACAGTGAGAGGCATGACCTGTTTAAATCTTTATCTGTATATATGAAGGCTTAAATCTAAGTATGTCGACCATGCCAGATCTTCGATCTGGCTAAAATATTTAAGCCCTGCTCTGTGAAGCTAGCTCCTGACCACGTTAATAAATTCTTTGTTTTTATATGGTTATGCTGTTAGCACCTATCCTGATTTATTGTTTTAGGTTTATATTGGTTACTTTAGTGCCAGCTAATTTCCTGTGGTGATAGTATATACAATTATATAGAATCTATTCTTCTTTATGGCTAGTGTAGAACTCTGAATATACTTACTTTTATACTTTAGTGTGCTTGTACTCGAAAGATAACCTCTCTGTAAAAATTGTTAAGAGTTTTGATCTTTCTTGTTTCTTTGTCTGATTGTTACTTGCATTTTTTATTGCGTAAAAAGTAACGAGAATTAAAATGTTAAATTTTACGCCATTTAGTAAGGAAGCTAGGGTTAGCTAATATTCATAAGGATCATGAATATGATTTTCTGATATTATCTGGTCACAACATAAGATATTCTATCTTTTAAAGAATAGGGATGTGGACTTGAGGATCATAAATAAGATCACTTTGGGTTATATTGCACTGGCTCTGCTTCCGATCAGTTTTTCACATAGCAGTGAAACTCAGATTGAAACTATCGTTGTGACTGCGGGTAGATATGAACAGGATATTTCACAGCGGGTGGAGAGTATTTCTGTTGTAAATAATGATGTACTCAGAAAAAGTGGTAATACCCATATTCAACAAAGCCTGGTGAGTGTACCTGGAGCAAACCTAGCAAGAGGGAATGGACAGGAATACCTGCCAGCCCTACGTTCCCCGGTACTGACTGGTGCGGGAGCCTGTGGTGGTTTGTTGACAGCAGAGGATGGGATTCCACTGAGAGCAAATGGATTTTGTAATATCAATGAGTTATTTGAATCCTTCAGCGAGACAGCTCGGCATGTCGAAGTTGTTAGAGGGCCTGCTGGTACCCTCTATGGCTCTAATGCAATGCATGGATTGATCAATGTTATCAGCCGCGATCCTGTAGAAGGAAAGAATGGATCTCTCAACACTGAAGCGGGGCCCCACGATTACTATCGACTGGGTGTATCAGCAGATCATCGCCTCAGTAGTGAAGGTGATGTGATCAGTGCCGATTTGTATTTGATGACTGATGGAGGATATAGGGATCAGTCAGGACTGGACCAGCAAAAGGCTAGCATCCAGTATACCCACCAGGTCGGTGATAGCAGAGTTCGAACTCGTCTAGTAGCGACAAGCTTAAATCAGGAGACGGCTGGTTACCTCGAGGGTGACGGAGTTTACCGCAATCGTCGATCGAATCGTACCAACCCTAATCCAGAGGCGTTTCGAGATGCCAATTCTCTCAGATTTTACTCTCTGATTGATATACCTGTGAATCAAACTAGTCAACTACATTTGGCTCCTTACCTCCGTAAAACTGACATGCGTTTTCTGCAGCATTATTTACCGGGGCAACCAATGGAGGAAAATGGCCAGGAGAGTGTTGGGATAAGAAGCGGTTATTATCTGGAGCTGGGTGAAAAGCTTAATCTGCTAACCGGTATTGATACTGAATTAAGTAAAGGATATCTCCTGGAAGCCCAAGAGAGTGTTACCGAGGGCTCTGAATTTCTGCAGGCAACCATACCAATGGGAAAGCACTACGATTATGAAGTCGTAGCTTGGAATGTCGCCCCCTATGCATCGGCAACCTGGAAGGTTAATGATCAATTAGAAATCACTGGGGGAGTCAGAATTGAATCTGCACACTATGACTACGACAATCAAATGCTTTCCGGGCGCACAGATGAAAATGGATTACCCTGTGACTTTGGAGGCTGTCGGTTTAGTCGGCCAAATGACCGAAAAGATAGTTTTAACAATATATCCCCCAAGTTGGGAGCGCTATTATGGTTAAGTAATGAACTACAACTCTTTACTCAATTGGCCCAGGGTTATCGTGTACCCCAAGCGACAGAGTTATATCGATTACAGCGAGAGCAGACGGTAGCAGAGCTGGATCCAGAGGAAATTAATAGCTTTGAAGTAGGGCTGAGGAAAATAGGCGACTCTTTGTCATATGAGTGGGTGGCTTATACGATGAAAAAGGAGAATGTAATATTCCGTGATGCCGACTATTTTAACCAGTCCAATGGCAAAACCCGGCACTGGGGAGTTGAGTTGGCTGTAGATTATGAATTCACTGAAAGCTTACGGCTAGAGGTGAGTACCAGCTATGCAGAGCATCGCTATGCAGAGCATCGCTATGCAGATCAAAGGGAGTTGCAAGGTGTAGAACTGGATGGAAAGCTTGTAGATTCTGCGCCAAAGACCTTTGGTAGCTATCGACTTCACTGGTCCCCGAATTCTTTGGTATCAGCGGAGCTTGAATGGTTACATCAGGGTAGCTATTTTACAGATCCTCAAAATGCTTATCGGTATCCAGGACATGACTTACTGAACCTCCATTTGGCCTGGCAGTGGAAACAATATGAAATTTCTACTCGAATACTGAATATTACCGATAAAGCCTATGCTGAGCGCGCGGATTACAGTAGTTTTAGTGGTAGCCGCTATTTCCCCGGAGAGCCTCGCTCAATTTACTTCGGAATTAATTTTGATTGGTAATGTAGAAAGGGCTTGCTTTTAATTTTCAGGTTTCATTTGAGCATCACGAATCAAAGCTGCCATCCGATAAAAACCATGAGCCATTTTGGTGTAGGGCGTAAGTAAAAAAAATGCGAGAACTGCACCCAAGTGTAAATCCAATAGTAGGGGTAGTGCAGCTGTTCCCCCCAGGGCAAATAGTAATAGACCGCTGAGAGCGATAAATAACAGTAGGCCAACAAACCCCATCTCCCCGCTCCAAACCCTTGCTGAGCCAAGTTCTGGATCAGCCTTGAGCTTTAGCTGAATAAGCTTGCTACACCCCACTAATATGAGTAATCCACCGGGGATACCAAGTAATTTGGGTACAGAAAAAATCGAGTATGGCCCTGGCATGTTCAGAAAGTAATACATTACTGTGCCCGAACAGGTGGCTGCAAAGCACAATAAAAAGCCGTATAGAACAGCTTGGTGTGCGTATCGTCGCTGGTTGCTGAATCGGTCTTCCTCTTCGAAGTTACATCCATCTCCGTGGCCCCCGGATAGATTCTTTAGTTTTCCTGCTGAAATTAATGCACTTCTAAATTGACCCCAGGTAATTTTTTCCCCGCCGACTTTCCTCCAGTAGCGACGTAAACTTATCCCCAGGCTAAACAGCGGATAAAGAAAGGCCGGTAAAAAAATACTGGTCATAGTGGCGTGAGAAACAATTGCGTAGAAGCCCTCACCACCACTGGGTTTCAATACTCTTATTACATAAAAGATGATGGCAAATCCGATGATAGTAGCCAGGGCGATCAGACTGCCGCGTTTTTGGAACATTCTAGCAATACCTCCCGGCCAGGCAAAAGTTTCCCAGCTTTTCTGTCGCGCTTCGGCCATGACTTGGGGAATATTAATATTGAATTCGTGGGGATCGGTATACTGGCAGGCGTAGTAACAACCTCGGCAGTTGTGGCAGAGATTGGCCAACTGGGTGATGGTTCCCTCTGAGAAAGAGCGGTGTAGTTGAAGTGCTGGAAAAACGGCGCAGTAGCCCTCGCAATAGCGACAGGCATTACAGATTTCTGCTTGCCGCCGTGCCTCTTCCAAATTATCCATTTGCATAGTTAGCGGCTTCCCTTCCAGCAATACGCCCAAAAACGGTGCCGATCATCATACCCAACCCAGCCAAATATCCCTGACTAAGGATTGACCCGGCCATGGTTTCCCCTGCAGCCCACAAGTTTTTTACCGGCCCTGTGGCAGTGCTGCACTGGGCATTCTCATCAATCTTGAGCGCCAGATAAGTGAAGGTAACCCCGGTGCGCAAGCTATAGCAGTAAAATGGTGGCTCGCTGATGGGGCGGGCCCAATTAGTTTTTTCTGGTGTCAGGCCGGTAGTGGCGACACTATCCAGCTCGGTGGGGTGAAAAGCGTCACTACTGCCACAAGCAGCATTGAAGGTTGCTATGGTATCGATCAGTTTTTCAGAGGGTAAACCGGTTTTTTCCGCGAGTTCCTCCAAGGTATTCGCCTCGGTAGGAGGGAATGCTGACGGCATAAACATTTTTAAAGACTTGGAGTCGATAATTGCAAAAGCCACCTGGTCTGGCTGTTGTGCGACAAGGCGGCCCCAGATGGCATAGCGTTTGGGCCAAATATCTTCTCCCTCGTCATAAAAGCGCTGGGCATCCTTGTTAACGACGATGGAAAAGGGGACACAATCCAGGCGGGTTACTATGCCCCCATCAAACTTCGGCGCTCGCCCGTCAATTGCCACTGCATGGCACTGGGTGGGATCTCCGACGGACTGCACGCCTTGCTCCAGTAAATCTTCCAAGACCACACCCCGGTTATAAGGTGTTCCGCGTATCAGGAAATTTTCAGCAGCTGGGCCCCAGGCTTTTTCCAACCACTCAAGATTGGCTTCGAATCCGCCGGAGGCTGCTACAACTGACCTGGGTTCAATTTGGTATTGCTGTCCCTCGTAAACATAGTCGACACGAGTAATATGATTGCCCTCTAGCTGCAGGTGCTTAACGTGTGCCCGATACAGCACATCAACACCTAATTTGCCTGCAGTTCGGTAATAGGCGTTAACCAGGGACTTACCGCCGCCAAGGAAAAAAGCATTTGTGCGCGTGAGGGATAGTGTGCCGGACAGAGGCGGCTGGAAATGAACGCCGTGCTTTTGCATCCAGGGAAGCGCTTTTTCTGATGAGCGTATAACCAGCCGAGCTAACTGCTCATTGGTTTTACCCCCGGTAACTTTTAGCAGGTCTTCATAGTACTCGTCTTCACTGTAATCACCTTCCAGTGGACCCAGGGGGCCTCGGTGCATACAGCGTATATCCCTGGTGTGGCGGGAATTGCCGCCTCGATAGGGCTTGGGGGCAGTTTCCAGGATAATCACCTTGGCCCCAAGTTCGGCAGCAGTTATAGCTGCGCACAGAGCGGCATTGCCACCCCCAATTACGGCGAGGTCGTAGTGAGTGTTCACCGATAGAAAACCCTTTTGCAATGGATCAGTGTTCCATTGCAAAAGGTAGGTGAAAATTGAGAATAAATAGGCGGGCAGGCAATCCCTGCCGCAAAAAATCGTTAGCTGGTGGCGGGTTGTTCAGCTTGCTGCATGTCGATGTGAACAGATACAGAGGCCTGGCTTTCCAGCCAGTTGTCCATGCGCTCTTCAAGAATATTCAGTGGCAGTGCTCCAGATCCCAACAGAGCGTCATGGAAACTGCGAATGTCGAAATTGCTATCCAGGGTTTCCTCCGCCTCTTTGCGCAGCTCTTTAATTTTGAGCTGCCCTAACTTGTAGGCCAGGGCTTGGCCGGGCCAAATTAAGTAGCGGTCTATCTCGACGGTCACATCGTGGAGCGGTTTGGCGCTGTTCTCCATAAAGTATTCGATCGCTTCCTCGCGGCTCCAGCCCAGCTGATGCATACCGGTGTCCACTACCAAACGCACTGCACGCCACATATCGTAAGAGAGTGCACCGAACTCGCTGTAGGGATTTTTATACAGGCCCAGGTCGTAGCCGAGACTCTCGGAGTAAAGGCCCCAC
This sequence comes from Microbulbifer maximicatervae (SeqCode), assembly GCF_052468095.1. The sequence goes on from NZ_CP174332.1 coordinate 514,884, forward strand.
CCCTCTACAAATGCAGTGTAGAAAGTCATACGGCGCAGCGGGTGGATATCAGTTTGCTCTTGAGCCAGGGCAATTTGCAGGTGGTGACCCGGCATCGCCTCGTGCACTGTGAGCGCCTCCATTTCCCATTTCGGGCGGCTGGGCAGGTTGTAGGTATTGGCAAAGAAGATACCTGCACGGCCAGCTTCGTTGGAGCCGGGCAGATAATAAGCTGTGGTTTGGGATTGTTCTGAATAACTGGGTATCGGTTTCACGCCGTAGGGCAGGCGTGGCAAGGTGCCGAACAGAGCGGGCAGCTCTGCATCAATGCGCTTGGCAATATCGCGGTAATCCCGCAGTAACCCCTCCCGGCTGGTGTGGTAAAAGCGCGGGTCGGTACGCAGAAACTCGGTGAATGCTTTGAAGTCTCCCTGGAAGCCTGTCTTCTGGATAACTCTATCCATCTCCCCGCGAATTCGCTTCACTTCCGCAAGCCCAATGCGGTGGATCTCCTCGGGGCTGAGGTCGGTGGTGGTATTCTCTTCCACTTTATGGGCGTACCAGCGCAGACCATCAGGGCGGCTGGTTAAAGCGGTATCTACCTGGGCCTCGGGAATATATTTGCGCTCAACAAATTCAGCCATACCCTGCCAGGCCGGTACCAGTTGTTTGCTGTAAATGGCATAGGCGCGTTGCTGCAGGCTTTTCCGCTTAGTTGCTGGAATGGCCTCAGGCATTTGATTAAATGCTGTCAGCAATGGGCTGTGCTCCGGCGCGGCAGGTACCAGTGCGCGTATTTGACGCGGTAGGTCGCGCAGGGTGATTTGTGGTGGCGTGACTCCTTTGCGCAGACCCCGGCGCATCAGCCCCTGGGTTTGTTCAATCAGGATTGGCAACCTTTCCAGACGGCTGATTATCGTCTCATAATCGGTTGCAGTGCGCTTGGGCATGCTGTTGATTACTTCCGGTATACTGCGTTGGATGCCGCTCATATGGGTAAGCGGTTGCAGGTGGTCCGGGAACTGGAAGCCTTTCACTTCTCCCAACAAGTCCTGGTAGAGCAGCTGGTAATCCAATTGTTGTTCGGCTGGCAGATCGCTTTGATCGATATTACGTGCAGCCCCTAAAAGGATTCTGGTCTGCTTTTGACGCAGTTCCACAGACTTAAGAGAGTTATCCACCCAGCGATGATTTTGCCCGGGATAGCCCTCGTAGGTTGCCTGGCTGGGATAACTCTCCATGATCCAGCGATAGCGCAAATCCTGCAGGGCGGTGAGTCGCTCGGAGGCGCTGCGCTCAGGAAGGGATTTGTAAGCTTTTCGGAAGGTGTCCTGGTCCATCGCTGAGGCATTGAGGCTCACAACAAGTCCCAGGGATGTAAATAGGGCTTTTCTGATAAACGACATAATCCCCTCAAGTGAAAACGTGTGGCCCCAATAGTGGCCGGATTTAGTCAATGGGTGGTTTGTTACCACTGCAGGCAATTTATTGCCGGGCATTCGAAGAGCAGCCAGCTGCATTAGCTGGCTGCCAAAGGCGGGCTGGGTCAGTTGGCTGCCGCTGTGCGACTGCCAAACTCCTGGTGATTGATCAGTTGCAAGCGCCTGCGAATCTGTTCCTCAATACCGGAAGCATTGAGGCCGATGGCCGCCAGCAGGTCTTTGTGCTTGCCGTGCTCAATAATTTGATCTGGAAGCCCCAGTTGCAGCACCGGTACTGACCGCGCAGTGCTATTGAGGTATTCGAGTACGGCACTGCCAGCGCCACCAGCAATAGTGTTCTCTTCGATGGTAACTAAGAGTTGGTGACTCTCGGCAAGTTCATCGATCAGTGCTTCGTCCAGGGGTTTTACCCAGCGCATATCGGCTACGGAGGCTCCCAGCTGCTCTGCAGCGGCCATAGCGGGGCCGAGTAAGGTTCCGAAGCTGAGGATGGCTACACCACTGCCCTGGCGCAACAGGCGCCCCTTGCCGATCGGTAGCTCTGCCATTTCCTTGTTGATGGAGGTACCCATACCGGTTCCGCGCGGATAGCGCACAGCAGTGGGGCCGCTGTGTTTGTAGGCGGTATAGAGCAGCTGGCGGCATTCGTTTTCGTCACTGGGCGCGGCGATAGCCAGGTAGGGCAGGCAGCGCATAAATGTGAGGTCAAAACTACCCGCGTGCGTGGGGCCGTCTTCCCCAACCAGGCCGGCGCGGTCGATGGCGAAAGTGACATCCAGGTTTTGGATTGCCACATCGTGCACCATTTGGTCGTAGCCGCGCTGTAAAAATGTCGAATAAATAGCAACTACCGGCTTCTGGTCTTCACAGGCGAGGCCCGCAGCGAGAGTGACGGCGTGCTGTTCGGCAATGGCCACGTCGTGGAAGCGGTCTGGGAAGCGCTTGGAGAACTCCACCATACCGGAGCCCTCACACATGGCCGGGGTAATAGCGACCAGGCGCTCGTCCTGTTCTGCGGCATCGCACAGCCACTGGCCAAAAATATCCTGGTACTTGGGCAGTTTCTTCTTGCCTGGTACGGCCACTTGCACCTTGGCTTCCGGCTCCAGCTTGTTCAGCGCGTGGTAGCCCACCGGATCTTCTTCAGCAGGGCCGAAGCCTTTGCCCTTGGTGGTGGCAATATGCAGGAGTTGCGGGCCCGGCTGGCTGCGCAAGTTGCGCAGGGTGTGGACCAGATCGTGCATGTTGTGGCCATCCAAGGGGCCCACGTAGTTAAAGCCCAATTCTTCGAACAGGGTGCCCGGCGTGATCATGCCTTTGACGTGCTCTTCGGTACGTCGCGCCAATTGCCAGGCTTTGGGGATGGCAGACAGTATCTTGCGGCTGCCCTCACGCATATTCAGGTAGGTTTTACTGGCCAGGATTTTGGCGAAATAGGTGGCCAGCCCGCCGACATTTTTTGAGATAGACATACTGTTGTCATTGAGAACAACCAACATGTCCTTGCCGGTATGCGAGGCGTGGTTCAGGGCTTCGAAAGCCATTCCCGCCGTCATGGCGCCATCGCCAATCACCGCCACTACCTTGCGATCGTCAGGGGAGCCCAGGGCCATACCCAGGGCGGCGCTGATCGAAGTGCTGGAGTGGCCAACTCCAAAGGTATCGTAGGGGCTCTCACTGCGTTTGGGGAAGCCGGACAGGCCCCCTTGCTGACGCATGGACAGCATCTGTTCGCGGCGACCGGTGAGGATTTTATGGGGGTAGGTCTGGTGGCCCACATCCCAAACCAGCCGGTCCTCCGGGGTATTGAATATGTAATGCAGGGCGATGGTCAGTTCCACCACACCGAGACCGGCACCAAAGTGCCCGCCGGTCTGGCCGACACAATACAGCAGGTACTCACGCAATTGGCTGGCGAGCTCCGGCAATTGGCGTTCATCGAGGGCGCGCAGCTGCGCCGGGTCGTCGATCGAGTCGAGTAGCGGTGTCTGCGGGCGTGTGCGTGGAATTTCTTCGAGCATCAAATGTATCAGTTGCAACAGATGGTGATATTGAGGGGGATTGTATGCCCGTGGCGGGCATATTGCATCCCAAACCCCACAGGCAAGGCTGTGACTTAGTGTCCGCGCTGCACGATATAGTCTGCGAGCTGCTGCAGTAGCAGGGTATCGCCATCGAGACTTTGCAGTGCCTGGGAGGCCTGGGCGTGCAGTTTTGTCAGCTTGTCCCGGGCGCCGTCGACGCCGAGCAGAGAGACATAAGTGGGTTTGTTGCGCAGGGCATCGGCGCCCTGGGTTTTGCCCAGAACCGCGGTTTCAGCAGTGATATCGAGAATATCGTCCTGAACCTGGAATGCCAGGCCAATAGCTTGGGCGTAGCGGGTAATAACCTCCAGCTCCCTCTCGCTGGCCCCCCCCAGCAGTGCGCCCATACGTGCGCTGGCACAAATCAGAGCCCCGGTCTTCAGGCGGTGCATGGGCTCCAGCTGATCCAGGGTCAGGGTTTGGTCAACGGAGTCCAGGTCGATAGCCTGGCCGGCGACCATACCTCGGGCCCCCGCCGCAGTGGCGAGCTCACGCATTAGCTGTAACTGCAATTGAGGCGCGAGCGGTTCTGCGAGAAGCAACTCGAAAGCCTGGGTTTGCAGTGCGTCGCCGGCGAGAATGGCTGTGGCTTCGTCATAGGCGATATGACAGGTGGGGCGACCTCGACGAAGGTCGTCGTCATCCATTGCCGGCAGGTCGTCGTGGACCAGGGAGTAGGCGTGAATGCACTCCAGGGCCGCCGCTGTGCTATCGCAATAGGCCAGGTCAAAATCGACACCCCGAAAAACCTGGGCACAAGCGTAGACGAGAGCGGGGCGCAGGCGTTTGCCGGGGCCCAGTGCGGCATAGCGCATTGCTTCGAACAGCTTTTCTGAGCCGTCGATCGGGGTGTTGAGCGCCTGCTGGATTCTGCTTTCGACGCGTGTGGAGGAGGCCTGTAGAAAGGCTTTCAGCTCCTCTGGCAGGTTTGCGGAACTCACTTAAACTGGGTCCCCGGAGTTGTCGTCGGCATCAAAGGGGAGCTCGCGGATATTGCCGCTCTCTTCAATTAACAGCTTCACTTTCTGCTCGGCTTTGGCGAGCTTCTGTTGGCACTCCCGGGTGAGTTTCACTCCCTTTTCGAAATCAGCGAGAGCCTCCTCCAATGGGAGATCTCCGCCTTCGAGTCGCTCAACCAGCTGTTCCAACGCCTCGAGACTCTCTTCAAAAGTTGCTGTTTTTTTCTTTGCCGCCATAGCATCGCCTCTTAATTGCGGGGCAACCTTAGCGGCTGGCGCTGCGGGGGTCAATTCCATGGCCCCCTCATCCGGGAGCCTCTTCTCAGTGTCGTTTAGGCGTGCAATTCCTAGAGGCTCGACTCCCGGGATAAAAGATAGTGCGCCAGGGCTTTTTTCTGCACCGCCGTAAAGTTGTAGTTAGGCATTGGTGGTGTTGGGGTGTCGAAGTAGTCAGCCAGGGTCTGCGCTGTGTATTTAGCGGACAGGTTGCGCAGGGGAAACTGGGCCTGATGGCAGTGGGCACAATCGTTAGACCGATAGAGCTGCGCGCCCAGTTGCACCACCTCGGCATCTATTGAAAGCGCGTTGGCCGTGGATGTTTTTTGCAGTTGTGGCTGCTGTGTTGTCAATACAGCTTGGCGAGGGGCCCCTTGGCTCACACGATAAACTGCACCGGCGTAGTCATCGGAAATATAGATGTTGCCCAGTTTATCCTCGGCGATGGCGACAGGGCGGCCGTAAACCATTTGGCGGTCATTACTGAGAAATCCCCACAGGAAATTCCTCTGTTGAATTTCCCCGTCGTCACTCCAGTGTAGGGAGACAACTTTATAGCCATCTTTCACGCTGCGGTTCCACGAGCCGTGCAGGGCGACCAGCGCTGCATGGCGATAATCCTTAGGCTGTTCCACGCTGCGCAAAAATTTAATCCCGAGTGGCGCGTTGTGAGCGCGAAATTCGTACACGGGAGGAATTGAGTCAGCAATCTTTTGCTGGATTTCAGGGCTTGCATCCACCCCAAAATCCGGATCGGGAACCCGGTCACCGTAGGCGTAGGGCCATCCGTAGAATTGGTCTTTGCGAATCAGGTTGAGCTCATCTGGCGGCAGGTTGTCGCCGAGCCAATCGCGGCCATTATCTGTTGCGTAAAGTCCGCCATCTTTTGGAGACCAATCGAACCCCACACTATTACGCAGGCCGGTGGCGTATATTTCAAAATTATCCCCGTTTAGTTTCATTCTCATGATGGTTGCGCGGCGAGGATCTTTTTCAATACAAACGTTGCAGCTGGAACCACTGCTGAGAAAAAGCCATCCATCGGGACTCATATCAATAGTTTTTGTCCAGTGTCCATTGTCCTCAAGGTTTTCAATAATTCTCTGGTAGCGTCCAGCCAGGCGCCCATCGGAATGATCAAAGGGAACCCGTCCAACTGCGTCACTTTCGGCAATATATAACCAACCGTCGTGTAGCAATAATCCGTGGGGCCGTTGAAGATTATCAATAAGAGTCTTTTGCCCGTCACTGCGGCCGTCGCCGTCTTTATCTTGTAATAAAAGTGAAACTTTGCCATGTTTAGGCTGAGAGACGATGATGTCTCCATTGCGGGTCACTGTGAGCCAGCGTGCGCCGGGAACATCCCCTGCAAATAACTGGACCGAGTATCCATCTGCTGCGGTCAGCCGGCCTGTCACTTCTTTTTCTGTTGTTTTGACACCACCGACCAGTTGGCGCCAAGGCACGCTGACGCTGGATTTAAAGGTGGCTAAGGCGGTAGAAAGCACCGCGCCGAGGGCGATAAAAAATATTAGCGTATATTTCAACGTTTTCTTCATGGTATCGATTGAACTTGAAATAAAGATGTTTATAGTTGCCGCGCTTATCTATTTACCCCTATAGTTAACACGGGATTAATTTCCTGTCTCCCCTCCCTTTTGTAACAGGTAGCTCAGTTTGTGAGATATCTCTTACACAAAATTCAGCAGATTTCCCCTACTTTTTTCTCCCTTGATGTCCATAATTAACTTGCAAGGACGCGAAAGGGACTGCACTACTGCGGCAATGGATAAATGGATTGCGCCGCTCGCCCTAGGGATATGGGCACCATCCTGTGAGACGCACCGCCCGGGCCGGATTGCCTGGGCGGTGTTTTACATTCTGCCTTAACCTGCCTGTTGCTGCCTGCAACGCTTTCCACAATTTACACCTTTCTTTTGTAATTTGCTGTTATTCCATCAGCGGCATGTCGCTGTCTGGAATTTGTAATAGTTATCCGCTTTAATGTTGATAGGCCGGCCAAATTACCCATGGGCCGGCGGAGGGTGGCGCATTCAGTAATCTACCAGCAGAAGTGCCCGTATTACCCAAGGCAAAACTACGCCTGTGGGCATCTGTATTTTCGTTGGTAAAAAAGCTTTCAGACTCCTCCATCTTGTCTGGGAGCAAGCTTTTACTTTCGAAGGTGGCAGTTTTTTCTAATGCTGCGAATCGCGCCAGCTTCTGTCATCGTCATCCAGTCCCTTCGATCTGTCACTCCAAAACTTCTTTTTTCTTCTTTATAAAAACTGTTGTGATGACACGGAAACAGTTCCGGGGCTGCCTTGTTCTATTCGACTGTGGGGAGGCGAGGTTATGCACGCGAGAATATTGCGTTTAAACCTGGCGGGACAACCGCTGGAATGGCTGAGTTGGCAAGAGGCATCCTGTCTGTACGTGCGGGAGCTGGTTACATGGTCGCTGGGAGGTGTTGTCCAGCGGGTGAGAGGAGGCTTTAATCGCAATGGCGATCGTTCCAGCCTTGATCTGGCCGCTATTATCGCCTGTGGCGGTGCACGTATGGCTCGTCCGCGCCGGCGCCCACCTCTAACAAATCGAGCACTGTTTTTTCGCGATTCCCATACTTGTCTTTATTGCGGTAATTTCTTTAAAAGTGTGGATTTGACACGGGACCATGTTATTCCTGTTTCCAAAGGCGGAGTTGATTCCTGGGAAAATGTGGTTGCGGCCTGCAGGCGCTGTAACCAGCATAAGGGCAATCAATTATTGGAAAATATCGACATGGAGTTGTTGGCCTTGCCCTTCTGCCCCAATGCAGCTGAATACCTTGCCCTGATTAACAGTGAGCGGATTCGCGGCGATCAGATGGAGTTTCTGCGCGGCCAGTTTTCACGGCGGCGTCAACAGGGGTGGTTGTTGCACTAGCCCGTCGGATCAAAATGAGCAAAAAAGAAAAGGGGCCAACAGGCCCCTTTTAATTATGTCTTGTCGTTAGGTGAAGATACCGCAGAGCGGATCAGGCCGGCCAGGTATTCGGTGAAATTGTGCCCGTGGTTTTCCATCATTTTGGGGAACATGGAGTTTGGTGTCATACCGGGAAAAGTATTGACCTCATTGAGGTAGAGTTCGCCGGTCTCTGTCAGGAAAAAGTCTATGCGGGACAAATCCTTCAGCTTTAGGGCTTTAAAAGTGCGCAGGGATACTTCGGCTATCCATTGAAGCTGTTCTTCGTGAAGATCAGCAGCTTCGATAAAGGTGACTGCGCGGCTGCCCTCGGCATACTTTTCCTTATAAGTGTAAAAAGTATCCGTTGGGGCGCGTACTTCTCCCGGGCGGGTTGCGATCACATCATCGTTGTAGTGGTAAACCGCAACTTCCAGCTCTCTGGCTTTCAATGCTTTTTCTATCAGCACATAAGGGGAGAGTTTAAAGGCGTCCTCGATCGCGGCCTCTAAGCCCTCCTTGTCACGAACCTTAAAGCAACCTACGGAAGATCCCTGATTGGAGGCTTTAACAAATACCTCGCCCCAGTTCTCCAGGGCATCGTGAGCTTTTTGTAGTTCCTCGACTTCAGTGCTGTGCAAAAACTCGTAAGGTGTGTTTTCAATACCCAGAGCGCTGAGCCACATCTTGGTTTTAATTTTGTTAAAGCAGATTTTGCTGGGCTCAGGTGCAGAGCCGAAATAGGGGATGCCGAACATATCCAGTTGCGACTGCAAATCGCCGGTCTCTCCCGGGTAGCCATGAATTGCAGGAATTACGTAGTCCACATCCCAGGAGTTACCTTCTTCATCGCGAATTTTGCGATCGTAAAAGATATGGTAAACCCGGCCCTGGCTGTCGGTAAGGCAGCCACTGCTATCCATTTCCACCCGCAATAGGGCGATGTCCTCTGCCGCTGACAACTTGTCCTCGATAAAATCAGCAGTTCTGAGGGATACGTCGTGCTCGCTGCCGCCGCCGCCGCAGATAAGCAAGGTGTTAATCATAAAATTATTCCGTCGTAGTGCCTGCCGAAGGTGCGGTTAATACCTGTTCGCACTGTTGGGGCAAGGTCTTTGGTTTCGGCTTTTTCTGTTTCGGCTGGGGTTTAGTGCCATTGAGAATTGCATAGAAGTCATCGCTAAACCACCAATCCAAGTCACTGCCACAGGCTGCAGTGGTCACCGGAGCCTGGGGCTTACAGTTGGTGCTTCCCTCTGGGCAGGCCAGGCGCACATGAAAATGGTAATTGTGCCCCCACCAGGGGCGCACTTTGCGCAGCCACTCGTTATCTTCGCCGGATATTTTGCACAGGTGGCGCTTGATGGTCGGGTGTACAAAAATTCGTTCGACCCGCTGGTCCTCTGAGGCCAAGCGCAGGATTTTGGGAACCCGGTCGTCCCAGTTTTCAGGGATCAGGCGGTGTTTGCGCTCATCAGCCAAGGCAACAGCAGAAATATTATCACGCTCCCACGGGGTGAGGGGACGCTCTGCGGCTCGCCGATCCTGGGAATACCAGATGTCTACGTCCAGGCCGGTTTGGTGGCTGTTGTGCCCACCACTGCCGAAAGGGCCCCCTCGAGCCATAGACATGTCACCGATCTGGATTCTGCCCAGATCTTTCTGCGCCACGCTCTGGGAAAACTCCTTCAGGAAGTTAATGGTCTGGGGGTGGGCAAAATGTCGATCGCGGCCAGTCCTCACCAACTGATAGCCCTCTCCCCTCAATGGCAGGGTCTCCCCGCCACTCAGGCAGCCATTGGTGTAGGTGCCAATACTCGATGGTGTCTGTGCACTGGGCCCTTCGACCTTATCCCAGTCGTTGGCACTTGCGGCGCCGCTCGCCAGGGCCGAGGCGAGAATCAGGGTGTGGGTTATTTGCCGTAAAAATCCCGCTTTAAAGGGGCTAACGGCCTCGGTAGTGGATACTGAATTTTGAGCTTTCGGGTGCATAGGTCCCTGGATACCAATAAGTCACAGTTGTCGGGCCACCTCAAGTGGCGCCCGACGAGTATAGACAGACAGAGTGCTAGCTCTGTGACGCAAGTATCTCTTTGCAGTTCCGTATCAGCTGCTCCATTTCCTCATCGGTGCCAATAGAGATACGCAAGTACTCACTGATCCGGGGCTTGTTGAAGTAGCGTACGAGAATATTACGCTCCCGCAGTGCCAAGTACAGGGCTTCTGCGCCGGGCTCCGGTGGTTTGGCCAGAAGGAAATTGGCTTGGGAGGGAATCACTTCGAACCCCAGGTCTGTAAGCGCCCGCTCACAGCGCTCCCGGGTGGCGATGACCTTGCCGCAATTGTCGCTGTGCCAGGCGGTATCGCGGATCGCTGCAGCGGCCACACGCTGGGCAATGGCATCAATGGGGTAGGAGTTAAAGGAGTTCTTGGCTCTTAGCAATCCTTCAATCAGGTGCTTCTGCCCCATGGCAAAGCCGAGGCGAAGCCCTGCGAGGGCATAGGACTTTGACAGTGTGTGTATCACCAACAGGTTGGGGTAGCGATCGATGAGTGTTGCTGCACTCTGTCCGCCAAAATCGATATAGGCCTCATCAATAACCACCACTCTTTCAGGCTGTGAGCGCAGTAGCTGTTCAATTTGCTCTAGCGGCAGGTACCGTCCCGTGGGTGCATTGGGGTTGGGAATAATTACACCGGCTGCAGGGGCTGCATAGTCCTCAAGCTGGATAGAGAAATCACCGTGCAGGGGAACAGTGCGGCTTTTGATATTGAAGAGCTGGCAATAAACCGGGTAGAAACTGTAGGTGATATCCGGAAATAGCAGGGGCTCGCTGCGGCGGAAAAAACTGTAAAAACTCAGAGCCAGCACTTCATCGGAGCCATTGCCCACAAATATTTGTTCGGCAGAGAGATTGTGCTTATCGGCAATAGCGCGGCGCAATTCACAGGACTCCGGGTCGGGATAGCGGCGCAATGCATCGGCAAAGTCGTGCTGCTCCAGGAGCTTTAAAGCTTCGGGGGAGGCAGGGTAGGGGTTCTCATTGGTATTGAGCTTTATCAGGGTTTCACTCTTGGGCTGCTCCCCGGGTGTATAGGGTTCCAGCTGGTCGAGCCCTGGGCTCCAATAAATCTTGCTCATGATTCCACCTCTGCGGTACTACTTTGATTGTCGCTGGAGGAGCCTTCAGCGCCTTCTTTAGTTTCTTTTTTCTTGATGGGGATATCAAACAGATCGGCCGAATTTCCAATAAATTCCTGCATGGGAACAGGGTTGCGGAATAGCATATTATCGTATTTCAGCTCTGTGGATATCGGCGGAACCTCGCTGAATTCGTCCATGTTGTTAACGCTTTCAGCTAAGCCCAGGCCGAGGAATGCCAGTGGCAGTGTCAGTGCCACTGTCCAGCGCCAGCCTCTGGCGAGGTTGGTGGCCAAATAGCAGGCGGACCAGAGCATTGCCGGTAATATGATGGCGAGTACCAGGAAGTCCAGGACCTGAATAGTAGTGCCGATGGCAAAATTGAAATTGATTAGCCCCCTCAGCCATTCCCAAAAAGTGTAAGTAAGTGCACCTATGGCGGCGATGGATAGATGGGTGAAAAAGTGCGTTTCATGCCTGACAACCCTGCCGATAAACGCCCAGACTCCGGCGTAAATCACCATACCAATTATGGCCGTGGCAAGAATGTTGACGGCAATAGTCCATTGATAGTTTCGGGCGTAACCGAGGTAGCTCATCAGTACGCTGGCGAAGCCAAAACACAACAGCAGCAGTATTGCTCCCAGGGGGTGGGACAAGCTGGAAAACAGGTTCTCCAGCGAATGGAGAGGGGTAGCTTCAGGTACCGGGTCATCCGTATGGAAAACCCGGAAGCGTGACTTCCCACACTGCAGCAAGTCACCGGAGGAAATCCTGTGTTGAGCGATGGTATCGGGTTTAACAGACTTGTCTTTCAGGTTTCCCAAAAGCTGGCAGCCGTTGATCGAATTGAGGTCGTGTAAGACGTACTGGCCGTCCTCTCCCCGCTTGATTTCGGCATGGTGGGCATCGGAGTGGATGTCCTCCAGAATTGCATCGTTGTCGTAAGCGCGGCCCAGGGTAAATTTATCCCCGTCCATTCGGTAGCGCAGCTGCACCCGGTGGGCGCGATTGAGTTCTTCAATAATCAGGGCCATTGGATCTCGCTCGTAAACTTCTGGGTAAAGGCGTCGGCGGACTCCTGGGTAAAGCCGGACAAGGTAAAGTGGCTGACCAGTGCGCGATTTTTCTGATCCACACTTAGGCTCAGGAAGAAAATATCGTAGAGGTCTGGGAAGTCCTTGTAGCGCCTGACGCAGTAGCTGGTGCGCGCGATCAGGGGCTCGCGATTGCGATCCGGCTTGGACACCGAGGTTTCATTGCCGCGCTCCTGAGAGGTAAATCCTTGCTGGCAGCGGAAATTGGTTACATCTTCTTCTCCAGCGCTATTGCCTGGGTAAAAGGAGTCCATCTGCCCTTCGTACTCGGCATAAAAGCGCGCGGGCAGAAGATCCTCGGCCTGCAGCCAGAAAAATTCGTACTCTACCCGTCCGGTGTTGAAGTCGTCGGACAGGAAAATAACATCTTGTCCTGTGCAGCCTTTATCAATTCGCTTGATCGGATTAGTTTCGCTCTCTTGGGTGTTTCCCCAGCATTTAATGGCTGGAATTATTTCACCGACAACCTGTGCCTCACCGAGGGCGCGACGCTGCCAGTCGGCCCTAAGTATTGAGTCGATAATTTTTTGCTGGTTATCCAAAAGCTGTTGATAAGTTACTTGCTTCAGGTTGAGAGTGCCGCCTTCAGCGCGGTAGTGTTTTAAAAGTGACGACAGCTTATCCACTGGTACCAGGAAGCTAACCTGGTTGCCTGCAGTCGCCACATTAATGCCCACTACCTGCCCTTGGGTATTGATCGCTGGCCCGCCGCTCATTCCCGGATTAATAGATCCGGCAAAGTGAATACGATCGTAGAAGCTACCGCCGGCAATACCGTTATAGGTCCCGGGAATCAAGGTCATGCCCAGGTCCAATGGGTTGCCCAGGGAGACAATGGTTTCCCCTTTTTTGGGGGTGTCTGTCGCCAATTCCAGGTATTCGTCTCCCGGTTTCTCCTGGCGCAGCAGCGCCAGGTCATTGACCACATCAATATCCAGTAGAGTTAATTTTCCCCGGGTGCCATTAACTGCAAGGTATTCCAGGGAGTACTCGTCCGGCTCGCTAACCGCTTGAGCCACTACGTGGTAATTGGTGGCGATCAATCCATCGGGAGAGATTTGAAAGCCTGACCCCAGGCCGGCTTTTGAATTGGAGGATTTTTCGATAAGTCGAATTTGATAGAGGCTGCCGCGATAATCACTGTAGAGCTTTTCATAGCCTTGCGCCATTGCAACAGTGGATAAGCAGCACAGAATCCAGGCGAAGAGCCACGTGGAAAGTTTCGGCATTTTAAATTGATTAAATTGTGGACAGGAAGCGTGATACTACGGGATATAGGATAGTGCAACAAGCGCCCATCACCGGCGCTATCTACCGGTGATGGTTTTGTTTTGGATGGTTAGAGATAGTCCACAATTTTTGGCTGTGTCTCTATCACTTTTTGGTGCGACTCGAGATAAAAGCGGCTGAAGAGTTTGTCGGCTTCTTCCGGAGCGATAAAGCCCTCGCTAAATCCTGGGCTAACTGGATCGAGATGCAGGCGCGCGCAGTTGATCACATGGGCGGCCATCTGCGCCATATTTTCATCCCCAACAGAAATTCGGATAGTGGTTGGGAATATACCCGCCGCTTCCATCGCTTCAGGTGATAGCTCTGAGTGAGATGTCAGGGCAGGGCAGAGCACCATGGTATTCGTCTGGCCCAAGCTCACCATCTGCCCGAAAGCGGGCTCCAGCGCGTCAAAGAAACTTTTAAAGGCTTCGGTAGGAATTTGCGCAGCTTCCATGTCAATGCTGAATAATGGTGTGGGGAACTGGTAGCGCATCAGCGACTCTCGCAGCCCGGAATTGGGGTGGGTTTCCACTGCATGGCTGTTGACACGAATCTTACTATGACTGGCGAAGAAATGGCTGAGGCTCAAAGTATTAATACACTTGGTGAGCATACGCATTTCCAGGGTGCGCATACCGCAATGCACTTCCCAGGCCTTATCTGCATCCAGGAAAGCCCCTTTGATGTAATAAACATCCCAGAACATGCACTGATCCCAATTAAGGCCTTTTGCGCTGTCGCCTTTAGGGATAAACATGCGGTGGTTTTCGCCGATAACAACACCGGCAGTAGCGGCACCGGTGCCGCCGATATCCTTGGTGTAGGAGTGAACAACAAAATCCGGTCTCTCTTCCCTATCTTTCCGGCGCAGTGGCTGATATAGGAAAGGGGTTGCCAGGGTGGCATCCAGGCTTACCAGGATATTTTCCCGGTGAGCGGTTTTACAAATAGCCGGTACATCCAGCATGATCCCGTGGGGATTGCATGGAGACTCAATATAGACGTGTATTTTTGCTCCGGCACTGATTGCGTCTGCGTATGCATGCTGGGTATCAGCCAGTAGCTTTTCGAACTCTTCACCGGTAGTGCCATCAAACCAGGCCAGATTGATAGACAGTTTATCTTTGCGGGCGTAGAAATCCTGTAACAGCTGGTGAGTGCCGCCATAGATATTCCTGGAAACAATTAAAATATCCCCGTGGCGCAATTGATTTGACAGGAGTGCATCGATTGCAGCCATACCGGAATTAAAATTCCAGGCCATATACTCACTGGCTTCAGGTCCGCATTCCAAATCCACAATAGCATTGGCCAGGGAAATGGAAGTGGGGTTGAGTAAACGTGAATAAATATCGTGGCTCGGTTCGCGCCCACGGAAAGCATCGTCCACCCACTCGGTGCAGGCATAAATGTAAGTTGCCGTGCGGGCAATTACCGGGGTTGCAGAAAAAATAGCAGGAATATTATCGAACAGGGGGTAACCACCCCGTGTGGTGATATTAAAGTCGTCCCCTTGCAGGCTTTGAAAGCTGGCTCGCAATGGGTTTTGTAAGGTGTCCAATAATTTCGCCAGCTGGAAACTCATAAATCGCTTGGCATTGAAATAGGCAATCTTGTCAGACTTGTCCAAGCGCTGGAGTGTGTCCGTTACCTGGCTCCACAGCTGGCTCAGATTTCCCTGTGCCTGGTAGAGCAGGGTTGCAGTCTGTTCTAACAGTTTTCCATGTTCTGATTCACTATCAATGCAAAAGTGCTGCAATTGCTCTTTTGCCAGCTCATCAATATTTTTTGCCTCGGTGCTGTTGCGGCGGGGAGAGAGAATTTTTACATCTTCTAGGTTCGCTTCCATTGTGTCCTCACTACGTGATGCTTTTTGTTATATGGCGACTCTAACAGTCCTGTGCGGCGCATAAAACACTTGGCGGGCAATTAGTATGTAATTTGCTGTGTTTTGGCGTGATCGATCTGTAATTTGGAAATCTGTACAGTAGCTTCCAGTTGAGGGGGTAGGTGGCTGTGGTAATGGTTGCCGGCCATGGAAAGGCAGCCCCCACAACATTTAAACAGGATTTAATTTCCTCGCAGCCTTAGGTGGTGCGATGAAATAAAGGGATTCAGCGCAAGCTGAACGGTCAAGCTGGAATCGACAGGTGTAGAGTCTTAGTCGATTCTCTTGGATGAGCTTGTCCGGGCATGGATGCCAAATTTTGCTCTTGATAGTGTTGTTGTAACCGTCGATGGTTGGGACCATCATTTCGGGCCGGCAGTTTTATTACTGCCGGCTTTTTTTTAATTTGGACTCCATTTTGAGAGCTATTACCCATACAATATTTTCCAGTCTTCAAGCCTGCCGTGTAGAACCCAATAATTTTCCGTGACGCAATTCAAATTAGCTTAAATTGGCGAATGGGATCATCGATTGATTTCAACAAGCTCCAAGAATAGTTTTATTTTTTTAACATGGCCTTATTTTGGTCTCGGTGTCGCCATAGTGGAAAAGGAATAACCCTTCCGCTCTTGGTTCTGCTTAAATTAAGCGTTTATTAAATGTCATTTTTTTGGCATACGGCGACTCTATGTGTCTATTTTAATTATTTGGTGTGTGATTGTCTGTAATGAGGTGTGATCGACCTGTAATCCTTAAGTCTGTACATTGACGTCCAGTTGAGGGAGTACAGGTGGCTGTGGGAACAGTTACCTCGCCATGGAAGGGCAGCTTCCACAATAAAATTTCGGATGGATTTAATTCTCCTATCGCCCTGTGCGCGTTAGGGTGCAAAGGGATTCAGCGCAAGCTGAGCGGTCAAGCTGGAATCAGCAGGTGCAGAGTCTTGGTCGATTCAACTGGATATGCTTATCCGGGCACGGATGCCGAATTTTACTCTTGATGGTGTTGTTATAACCGTTGGTGGTTGGGGCCATCATTTCGGGCTGGTAGCTTTTATTTTTCTGACCTTTTTAAGACTGGAACCGGTTATGATGACGCAGTCACCGACGTATTCTACAGAAAATAAACTGTTCTTTGGTGACACCATATAACAAATTTAGATATAGGGATGAAACAGATGAAAACTTGTGCTGAACGTCCACTCCTTAATCTTGAGGTGCCCAAAGAGGGGCTGATGGTTGAGCTAATGTTGCAACCGCAAGAGCAGGTGGACAAAGAGCCCCAGTACTGGCCTCTTTTCAATGCTGGAAATAACAGTGAAGAAGAGTACTTTGGAAACTGGAATATTGATATCAAAAGTGGCGGTGTGCTCACCTTAAAAGTAACCCTAGATTTATCCAAGGTTCCTGGCAGAAATCTTGAGTTTGTTCGTTACCGCCAGAATCATAAACTGGATGGCTTAATCGCATTAACTCCAGATTTTCGCCACCAGTTCCGTGCGAGAGCCAAGGAAGTTGATGGCGAATACACAACTTTGATCATCAAAATTAAAGATAAAGAAGAGATTCCGGATAACTTTGCCTTCTTGTGGATGTGTGTAGATGCCGAGACGGGGATGCACTTTGTATCTGGAGACCCTGAAGCTGCGATTCATCCTATTCCTTGATGCAAATAGTCTCCTTGACGATAGCTGATGCCTGGGGTTGGGTGCATAGGTTTTGAAATGCAGGTAAAGAGAACCATTCAGTACTCATCCCCTGGTATATCAGTTCCTCTACATGGTAGTTTGCAGATTGCCACTCTCCAGCAAGTGCATAAACTTGCGCTGCGGTGTGCTTGATATAAGTGCTTTCTGGAGCCTCTATCAGCAAGTCCTTGATAAGGGAAATGGATTGGGCTGTATCTCCTAGGTAGGCTAGTGCCTGAGCCCGGTAGCGCCTTTGCTTTTGGCTGTTGCCCTGATGGCTTAGTTCGAGTGCTTTTGAGAAGTACTTGGCTGCTTGCTTATGGTTAGAGAGCATGACATAGGTTTCAGCTACATATATGTTTATTTGTAGATTATCGGGTGCAGTGCTTAATACATCCCTGTACTCCTCCAGAGCTTCAGGGTACTTTTCCCGTAAAAAGAAAGCGGTTGCCAGGTTGGACTTAGCGGCCCAGTTTCGGAAGTCTTCGGGTATAGATAATATGATCTCTTCAGCTTCCTTAATATTCCCTGTTTCTAGCTCAATAACCCCGAGTAAATTTTGCCCTCCCCACTTCCTGGGGTATTTTTCCATCATTTTTTCAGCAACTTCTCTGGCTGAATCATAATCGCCGAGAGAGATCTGATTGCCAGCCATATAGTAAAAGTTGTTGTAAGAAGGATTTAGAGCCGCAGCTTTGGAGGCGTAGGTGAGGCTTTCGTCAAAGTCCCCCTGCGTCCAGAGAAATCGCGCAAACTGAGTTAAATGGTGAGCGGACGGACGCCCTTTGGTTTGAAGTTTTTTGATTATTGATTCAAACCCTTCTCTATCGTTACTGATTGATTTTATTGAGAGTTTTGCCTCTAAAATGGCTAGCTCATCGACACCAAAGCCCTCGGCGCTAGTTAGGATTCCCAGGGCGCTAGTGAGTAATTTAGAGTTGCTGGTGTCTGCAAATAACTCTGTTGCTATTTTTGCATAGGTTAAATATAGAATAGTATTTGTAGGGTACTTGCCGATTAATTCTTGTAAAACTTCTAGATCGTTGGTGTTGACGGTAGCTTCACCGCCAAGTTTGGAGAGCACGACTAGAAAACGATTGTAATCATCGTTCTCCATCTTGGATTCTTTGCCGGGATTTTTACGATAATTTTTAGGAAATAACTCTATAGCACTGTTGTTGATTGTGTACTGAGCTTCCTGGGGTTTATCACTGAGAAATACAAAGCTCGTCTGCTCTAGTACTTGGCTATTAGCTGGATTTATTCTCTGGAGTTCAATGTTACAGCGTATTTGTATACAGTTTACACTTGCATACAGGGCGTCAGTAATCCCTCTATTGTGCAAGTTCTGTATTTGCTCTTCATGGCTAGCCTCATTCGAGGGCGTGTAACTTACTAAAGCTGAGGATTTGAGTTGGGAAGGCGTGCTTAGTAATGCCTGCCTGATCATAGTCTCGACTAATAGTTTCTCGTATTCGTCATACTCAGCTCCATTTACCTTTATGGGCAGGATAGCTAAATACTGTGGAGGAAGTTGCATGTAGGTCTTCCAGCCCCAGATGGAAATTGCGCAGGTGGTTGCTAAAGCGGCCAGCACCATACCAATACGACTTTGTTTTTTGCGTGGTTTGATTAAGAGTTGTGTAATGGTTTCTGAGTATTGATCAGTTTTATCATCAATACCGTGCTTTCGTAACAACTCGAGGGCTTCAAAAACCTGTTGTGCAGATTCAGGACGCTGTTGTGGGCGCTTGCTTAACAGTCGGTCTAAAAGCGCAACAAGTGGCTTGGGTATTTCGGGGCATGATTGCTGTGGAGGAATATGAGGGCTCTGAGTAATCTGTTGAGCAAAGGCTAAAGCACTTTTGTCTCCACGCTCAAAAGGCTTTGAGTCACATAATAGCTCATAGGCAATAGCTCCGAGGCTAAACAGGTCACTGCGAGCGTCCAGTTTGATCCCTTGGAGTTGCTCTGGAGACATAGCCTGAACACTGCCGGCAATATGGTCTTCCCTGGTTAAGTCTTGATCGCAGTCCAGCGCCTTGGCAATGCCAAAATCACTGATCTTGGCTGTGCCATCTATTGTGACTAAAATATTTTCCGGCTTAAGGTCTCGATGAATAATACCTAGGCAGTGGGCTTTGCCCAGACCTTGGCAGATTTGCATTAGAAGATCGAGCTTTTCTGCTAGCGTTGGTGAATTTTCACGCATCCATTCCTTTAGCGTGACCCCCTCTACAAGCTCCATTACCAAGGCAATGCTGTGATCTTTCTCTATAACGTCGTACAGTCGTACTATATTGGGGTGGTTTAGTCGTGCGAGCAACTGCGCCTCACTGCGGAAACGGGCCTCCGCAGAGTTGCCGGTCATGTCGGATCGAAGCTGCTTGATAGCCACCTTGCGCCCGAGTTTTATATCCTCAGCCAGGTAAACAACACCCATGCCGCCGGCACCCAGGGTGCGCTCAACCTTATATCGACTTTGATATTCCTCAGTTTTCTCCAACGCAACTACGTCCATTGTATTGTATTCTTCTCGGATGGATGGGGGATTTTACCTGATAGTACAATTTCGTGAAGGCATCTGTCCCCTCCTAAAGGGAAATGGTTCACGTTATTCCATTCTGTTCGACTTGCTTTTGACTGTTTAGCTGTCAATCCTGTCAGAACATAATGCTGGATAACTGGCACGTAAATCATCAAAATTTGCCAAAGTGCAAATAGGTTGAAAGCCGACTGTTGTGAACCACACTGGAGCCATGCCTAACTCCAAAGTCTTTCGTATATAGGCTTTGGCGGAAAGCATATCGCCGCTGGCCATATAAACCTGGGCGCGGCTGTAATTGACAAATAGGCCGTCTGGCGCGGTGTTATCCATCTCTAATAGTGTCTCAATGGCTTGCTCACCCTGGCCCAGTTCAGAATAGGCTCTTGCTCGCAGTAACAATCCAAGCCAGTCCTCCTGCTCTTGTGCCAAGGTCAGAGCGCGCTGGGCAAACTCTTGTGATTGCAGCTGCCTATTTTCCAGGCGGGCAATCTCTGCCAGCAGCAGATATACGTGGGGATCGTTAGGGGCCCGTTCAGCAACATGACTCAGGCAGTTTTTTGTATCCTGCAGCTGCTGTTCGATGTAATAGGACAAGCAAAGGTTGAAGGTATCCCGGTCTCCTAAATGCTTTAAGCCCACCTCACTAAGGAGCCGGATAGACTCTTTGGGTCGGCCTGAATCCAATTCATTGGCTGCAAGCAAGGAGATAGCATCAATATATTGATTGTTGAGACGGATAGCGTGTAAAAGATGAGGCCTCGCTTTTTCCATTTGCCCCATCAGGGTCAGGGTCAAAGCCTTTTGGCGAAGATAAAGAGGGCTGGTACGAATGTTGAGTGCTTGGTTAATGACTTCAAGCGCACGGTTGTAATTCCCCCCTCGCTGGTGGGCTTTTGCGCGTAGGAAGTAATAGAGAGCTTGATCAGGTAGTTGTAGCTTTAGTTTTGCAAGTAAGGACTCTGAAAGCTCTGTATCTGCCAGGAAGATGGCAATACGCAACTTAGTGATCAACACCGTTGGGTGGTTGGAAATCTTTGTTGGTATGTTGTTGAGCATCCCTGTGAGTCGGCCGCGTATTTTGGTATCCCGCGAGTGATATAGGTGGGTGGCTAATAGATCCGCTAACAGTTCATAGTAGGAGGGGAAGTAGGGATTCCTTTTTAGCAGAGCCTCAACTTTGGTAATTGCCCCGGCAACATTAGCTTCATTATTGCGCTGTTCGAATATCTCGAGGTACTGTCGGTAATCTTTAGGGCTAAGGTTGAACTGAGCTCCTTGGCTTCCTGTAGGGTAGTTGGGGAGTAGATAGTGCAGCTGTTGCAAGACGCGTGCGCGGCTCTCCAGCGGTGCATCCAGGTTCAGCATGGCGCTACTGTTGGCAGTTTCAGCAAACCCTTCGGTTTCTATAAGGGCAAATGAAGCCTCACAGGC
This sequence comes from Microbulbifer maximicatervae (SeqCode), assembly GCF_052468095.1. Next base: position 535,632 of record NZ_CP174332.1, read on the forward strand.
GGTGGCCTCACAGTTTAGGGCAAATTGCAGCAGCAGCTGTGCGTTGAGCGCTTTCGCTTGCTCGCGCAAAGGCTTGCCTTTTAGTTGCTGGGATTCCGAATAGGGTACCAGTAGTAACGCTGGTTGATCGGAAAGCCCCTGCTTGATGGAACTGAGAAGGTTATTGGCCAGCAGTTTTTCCTCTCGGGTGCGCAGGTTTGATAAGTCTGGCTCAATAATCGCAATGTACTTTGCCGAGGGTTCTTTACTTCCCCATAGAGAAAGCTCAGGAAAAACAGCGGCGGTTAAGCCGAGTAACATCGCACCGGATGTCAGGAGTATGCCGGCTAGAAGTTTGTGCCCTTTGTTTTTACGTCGATGTTGTACATGAAAGTCTTCCGTGGTGATCGTGATGTCGTGGTCATCGGCGGTTTCATGATCCGATGTTAATTGATTCAGTATCACATCCAAATCGGTGGCTACAACGGCAGCACTGACGGGGCGTTTGTCCGGGTTTTTGGCCAGCAGCTTATCCAGTAACTTGCAAAGCGCCGTAGGAAGTCCGGGGTTTATGGCCCCTGCGGGTGGGTGCGGGTTGTTGATGATCCGATCGATAATAACGTATGGGCTTCCATGCTTGCCGAAGGGATGCTGATCACACAGTAGGTGATAGGCGAGCATCCCCAGGGCAAATAAGTCACAGCGGTTATCCAGTTTCTCGCCGAGGGCCTGCTCGGGAGACATTGCGTACCAGCTGCCAGCGATATGCTGCTCGCGGGTAATTTCTTTCGTATCCTGCCAGCTCTGCGCAATTCCAAAGTCAGCGATTTTTGCGATGTTATTGCTGTCAATAAGGATGTTGTCAGCTTTCAAGTCGCGGTGAATAATTCCAGCCGCATGGGCACGCGCAAGACCGGTAGTGATTTGCTTGAGTAGCTGGATTTTCTGGCAGAGGCTGGGGTTAAACTCCCGTGCCCAATAGGTGAGTGGGCGGCCATCAACATACTCCATAACCAGGGCTACATCGTTCTGCTCCTCCACAACATCATAAATTTGTACGATATGGTTGTGGTTTAGTTGTGCGAGCAGTAATGCTTCCTGGCGAATTCGCCGTGAGGCAGATTCGTCTTCAGGGTTATTGAGCAATCGCTTTAGAGCGACCTCTCGGTTAAGTCGCTCATCTTTGGCGAGGTACACAACTCCCATTCCCCCGGCTCCAAGCTGCCTGATGATCTTGTACCGGCCAATATAAGAGGGTGGTTGCGCTGACATTGTAATTCTTGCCGAGGGATAAGAGATTCAGCTCCGCCACCCTGGCAAATAATTACTGAATAGGTAATGAAGGGGCTTAGCCTTAAGCCCCCTTTCTGGAGATGAAGCTATACCGCTTCCGGCTCTGTTTTTGCCTCGAGTTGGTTGCCTTTATAAATTTCGAACTGTGGACAACCAATACGGATTTCCCAGGATCGACGCTCTACCAGACTCGAAGTATCCACTGCATCAGGTAGGGATTCAGAAATTTGTTTGCGGGCGCGGAAAATTTGGGTGTTCAAGTGGTTAACAGTGATACCCAGCTCGTGAGTGGCTACCTGAATAGAAACCCAGCCCTGAGAGTCAGTGTCCATACCGCTCTGCATATCTTTGTGGCGGGCACGAGCAAGGTATAACAAGAGGTAGTTGTGGATTCTTGCTGGTAAGGATTGCTTCATGCCCTCCCGCTGCAGTTGTAACTGTACATGCTCTTCGTGGGAGCTCACAGAGAACTTCAGCTCAAAGTCGACAATAGACAGCTGCTGCAGTGACAACTCTTTCGTTGCCCCTTGGTTGTCCGCCAGGAATAGCTGCCAGCTATGCAGGCCGCAATCGATACGATCGCCATGATTTACCAGGATCTTATCGCCATCTTCAGCGGATGGGCCTGTGAACTCGTACAACCACTGCCCTGTTAGGGGGCTGTACTGAAGGCTGGCGAGAGGCTCATTTTCGTCGGGTAGCAGGTGGTATTGTTCCAGTGGTTGTGCCTCGCCGGAGTGAATATCGATCAGCAAGTTCTCGGGAGCGTCGAGGTTTTCGACGATCCAGGCTGGGTTATTAGCCCGACCAAAAGCGATCTTATCACCGGTCTGGAGTGGGTAGCTCTTAGCTGGCACCAGCTGCTGGCCATTTAGCCAAGTGCCATTGCGACTTAGGTCGCGGATATTCCAATGAGTACCGGTCCACTGCACTGCGGCATGGATGCCCGATATCTCAGCACTTGTGATTCTTGTGTCTACTGCACCCTGCCGGCGCCCAATGGTGTGGTGTGCCATTAAGTAAACTGGTTGTTCCCTATCTGGATGCTGTAAGCAAGCCATATTCCTATCCTTCTGCCGTGGCCAACTCAATCTGTGGCCTGATTGCGACAAGGTTCATTCATACTGGTGGATGCCCGCTGTGCTTGTCCTGCGAATACCTCAGCCGAACGGAGTCTTGGCTTTCCATTTGCGGCGATCATCCCCCCGAGCTGAGACACTACTTTTCGTGATGGGCGCTGCTCTGCGCCGCTGTCTCACTGCTTGTCTCGGAGAGGATTGCCCCAGTTCTGAATGATTTAGTCACTACGATTTTTGGAAATTGTTCTATTTTTGCGCTCCCTTGATAACTGTCTCTAGAGGGAGTGCAATAATTGTCAGTAATTGCTTCCATTTTCGCTGAAAAGTTGTGCCGCCGTCAAAAATCTTAAAGACCTTTTCGTACTTTTACTTGTGACTTAGTTAATGTTCTCCAAGTACACGGCTGCACACTAGTTTAATGGATACTTACATGCATCTTTGTCGATCGCATCTTCTTTAATTGATGGCAACACAATATATTTCACAGTTGTGCACCAGTGCTAGCGGCATTACTGCTAATTTGGTAAATGGATACCACTTTTACTGCTATTGAAAATAAGTCTCAATTGTAAAAGAGAATATATATTATTAACCGTTAAATTTGGCACTTTTGACGGCTTGTATGTCATTGTTGAAAAGGTTGATTTGAAGTAGCTGCTTTGGCGCGTTATTAATCAAATGCACTTAGGTGACACTTTGCAGCTAAAGAATGAAAATTTAGCGGTGGTGAAGCCCGAAGCAAAACGCTGGGGCACTTTGACGATATTTAACCTTTGGGCCAACGCTGCACAAAGTCTCGCTGGCTATACCCTGGCGGCAACTCTATTCCTCGGTCCCAATACGAATGCTTGGCTGGTTCTCGCTGGGATCGCTATTGCAGCAATTTTAATTATCATCCTGTTGAATTTAATCGGTGAACCGAGTGTTAAATACGGTATACCGTTTCCCGTATTGGCCAGGGCGAGCATGGGGATCCGAGGTGCTAACGTCCCTGCGCTGCTTCGGGGGAGCGTGGCAATATTTTGGTACGGTGCGCAGACTTGGTTTGCTGCCCATGCCATGTCTTTGTTGCTGAGAGAGCGGTGGCCACAAGCTGTCGGAGGGCAGTGGCTGGCAATGGACCGGATCGATTGGGCCTCCCTCGTACTTGTCTCCTTATTTCAGGCTCTTCTATTTTTCAAAGGTATCAATACGATCCGTTGGTTTATCAACCTGGCTGCGCCCTGTGTCTATGGGGTGATGCTCGCGCTGTTGTGGATGCTAGTGGTTCGCAGTGACGGACAGTTTTCATTTGCTGTTTCTACTTTCTTTGATCGGTCTATAGCATCCTGGGGCGATGGCTTGGTCCAGCTCATCAAAGTCACAGGTACTATGTTGGCTCTCTATGCGCCGATAATCCTAAGTTACGGAGATTTTGCTCGTTTCTGTAAGAACGAGTCTGTTATGCGAAGGGGAAATTGGCTGGGAATCACTATAAACATGACTGGCTTTGCGATAATTGTTCTGTTCACCACTATCGCCGCCCAGTCAGTTTTCCACCAGAACTTGGCAAATCCCACTGATATCGTGCAGAAGCTTGGGAATCTGGAACTATCATTGATCGCCGCGGTTGTTTTTTTTACAGCAACGGCCGGTATCAATGTGGTGGCGAACTTTGTGGCTCCAGTTAACGATATTTCAAATCTTCTGCCAAAGTACCTGGGGTTTCGCAGGGCGGCATTGATAACGCTGTTTCTGGCCTTTCTGATTAGTGCTTTGTGGCCCGCTGTTATCAAACAAATCGGTTTAGTGGCGTTCGTAAACTGGATGGGGGTTTTTCTGGCGCCTGCCTACGGTGTCATATTGTCTCACTACTACTTAATAGAGAAGCGCCAGATGGAGGTAGAGCAGTTGTATTACAGCGATAGTGATGGGCGTTATTACTATTTCTGTGGCTGGAACCCGCGAGCACTGCTGACTTTATTGGGGACATGTATTGTCATCACAATGCTAGCTTTTTTCTTACCGAGAGGGTTGATGGCAGGCGTCGACTGGCTATTGGCAGCAGCTGCTGCTTGCGTTGTTTATTGGGGTGTTGCGAAGCGCAGTTAGGGGGGAGCCCGGAGGAATTTCCGGGCTCAGGGGGCGTACTTTTTTGTTGTTAGATACGGATACCTTCGATATCCAGGATCATCTCAACTTTCTGGGAGGCTGGGCCTAGGGATTTGATACCGAATTCTTTCAGCTCGAACTCAGTGGTTCCACTGAAGCCCTGGCGGTAGCCGCCCCAAGGGTCTTTACCGCCACCGATATTGGTAACGTCAATTGTGATTGGCTTAGTGATACCGCGCAGGGTCAGTTCGCCATTTAGACGGGCTTTGCCGTCTTCCAGAGGTTCAAAGCTAGTGCTTTTGAAAGTAGCAGTGGGGAATTTTGCGGTATCGAGGAAGTCATCACTGCGCAGGTGCTTGTCTCGCTCAGCGTGATTGCTGTTGAGGCTAGTTACATCGATGTCGACATTGATAGAAGATTTTTCTGGCTGCTTTTCATCGTAAAAGAAGGAGCCGTTGAAGTCATCGAAACGGCCGTACAGCCAGCTGTATCCAAGGTGCTTGATACGAAACTGCACAAAAGCGTGAGCCCCTTTGGTGTCGATTTTGTATTCCGCTGCTTGAGCTACAGTCCCCATCAGAGCTGCAATAAGAAATACAGAGAGCTTCTTCATGTCATTTTTTCCTTATTTGGTGGTTGAGAGTGTTGTTTGTACGTGTGAGTGATCGTTTGTAGAACCCTTTACACGGATGCCGATGATTCTGCGCAGTGTGCCGTCACGGTCAATAAAGTGATGCTTGAGGGCTGCCAAGACATGTGCTGCTACGAGTCCAATCAGGCCCCAGGCAAGGATTTCGTGGATAGATCCCGCAATGTCTTCCTGATTGGGAATCCCTTGTAAGGTTGCAGGGATACTCACTATGCCGAAGACATCGATAGGGCGGCCATCGGCGGTAGAAATCAGATAGCCGGAAACCATGATTGCCAGTAGTAACAGGTAAATCAGCCCGTGAGTGGCGGTGGCGGCAAATTTCTGCCAGTTGGGTGTTTGGGGGTTGCTCGCCGGAGATGGGTTGGCAAAGCGCCAAGCCAGCCTGAAGAGTAGAAACACAAGCAGGATGATGCCGACCCCTTTGTGAATTTCAGGGGCTCGCTGATACCAGGGGTCGTAGTAGGATAGCTGGCGCATCCACCAACCGAGAATAAAAGTCCCTATGATCGCAGGGGCCATTATCCAATGGAGGGCGATGGCTACCCAGCCGTAGCTGGAGGAGCTGTTTTTGGCCTGCACTTCTCTCTCCTATTGGTAGTACGTCACACTTAGATTTGCTAAGTGCCACTAGGGTACAGCCTTTGGGCTCTACCACCAATGGGGAGTTCCTGAGTATGGGAAAGGAGTCAAAGGTGTTAGTAGGAAATGCCGCGCTATATCGATCGCCCAGGAGAGCTTTCGCGCTCGGCCGCCTGAAGGATGCGCTCACAAGATAGCCGATCCAGCGAGGAAGAGCGCTGTGCCAATTGGTCCGCCAGCCAGCTGGTGGAGTGCTCTTCATCCCCAAGGGCTAGTTGTTCCAGCTGCCAGATAACATTCAGTAGGGTCTCACGCTCAAACCCGGCCTCAACCGCCTGGCTGGTAAACAGGTGGGGTTCCAGTTGTTCCAAATCGTTGCGCTTGAGCACTAACTCCGCATAGGTAGGGTACCAGCGGCTGCTAAACGGTTCTGGCCGCTGGTGGTAGTCGAAGGTGATTCGCAGCCGGTTTCCGTCGGCATCTTCCAGAAGCGGGGTGTCATGTTCGTAGGCGGGCAGCGCTGGATTGTTCCGCAAAATATCCACGATGGCGTGCCAGTCACTGGGATTTTCGTAACAGAGCCTGACAGGCTCTACCAGTTCACGGGTCCCCTTGTGATCTTCCAAAGACAGTTTTTGACCTGGACGGTACCAGTACAGGTTAAGAAGCTGCTCATCGGCCAGGTCTGCAAGATGCGCACTGGTTAGTGGCTCTTCAGACAGTGCACTCAGGTGATCAACGGCTTGCTGTACGCTGAGCCATTGCTTGCGGTGGAAGTGTTGCTTATTACCTGTAATTCCCATTCTATTCTCCCGGCGCAATTCTACGACCTGGAGCCCCAAGTTTAGCAGGGTGGAACGCTGCTCCAGTTACTATCGTGCCTTTGCGGCGTGGGAAGATAAAAGTTACTAATTCATGGTTATAGAAAGGGTACAATGGCGCCTTTTCATATCCAGGACATACTGAAAAAATGAGGCCGCTCACTGGGCTGCTGTCACTGGTTTTATCCGTGCAGTTTGCGCTGATGTATCGCCGATAGATTCAGACTATTCAGTCAAAAAATATGGGGTTGAAATGCGTGTTACTCTCCCAGAGTTGCTGCGGTTTGATATTGCCTCTGGCGCGGCTAAAGCTTAGGCGCTCGGTACATGAATTTATTGCAGTGGAGCAGTTTCCCATGAGCCATAAATATACACAGCCATGTTAATTGCGATAGGCAGCCTGTAGCCCGGATTATGTAAATACACTGATGAGAGCAGAGTCTGCTTAGTTTGTGATAAGTGGATTTCAAGATATTAAAAAAGAAACGGGTAACCTGTGAATATGGCGTGACAGCCTGACCTGTAAACCCGGAAAATTAAAAGAGCCTTTAGATGTTTAACTTTCTCCCCTCGTTTTTACTGTTGGTCATATCTTCGGTGTTGCTGGCCGTTAGCACATTGGTTTGTGCAGCCCCCATACTCTTGTTTTCAGTTTTTAGATTTATTCTCCCTTTTGCCTTTCTACAAAAAATTTTCATGGGTTTTTTTATTTCTTGGGCAGAAATGTGGATAACCCTAAATAAAGGCTGGATGAAGCTGACCCAAAGAACCCAGGTGGATGTACAGGGGATAGAGCATCTCGATAAACATGGATGGTATCTGGTCACAGCGAACCATCAAAGCTGGGTTGATATCTTTATTATGCAGTCGATTTTTAATCGAAGAATTCCATTCCTGAAATTTTTTGTGAAGCAAGAGTTGATCAAAGTTCCTGTGATTGGAATGTGCTGGTGGGCACTCGACTTTCCATTTATGAAGCGTTACAGCAAAGAATTTTTGAAAAAACATCCAGAGATGCGCGGTAAGGATCTTGAAGCGACGAAAAAATCTTGTGAAAAATTTAAGCTAATACCCACCAGTATTATGAACTTCCTTGAAGGAACAAGGTTTAGCAAAGAGAAGCATCAAAGACAGCAATCGCCTTTCAAACATCTTCTAAAGCCCAAGTCCGGAGGGATTGCCTTTGCAATGCACTGTATGGGTGAGCAGCTGAACCAGCTACTGAATGTCACCATTGTTTACCCGGATGGTATACCTACCTTTAAAGATTTCCTTTCCGGTAAGTTAAAGAAAGTGATTGTTCGCATTGAGAAAGTCCAGTTGCCGAGCCGGTTTTTTGAGAGAGACTACGCAACCGATCAGGAGTTTCGGGTGGAGTTTAATCAGTGGGTAAATGAATTATGGACTGAAAAGGATGCCCTGATTGATAAGCTTTTAATGGAAAGCAGGGCTTGAGCGGGGTTCGTAGAGAGGTTCACTCGTGACCCTCTCTACTGGCCGAACGTCACTATAGCCAAATAGGAAGCTGAGCCCGGATCTCCTCGGGTTCACAAGCCACCAGATTTTTTCCTGTTTCTCCTGCTATTGTTGCTCGGGTTGGAGATTTCAAGGCATCCCTCAAGCTGCCAACCATGTAGGGTTCTGCGACAATATACAGTTTTTCGTACTGGCCCTCCTGTCTTCCCCTCTCCAGGGTATGTGCAATTTCTCTGGCAAAATTCTCACCTTCACGGCGATGTAATCCTGCAGAATTACCTACTGAGTGCCTTCCTTGACCATAGCTGTCGAAAGTGCGTCCGGGCGCATCACTCTCTTGGTCTCTGCCAGAGAGCCGCGATTCTGGATGGAGAAGTGCCTGGATTTCATTGAGATTTCCCGCGCGTTTGTTGGCTTCAAAAATTCGCGCTTGGGACTGGTTAGCCACAAGGACCCATGCTAAGGCCATGAACATATCCTCGTTTAACTGCCTTATTCAATCCTAGTAAATAGCCATATTGGCCACGAGCCCTGGTTGCTTATTGATGGATATGGAGGTGGAAATTCTCTTTAAGTGCAATTGGAAAGGAAGTTTTTAATATTTATATGTACAAAAGAAATATACGACAGCTCTCATATTCAATTTGTAATGGCTTTTATCGGCACTTAATCCCTTCGTTTGTCGCAGTATTTCCTAGACTGTACTCAAGATGTAACAGGCGCAAGACGGACTCTTGAGTTTTCTGGCGCCTTTTGCGGCTTAGCGTAAAAAGAGGTTGTAGATATGAGTCTGATCCCCAGAGGGTCCCTATTGGACCTTGATAATATGTTTGAACAAATGCTCTCACCGACCCGTGCAATCGGCTCTGAACGCGAGGGATTTTTTTCTCCGCGTATCGATGTGAGTGAGCGCAAGAATATGTATGAAATTAGCGCTGAGCTGCCGGGAGTGGGTAAGGACGATATCAGTGTAACCCTAGAAAATGGGGTTTTGACCCTTGAAGCTGAGGTGCACCGCGAGGTTAAGGAGAAGAAGGATGGCCGCGTGCTTCGTCAGGAGCGGCGTTACGGCAAGTTCTTGCGCAGTTTCAATCTTGGTGAAGATGTTCGCGAAAGTGAGATTGATGCAAATTTCAAAGATGGGATTCTCACGCTCACGGTACCAAAACATGAGGGGCATCCCCCGCAAAGAAAGCGGATTGAAGTGCACTGATCTATAGGGGTTAAAGGGTGATGGGTTTTACCCGTCACTCTCTTTGGCATTTGTCTAAAGAGCTTTGAGGTACCTATGAAAGTTAAACACGCAATGCATGAGGGGGCTACCTGGTGCACCCCGGATACTCCATTACAGGAGTTGGCAAAAATTTTACGAGATGAAGATATTGGTGCAGTGCCGATCGGAGAAAATGACAGGCTTGTAGGAATAGTGACTGATAGAGATATTGTATGTCGCGGTGTGGTTCAGGGGGGTAATCTCAGCTCTTTGTCCGCCCGAGATGTTATGACAGAGGGGATTGAATGGTGCTGGGAAGAGGATGATCTGCTGTCTGCTGTCCACAAAATGGAGCAACAGTTGTTACGGCGAATGCCAGTACTCAATAGTGAAAAGCGTATGGTCGGTATTCTAAGCTTAGGGGATATTACCAGTGCCATCGCCAGCAAGCAGGGTGGGCAGTTCGCAGCAGCGGTCTCCTCGCACCACTGAGTGTGGGACTTAACGCATAATGCTCTTTACAGTCGTCAATCTATATTGGCGGCTGTTGGAAGTTTTAGTGCTCTAGAGTGTCTTGTCTGAAGCCTGTGAATCCCTCGGCAACCTGATGGCTCCATCTACTACTGGGCTGTTGATAGTCTTATTTACTTCCTGTCTGAGCTTGATCACGTTCACGGTCGACCCCGATGTCCGTTAAATGTGATTATTTGGGAGACGTGAAGGAAGAATCAGTCGTATAATCCCTACTTTTTTTGAGGTTACTTATGGCTGTGACTCAGGAGCAGTTGGCACAACGCAGTGGAAATCAGTGCGAGCTCTGTAAAGCAGAAAATGGCTTGGCTGTTTATGACGTACCCCAGTCAGAGGGCTATCCAGATGCGGCAGTATTATTGTGTCAAACCTGTAGGGACCAGCTGGAAAATCCTGCACAGCTGGAAAGTGCGCACTGGCAGTGTCTGTCGGAGTCTATGTGGAGTACCGAGCCGGCAATTCAAGTGTTGGCATGGCGTATTCTAAAGCGCTTATCTGGCGAGACCTGGGCCCAAGACTTGTTTGACATGTTGTATTTGGATGGCGATTTGCTGGCCTGGGCAGAGGCCGGGGCAATACCAGAGGCTGGTGAGTTGGTGATTCATCGGGATAGTAATGGTGCCCAGTTACAAGCTGGAGATAATGTAGTTATTATCAAAGACTTGGATGTAAAAGGAAGCAGTTTGGTTGCAAAACGGGGAACGGCAGTTCGCGGTATCAGCTTAAGCGATAATCCTGAGCATATCGAAGGACGGGTCGAGGGTCAGAGAATTGTTATTCTGACAAAGTTTGTGAAAAAGAGTGGCTGATAAATATTTCAGAAATAACTTCATTTTCTGAAAAGGGTATCTGCCGGCGGACCCGAAATACTCCCCTATCCGTCTTAATTATGAAAATAAGAAAGGTATAGTTTACCTTTCTTATTTTTTTGCAAAATATTTCCGCTTTTATCAATTAACTGATAATTTTTAGAGCAAAATACGGTGTAATATTGAAGACGATAATAGCAATTTTGTATTGTGCTAGATATTGAAAATATGCACGGCCTAAATCTTGTTCATTAAGCTCAAATATTCGTGCGTGAATCCTGGTGATCGACTTCCTCAGGCAGACAAGTCCAATAGTTGATAGCAGTAGTATCAATATGTTTATAATCGAAGCCCAGCCTAAAAATAGTGTTAGATTTTCAGTTTCCATGTGAAATTTCCTTGCAGTTCTTTCTCGTATAAACCGATAGTTTTATGAGTAGATAGTGGAAAGTGCCACAATAGTCAGGCACTAGCCTTCAAATAAGTTGCGTTTGTGGATAGGGGTAGTCCCAGTTAGTTGAAGAGCTATGTTATATGATATAGCTATTGTCCGATGCTCATTATTCCTAGACACTGTGTGATAGTGCAAATGAGAGGTTGGCAATATGGTAGCTATAAAACATGAAGCCTATCTATGAAATTCGCAGTGGTGCGCTGGCTGGGTTTAATCTATTGGTGCCACAGCTCGGTGGTCAGTCATCAGATTTTTTAGCGCAAGTGGGGCTTCCTGCGGATTGTACACGTCGTCCAAATATATTGATCCCCATTGCAACGCTGGTGGACCTCCTTAATTTGTGTTCACGGGACTTGTCCTGTAGTGACTTTGGCTTGCGATTGGCGGGGAAGCAAGGGCTACGTATGCTGGGCGTCCTTGGTAAGCTGATACTGGAAAGTGAGAATCTATCCAGTGCTTTGACAGTAACTCATCGGTATATGGTGTTACACAACCAGGCGGACCACTGGAAAATTTACCAAACCGATGACTGCTTGATTGCAGAGAGAGTTAATCACTTCCCCGACGCAATTCCCGCGCAACAGTATACTGAACTTTCAGTAGGCGCCGCCTATCGCCTGATACAGGAGATGGTTGGCTCTAAAGTATCTCCCCGATCTGTTTCATTTCGGCATAAGCCCCAATCTTCGCTGAGTAGTTACCAAAATTTTTTTGGCATTGAGGCTAGTTTTGAGCAAGATCGAGATCGCTTGGTTTTTGATGGATCATTGATGAACTATCCCCTCGCTAAACCCAGCAGCGGTCTTATGAGATATTTTGAGGAGTTTTCCAAGTGCTTATTGGCAGAGCACAAGGGTGATATCAGCCGACAGGTTCAAGTCTTAATCCTTCAAACTCTCGGGGCCCAGCAGCACTCCCTGGAGCAAATTTCTCGCTTACTCGGTATGCCAATGAGAACGCTTCAGCGCCGTTTAAATGAAGCGGGAACCTCCTTTAAGCAGTTGGTACAGGGGGCGCGAATGAAGACTGCTCGCTGGCATCTACGGGCCTCAAGTATTGATGTGGGATTACTATCAGCAAGTTTGGGCTACACCGATATCAGTGCTTTCTCAAAAGCATTTCGAGCCATTCATGGAAGCTCCCCACTGCAGTGGAGGAAGCGACAAGCTATTAATTGTTAATCAATTAAAGGAATTATTTTGAATAATTGTTCAGCGCTACCAATTATTACTATAAGGGTGAGCTTTTAGATTTTTCCTGATTTTACTTCAGCAGCGGCGCTTGGCTTTGCACCAATAATCTTAGGGGACTATGCTGGGCGCCACTGGAACGAATGATGAAAGGCAGAATTGAAAATGAGTGCAGAGACAATCCGTTGTAAAGCAGCTGTAGCTTGGGGGCCTGGGGAGCGTTTGGTTATTGAGGATGTCGATGTTATGCCTCCCCAACGGGGTGAAGTTCGCGTGAAATTACACGCCACCGGCGTTTGTCACACAGATGCGTTCACTTTGTCAGGAGATGATCCTGAAGGGGTATTCCCGGCAATCCTTGGTCACGAAGGTGCGGGTGTTGTTGAATCCGTTGGTGAGGGGGTGACCAGTGTCTCTGTCGGGGATCATGTAATTCCTTTGTATACCCCCGAATGTGGCGAATGTAAGTTTTGTCTCTCTGGAAAGACCAATTTGTGCCAAAAAATCAGGGGTACCCAGGGCAAAGGATTAATGCCTGACGGTTCGACACGCTTTTCGGTGAATGGGAAACCCATTTTCCATTATATGGGATGCTCTACTTTTTCTGAATACACAGTCCTTCCTGAGATATCTGTGGCCAAAATTAATCCCGAAGCCCCCTCAAATGAGGTTTGTCTGCTGGGTTGTGGTGTTACTACGGGAATGGGAGCCGTTACCAACACCGCCAAGGTTGAGCCGGGCTCCTGTGTGGCAATTTTTGGTTTGGGTGGAATTGGTTTATCCGCAGTGATCGGAGCCAAGATGGCTGGCGCCTCACGAATTATTGGTGTCGATATTAATGAGGACAAATTTGCTCTGGCGAAGAAACTGGGAGCCACTGAGTGTATTAACCCCAAGGCTTACGATGAGCCTATTCAAGAGGTTATCGTAGAGCTTACCGATGGCGGAGTGGATTTTTCTTTTGAGTGTGTGGGCAATGTTAACCTGATGAGAGCTGCCTTGGAGTCTTGCCACAAAGGATGGGGGGAGTCCATTATTATTGGAGTGGCAGGTGCGGGACAGGAAATCAGTACCCGCCCATTCCAGTTGGTTACAGGGCGGGTTTGGAAGGGATCAGCATTCGGCGGTGTAAAGGGGCGCTCTGAATTGCCTTCTTTCGTAGAGCGTTACCTGGCTGGAGAATTTAAATTGAATGACTTTATTACTCACTCAATGCCCCTTGAGCAAATAAATGATGCCTTCGATTTAATGCATGAAGGTAAAAGTATTCGCAGTGTTATTCATTTCCAGCAGGCTTGATAGGACCACTTAAAATGTCGATTGAATTGGTTAGCAGTACTAAATCTTTTGACGGTTTTCAGCAGCGTTACCGACATAAATCCAGCACGCTCAACTGTTCTATGGTCTTCTCCATTTTTTTACCACAGGATGCAGAGGGGAATACACAGAGGAAATATCCTGTTGTTTATTGGCTTTCGGGCTTGACGTGCACGGATGAAAACTTCAGTCAAAAAGCTGGTGCTCAGAGAGTCGCTGCAGAGTTAGGGATTATCTTAGTGATACCCGATACCAGCCCCAGAGGAGACGATGTGGCGGATGACCCGGGTTATGATCTGGGGCAGGGGGCTGGTTTTTATGTGAACGCGACTCAAGAACCCTGGAAGCAGCATTATCAAATGTATGACTACATCGTGGATGAACTTCCAAGCCTGGTAGAACTTCATTTCCCCACCAATGGTCGACGCGGGATTTGCGGGCACTCCATGGGCGGGCACGGTGCCCTGGTCATCGGTCTGCGAAACCCCAAGCGATATCAATCAATTTCTGCTTTTAGTCCAATTTGCAATCCTATTGCTTGCCCTTGGGGAGAAAAGGCGCTGGGAACATACTTGGGAGCTGATCCCAAGAGCTGGGAGCCATATGACGCAACAGTGCTAATGGGGCGCGCTGTAGAGAAAACGCCGATTTTGGTTTCTCAGGGGGAACAGGATGAGTTTCTTGAGGAACAGCTGAGGCCACATTCCCTGCAAACAGCTGCTGAAGCCAGTGATTATCCTCTTCGGATAGAGCATCACGCAGGCTACGATCACAGTTACTATTTCATCGCTTCATTTATTGAGGAGCACTTAAGGTTCCATGCAGACTCATTGTTGAGCAGGCATAGGTATTAGGCAGTGTAAATCGCGGACTAGTGAAGTTAGCCCCTCAGTTGAGGGGCTATTTAGGCAAAGGGCTTTGTGCCCTGGCAAGTTGCTATGTATAAAGCGATACGAGCAGAATACATAGAGCCAAAGTGAGAGGCGTAAGCTTATCGTGCAACCGCCCGACACTCGCCAATAATTTCAGCTCTGTTCTGGTCAAAAGTTTGTTCGATCAGGAACCAGCCATTGGGACAGAAGCCACTTTCGGCTAGCAAGAGTTCCATTCTCTGCCGGGCAACTTTCTTCACATCTCCAGAATTGGCGCCGCCGGGACCGCCACCTCCTGGGCCACCACTACCCTTACCACCGCCGCCGGGACCACCACCACCGGGACCACCGCCACCTGGACCTCCACCACCCGGACCACCACGCTTACCGCCTTGGCCCTTGGGGCCAGCTCCAATGGTTGCCTTGTAGGTAAAGCGACGATGGCCCAGTTCGGTGATGTCAGTGACAAACGATTCAGTGGTGGGGATCTCTGGTGTAGAGCTACAGCCAGCAGCGATCAAAATCACAGCTGCAGATGCAAAGAGATGAACCTTCATTATTGTTACCCCATATTTTGATAAAAGCTTTAGTCCGACATTAGCTAACCACAAATGTTGGTTAAGCAGAGTAAACATTTGTAAAGGGAGGCTATTGCAGCAGGATTGTTTGTGCGCAAACCCAAAACTGTAAGGTACTGCATGTCCCGGAAGGTTCCGTTGTAGAATCCTTCACCGGTTTGCTCTATCCACAATATAGCTGCATTTTTTAGAGGGTTTCCGATAAATTTGAGATACTTCTGGTGATCAGAACAAGTCCCAAAGAGAAGCTATGGCTTACCTGGATGTCATTTAGGCCGGCTCCTAAGGAAGCCGGAGATAACATGGAATTAATCAGAATTTTCTAAATAATACCCCTGCTAGCAAAGTGGTACGTGAATTGCCAACAATACTTAATATAAAGAGTTTTCCTATGAAACAAGCACTGCTTGCATTACTTGGATGTACTTTTGCAGGAATATGTTCTGCAGAGTCACTCAGCATTGAACGGTTATTCTCCGACCCGGCTCTGAGTGGTACCGCTCCCCGAGCGCTGGAATATTCACCTGATGGGCAGCGCGTAACTTTCCTCAAAGGTAGAGTTGAAGATTACAACCGTTACGATCTTTGGGAGTACAACCTGAAAGACGGTCAGTCCCGAATTTTGGTCAATTCCGATAGTCTGCACAGCGGTAGTGAAACTCTTTCGGATGAGGAAAAGGCAAGACGGGAGCGCCAGCGAATTTATGGTAGTGGAATAATGGAGTACAGCTGGTCAGAGGATGGTCGGTCTCTGTTATTCCCTTTGGCCGGCGATATTTACTATTACGACCTCAAAGACCGTTCTTCGCGTCGACTGACTGAAACGGAAACCTTTGAAACCGATGTAAAGGTTTCTCCCGAGGGGCACTTTGTTTCGTTTATTCGCGACCAAAATATCTATATTGTCGATCTGAAAACCGGTAGGGAAAAGCAGCTAACCAGCGACGGCAAAGATCATATTAAAAATGGAATGGCTGAGTTTGTTGCCCAGGAGGAAATGGACCGGATGACCGGTTATTGGTGGTCTCCTGATGATCGGCATATTGCTTTCCTGCAAGTTGATGAGTCGCCAGTTGATCAGGTAACCCGTAGCGAAATCTATGCGGATCGTATCGAAATGATACAGCAACGTTACCCCGCTGCTGGGCGTGCGAACGCAAAAATCCGACTTGGCCTTATAGATATTGATTCGGGGGATATCCGTTGGGTCAACCTGGGAGATAATCAGGATATTTATATTCCCCGAGTAAAATGGGCCCGTGATCACCTGTTAACTTTCCAGTGGCAATCTCGAGACCAGCAAAAGTTAGAGCTTCGTGCTTACAATCTCAATACGGGAAAAACCCGAACGCTCCTTACCGAGTCCAGCGATACCTGGGTTAACCTGAGCCATGATCTCCACTTTTTGGAAGATAGCGATGCTTTTATTTGGTCATCGGAGAGGGATGGCTTCAAACACCTGTATAAATATGATTTTGGCGGCAGATTACAGGCACAATTGACTAAGGGAGATTGGGTGGTTGACGAGTTAGAGGCTGTTGATGAGCAGGCTAACCGTCTGTATTTTACCGCACGAAAAGATACTCCAATCGAGAGGCATCTCTATGCAGTCTCCCTGCAAGGGGAGAGCGACATTAAGAGAATTTCACAGCGTAGTGGTATGCACTCTATCGAATTTTCTGAGGATGCCTCTGGATATATTGATAAATTTTCCAGCGTTACCACGCCGCCTCAAGTGAGCCTGCACAGCAGCTCAGGGGCCAGAATCACCTGGCTTGAGCAGAACGCTGTAAATCGTGATCACCCTCTATATCCTTATAAAGATCAATGGATCACTCCGGAATTTGGCAGTATTGAGGCGCCCCATGGCCAGGAGCTTTTCTACCGCTTGTACAAACCTGCTAATTTTGATGCGAAGAAAAGTTACCCGGTAATGGTGTTTGTCTATGGTGGTCCACACGCTCAGGTGGTTACCAATAGCTGGGATAAACTATTCAACCAGTATATGGCCCAACAGGGTTATATTGTTTTTTCCCTAGATAATCGTGGTTCAGCAAACCGCGGTACCACTTTTGAGAATCCTATCTTTAAGAATATGGGATCTCCTGAAGTGGAAGATCAAATTACCGGCGTTGAATTCCTGCGTACCCTGCCTTATGTTGATAAAAATAAAGTAGGTATCTTCGGTCACAGCTACGGTGGTTACATGGCACTGATGAGTATGTTCAAAGCCGGAGACTACTTTAAGGCGGGGGTATCGGGTGCGCCGGTTACGGACTGGACGCTGTATGATACCCATTACACTGAGCGTTATATGGGCAATCCAACCAAGGATATGGATGCCTATGAGGCATCTTCTGTGTTTCCCTATGCGAAGGGCTTACAAGGTGATCTGCTGATTTATCATGGCATGGCGGATGACAATGTGTTGTTTACCAATACCACTAAACTCATAAAACAGATGCAGGACAACGGCCAACAATTTGAGCTGATGACTTATCCAGGCAAGAAGCATAGCTTGCGCGGTAAGCAGACTCGCATCCACCAATACAGCATGATCAAGCGATTTTTTGATCGGCATTTAAAGGGGCAGGATTAAAACTTAAATAATCTCCCAGAAGAAAAAACCGAGGCTAGCCTCGGTTTTTTCTTTATTGAGGTATATGATTCTTAAGACTGAGGCTGATCAACCCGATCCAAATTCATTACCTTGGTCCAGGCCTGCACAAAATCATTTACAAACTTGTCAGCGCCATCACTGGAAGCATAAACCTCTGCGACTGCCCTTAATTCAGAGTTTGAACCAAAAATCAGATCTACAGGTGTGGCTGTCCACTTTGCCTGGCCACTTTTGCGATCTTTTCCTTCATAGATACCCTCTGATTTTGCCGACTTGGACCAGACAGTAGACATATCGAGCAGGTTCACAAAGAAATCATTCGTCAGTGTGCCGGGGCGCTGAGTAAGTACACCATTCTGTGAGGAGTCGGTATTTGCATTAAGTGCGCGCATTCCTCCAACCAGAACAGTCATTTCAGGCACACTCAGGGTTAACAGGCTGGCTTTATCAACTAATAACTCTGTAGGGGTTCTCCCATAACCATCGCCAAAGTAGTTGCGGAAGCCATCGGCCATAGGTTGTAGTACCGCAAAAGAATTAACATCTGTTTGTTCCTGGGAAGCATCGGTGCGTCCAGGCTTGAAGGGGACCTGAATTTTATGCCCGCCCTGCTCTGCAGCTTTTTCAATGGCTGCTGCGCCCCCAAGTACAATGATATCTGCCATTGAGATTTTTTTGCCCCCGGATTGGGAACTGTTAAATTCCTGCTGGACTTTTTCCAGCGATGCCAGGACTTGTGATAGTTCAGTGGGATCGTTTACCGACCAGTCCTTTTGGGGTTCCAGGCGAAGACGGCCACCATTGGCGCCACCGCGAAAATCTGAACCACGGAAGGTAGAAGCAGAGGCCCAGGCAGTCCTCACCAGATCGGGAACGCTAATGCCTGCCGCCAGTATTTTTGCTTTGAGAGAATTTATATCCCGGCTGTCAATCAGAGGGTGATCAACTTTGGGGATAGGGTCTTGCCAAATTAAATCTTCTTCGGGCACCTCCGCTCCCAAATAGCGCGCGCGAGGGCCCATATCCCGATGAGTCAGCTTGAACCAGGCTTTGGCAAAGGCGCGTTGAAATTCTTCCGGATTTTCCTGAAACCGCTTGGCAATTTCTTTGTAGCTGGGATCGAACTTAAGGGATAAATCCGTGGTAAACATGATGGGGGCATGGCGCTTGTTCTTGTCGAATGCATCGGGCACCAGATTTGCCGCGCTCTGATCATCGGGTATCCACTGAACGGCACCAGCTGGACTTTTTGTTTTGACCCAATTGAATTTAAAAAGGTTGTCCAGATACTGCTGGCTCCAATTGATCGGGGCGGCAGACCAGGCCCCTTCCAGGCCGGATGTCATTGTGTCGTCGGCATTACCTTTCCCACACTTATTTTTCCAGCCAAGCCCCTGTTGCTCAATTGGGGCGGCGGCGGGCTCTGGGCCGAGGCAATCAGCTTTCACTGCACCGTGAGCCTTACCAAAAGTATGCCCTCCAGCAATCAAGGCTACTGTCTCTTCGTCATTCATCGCCATGCGGGCAAAGGTTTCGCGGATATCTGTGGCGGCAGCCACCGGATCGGGATTGCCATTGGGGCCCTCCGGGTTGACATAAATAAGCCCCATTTGCACAGCGCCCAGGGGCTTGTCCAACTCTCGGTTGCCGGTGTAACGCTCATCTGCGAGCATCTTGGTTTCGGGCCCCCAATAAACCAGGTCGGGCTCCCAGTCATCCTGTCGCCCCCCGGCAAATCCGTAAGTGGGGAATCCCATGGACTCCAGGGCTACATTGCCGGTTAGCACCATAAGATCAGCCCAGGACAATTTGCGCCCATATTTTTGTTTGATGGGCCAGAGTAGACGGCGGGCTTTATCCAGGTTGGCATTATCAGGCCAGCTGTTGAGGGGATCGAAACGCTGTTGGCCGCCACGGGCACCACCACGACCATCACCGATCCGGTAGGTGCCAGCGCTGTGCCAGGCCATTCGGATCATAAATGGGCCGTAATGACCGTAGTCTGCGGGCCACCAGTCCTGTGAAGTTTTGAGCTGAGTTTCGATGTCCTGTTTTACCGCTTTAAGATCCAGGGTTTGGAATTCGGCAGCGTAATCAAAGCTGTCACCCATTGGATTGGATCTTGGAGAGTGCTGCCTGAGGGGACGCAGATCCAGCTGATCAGGCCACCAAAACCGATTGGACTTTGGCTGTCCTTCTACTGCACCCTCAAGAATTACTGGATCAGTGACGACTTCCTCATGGGTATCTGCGACACTAAATGGCGCGACTATAAATATTGAGATTAATAAAGCGACATAACTACGATTATATTTCATTAACATTTACAGTATCTCCGTACGATCGTTGGTACATCCTTTGGCTCATTATTTATTTGATGATGAAATACCTGACTCTATTCCTTACCGCTGATTTCTTTTGCCCTTTGGCTGAAGCGTAGTCTTGGATATGGGGTTAATAGTATATAAATTTTATAGCGTCAGGTTTAAAAGGAATTAATAAGGTAGATTGGTAAACTTAATTACTGGTTCTTTTATTTAAAGGAATTATGGTTTTGGGGTAGGGCGACGTTGATATTTTTATATTTTGAAGAAGTTCGTGCCAAAAAATTTGGATTGTAAATCTAAACCACTGTTGGAGAAATAAGATACACAGAACGGGATAAATAAGGCTCTCCGGACAGAGAGCCCTGAAGGCAATTAATTGCAGAGTGTCTGTAAGGTAAGAAGAGGGCTCTGCCCGCTCTCTTTGGAGCTTAAATCCAGACCGTTAATGCCCCGTTCCGATGCGATGACCAGGCCGTTATTATTATCGTTTAACCAGCTGTCGACGATTCCTGAGGCTCCCAGGTCAATGAGATGTCGGCCGGTAGAGGAGGGGATAAAGCTGCCCACTTGAAGTCCGAGAATAGAACTACCTCCGACAGAATCCCAAGTGGCCGACTCTTCCCGCCAACTTTGTGTTGCCATGTAAATGCCGTAGCTATTGCTGGAAGTATTGGTTACATTCAATTCGAGTGTCGCATCAATATACTGGCGACAGCTTAAATCTGATAAGTCAAAGCGAATGAGGCTATAGAGAGTTCCATAGGTTAGATCGCTGCCGTCGGCGAGGAGTCCATCGCTATCACCATCGAAATTATCATCCTCTTTTCTGGATGAAATAAACACATCGTCTGAAGCAACTTGAGATACCTCTTCACTAATAGAATCGCTGCAATCGGCGGTTACCCTGAGGGCTGGGGCAATACCGGTTTCTTGTGAAGAGATATCTACCCCATCACTGCCACTCAGTGAGGCAATGACCAAGCCAGTATTTTCATTGTTCAGCCAACTATCCAGAAGACCTGATGAACTCAAGTTCACCACTTGGGTACCAGTAGACGACGGGGTAAAGCTGGCGAACAACTGTGAAAGCACCGTTGATCCACCGACAGAATCCCAGGTGACTGATTCCTCACTCCAGTTGGATTCAGCCAAGTAAATACCGTAACTATTACTGGACCGGTTGGTGATATTAAATTCGATTTCAACTGAATTTATCGTCGAGCAGTGAGATAAATTGGAGAGATCAAATTTAATCAGTGAGTAAAGCGTTCCATAGGTGCTATCACTGCCATCTGCGAGAAGTCCATCTGAGTCATTGTCAAAATTACTGGAAGAGTAGCGCGATGAAATAAATGTGTCATCAGTCACTGGTAGTGACAGTTCGCCATTACCAGTGTCGTCCTCAAGCATAACGCTCCTGCCAACGTTATTTTGTGCGAGAACCATAGCTTCACCAATTCGGTTGGCGCTCCACCAATTGATATTTTCCGGTAATACAAGAGGATTATTGGCTCGATCTTCTCGTGTTAGAGTACTTGCGCTGTTATCGAACTGTGCTGTGCGTACAGTGAGTTGGTCAAAGCTGACCTGGATAACTTTGAACTGCTGGATGCTGGCCATATCTATGGTCCAAAACTTGGCATCATTTGCTGAGCGAGCTGGTGCTCCCCAGCTTCCCTCACCAACGTAAACGGTGCCGCCGGTTTCGTTGGTTGAAAAATCGCTATTACTGGGGGCAACGACTTCGGTGACTTTGGTGAGATGGGTATCTGATTCGACCACCATATTCATGGCGTAGTCATAAAAGGGTTGTGCCCACCAATTAAATAATGTGGGGTTGTCAGATTTACCGCTGTAGTGGGGGAACATGGGTTTGTGGTACTGGGCAAAGCGCCAGTGACTGTAGGCGCCAGTCCCTGCTAAATCACTCTCAAGCCAATTGTTCATGGCGGTAGCATAAGATGACCAGCCGCTTTCTTGAAACTGGCTGTTTAGTGTGTAGACACGCAATAGGGGGGAAATTTGTACTGCGCCGTAGGTATCACTGGGGCTACAACTACCATCCGCATTGAAGTCCACACCAAAGACCTGGCAGGTGGTTGAATAGTTGTCATCCTCATGATTTCCATGGGTAGGTATTAGAGGGTAAATACGTTGATAGCTATAGCCATCAATTTCGTCGTTGGAGTAGGTCAGCGTCCAGTCTTGTAAAAAGTCATCCATTTCCGACGCACTGTTGGCGTTGGTAAAATCACCGCCATGCATAACAGCCAGTGGGCGAATTTTGGCTAGTAAAGCATTGCCCTCGCGCCGTGTTGTATGCCCCGTGCGGGTATCTCCCCCAGCGACTATGACGAAGGGAGATTCCTCCGCAGGAGCCGTTTTAAACCAGAACCGGTCGCCACAGCCGTCCTGATCACACACACGATAGTAAACTGCTGAATCCGGTGTTAGGTTTTCCAATCTGACAAAGTAGCTATCTAAGCTGCCATCGAAGGTAGATGTAGAATCAACCCCTTGACTGCTCCAGCTATTTTCATTGGTTGAATAGCCAAAATTAATGTAAGGGTTACTACTGTGGCCATCTGGCGAAAAACCGATAACGGCACTGGTGGATGCATCACCATCCCAGGCCAATCTGTGGTGTTTAGTTGCTGAACTGGCATCAATTGCCAAACATAGAGCCGAGATAGCAAAAGCAGTGCTTAAGAACCGTCTCATTGGGGGTTTCCTGTAAGTAGTGGTTATTCTTTTCAGGCGCAGCAGCTTTAGAGATTAGTTGCAAAAGACTTGTGCGGCGCGCCGGAATTATTGTGGATCTTTATTACAGGCCGTTGAATGATTGGAGACTAAACGAACGAAAGCGGCGTTTCGATAGGGAATTGTGATGGTTTTTGCATTCATAAAATTGATTGCGCCAGCACCTGTTCCCAGATATTGGTAGATGCCATATAAAGGCCTGTCAAAATTACGGGTCCAATAATCTCCCCTTTGAGTTTTCGGGAAATATTCAGTCGCAATTAGAGGTCTGCCAGATTTACTTTCCTGCAGGATAATGGATCGTAACTCTGTAGTATCGGGGAGCCGCCAGTTTTGCGTTGCACACAATTTCTGTTGATTGGTATTGCGAATCAGATCCTCGGTATCACACCGATCTTCTTCAAAATAACAATCTCCATTATTTTCTATACCTTCTTCATATTGATACCACGAGTAGGTCCACCTTCCATCGTGAATTCCTTCGTCGTCAGTTTTTACTTCCCAAAGAAGCCCTGTATCGGTGTCGCAGATACAGGACCAGGGGCCTGCCCAAGCCTCGATAGGCTCCCCATTTTTATCAATTTTAACTAAGTGATATTCCCTTGGCAGAGGTTGTGATGGTTGGTGCAGTATGACTGCACAGACCGTGATTGCAGGAAAAATGAATACCCAAAATATGCGCACAAACATTATTGATCTGCCAACTTGATTTTGACTGGGAGGGCATGGCGAGTGTGGGCGATTTGCGAGTGATCAAAGGCAGAAACCCAGAGGCAAATACCGTCTTTTATTGCTACATCTAACGCTGACCCAGTATTTAATTTTCGCACCATCTCCATAGACCATTGGCCGTCCTGCCAAACAGCATAGGCCCTGACATCGGCACGATCTCCCTCAAAGCGATTTGAGGTATAGAGGACTGAAGGCATAATCGTATTGATAGGATAATTGTCATCTTCAGCCGTGTATGGCTGGTAATCAAACCAGGAAATAGTCCAATCGCCCTTTGTATCCTCGTTTTGATATGGCGTCAGGCTGGAGGGACTTTTGGGGAGTCGTTTTGGTGTAACGTTTTTTGAGGAGTACCACTCCCAGTTCATTAAGTATGCCCCGGACTCTTTGCCATCCTGGAGATATCCTGCGGTATAGCGGCGTGCTCCTGGCCTTACAATATCAGGCTTGCCAATATAATTGTCATCTGCCAGGTGCATTTTATTGGTTCTTACCGCTTTCCAGTGCCAGAGATCGTGTATTTCATCGGATGAGCTGTAGTGGTAGCCCTTGCCATGCCAATTTGCGGGTAACTGTGCTGATGGTTTGCGACCCAGGTGAGAAGTTCCCGAAGCACCGAAATCACAGGAATTGGAAAGCAGGATGGCAAACTTATCTTCATAGTGACGGGTTTCATTAAAATTTTGAAAACCTTGCTGCTGTATTTCCCAGCCAGAATCTACTTTTTTCAGTAGTAGGTGTTTCAGGCTTTCAGTGGGATCTTCCCAAGTGATATGAAAAAATATTTCCTGTTGGTTATGCAAGGCTCTCAAGTTGACGGTTGAGCTACCATCAATAAAGTTAGCACCTCCGTCAGTATGGATTTTAAGTGATATGGCTGAGGACCATGCGGATTCTTGGGGTATTCCATCTATGTTTATAAAGGTTTCCGGACTTATTTTCTCAACTGTAAGATCGTGGTAACTGTTATTTGTAACAATAACCCAAAGTAATAAAGTGACACAGCCGACAGATAAGTAGGTAAAAATTGAAGTTCGATAGCCCGATCGAGTATTGGGAAGTAAGTAACTCAAAGTCTTCAGGCCATAGGTTGTTAGATAAACGCCAGCGTGAAGAAATATATAAAGTAAGATCGCAAAAGCACTATAAAAGTGTGCCTGACGAAAGATAGAAGGATTGCCGGAACCAATAAATAAAATCCAGCCACTTAAGATCATGAGTGTTAAAAAAAATGAGCCAATGCGTGTTACTACTCTATGGTAGCTAATTGATGTTTTATTAGGTTCACTGGATGAGTTTGTATTTTTTAATTTAATTGTTACTTTATAGAATAAGTAACAGAGAAGGATGGCTGAAGTAACAATTGCGACAAAGAAGTGAATATCATGAATCTGTCCCTGGGGTAAAAGTTCTTCGATATTTCCAATACTTGGCTTAGTCAAGGTGGAGATACGGAGCCCCGTTAGCAGACTACATAAAACTGCAACAATGGCCACGCTGTGCAGAATTATCCAAAGAGTACTCTTCGGTTGTTTGGCCATGGGAGTATTCCAAAAGGGATCAGGCTAGTAAAAAAGTGTGGCATTTATATTAATTAAAATAGACTACATTCTGCTGATGGAGTCATGGCGCCTAAAAAGGAAGAACGCACTGCGCTGTAGAAGCGCATAAAGAATGAATACCGATCCCGAGCTTACCGAGATATAATCACAGTGAATCTCGGTTGCAGAGTCTCCGTTCCGCCTGACCCAATAGTGTACTACTCAGTATTTTGACCTGTTCAGAACAAATAGCGGGATAACTTATTCTTGTTGGTATTCCGCATTATGTAACTACTCATGCAGCTGACACTTATTCAGGCTTTCATTTTTCTCCAAATCTTCCGATATGGCCATAAGTTTCGGGTGGTCACTTCTCCAGTCAAAATCTTCATGGCGAAAATCAAGATAGGATAGTGCTGAGCACAAGTTAATATGTGGCAAGCTAAGACTGGCGGGTAATCGATCCAGGTACTTTTCCAGGTAGTCTAGAGATCTCTCAATAGCACTGAAGTAGCGCTGCCACCAAAAATCAGACCTAAGTTCTTCCCGTGCGCGCAGCTTTTCCATTTGCAGATGCACTGCTGCGTCCATTAATCCAGAGCTGACACTGTGAAAAGTATACAGATCCCAATTGTTGTCCAGTGGCGCAGATAAGTGACCATCCCCTAAGCTTTTATCAAGAAATGCACAGATGACTTCGCTGTCAATGATCGAGGAGCCATTATCCAGGATTAGGCAGGGGACTTTTCCCAAGGGGTTGCTGGAAATAAGTTCGTCGTCATTGTGAAAGGGGTGAGAGAAATGCTCTGTTACCACAGAGTGCAGACGCTGTTCTTGCACAACAATGCGCGCCTTGCGCGCAAAGGGGGAGGAAAAGGTCAGGTACAGTTGCATAGGCCAAGCTCTTTTTAGCTGCGTGCCCTTTCAGCAACTGCAGTGACCGCCAGTGCTGCTACGAGCAACTGTTAACGCGTACTTTAGTGATGGGTAATCACTGAAGTAATGCGGTTATAGAGGTGCTGTTTCAAGTAGGCTCTCTGTTTTTTGAGGCTGGAATAGTGATCGTCGTCGGTGCCAATACCACTATCCTGAAGGCCTCTTATTTGTTTATCCAGTTTGCTGTAGATGTCGTTTTCGAGTTTGAATTGAATATCGTCTTCGATGAGCTGCTTGATTGTGTCTGCATATTCTGGGAAATCCACCGAGAGCTCGTGTGAAGCAATGGGCATAAGGGACCTCCACAATCGATATTAGTTAATGAAGTGTAGGTTCAGTCTTGCCAGTCACAAAAGTGCAATTCTAGCGCTGCTTCCCTTAATCAACATAGTTATAAAGTGAAGTTAATATAAGTTTGTATATAGCCATTTGATATATATAAAAGTTGAAGCTATTTTATTAGCAAATATTTTTTACCCTCTTTTTTTTGATTATTGGTAATTGTTAGTCAGGTGAGGCTTAAGCAGAGGGCTGGGAGGAAGTGACGGGCACAAAAAAGCCCGACAATTACTTGTCGGGCTTTTTTGTTGCGGTTCTGCTACTGGGCTTAGGCCGAAGCCTCCAGTGGGGCAAAGCGCAATTGGCGCCTCTGCAAAAGCTCACCGAGGTAGAGCTTTAAGTAGGCTGCAGCGGCCCGTTTCCCCTCTGCTGCGGAGTCTTCTGTTATTTTTCCAAAGCGGGAATAAGACTGGGAGCAGAAGGAGTCGTTAATGTTGATGGCACACATAAACCGGTCTCGCCAATCCTGAGAGGGTGGTAACTCAAACTCCCGAGACAGGTTTTTGATCAGAGTATCTGCCAGGCGCCAATTGTTTTCCATTTGTAGTTGGCGTAATGCCCAACTGGACTGAGGTCCAAAATGTACTTTTAGTGCCGCGAGATTCTCTTCATAGTAGCCGCGCACAAGGTCGCACAGCTGATTAAGCATATCCTGCCAGCTTTCTGACGGAGAAAAATCCGAATGGCCCAATACTACGTCACCGAAAGACTTATAGTGACGTTCGGCCAGGGCGGTTAAGCTGGCATCTACACTTGGGAAGAAATGATAAACAGACGCTGCTGGAACACCTGCAACCTGACTAAGGTTTGCGAGGCTAATATCCGTAGAGTCTTGTTCAGTAATTAATACTTCAAGGGCGTCAAGAAGCTTTTCATACTTCTCCCGGCCATTTTTGCGTTGTGGTTTGCGCGGACTGGCGGTGTCGCGCCGGCTGATTGCTCGTCGATCGATTTGGTTCAAACTACCTCCCCCTTTAGACAAGCGGTACTGGCCATGGGCTAGCATACGCTTTACTTCCATGTAAAAAATTGTCTTTTGGAATTGATTATTATAATCGTACCAAATTCGGGCGAGCAAGAAGAACTTGTTTGATTTGTGGGGTAGTTCCACCTTAATTAATTAAATTCGGCTAGCAGGTATTTCTGCCAGCCGAATGGAAATGCAGCTAGTGATAATGTAGCTCTGTCGCCTTTCCTCGGAAGACGTAATAAGAGAAAACGGTATAGGCGAGGATGACGGGAACTACTATTACCGCACCCACAAGAATAAATTTTAATGAGGCGGTGGCACTGGCTGCCTGCCAAATATTTAGTTCGCCGGGAACAATATCAGGGAAAAAGCTGAAGGCCAGGCCGATAAAGCACATCAGGAAAATAACGACGACCGTGAAAAAAGGAACCGCTTTATGTCTGTCTGCAGGCTTAGGCATTCTCGCCAGCAGAACATCATTGGAGACAAAGGCGATAAAGCACAGGGTGGGTACGAGTAGTACAAACATAACCAGAGGGTAGGTAAACCATCGGTCAAATACGGTTGGGTTAACCAGTGGATTGATGGCCGATACTGCAACCACCCCAAGCAGGGTGGCCCGCCCTGCGTAACGGGTCCAAGTGGTCGCTCGTTTTTGCAGCTCCGACTCGGTTTTAAGAACCAGCCAGGCGCCGCCAATATAGGCATATGCGGCGGTAACTCCCAGAGCACTGAGCGCTGAAAAAAGCTGTGCAGACCAGTCGGGCTTAAAGCCAATCACGTACTGCCCCAGCATGTACCCCTGCGCAAGGCTGGTAATAATAGATCCCGCTTTAAAGGTTCGATCCCAGGTTAGCTTTTTGTCGATGGCAGCTTTTGCACGAAAGTCGAATGCCACTCCTCGCATGATTAGCCCGACCAGCATAATCGCAGCTGGTATATATAGATGCATTAACACCAGGTTGTGTGCGATTGGGAATGCAATCAGGAGCAAACCGATTGCCAGCACCAGCCAGGTTTCGTTAGCATCCCAAAAGGGGCCAATGGATGCGATCATGGTATCCCGCTGCGATTCCTCCTCTTCTCCCATGGGGAGCAAAATGCCCACACCAAGATCGTAGCCGTCCAGAATTGCGTAGACTATTACCGCCAGGCCCATAAGGGCGACAAAGGCGACAGGCAGCCAATAGGCCGCTGCAGAAGCGCTACCGGTCATTTGCCTTCTCCCTTGTCATTTTTCTCGGTATCTTTTGGACGGTTGGTTAAGCTAGTGCCGGCGAATAGTTCCTGAGTTTCAAGCTCCTCGACTTTTACAGACTTCAGGGCCATCACTTTCAGGGTTCTTATGTACGCATAGAGCAATATCACATAGACAACCAGATAAAGGGTTAGGGAAAAACCGACATGAGAAGGTGGTACTGGAGTAACAGCGTCGGCGGTTTTCAGTACTCCTGTTACGAGCCAGGGTTGGCGTCCAATTTCTGTGACATACCAACCGGCCAAAGTGGCTATCCAGCCGGAGAATGTCATCGCGACCAGGGTTTTGAGCATCCAGCGAGGCAGCTCACCTTTACGCAATAGATAGACCCCTCCCCAAGCGGTTAGCAGCATCAATATTCCTATGCCGACCATAATGCGGAAGGCGAAAAATACGGGGGCTACCGGTGGGTGATTATCGGGGAATTCATTTATTCCCTTGATCTCACCATCCCACTCATGGGTTAGGATAAGGCTGGCCATCTTGGGAATGCCGATCGCCAAATGGTTGGTTTTTTCTTCTCCATCGGGTATCGCAAATAACAGCAGGGGCGCACCGCGCTCTGTTTCCCAGACTCCCTCCATTGCGGCGACTTTTTGCGGTTGGTGCTCAAAAGTGTTGAGTCCGTGTAAGTCACCCACATAGATTTGAATCGGAATAAAGATGGCAGCGAGAATCAGTCCTGTTTTAAGGGCGAGCCGGGGCGCGCGTTTGGGGTCTCCTTTAAGAATCCGATAAGCGGAAATCCCCGCAACAAAGAAAGATGCCGTCAAACCCGAAGCCAGCAGCATATGTGTAAGTCGGTAGGGGAAAGAGGCGTTAAAGATAATTTCCATCCAGCTTGCCGGGTAGGCGACTCCATCCCGTAAATCGAATCCGGCAGGTGTTTGCATCCAGGAGTTGAGAGCAATAATCCAAAAAGCGGATAGAGTGGTTCCTGTTGCCACAATAAAGGCAGATAAAGTATGTATTTTGCTTGGCACCTTATTAATGCCAAACAACATAATGCCGAGAAAGGTTGCTTCGAGAAAGAATGCAGTAAGTACTTCGTATCCGAGAAGCGGGCCGGCGATATTGCCGACCTGGGCCATAAAGCCGGGCCAGTTTGTTCCGAACTGGAATGACATGGTGATGCCACTCACTACGCCGAGAGCAAATGTCAGGGCAAAGACTTTTACCCAAAAACGATATGCGCGCATCCAGACCGGATTATTAGTTTGGTCGTAGCGTAATTTAAAAAAGAAAACGATCCACGCGAGTGCGATGGTGATTGTTGGAAATAGAATATGAAAGCTGATATTTGCGGCAAACTGTATCCTGGAAAGGATCAGGGTATCTAGCATGAGAGCCTCTGCTGGTCTGAGATCTTTGAACCAGTGAGCCGATTAGCACCTCCTGTGCTAATCGGCACTGCAAGAAAATATAGAGGCAGGTGTGTGTTCCCGCGTATACAATCCTGCAGGAGCCGACTTTGGATCGGCAGCGGCACGGCCTTGTGCCGTTTTTAATCCAACACTATGGGCTGCCGGATTAAAAATATGCCGGGGCTTTTAGCCATGGATTTGGCCCTATGGGTTTCTCCCCGGAATAAGTGCTTCAGATGAAGGTGTTATTTCGCTTTGAGTGCAGCGGTATATTCCTCGTACTAGCGTTTTTTTCGCTAGTACGAGGTGTTCTGTCCACCTGTCATCTTACTTTTGAGTTCCAGTAGCTTGACGATACCGGAGCCTAGCTTCATCAATTTAAGCAGGTCCTGGTGTTCTAGCTTGCTGAGTGTGTTGGCAAATTCTTCGAGCAGCTCCAGCAAGCTGTAAACTTCCTGGATTTTTTCCTGTGCCTGGGCATCCAGCTCATCTTGGGGTTCATTGAGCAGCAGCTGGCGAAGCAGACTTAATGTAGGGTCGAGCTCTCGCTTGCGGCGCTCCTCGAAGACAGTGCGAGCGAGGTCCCAGATTGACCCAGCTGCAGTGAAATAATCTTTGCGATCGCCCGGTTGATGATGCAGCTCAACCAAGCGCCAGGCCTGTAGCTCTTTGAGCCCCATACTGACATTGCCACGACTGATCTTCAGGGCCTGGGCCAATTGCTCGGCATTGAGTGGCGTGGGATGAATGGTGAGTAGGGCAAACATTTGCCCGACCGTGCGATTGAATCCCCAGCGGCTACCCATTTCACCAAAGTGCAGTACGAATGCCTGGGCTTGACTCGATAGTTTCATTTACTTCTTAAGTTTCAGAAATTTCTGAAAATTGTAAATGTAAATTGATCTATGTCAATCACCAATTTAGAAAATAATGTGAGGCCAGCGAAAGGCTCCCTGATTCTGATCTGGGGAGAGGCTGGTTATATGCTTAAGCTACTTTTGGCTCTTTGGTACCAGTTGTCGGGCACGATAAAGCCTCTGCAGGCTTCGCCATTTTTATCGACGGCGGCGATGCACAGGGGGTGGGTAAAACTTTCGGGCAGCAGTGCCTCTAGCAATTGATCGGCAGTCATGCCGGTGGTGCTGCTCTGAGGCGCCAGCCAGGCTTGCTTGGGGAGTGCCAGCCACTCGAGAGCACTGCGGTTTGCCTGGCTCAAGGAGAATGACCGAAACTCAGATAACGATACCCACCAAAGATCATGACTGGAGGGCCGGTGAAGTGTATCCAGCGGTTTGAATAGTCTCCCGGGCATTAGCGCCCACTGGCGATCTATCTCTAGGCCGTGCTTTTTCAGCATTGATTGAACTGCCGGCATTTCAATCAGTGGTAGTTGATGATCTGCCATTCTTGCCAGTTTGATATCCAGTCGGTCCTTGATTCCAGGCCCTACCCAATGGATATCGGTAACCTGGAGATAAAATTTTACGGCAATTTCCCAGTGTTCACACTGGTTGCTGGGCAGGTGTTGCACGACGAAGTCGAGTTCCCCCAGTGTCTTGCCGCCGGACCTTAGAGGGAGGTTTTGGTAGAGCAGCTGGTAGTCGGGATGTTTGTCAAAGGCAAATGACCAGAGCCTTTCAAAGTAAGTGCCCAAGCGGTTATTGGGTTTGTTGAGGCTGAGTTCGTGCAGGTAATTATCCAACTCAGGGGAAAGTGCATCTTTTACTTTTGGGCAGGAGAAGTATTCCAATAAGGACGTTCGTCGCGTGGGGAGAAGCCAGGGGAGTTGATTAGCTGCACTAAAAGCTGTAACGGAGTCCTCGCTAGTGGGAGTATCCGAACTTCCCACGGACCACATTAAGTTGTCCCAATTATCTACCTGTCCGCTTTTCAGGGAGGAAATCATGGCCTTCTGTATCGTTTCCTGAGTCATTAAACTTCTGTATATTGCTAAAATACAAGACAGATTGGTGAAATCATCTATGATTGCTTTACCATCTGAACTAAAAATAATAATTACACTTATAAGAATCGATCCGAGCACCAAGAAAATCAGCGAATTACCGATGTCGAAATAAGTCCCCTGGCAGTGGAGTTTCTGCCTTGATTTCGTTATCCATCTCCAGTGCCAGCTTTAATCTGGGAGTTGATTTTGCTCGGGTATTTTTCTTACAGTGACTGATACTGGAGAAAATCATGGAATCAGGTCCCCTTATTTCGATCGGCTTGCCTATCTCGCTGTTTATCATCATGGTGGGAATAGGGATGACCCTAACTGCCAGGGATTTCCATCAGGTAACGGTAAAGCCTATTGGCCTTATTATCGGAACTTTTACCCAAATTCTCCTGATGCCAGCTATAGCAATTGGCCTCTGCTGGGGCTTAAATCTACCACCGGCCATTGCTGTTGGCCTAGTCATTATTGCCGCCTGTCCGGGAGGCACAACATCGAACCTGTTTACCTTGATGGCTCGCGGCAATGTGGCGCTTTCTATTGTATTAACAGTTTCTGCCAGCCTGATTACTATTGCCAGTTTACCGCTTTTCGCAAATTATGCGCTTCGAACTTATTTCGGAGCTGACCAGACTGTAACTCTGCCATTCGCCAGTACAGTGGTGATGTTATCCAGTATTGTCCTCTTGCCTGTTGTGATAGGGATGCTATTTCGTGCTTGGAGACCGCACCTGGCTCGCCGCGCAGAGGGAATAGTCAGTATTTTTGGCGGGGTTGTATTGCTTGCACTGGTAGCAGGCCTTATCTGGGGAATTCGCGATCGCCTTGCAGACTTGATGGTTCAAGCTGGACCCTCGGTCATTCTATTGAATCTCTGTGGTGTGCTATTGGGGCTTCTTATCAGCCGGGTTGTTGGCCTGCCAAAGCGGGAAGGGGTTGCGGTTGCAACGGAACTCGGTATTAAGAACAGTACCATCGGAATGATGGTAACCCTCACGCTCTTACACTCGAGTGAGATGTCCGTGCCCTCAGCAGTTTACGGTGTATTGATGTTCCCATCTGGCGTTCTTTTGGCGTTATATGGTCGCCGTGGTGCAACGAAAAAACTGGCCTCAGAGACGGAAGGAGCAGGTGAAGTAGGGTAGTAAATGTTGCATTTACCGAAAACTAGACCATACCTTTACTATTGAGGGTGTGGTCGATCTTGGAAAAGTGAGCTCGCCTATACCAATTTCTGTTACTGCACTATGAATTTCAATAATTCTAATGTGCGGCCACGGATTACTGAATGTCCTTTTTAGGTATATGTCTAAAACCAGGCATTGAGTTGTCTTAACCCCAGATTGTAAAGTCAATATGTTCAAGGGTTTTACGGCGAAGCGCAGCAAGAAAAATACAATCAACAACAACCTAAAATTAGATGCTCTGGTCTGGAAGAGAATATTGGAGCAGTCGACCCTCAGTGGTAATGATTCTGGGGTAGGTAATGCGGCTAAACACAGTATTGTTGTTTCTCTGACTAGTTATGGAAAGCGAATCCATGATATCCATTTATGTATCGAGAGTTTATTTCAGCAGTCGCTAAAGGCGGATTTAATTGTACTTTGGCTATCGACCAAAGAATTTCCAGATTATATGTTGCCCAACATTTTAATGAGGCAGGTGGATCGTGGGTTGAGAATTGAATTTGTTGATGAAGATCTAGGACCTTACACAAAGTATTATTACGCGCTTCAAAAATTTCCTGATAGCCTGATAGTCACGGTGGATGACGATATCCTCTACCCGATGGATGCCATCGATATGCTGTATCAGTCATATTTAAAGTTTCCGTCACATATTTTCTGTCATCGAGCTCACAGGATAGGTGTTGATAAAAAAGGTAATGTATTACCTTACAATAAATGGAGGACAACGCGGGAAACTTGGAAGTGCAGTATGAATATCAAACCTTCTTATCGCGTTTTTCCTACTGGAGTTGGGGGTGTTTTATATTATCCCGGCTCTTTACATCCCGATGTTCTGAATAAAGATAAGTTTTTGGAGTTATGTCCTAATGCGGATGATATCTGGCTTAAAGCCATGAGCATGAGGCAAGGAGTCCGTTGCGCAAGAGTGCCAGATGTTCGTTTCTGGAGGGATAGGTTTTTAACAATCCCTGGGTGTCAGGCTAGCGGCTTGAAGAAACAAAATTTAAAGGGAAAGTGTGGTAACGATAAGAAAATACGCAGAGTATTCTCTGAATATAATTTATCTCAGTTACTCTTAGAGTGAATAGGCGCTGCTTAATCTATAGGTAATGTAGTTGTCGCACTCTAAGGTTGATATTTGGCTTTCAGTTTAATCTCAAATTGCTACCACTTATAACGAAATCCTAATTCCAAGCCTCCGGAAAAACTATTCCCCAGGTTTTCCAAACTGCTACTGTAATAAATTTCTGAATAGATAGAACAGTGATCACCGCACTCATCGTAGCTCGCGCCCAAGCGCAATTCACCGTACCAGGTATCAGGTTTTTGACTGAGTCGGGTTTCCGATACGAGTAAATTAGTCCTCTGGTCGATATTGTAAATAAGGCTTGGAGTTGCGAACAGAGAGAACCTTTCCAAAGGAATTGAGCCATACATATTGCGACTACTCTTACGTTGGCTCTTGCGCTTTTCAAAGATGGTTCCCAAGCGTAAGAGGAAGCCATTGTTATTGATATCTGTAGCTTGTACTGCATAGATATCCTGCAAGTTATTGGCTTCCTCCGAGGTGTAAATCAATTGCGCATGGGGTGTCCAGGAATAGTAATCATGCAGTTTAAAACTCTTACCGCCCTCGATAGACAAGGCGTAACCAAATGCTTCATCGCTATTATTGAGTTCGCGCAGTGATTTGGCATCCATTTCAAAGTCAAACCAATTTAGCTTAAGTTGACTATCAATAAAAATGCCATCCAATCCATACCAGGTGACAAATGCGCTGACGCCGTAGTTACTCGCATCGATTGAGCCATCACCAAAAAATGAATTCACATCGTTATTTGAATCGCCGTAGTGCAAAGCGGCGCTGCCAATAAGTTGGCTTCCAAATACGGAGACTTGTATTGGTAAATCAAAGCCCACTTGTACTTGATAGTAAGTCTGTTTCCAGTTTGCACGGGTACTGGACTCATTGGGATCAAGGGTAATATGTCGGGCAGAGTTTCTGATCCAAAGTCCACGATTATCAATTGCCTGCTCTTGGGCATCGCTATACTCGCTACTGGCCAAGTCCAAATAGCTTGTACCTACCCAATAGCGATTTCCCAGGCGGCTGCGCAGTGAAGAGGGAATATTGAGTGTTCTGAGAATTTGCGGGAGGGCTTCGTAGAGTACTGCAGTAGGTTGCCAGCGGATTATTCCGCCTTCAGGGAATACTGAAGAGTTATCCACAGTTGAACGCAAATACCAGCTGCCATCATCACTTCCTCCTGCGCCGTTCTGGTGCAATGTGTAAGCATAGGCTCCACCTATCACTGCCTGCTGATCATCTTTACTGACAAAGTCCCCTGCCAGGGTGAATTGTGCATTTGATTCGCCTTTGACGGAAACCACCTTAATACCATTGCCCTCTGTCCGCTTTCCTTTACCTGAGCGGTTAAAGACAGAGATAGTGGTGGTGCCAGAGCTGTCTCCTTCCACAATTAGTTGATCGCTCTGTGAAAAATCATCTTCAAGGACGGCGTCTACCCATAGGCGCCCATTATTAGAGCGGTATTGCCCATAATTTCCATTATCGTCTTTGGCTATGGTGAGGGTGTTGAACCTATTGTTGGATAGATCAATAGTTCCACTATTGGATACATCTCCTGAAATTACATAACTGTCGCTATCAAAAAATGCCTGCCCACCCCAGCGAATATCCAGGCCGAGGGAATTTCCTTCCGAATCGAGACCTCCTCCGACAGCTAAACTCCCAGTGAATGTCATTTTGGAGCTACCCCAGATAACGACTCTTTCCCAATTGTTTAGAAGAGTCCCATCAACAGAGTAATCCAATTTAAATATTAAATTGTCGACTTCACCATCATTTGCACTGAGATCATCACCACCATCCAGTATGACGTCTCCATCGAAAGAGTGTGAATCTATCAGTAGGGTGTCTGATCCGGAGCCGCCTCGAATTTCGTTACTGATGCCCTCATCCCAATAGATATAGTCATCGCCGTTTCCGCCATCCAGGTAGTTAAAAATGAACCCTCCATCCAAGGTGATGGTATCGTTTCCTTCTCCTCCCCAGACGTGAAAGGACAGCCCATCGAGTAGAATCAGGGTGTCATCTCCATCGCCTCCATGAATGCCTCCTCCCCCGAGATAATTCCCTACATCACTGGATCGCTCATCGAGAGTTATCGTATCGTTGCCAGCGCCACCGTCGGCAAATAAGGTAACAATCCCTCCCGTGATAGTAATTTCGTCATCTCCCTCTCCCGCAAGTACATTTTCCGCCGTTCCACCGTTAAGAATGATGGTATCGTTGCCGGCATAAGTTTCTATGTCCGCACCATCGGGGTCATTGTCTTCGTCACAGGTGATTTCATCTGCGGCAGTGGTACCACTATTGCCGGGGGTACATTGTGCTAGAGAATGGCGGCTAAAAATAAGCAGTGCAGAAACCGTCATAATGAGTAGGAATATTTTTACGAATCCTACAGAAGAAAGCTGGAAACCAGTTTTTTGGGGAGACACAGTTATTCCTTTATATTGTGCCAGATAGTTGTAATACCGATTAAGTTTTTAGCGGCGAAGTTATAGTTGGGGACAACGCAGCTCGAGTATGAAATAACTTCAAATTTTAAGAGTATTCGCTGTCGCCCAACTGTATGAAATTTCTTCGATAACTAAAATTTAATACCCACCCCGAAATTTATGATCCAGGGGTTGTAGTCAAAATGGGCATAGAGGCGATCCCTGCCCAATTCAGTGGGGAAGTCGATAGTGGCATCGGTGTCTGCCAGGTAATAAATCGCGGATGCGTTAAGTAGTAGAGGATATCTCCAGTCGCGGAAATCAAAGATATAATCCAGGCCGGCTTGCAGCCCCCAATCCCACGAGTGCCCCATATTAAATGATCCCGGTGCGACCGAGAGCTCTGAATCTATCAGGTATTCGTTAAACTGGCGGCTGATTTCAACGGTGTGGAAATTGGTGTAATTGATTCCTGCACCGATATAGGGGCGAGCGCGATAGGATGGATCTAAGAAGTACCAGTTGCCGAAAACCATTGTCGTTGTAGTGCTAAAGTCGCCGAGCTGGATTTGGTTTCGCCCAGGGTTGCCGGTGAAATTATCCAGTTTTGTACCATAGCTGGCGCCATTAATATGCATTAATTCTATGCCCCAGCGATCGCTGGGCCGCCACACTCCCGATATTTGCCAAGCATGGGTCGAGTCGATTTGCCAACTGCTGTTGTATAAATCCCATTGCTGTAAAACTCTGTATTTAAGCGCGGTGCCCTCATCGTTTGGCTGGACATAAGTCAGGCCAAAACGAACAATAAATTCACCCCATTCGATATCACGCCAATCATCCTGGGCATGGGTCGATAGTGCTGAGAGAGTGAAAAGTAGAGTAATAATTCCTTTATTAATTCCTTTTGAGGTCATCTCGATATCCATCTCTGAAAATCCGGACACAGGCAAAACAGCTTATCTGCCATAGGTGGCTGTGGTTGATAATTATTGGCAGTACATGGGCCAAGTACCCCAAAAAGTAGCAGGACTGAAAAAGACCGTAGGGAATTTTTCAAAATTTGAGGCCTAAATTATCTAGCCAGGTTTACAGGGAGAAGGGAATTTATAAGAAGAGAAAGAATAATGCGCTTGGTGCCTTTGGGGGTATAAGTGTCTATTCGGGTTTACAGGGAAATTTCCACTGCGTGTCTTGGGTACAGTGTATTCTTTCCCTCTTTTCCAATGATAAGGCTGGGCTATGGGAGATTACCCAGGGGCACTTTTTCCAGATTGCGGGCGTACTCCAGGAACTTCTGTGCTGCTGGTGATAGTGGGCGTGATTTGCGTCGAGCTAAATACCAGTGGGTGACAATAGGAAGCTCTTCGACATCGAGAATTGACAAGCCTGCACGCCCGCCAAATGCCAGGGTATGCTCCGACAATATAGAGACCCCCAGACCGGACATAACCGCGTGCTTAATGGCTTCATTGCTCTCAATGGTCATACGGAGCTTGAGGTCTACATTACGTTTGCGCAGGAACTGTTCAATGGCATGGCGTGTACCGGAGCCCTCTTCCCGATGTAGGAACTGACATCCTGCAAATTCTTGCAGGGAGATTTTCTTGCGGGAGGCCAGTGGGTGGTTCTCAGGCGCTATCGCCAGTAAGCGGTTGGGTAGAAACTCCACCAGCTCCAGGTCCTGGCTCTTTGGAGGGTGGCTGAAAACGTAGAAGTCATCTTCATCCTCACCAGTGTAATCAATGATCTGTTGGCGGTTGCCCACCCTGAAGTGGATATCCAGTCGCGGATGCTGCTGATAAAACTCCCCGATCAGGTGGGGGATAAAGTATTTGGCGGTGGTCACTACTGCCAGTTGTAGGCTGCCGGTATCCAACCCTCGCAATTGGGCCAGTTTCAGGTCCAGATACTCGTAACTCTTCAGGATTTCCCGGGCACTTTCTACCAGGGTTTGCCCGGCCTCCGTAAATTGCAGTTGCCTGCCCACCGAGTAATACAGAGGTAAACCCACCGCATCGGAGAGTTTGGCCAGTTGCATCGATACGCTCGGCTGGGTTAGGTGCAGTTTTCTGGCTGCGGCGCTGATATTGCCCAACTCATAGACGCAGAGCAGGATCTCCAGTTGTCGAACGGTTCCAATGCGGGCATGGGCACGAGTTAGGGGCACAAAATCACCTATATAGGTTTGAGCTTATAGTTTACATAATAAATATCTATTTTTATCTATCAATAGCAATTCCGATAATGCGGCAATTTCAATAACCAGTGGGGGCATTATCAATGCAGAGATCACAACTCTTCTTTGGCGTGGTTGTCGGCTTGTTAGTTTTATGCGCAGGCTTGTCAGTAAATCTTGCCGGTATGAACGGGGTTCCCTTGATGGCTGTAGGCTTAGTGGTGGTTCTGGCCAATGCTGCTTACTGGCTGATGGCGCAGCAAACCCCGAAACGCATACGTATCTCCAATAATCGCTCCAGACTGCGCCGGGGACAGTGATAGAGATGCAGTTGGATATTGTTGTTGGTTTCTTTCTGCTGGGCGCCTTTGCCCAGCTGGTTCGCAGTGACCTGCGTTTACCCAAAGGTCTTTACCAGAGCTGCGTTATCTTCCTGCTAATCGCCATCGGCCTAAAAGGTGGTGCTGCTTTAAGTGCGTATTCTGCTGCCACCCTGGTTCCCCAGTCCCTGGCGGTGGTGGCTTTTGGTGCTCTGTTACCTCTGGTGGCTTTCCCTATCTTGCGCTGGATTGGCAAGTGGTCACGTGTGGATGCGGCGGCAACGGCGGCGCATTATGGGTCTGTCAGTGTTGCCACCTACGCGGTGGCTGTGGCCCTGCTACAGTCACAGAATATTGAATACGAAGCGTATTTCCCTCTGTTTGTAGCACTTCTTGAAGTCCCGGCAATCATTGTCGGCATGCTGTTGGCGCGGCAATCGATGGGCAGTTCGAGTAAGCGCCGGGTATTTCACGAGGTCACCTGCAACCAGGGAGTACTGTTGCTCCTGGGGGGAATCGTTATCGGAGCCTGGGCTGGAGAGCGCACCGCTTCAGTAATGCCTTTGTTTGGGACCCTGTTTCATGGCATATTGGCGCTCTTTCTGCTGGAAATGGGGCGTGTCGCTGCGGCGCGGTTGGCCGATGTTAGAGGGCAGGGTGCTTTCCTGCTCAGCTTCGGCATTTTTATGCCGCTGATTGGCGGTGCCGCTGGCGGTATCTTGGGGAGTTTGTTGGGTTTGTCGCCTGGTGGTATCTTTCTGCTCGCGGTGCTCGGTAGCAGTGCCTCTTATATCGCTGTGCCTGCGGCTATGTCCGTTGCCCTGCCGCAGGCCAATGCTAGTGTGTCCATCACTTTGTCCCTGGCAGTTACCTTTCCTTTCAATGTGCTGGTGGCGATTCCCGTCTATCTGGCGCTCGTTCAATATTGGAGTTAATCGCAAGTGAAGCCGATTCCCTTTGAAAAAGTCACTATCGTAATGGGTTCCCGCTCAGATTGGGCCACCATGAGCAACGCGACTAAGCCTCTGGAAGAGCTCGAAGTTCCCTTTGCTACTGCTGTGGTTTCGGCCCACAGAACTCCCCAGCGCATGGTTGAATTTGCCAGCCGTGCCCACGAATCCGGTACCGAAGTGATTATTGCTGGCGCCGGCGGCTCCGCCCACCTGCCGGGTATGATCGCTGCTTTGACTCCTCTGCCTGTGATCGCAGTGCCGGTTGAGAGCCGTTTTATGACGGGTATGGACAGCTTGTTATCCATTGTGCAGATGCCTCGCGGTGTGGCGGTAGCAACCCAGGCGGTCGGTGCTTCCGGTGCCTACAATGCAGGTTTGATGGCTGCGCAGATGTTGTCTTTGGCTGATGCGGAATTGCAGAAGCGCCTGATCGCCTGGCGTGAGCGCCAGACCGAGCAAGTCCCGATCACGGTTGAGTGATAGGAGATCGTTGTGAGTAAGAGACGAGTTGCCATTATTGGCTGTGGGCAGTTGGCACAGATGATGGCTCAAGAGGGGCAGCCCCTCGGAGTGGAGTTCAGTTTCCTGGCTGAGACCGGTGAAAACACGGACTGTGTGAAGGGACTGGGGACTATCGTGGAGATGGAACCGGGACAGGATCCTGAGGCCTTATATCAGGCACTGGGACGCCCGGAAGTGATCACCAGTGAGAGAGAGCAAGTGAGTGTGGATTTGCTGCGCTCATTTCAGCCCTTCTGTCCGGTATATCCGGACCCGCATATTACAGAGAAGGCCCAGCACCGCTTGCGTGAGAAGCGAGCACTCACAGACTCTGGACTGCCTGTTGCACCTTTCGCAGCAGCACAGGGTGAAAAAGAGCTGCGGGAAGCGGTCGACCAACTGGGATATCCGGCGTTTATTAAGAGCTGTGAAAATGGCTACGACGGCAAGAACCAATGGTGTGTGAAGAGTGCTGCAGACTTGGATGCTGCCATTCCCCAAGCTAGTGATCAGGAGTGTGTGGTTGAGGCTGGGGTGAATTTCGCCTGTGAAGTCTCCATTATCGGTGCTCGTTCGGCATCCGGTGAAATCAAAGCTTACCCGCTGACGGAAAACCGCCACCGCAACGGCACCTTACTGCTGTCCACCGCTCCCTACGACAACCCGGAGCTGCTCAAGGCCGCAGAGGGTTACCTGGCGACCCTGTTGAAGGACTGGGACTATGTGGGTGTATTGGCCGTTGAGTGTTTTGTCAGTGAGAGCGGCCTGATTGTCAACGAAGTGGCACCGCGAGTTCACAACAGCGGTCACTGGACCTTTGTCGGCCCTGAGGCCAGCCAATTTGCCAATCATATCCGCGCGATACTGGATATGCCCCTGGGCGATACTGCCTGCCCGGTGCCGGTTGCGATGGTCAATATGTTGGGGGTTGATGTAGCTCCGAAGCAGGATAACGATGGTGTTTGGCTGTACGGCAAAGCACTTCGCCCTGGGCGCAAAATGGGTCATGTCATTTTACAGGACCCGGATATGGAGCACCTGCGCCAGCGCAGCGAAAATATGATTGAAGAACTTTACGGCGAAAAGATTTAGTGCTTACTGAATATTGCGCATCGGGTTCTTGAACTTGAGTTTGTAGCCGGTACCCCGCCACATGGGAGTGCCGGCTCGATAAGCCGCCCGGGCAATCATATGGACACCGATTGGCACTGTAAGTAATAAGAATAAAATGGCGGCAATGGCCCTGGCTGTCACCTGAGCGTCACTAAAAAGAATTGCTACGCCCGCTAGCAATAATCCGCAACACACCGTAGCCCCTTTTCCCGATGTACTCATTCGAGTGTAAAAGTCCGGCATTCGCAGCAAGCCCAAAGCGGCGCTGAACCCAAAAAAACTGCCCACCAGAATTATCAAAGCGATAAAAATTTCATCAAATGTCATCACGATCCCTATGGCTGTGGGTGACTGTGCGCGAGCCGCTTTTTTCAATAAAACGGGCAAAGGCCACACTCACTAAAAATGCGACCAGGGCCAGGGCGATGGCAGCGTCCAGATACACGGGCTGTCCCGAGGCAATTGCCAGTAGTGCACAGTAGGCTACCGCCAAAATATTGAGAACATCCAGGGCGACAACCCTGTCTGCTAAGGTGGGGCCCAAAGCGATACGCAGGAAGCACATCACCAGGGCGAGTAACAATAGAAAGGAGGCAATATTGATTGCTACTGTGACCAGTGGCGAATGAATATCGATAATTGTGAGAAACATCAGGAAACGGCCTCCTTAACCCGTTTCTCAAATCCCTCCCTAATCTCCTCGCGAAAGGTTTCTGGATCACTGACAAACATAGTATGTACGATTAAGGCATCATTGTTGGGTGTGACATCCAATACCATAGTGCCCGGTGTCAGCGAAATTAAGTTAGTGAGAATAAAAATCTGGTTTCTATCGAGCCTCTCCATGGGTAGTCGTACTACCAGGGGCCGGCTTTGCAAGCGGGGCGAAAAGACTTCGTAGGCGGCACGCAGGCTGGATAAAACAAGCTCCTCGATAAAGAAAAAGAATAAATGAGCCAAACGGGGCAAGCGGGTAAAATAAGTCTGTGCCCCGGGTAATATAGGTGAGACTCGCAGCGCCAGAAATCCGATCAGAAAACCAAAGAAAAAATTTGCCATGGAGGCATTGCCGGTCAGGGCCGACCAACTGATCGCGAGCAATAAATTTAATAGAAAAATACGCATTTCTATTTATCCATTCCAAAGTTAATGAGTGGTACCT
Source organism: Microbulbifer maximicatervae (SeqCode) (assembly GCF_052468095.1). The sequence goes on from NZ_CP174332.1 coordinate 578,310, forward strand.
GGTAACACGGCATTCAGGTAATCATCAGGCTCCAATAACTCTCCGGCAGCCCCCAGGGAGTATTCGATAAAAGGCTCGGGAACCAATCCCAAAGCCAAAGTGATTAATGCCAATAACGCGACTGGCAACAGTCGCTGGAAGCGCTCTGCGCCGCTGAGGCTATATAAATTTTTGCAGTGCTCCTGGGGGTGTGGCTTCCAGAATGCCTCTGCCCATATTTTACTCATTGAAAACAGGGTGAGCGCCCCGGTAATCAGTGCGACGGCAGCGACGATATAGGCGGCCTGATCGAGGCTTGCTTTGACTAATAGCAATTTTGCCCAGAACCCAGATAATGGTGGGAACCCCGCCAAGCTAAATGCGGCGATAAAAAAGAAAGTAGAGAGAAGTGGGCTGGCGCGATATAAACCACCAATTTCATTGAGCTCATAACTGCCAGTAAGGCGCTGGGCAGTACCGCTAATCAGAAATAAATTTGTCTTTGCCACAATATTGTGAACCATGTAGAACACAGATCCGGCCAATGCTAAAGGACTGTTCAGTGCTAATCCCAATACCAGGAATCCAATCTGGCTGATGATATGGAATGCAAGTATCTTGCGGAACTCGTACTGTGCTGCTGCGCCCAAAACACCCGTCAGCATGGTGAGTAATGCGGCTCCCAATAAAATATCCCGGGTGAATTCCAAATCATTGGGAAATATTAAAGTAAAGGTGCGAATTAGCGCATAGACGCCGACTTTGGTCAGAAGACCGGCAAATACAGCGGTTACAGCGACCGGTGGAACATGGTATGAAGCGGGCAACCAAAAAAAGAGTGGAAATATTGCCGCCTTAATTCCAAAAGCGCAGATAAAAATAACTGCCAATGTTGAAATCGCGACGGGATTTTGTACCTCGACCAGAGAAATATGCAGCTGCGCCATATTAAGGGTGCCTGTCAGTCCATAAAGCAACCCGATAGAGGTCAGCATCAACAGTGTGGATACTAGGTTTAATGCTACATACTTGATGCCACCGTCCAGCTGTATTTTTTCACCCCCCAGTACCAGCAGTGCGAAAGAGGCAATCAGCATCACCTCAAACCACACATACAAATTAAATAGGTCGCCGGTGATAAAGCTACCGCTAACACCGGCCAATAACAGTTGGAAGAAACTGTGAAAGCCAAGTTTTACCCGTTTCTCACTGATATCTGAAATGGCAAATAGAGAGACACACAAACCCACGATGGCACTGATCAACAGCATTACCGCGCTGAGCCGATCGGCGATCAATGTGATTCCGAAGGGAGCTTGCCAGTCTCCCATTTGCCCAGCTTGAGGGCCCTGGCTTTCTACCAGGACAAGAATATAAAGGTTAATGCAAAGGGCGGTAAGGCACCCCAATATCGAAATACCAGAGCAAAGGTATCTACGGCCTCGAGCGGGAAATGTGATTAACGCCGTGGCGATAGGGATCAGGAATGGCAGGGCCAATAACCAACTCAAGTAGTCTTCTTCCTCTTGGGTTTGACAGGCTCGGCAATACGCATGCTATCCACATCCAATGTACCCAGCTCACGGTAAGCCTGGGCGATCAGGGCCAGGGCAAAGGCCAGCAGGCCGAAGCCAATTACGATCGCAGTTAGGATCAGGGCCTGGGGTAGGGGGTTGGCAACGATAATTTGTGGGGCTTCCTGGCCCTCGGGTACCAGGGGTGGTGAGGCGCGAGTCAACCGCCCGGCGATAAAAATTGCCAGGTTGGCGGCATTGCTAATTAGTACCAAGCCAAATAGATAGTGCAAGAGATGGCGGGCAAGCATCAAATATACGCCGGTAGCAATCAGAATACCGACGACAACGGCGAGGGGAGACTCCATATCAACTGGCCTCTTCCAAAGCAAAAATGAGTGTGAGAACGGCTCCAAGTACTGTCAGGTAAACCCCAATATCAAAAAACAAAAGATTGCTGATAATGATTCCGCCATCTTCCTTGCTGCCTACTATGGCAAACCACTGTCCGGAAAAGGGACCGTCTCCCCAAAATAGAGCCATCAATCCAGATAATCCGGCGATGACAACTCCCCAGGCGGCGAGGGTCCCTGGAGGTATGCGCAGAGCACTTTGTGCCGCCTCCATACCCCAAGCCATGGCAAATAAGGCAAAAGCAGAAGCGGCAATTAATCCAGCAATAAATCCGCCTCCGGGATAATTGTGTCCACGCAACAGCATATAAATGGAGAAGACCAAGATCAGGGCTACCAACACACGGGTCGCTGTCTGTAGGATAATAGAATTCACTGCTTGCCCCGTCTTAAATGATGACCGAGTAAGGTCACCGCAGCGACAGCCGCGGTAAACACCACAATAATCTCCCCGAAAGTATCCAGGGCCCGGAAGTCCACCAGAATGACATTGACGATATTGCGCCCATGAGCCTCGGGTACAGCAGCTTCCTTGTAAAATTCACTCACTGGGCTCTCGAATGGGGTTTGCAGAACCACCAGAATGCTAATGGTAAACAAAAGGCCAACTGTGGCACCGAGCAATGCATCCCTGGGACGAAAGCCTTCCTTCTTGCCGGGAGTAAATACGGGCAGGCGTGGAAGAATCGCAGCAATTAATACCAAGTAGAGTGTTTCCACCAGAATCTGTGTAATGGCCACATCCGGTGCACCAAAGAAGAGATAAATTAGAGCGATACCCACACCGAGAGCGCCGAGAGCGCAAATGGCAGTCAGAGGTTTACGCGCAAAACCCGCAGTAAACGTACCTCCTACCGTCAGCAGTATGGCTGCCCACTCTTTTAAATTAAGTCGTGGCGCAGTGTATTCCAGTGAGAAGTGGCCGGTATGAACAAAGGCATAAAAAAGGGCCATCGAGAGCGTAACAAAAATGACTGTGAGATAACGACGCATAATTCCATTTTGCAATATGCGTGTTTGCAGTGCGGCAAAAGCTTTTAATAGTTCTAAGGATTTATCCCACAGTAGATCGGCGCTAGTTGGCGCATGGGTAAAGTCCCAGTTTAGCCAGGCACGCATACGTTTTAAATTGACATACATAATCACCCCGAGCACAAAAGTAAGAATGCTCATCAGGAGCGGAATGTTAATACCGTGCCAGAGTTTCAGGTCGATGGTTTCCGGAAGGCCAAGTATCGCTGTCAGTGCCGGTTCCACCAGTCCGCCACCGACTAAGTCCGGGGCCAAACCAAATGTGAGGCCGAAGGCGCTTAAAACTAGTGGGCTTATCCATAAACCGGGGGGTGCCCAGCGTATGCGGCTGGCATCTTTGGGGGGAGGGCCAAAGAAGGGCTTGATGGCCACCATGCCGGCTACTGTCACCGTTACTGCATTGGCAAAAATTGCTGCTGTGCCCACCAGTGCGGGCTCTGAAGCTACCGCCAGTGCACCTTCATATTTAAGCTCTTTACCAATAAATCCAAGGAACGGCGGGAATCCTGCCATGGATAGGGCTGAAGCCAGTGCAGCTATAAAAGCAAAGGGCAATAATTTTGCCAGACCGTGCAGCCTGGTTAAATCCCGGGTACCTGTTTGCCGATCGATAATGCCCACCACCATAAACAGTGCGGCTTTATAAAAAGAGTGAACCAGCAAGAAAGTAATTGCAGCGGCGACGGCAGCTGAAGCATCAGAACCCAGAAACATGGTAATAGTGCCGAGGGCAATAACGGTGGTATAAGCGAGGGCCAGTTTAAGGTCTGTTTGACGCAGGGCGGCCAATGCCGCTACTGCGGCAGTGGCAATACCGGTGCAGGTTAAAATCCACTCCCAGTATTCAGTGTGAGCCAGTACCGGATGTAGGCGCGCAAGAAGGTAAATACCGGCTTTGACCATAGTGGCGGAATGTAGATATGCGCTCACAGGTGTTGGCGCCGCCATGGCATTGGGTAACCAAAAATGGAAGGGCAATTGTGCCGACTTTGAAAATGCTCCGATAAGTACCAGTATCAAGATAGGAAGATACAGTGAACTGGATTTAATTTGTTCTCCTTTTATTAACAACTCTTCAAGATCATAGCTATCGACAATCTCTCCCATTAATAGGAAAGCGGTTAGTAAGCAAAGCCCCCCTAAGGCGGTCACTAGTAAAGCCTGTAAAGCTGAACGTCGTGCAACAGCACTGGAGTGGTTAAAGCCAATCAGGAGGTAACTTGCGACCGTCGTCACTTCCCAAAACACAAATAAAGTAATGAGATCGGATGCCAATACCAAACCCAGCATTCCGACCATAAAGAGATAGAGATAGAGAAAGAAGCGCCGCAATAGTGGATTGCCGCGTAAATACTCAGCGGCGTAAATGGTGATGAAAAAGCCGATACCGCTGATTAATAAGGCAAATAAAAAGCTGAGGCCATCAATATAGAAGCGTAGGGATACGCCAAGTTCTGGAACCCAGCTAATGCCAAAAGAAAACTCTCTACCAGCGGAAATATCGGGCAGATGAAAAAGCAATGACAAGGCAATAATGGCCGGAGGGATCGAAGAAAGTAGAGAGATCCATCTTCCCGGCGTTTTTTTATCGCCATTGCGACTTTCCATGTCGCCTTCTGATTCCATTATTTTATCCCTGGTGACTCGATGCCTATATACAGTAGTGATTCACTGCCAGGGTAATAGTTTAGGTGTTATTCCTGAGCTAGAGTGCTTAGGATCAAATTACTCTTGATTGTCCGTATCAGGTGAATAATCTGAGAGGTCAAACCGGGATCTCGAAAGAGTATGATGATTAATGCTAAAGGCGGCAGCGGATTTGTATTCTTATAATTTTATCCAATCACTTGGATTAATAATTAAGAAAAATATCCTATAGATAAATACCCCATTCCCCTCACACTGTTCCTGTTATTGAGTCGCAAGTATTTATGCACAATGAAGAAGTGTGGAATATAACATAGGAGAATAGATATGTTGAAATTGGCATGCTTAGCTGCAGTGGGAGCTTCTGCTGTTTTTCTGTCCAGTGGTGTTTCTGCTGTGAGCTGTGGGGATGTTGTAACTGTACCGGAAATTTTGGAAGGGGCGATAGAGTCATGCGCCGTAAGCCCTGCGGTCACTATTACTGATGCTGGAACATTGGATTTAAATGGTTACTCAATTAGCTGTAATGGTTCTGGGGTGGGCGTAAATCTGCAAGGTGCTGGAAGGATTCTGAGTAACTCAGAGGGGGGAGGGTTTATAGAGAATTGTGCAACAGGTGTCTCCGTTGAAGGGGTTGGAGCGCATTTTATTCAAAATGTAAGTGTCATGAGTAATTCTAATTCTGGTGTTGCAATTACAAGTAACAATAATGTTGTTTTGGATTTATTTTCAAGTTTTAATTCCGGTGTGGGTGTCCGGGTGTTGGGTGACTTTAACCAAGTAATAAATGCAGAAATAAGCGCTAATAATTCTTCCGGTATGGAAGTTTCTGGAAGTAGTAATGTAATAAGTTCAAGTGAATATCAACTAAATGATGATAACGGAATTGTTATTTTAGATGCAGATAATAACCTAATTGTTGGGAATTCATTGGATGAAAATGGAACAAATGGAATTCTATTAGAGGCAGATAATCAGCATGGTAATGTTATTACAGGAAATGAAGTGAATGATAGTGGTAATACGGACCTTAGGGACCAAAATAATCCTGCCTGTGCGAATAATGTATGGATTTCAAATACCTTTGGTAGCTCTAATGATTCATGTATCCAATAGGAGGGTTATGGGGTTGATATTCTTTGCAGATGTATTTGGTTTGGTTGACGCAAGTTTAGGTGTTATTGCAAGACATAAAAATAAGCTAATTTCTATGTCACATTGGGACAGCAGTATCTATATAACTTGTTGGCAAGCTTAACTCGCCAAAATCTATATTTCAAAGACTCCTGTTTATCGAGATCTTTAAAGTTCGGGTAAAAGCTGTAGGTCCGAACTCCGCCTTTTTAAGGGTAGGCGTTAAAGGTTGCAGTTAGGGGGGATCTAGGTATTGGATAATGAGTTGGCCATTTTTAAAGTAATCGATTCCGAGACTTGGAAATGGCATATCATAATAGACCAACTCTTCAAATATTGGCGGGTCTCCTAGTGGTAGTATTCAGAATTCTGAATACTACCACTAGGAATGACCATCTTGTGCGGGGCATATTTTTCATTCACTTTACGAGACATTTAATTCACGTTTAATTGGGAAGGAGATCCCATAGATAAATCCTAGCTCTCTGTCACACTATCAATAGCCTCGAAAATTCCAGGCTTTGTAGTAATTAATTATGATTGGATGAAATGATATGAAAACTGAATGTGCTAACCTCACAAGATTTACGCTTTTAACGATATCTGGTGTTTCAGCTTTTTCACTGGCGGGTGCCGCCTTCGCGGTAAGCTGCGGTGACACGGTTACTACTCCAGAGACTCTGGATGCATCTATTGTTGCATGTGCTACAAGTCCCGCTGTTACTATCACTGATGCAGGATCCTTGGATTTAAATGGTTATACTATTAGCTGCAATGGGGCTGGGATAGGGGTGCAAATACTAGGGTCAGGAAGGACGCTTTCAGATAGTTCTCTCGGCGCGGGAAGTGTTGAATCTTGTAATGTTGGCATTTCTGTAGAGGGAGTGGGGGGGCACTATTTGGAATTTATAACAGTAGTTCTTAATAATTTTTCTGGTATTTCCGTTATTTCTGATACTAATTTTATTTACAATGTTATTTCTGGTTCCTCTACTATTGGTAATGGTGGTGTTGGGGTTAGGCTGGCTGGCGCGAATAATCAGATTATACTTTCTGCATTTGAAAAGAATACACAGTCAGGTGTGGAGATTTCTGGAAATAATAATTATATTAAACAAAGTAGCGCTCTATCAAACTCCGGATCGGGTTTCGTAATTACAACCGCTAATAATATTACCTTAGATAGTGTTACGGCCAATGATAATGGTGTTGATGGAATACTAGCTGAAGCCAGTTCTATGTCAGGTGGATTGATTTTTAATAGTACTGCGCGAGATAATTCTGGAGATGATTTGAGTGATCAAAATACTATTCCTTGTGGGCGATTTCAGTGGATAAATAATGATTTTGGTACAGCAAATAATTCTTGTATTGATTAGTTAGTGTTGTCAGGGGGGCTACTCTGTGGGCCAGTAGCCTAGTGAGGTTATGAATATTAGACTATAGGCAAATCAAACCATAATGCCGTTGCTCCATCTGTTGCTGCTTTTAGCCTTATTATTTCTTTAAATATGCCTAGACCATCCCCGGCACTTAACTGGCGATTATTTTTAATAATGATGTCTCCATCTATGATATGTAGGTAGCCAGGGCGCTGCAATGTATCCAATTGTAGAATCTCTCCAGGCTCTATTTGAAGACGATATAGGCTGGTATCCTGATGGATTTTTAACGAATTATCTCGACCACTGGGTGTTACCAATGGAGTCAGCATGCTCGTTTGGTTTATTGTCCTTTGCTCATAGACAGGTTGAATACCCCTCTGATTTGGCTGAATCCAGATTTGAAGAAACTTCAATTTTTTTGTTTTCGAGTGATTGAACTCGGAATGGGTAATTCCGGTTCCGGCGCTCATTATCTGAACTTCGCCAGCGGGAACGACAAAGTGATTGCCTTCACTATCCCGATGTTCGATAGCACCTTCAAGAATATAGGAAATAATTTCCATATCCCGATGTCCATGGGTGTCAAATCCGGCCCCTGCTTTTACTGTATCATCGTTGATAACGCGCAGTGCAGAAAAACCCATGTGTTTTGGGTCGTAATAGTGTCCGAATGAAAAGGTATGTTTGCTGTCCAGCCAGCCAAAGCGGGCTTGACCGCGTTCATGTGATGGTCTGAAGTAATACATAGCAAGCCCCTATTAGTGCAGTAAGTAGAATGTTAGGGCTATGATAGTCTTCTGCGATATAAAGAAATATTGGATAAAAAGAAGCTTATTATTCGTATAAATAGAATACTCAGCCTTCCTCAGAGGTGGGCATATCTAAAGTAAGTAATCGAAGCTCGCCAATAAACTCCCTCGCCACGGGGCCTAATTTATCCTGGTCTTTAAAGTTCAGGTAAAAACTGCTGGAGCGCACTCCGCCATTTTTCAAGGGGAGTCGATTTAGAGTGCCATTCTCGAGTAGTGTTGAGACCATTGGCAAAGGCAGCCAGGCGAACCCCAGCCCCTGTACAATTAAATCCACGGATGCCCGTAAACTGCCCACTTTCCAGCGTTGCTCTGCCCCCAGCCAGCCGGAATCCCTATTGGTCTGCAGTGCGGAGTCCCGCACAATAATCTGGCGATAGGACTTCAAGTCTTCATAGCTCAGCTCGTATCCCAGCTGATGTAGTGGATGGTTCTTATGGGCTACAGCCACAAATTCGATACGACAAATCTCATCGTTGAGGGCATTCTTCATGCGGAAGGCGGAAAGTCCCAGATCTACCAGCCCCTCCTGAATCAACTCATTAGTGCCGGATAGTACGGTATCAACGATATCAATATTCACTTGTGGATAAATTGCGGAAACTCTCTCCAGAGCCTGAAAAACGACACTTTGGGGAAAGGCGCCATCTACGGCAATACGCAGCTCGGATTCCACTCCCTGGTTAAGGGAGCCGGCAATATCCTCAATACGTGAGACTTCATCCAGTAGGTATTGGCCCCGGCGTAGCATTAAATTACCGGCTTCAGTAATTACCACTTTTCTACCCGAGACTTCAAACAATTTTACGCCGAGTGCAGCTTCCAGATTGCTAACTGCATTGTGAATACTGGACTGGCTTTTGTGAACGTGGGAAGAGGCTTGATTAAAGCCGCCGGCATCTGCGACAGCTTTAAACATTCGCCACTGTTCCAGAGTGGTTTTTTGCATCTGGGTACTCTTTGAAGGCTGCGAAGGGCTGTTCCAAGGTTTAAGGAGCCTGGGGCAGCCCTGAATATCCTGACTGGCCCAGGCTGAATAGGCAAGGGTTTTTAGCTGCGGTTGTGAGAGCTGTTGTAATCGATTTCCGGCCCTACAGGTACAACCTGGGTTGGGTTGATCGATGTATGGCTAAAGTAGTAATGACGTTTAATATGGTGGAAATTTACTGTTTCAGCAACTTTCGGCCACTGATATAGCTCGCGTACATAGTTACGCAGATTAGGAAAGTCCTCCAGTCGCTGGCGGTTGCACTTGAAGTGTCCATGATAGACAGCATCAAAGCGAATAAGGGTAGTGAACAGTCGCCAATCTGCCTCGGTAATTTCTGTTCCGACCAGATAGCGCTGTTCCCCTAAAATTTTCTCAACCTGGTCTAAAGCAGAGAATAAATTATAGTAAGCACTCTCGTAGGCTTCCTGGGTGGTGGCAAAGCCGCAGCGATAAACTCCGTTGTTTATATTTTCATAGACCAGTTGATTAATGGTATCTATATCCTGCTGCTTCTCTTCGGGGAAAAAGTCCTGTGTATCGCCGGTAATGGTATTAAACGCGCTGTTGAACATGCGGATAATTTCAGAGGACTCATTGCTAACGATACAGTTTTTTTGTTTATCCCAAAGTACTGGTACCGTCACCCGGCCCGAGTAGTCAGACTTGTTACGAGTGTATACTTGGTGCATAAACTGATAGCTAAACAGAGTGTCCCCGCTGCTACCTTCGTCGACGTTAAAGCTCCATCCCTGATCGAGCATATCGGGGCTTACTACCGAAACATCGATATGCTCTTCCAGTTTCTTCAGCTTGCGGAAAATAAGGGTGCGATGGGCCCAAGGGCAGGCCAGTGAAACATACAGGTGATAGCGGCCGGACTCCGCCTTAAAGCCGCTGTCACCACTGGGACCTGCACTGCCATCAGCAGTCACCCAATTGCGCAGTTGCGCCGCTTCGCGCTTAAAGCTCCCACCGGAATTCTCGGTGTCGTACCACTGGTCGTGCCACTGGCCATTGACTAACAGTCCCATTTTTTACTCCACAATCGGTATTTTCTGGTCCAGAGGAATTTATTGCTTGGTGCTTTTGCGGTGATCCAAGCTGAAACGCCCGGCGCCATGGGCTGCCACTACCAAAAAGCCGCCGGCAATCGCCAGGTTTTTGAAGAACATCAAAAACTGCATCTGATCGCCCAGATTGTTATGGAACAAGGCAGCAGTAACTAAGCTAAAGCCAGCAAACGCCAAGGCGGTCAGGCGGACCTGGAAACCGGCGACTAGTGCGAGCGTACCACCTATCTCAAACAGAATAACAAGGGGCAGCAGAAATTCTGGCAGACCGCCATAGGCTAGGTACTGTGCACTGCCCTCATAATTTTGGATCTTGTTCATTCCCGCCAACAGGAAGATCGCCGCCAAGCTGATACGGCCAGCCAAGTCAGCACTTGCGGAAAACAGGGAGCTGCCGTCGATATTGGCGCTTGTGGATAAAGTGGATGTGCTCATGGTATCGCTCCTAAAACTGTGAATTTTGCGCTACTCAGTAGTCGCTGCTGTGAGTAAGAGGCAGTTTACAGGGGATCGATAGAATGAAAATTGGTTAAATTCGACCAAACCATTCGAAAAAATAGAATGGTTGTTGAGCCTATCTTATCATTATGTGCAATAGGGCCTTAGTTCAGAAATGGTAACCGATGCCCACCGAGTAAACCCAAGGGTCGATATCCACATCGACATTGATGCGGTCGTAGTCGTTATCTTCTGTACGGAAGCGAATTTTGGCCTTGGTATCGATGCTCAAGTACCAGATGGCCGCATTAAACAGCCAGTTGCTCTCTCGTCCAAAGGCAATATCTATGCCCACTTCCCCTGCCAGGCCCCAGGAATTGCTCAGGCTCAGGGATGCTCTTGAGTCTGCACCCAGGACCGTATCGAAGTAGTTTTGTGCCGTGCGGCTGATATCTTCATCGAAGAAATGGGTGTAGTTAATTCCCACACCAATATATGGCTGTACCCAGGACTCGGTGCATACCGGATACCACTGTACGCTGAGGGTTGGGGGAAGGTGCTTGATGTCACCCAGGGATACCCGACCCAGTGGATCACCGGTATCCGGGTCCGGTAAACCGCGAACATCAAGATCGTGCCGGAAAGGTACAGCTGCCAGTAATTCCAGTCCCCAATGGTCTGCAAATAACCAGGTACCAGTGATGCTAGCGGAGTAGCCTGTATCCACGTAGACCCGGGTGTAGTCCAAGGGGGTGCCATTTAGGCGGAGTCTGCCAGAGTCGTCGTTTGGATCGACCGCAGCAGCGCCAACGCGAACGATAAAATCTCCCTTTTTATAGTCCGCCACGGAATGGCCGGTGAGCAATAGTGCCATGCAAAAAACTATTGTCAGATTGATTCCTTTCATGTCCAACTTTCCAGAGATCCGATGGAATATAAGTAGGAGATCTGATAGGGGTAGGAGAACCCTAATCTACTGCCAGATTATTAGTGTAGATGTCTTGGGGGACTGGGCATGTAGATAACAAAAGCGGTGGCGCAATATTCTATTGATATAACTCTAAAGATCTCTTCTGGGAAAAACTTCCTATTTCGTTAGGAAAATATTTCAGAAGAAGAGTAATCATCGAATCGGTTAATCTGTTGGATGAAATTGCCCTGTATTATTGAATGTTTTTAGGTTGAAATCTCATCAGAGACCATTGATCAGTGTAATTTTCCTATTGCGTATTAAACACCATCAATGATCATATAAAACGGGATATCAGAGATTTAATAATATGCTTAAGATAATACAGGGAATAATGCAACTCACAGGGCGACTATCCCCCAAATTATCAGCAAATATAGCGATGTATATGGCCTCCCGGCCCAGGCACTATCCAGATTCAGAACGCGAGAAAGCGCAGTTAGCCCAAGCCAGGAAGATTATCTACCAGGGTGCTTTAGGTACAGAAAATACGGCCTGGTCTTGGGGGGAGGGGCCAGTAGTGATTCTTTGCCACGGCTGGGAGGCCAAAGCCACAAAAATGGCCACTATGGGGATGGCAATTGCCGAGCAAGGCTTCCAAGCGGTGGCCATAGATGCTACTGCTCATGGTCACTCCGAGGGAAAGGTTTGTAATTTCGATATTATGGCGAAAGATATTTATTCTCTGGCCAGTCAATTTTCGGAAATATTTGCCGTCGTCGGCCACTCGATGGGTGGAATGATGACGATGAGAGCACGGGAATTTGGGCTTAAAGCTCAATGTTATGCTGTACTCGGCTCACCGAGTGCACCTCTGCCTATTCTTGAAATTATGGAAAATTTGTTGAAGGTAAACCCTGAAACTACAGAGATATGCCAAGACAAGATTGCCGACCAGATAGGATACTCTTGGCAGGAATTGTTACAGTGTAAAATGTATACCCCGGAAGAGACTCCGCTTCTGATGATTTACGATACTGAAGATGATGAAGTGCCGATCTTTCACGGAGAGAGAATTCACAAAACCTGGCCCGCAGCGGAGATGATCAAAATTAGTGGTGTGGGACACCGGAAAATGGTCTGGGATACCTCGGTAGTAGAGTCTGTGACGAATTTTTTGGACTACGAGAAGAGTAAAGAAGGCACAAAAGAAGTTGGTTTGGCCAAACTTGTAAGCTAGCGAATTTACTGTAAATTAGTAGGCATAGCGGAATTAGGTTGCCCTAATTCCGCTTGATTATTTTCTTCAAAGCTGCCGTAGGCTGTCCTATTGTGAGGGCTGGTTATAAATAAGCTTATGGAAGCCGACAATAAAACCGAAATTATATGACTGATGGGGTTCTATCTACGACATACCTTGCCACTCATTTTTTTATCGCGTAAATCAGCCCTCAAACAATGATAACCATTGCTCTGAATCCATAGTTATATCTTTCCCATCTTTACTGTAAATCGCATCAGCCAGGGCTTGCTTGTGCGCCTGCATATCGACTATTTTTTCTTCTACGGTATTTTCACAGATAAATTTATACACAAAGACTGGCTTGTCCTGGCCGATGCGATATGCGCGGTCGGTAGCCTGGTTTTCTACTGCGGGATTCCACCAGGGGTCGTAGTGAATAACTGTGTCGGCAGCGGTAAGATTTAGGCCTACACCGCCGGCTTTTAGGCTAATCAGGAATACAGGAACATCGCCATTCTGGAAAGCGTCAATCGCTTCCTGACGTTTGCGCGTGCGCCCGGTGAGTTTTACATAGGGTATTGCCTGTTCTTCAAGGGCGGTTTCAATCTTGCCGAGCATTTCGGTAAATTGGGAGAATAAAAGTATCTTGCGGCCTTCCTCCACCATCTCCGGGAGCATATCCATCAGCGCTTCCAGCTTGGCCGATTGCTTAACCTTTTTTGCCTTGTCCAGTTTGACCAGTGCGGGGTCGCAGCAGATTTGTCGCAGCTTTAATAGGGCATCCAAGATTTCAATATGAGAGCGATTTAGACCTTTCTTCTTCATCAGGTCCCTAACCCGCTTTTCCATCACTGAACGCACTGTCTCATAAAGCGCAGCTTGGGTGGTATCGAGAGTAACCCGCTGTATAATTTCTGTTTTTGGAGGAAGTTCTGTGGCTACTTCCTGTTTTGTGCGGCGTAAAATAAATGGTGAGATCCTCTGGTTCAGAACTTCCTGCTTGTACTCATTAGCCTGCTTCTCAATGGGGTTCCGATAAAGGCTATTGAACCTTTTCTGGCTGTGTAGAAAACCGGGCATCAGGTAATCAAATAGTGCCCACAGCTCACCCAAGTGATTCTCCAGCGGTGTTCCCGTTAGGCACATTTTGTGGTTTGCACTTAGAGTGCGGAGTAATTGTGCCGCTTTCGATTTGGGGTTTTTTATAACCTGAGCTTCATCGAGGATCAACAAATGAAAGTCATGTTCTTTTAATATTTCGCTATCCCGCACAATAAGGGGGTAGGTGGTTATAACCAGATCGGATTCGGGAATGAGGGGGAAATCCTCATGCCGGTTACTGCCGTGAAGTAGTAGTGGCTTTAAGGTCGGGGCAAAGCGATGGGCCTCGTTAAGCCAGTTACCTACCAAGCTGGTGGGTACAACCACCAGGGCAGGCTTGGCCAGGCGCCGGCTTTCTTTCTCTTTGAGGATATGGGCCAGTCCCTGCAAAGTTTTTCCCAGGCCCATGTCATCGGCCAGGATGCCATTCATATTGAGTTTACGCAGGTATTGCAGCCACTCAAAACCCGTTTGTTGATAGGGGCGTAATTGTGCCTTCAGGGCCCTGGGTGGTTTTATGCTTTGCGGGCCTTTTTGCAGGTTTTTAGCCAGCGATTTTAAGTCTTTATTGCCCTGCCAGGCTGAAGTTGCATTAGGCAGTTCCGGAACAGCAAACCTGGGCACTTTGAGGCTTTGGGACTCGCTGTCATACCACTCCTCTAAAACTGCGAATAAGTTGTGAAATAGTGCACTGGGTAGACGGATATACTGGTCTGAGCCGAGGGGAACCAATATGTCTTCTTCGTCTGTAGCCACATACCCCGATTCCAAATATTGCAATAATAATGGTGCTAAATGAATAGACTGCCCTTCAATATCTACAGTTGCACTAAGGGAAAACCAGTCGTTGGAAGATTGCTCTGTTTGCCATTCCCAATCTTCAATCTCGTGTACTTTTAAAGAAAAGTTATCTTCGAATTCAACTATCCAGCCAGATTCCTCAAGTCTTGGGATACCCTCATTGAGGAATTCATGCCAGCGCTCAATAGGAGTTTGGCCTGGTCCGCCATCGGAGAAGAATAAAACGGGTTCACCAGTTTCGTCCGCGCCCAGGCTAAATTGCCACTGCAAGAGATCCTTCAGCGCGGCGGCTTCATGTTTGAAGTCTCGCTCTACTTTATATAGTTTATCTTTTTGGGCGTAGATATTAGATTCAGGACGATTCTCTGTAAGAATTTCCTCCGCGCGGATTACCACCGGGCCATATTGAATATGAAAACTTGCTGTATGGAGACTTTCAGACCCTTCGTGAATAGAAGTTGAGTTAAGGATTAAAACGGGCCGCAATAAATCATCCACAGGTATGATGGGCACTGACTTTGGCGTGGGTAAATGTTCACTGCCATAGCGATTATTGAGAAAAGTAATAGCATCGCCCATTTCATTTTTAGAAATGGCGGGCATGGTTGTAAAGTCATTAAGCGCTTCCCCATCCACCGGGCTGATGATGGGACCAATGATGTCTTCCTGTGGTGAATAATAGCAAGGTGGTTCGGTAGGTATGAGCTTCCAATCATCGGGGAGGTCAGGTACATCTAATTGCAACTGTGCACTGTTCCTGCTTTCCTTCCAACTTAGTTCCAATTTAACTGCCTCTCCCCAATGAATCGGGGTTAGGGAATCGATATCGCTGAAGAAACGCTGACTGGCTAGTAGGTTTTTCAACAGCATTGCGCCTTCTTCTCCTGAAATACTCTTTTTGAACGAGGACTGGGAAAGCAGCTGTTGAAGGCCGAATATTTTTTGGTCGACTTTTGAAGTGGCGAGGCTACTGTTGATATGGAAGTATTCTCGCTGAGGCGCTCCATAGCCGCCTTTCTTGAGGCGTCGAGCTGAATATACGCTAATTCGGGCATGAGCTGGGGTATATTGATCACTCCAGTCTAAGGTGTATAGCAGGTCGCGATTAGATGATGTGTCCTGCTCGGAGTCACGATATTTTTCTTTTACACCTTGTTGCCAGTTGTCCCAAGTACGACTGACTGATGGTTGCCCTAATGGATGTTTATACTCAGCAATTACCGCTATTAGCACTGCAGCTACATGTTTACAGTTGTACCCTACTGGACAGGAGCATTCTCCATCAATTTCAAAGGTTCCCGAAATTGGGTTTTCAGTTATCAATATATATTGATGGTAGTGACTAGAGTAGGAGCCTTTCACCTTCCCGGTGATCGTTTTGCCATCCTGAGAAATATTGAATCTTTCGACAAAACCATTCCGGAAGTAATTTTTCCCTCTAGACAGGCTATTAGTGGGAAGTTGATTGGAAATACTACTGAAATCGATAGGGTTGTTCATTTTTGGGTTGTGTAATGACTACTGGCTGGCGTTTGAGGTTTGAAGAATATTCTTTGCTCTAATAATACCCTCTTTTAAGGAGCTTAATTCACTAATAGCTAAGGGATTTCTGAATAAATTTATGTCGATAAGGAAAAAAGGCTGCCTATTCAGGCAGCCTTTTATTTGGTAGGAATCTCTGGTATTGATAGGCCGCCCCCAGCATACACAATCCCACTAACATGCAAACGACTATCTTCTGTATTAGTGAGAAGTCCTGCATATCCCAGAGCACAATCTTCAGTGCAGCTATGCCGTAGATAATTAGTGACAACTTAAGTAGTTTCTGGGTTTCGGGCTTTAATGTTTGGAACAATAGTAGGGTTGCATGGACAACGAGAGCGAAAGAAACTGCCGGTAGCCACATGGCATCAAATAGCTGTGCTAATAGAGCTACGTAAACAATAATCGCGGTAACATGCACCAGCCACATATTTGCCATTCGGTGACCAGACCATACGGCTCTCGTAGGCAGGGCTTTGTGGTAAACCAGCAGGACAGCGATGCAAAGAGAGACCAGGTTATAGGCCCCAATCCACTCGGCATTGTGCGATTTCACAATCACAGCTGCGACTTGAATCAGCGTGATTAATTCAAAAATACCCAGTGTCAGCATGTAGAAGGGCGTAAGCTGGTTGCGTAAAGGTGCCAGTCTGGGTTTGCTGAAAAAGAGGCCTCCAAAATAGAACTGGGTGAGTAGTAATGACAGTACAAAATCACGAGTTAAAGTGTAACTGACAGCTATCAGCACTGCCGCAAAATAGTAGAAGGCCATCGGGAATACAGGCTTCAGCGCCCAGTGAATAGCATGCTGCCACTCCCTACCTGCGGGGTATCGCTTTAAGCCTTGGCCAAGCCATATGAGCCCTATGAAACTGGCGACTCCCAGTATTAGCCCCTCCATCGCCTTGCCCTGCCAGCCGACAAACTCTTGTAGGAGACAACCGCCGATAGTGATAAGGCTTGCAGCAGAAATCAAAATGCGAACTTCCTGTTTTAGATGTTCCATCCGCAGCCATGTGTAGAGGAATAGGGCAATACCACACGAGAACCACATAGCAACAGTGAAGTAGTCACTAGCCTTATACAGTATGGTAGGTAAGGCAATAATGGGCAGTAAAGCGTAAAAGAGTTTACGCAGTGCCAATGCCAGCTTCTGCCCTGGTGATTGTATTTTCAGCTGGTGATAAAGCTCCGCAAGTAACCAAAGTCCCAGGAAAGCTTCAATACTCGCAATTTTTCCGTAGGGGATTTGATCGTAGAAATGAAGGTTGCCTACAACCGATGCACTGGCTAACAGTGGGACAAACAACAGAAGGTAATGCCAGAGACTGAGCCACTCGCTAAATGCTGAATTCATGCGCTGGCTACGCCAGATCAGGAAAGTCATTGGCAGTGGTGCCAGCAACCACATCCCTTGCGGCCAGATAATACCCACCGATAGCAGGAAGCTCGCAGATAAAAGCAGTCCGAAAGCATTCTCTGCGATATAAGTGAAACGTTGTTCTGCGGGAGTGATTTTACCGGCACTACGGCGTAATAACTGGGTGAGAGCAAAGGCTCCAGCAGTGAGGCTCAGCCAGTTAGTCCAGCCTGCACTCACCTCTAAGGATAATAGTAGTGGAGCAGGAACCAAGCTCTCAGCCACCCATACGACAGCTTGCAAGAATAAGGTTACGCCGGCGAGGGCTAGAGCGATATAGCCCTCACTTCGCACGCTGACAAAACCAAAATGTATTCCAAGGTAAATCAGCAGGAGGCCCTCCAGGCACCACACAATGCCCAAAAATTCAGGGCTGCAAAGTGCCAGAATTGCCAGGCCTGTTAACAAGCCCCCATGGAGTAAAGCCATTGCGAGGATACTGCGGGCCGAGGCACTATTAACATCGTAGCCGAACAGGTGGCGTGAGTAGATGGCGAGCGCGGCCCAGGGTATTAGGTTGAGTAACCAAACCACACCTAGTGCATTAGCAGTGGGTGCTAGAGACCAGCTAATATGAATAAATAGCACCAGGTTTGCTACCAGCAAACCGAGGCGCCTCCTATCCATTTCCTTGCCACTAAGCCCACCCAGTATGTAATGGGCAAACCCATAGAAGAAACCATGCAGTATCAGTAACAGACCCCAGTTTGAGCTAGACTCGCCCAAGTTTGCGACTGAAAACTCGAACATCCCTGCGCTGAGCGCCATGGTGACCACTGCCAGCTGAGGCCATTGAATCAACTTGGACAAACGCAGCATTGCGAGCGCGAGTACCAACAAGTAGCTGAGATAAATAACTGCGGATGGATCAAAATGATTGGCCACCAAGGGCATCGTGGCTCCACCCAGCAGAGTCACCATGGAAACAACCCGGGTCTCGAATAGTAGGGCAAGTAAATAAGCAACTCCGGTAGTTACTACAAGCAGCCCCACGCCGATGGGAATCGGAACCAACTGATAGTAAGGCCCGGCAAAGTAACCACATAAGTAAAGCAGTATGACCCCGAGAGCGATCAGTCCTGAGCCGTAATCCGCCATGTTGGGCATGCGCCGCCTGAACATTACTCCACCAGTAGTAGTCGCCGCTGCTACCAGGAAGCCTAAAGTCACTTTACCTACAGGCCCGAAATAGGCATTGAAGGAAAACTGCAGCAGGTAAGCAAAGCCAAACACCAGCGCCAGGATACCGGCAGCGGTCATAAAGAAGACAGGAGCCTTCCCTTGGCTTTGATAGTGCCGGTAGAAACTCATCAGGGAGCCCCATACACGGCTAATGGGTTCCAGAGCAGGTTCCAATAGACTCGGTAGCTCCTCAGATAGCCATTTAGCCTGTCTACTAGGCTTTCTGGCTGTGTCAGGAGCAGTGGTAATAGTGCTTGCTGGCTGGGTTGGAGTTTCAGGAGGAGGGGCAGTAGGTTGCTCTATCGACGGGGACCTGGAGGGATGAGTACCCATCAATTGGGATAGCTCATCTTCTGGCTCATCCACTGTCGGGAGCTGACTTGCTAACTGATCCCCTGTATCTTGCTGTATCTGCGCTTCTAGAGTCGATAACCGCTGTTCGAATATCTCAATGCGACGGCGATTGTCTCGCTCCAGCAGGGCTAGTTCCGCGCGAAGTGATTGCAGTTCACTTTCCATAACTTGCTCTAAATGCTTTTTTCCGAGGCTACCTGGGCCTGACTGAGGGAACAAGTATTTATAGGGTTATGGCTATCTATTCAATTATTTTTGACAAATGTATCACTGTTTATTAGGTAAGTGTTCGCCAACTTCTCTGTTGGTAATTAATAAACAATGGGAAGATTCACTACAGTGAAGATTGCTGTTTTTGTTCTGTCTGTTTTACGGTGATTAGGGCAGGGGAGATCGTTTGTTGTCACTCAACCAAGAAACTTGATAGGTCTCGATAAGATAGTTCTTTCACTGTATAGCGCTTACCAAAACTACTTTTTCTATATTTTTACTTTTTTGCACTTAATATTTCAATGTGGAAAAATCATTTGACCCCCTGTAATTCAAAATATATAAGTTCCACCAGATTGAAGATTAAACATCTTTAAATATTTCACGAAAAATATGGAAGCTAGGTTTCAAAGATCTAGATATCGCATGTTGATAATCATTTGTTGTCGTCAATTTTATATGCTTGATTGTGTATCCCTCAAGTAACTTTGTGATCCTGTATCAGGTAGAACAGTAGATATTCCCAAATTGTAAAAGTTGTCAGTAATTATTATGGATGTTCAAAGAGCCATTTCCACAGAAAGACCGCATTCACTTGTAATGGCAGCCATACTTGATACTTTGCCATTAGCAATAGCTGTAATTCCCTGGGGGATTCTTTGTGGCTCTTTAGGGATTAAAATGGGCTTGAGTCCACTAGAATCACAGCTAATGTCCTTGCTGGTATTTGCCGGGGCAGCCCAGTTATCGGCTCTTTCCATTATTGGTGTGGGCGGTGGACTTTCGTCTATTCTTGGTAGTACAGCAGTTGTAAGTTCTCGCCATTTACTCTACTCAGCAACTTTTAGAAGTGAAGCTTTAAAGCTGCCTGTATACAAGCGAATTGTATTTGCCTTTCTACTTACGGACGAAATGTTTGCAGTTGCAGAGAATAAAAAAAGAGTACTTGGGTATTTTTCATTTGAATATGCGTTAATGTCCGGATTTACCTTCTACTTAATATGGAATTTATCCACCTTTATAGGCGTTGTTGCAGGAAAGAGTATTCCAAATTTAGAAGCGCTTGGATTGGAATTTGCAATTGCTGCAACTTTTATTGCTATGGTAGTTCCAAATATTAAATCTAGGATTACTCTTATTGCTGTTTTGATTTCGGCAGTAAGTTCTGTAATGTTTCATATTTTTGCAGTACCCAATGGGTTACTCTTTTCAGGATTGATGGGTATGTGCATAGGTTATCTATTGGAAGACAAGGCCGAGGAGGAAGAGGTATGAGTATTTATACAATCTTAGCAATGTCTACCATTACTTTTTACATGCGTTATGCTTTTTTTGTAAAGAATCTTCCAATAAAGCTAAACAATAATACTCAACGTTTTTTAAGATTTACTGCACCCTGTATATTGACCTCAATGGCTGCTCCAATCGTATTTGGAGAGGTTGAGCTTTCCAATTCCGATCTGGCTAACCCCTTCCTTGTTGCAGGTCTCTTTACTATTTTAGTAAGCTGCGTGATTAAGAATACCCTTGCCGTTGTCCTTCTTAGCATATTTGCATTTTCAATGATGAAGTTCTTTTTTAGCTGAAAGAGCTTTAACTGTTTAGAGCGAAAGCTAATCGGCAGCAAGTTTAGTAGGCTAAAGTTAGGTTAAGCCAAAATTTGATGGTAAATTAAGGTGTCAGTTTAAATTAATTTGCTCTTCTTGCTATTAATGGTCTAAGTATTATCAGGCGTTAACTTAACTGAGTCACGATAGCGTGCCAGCTCATCTAAAAGCCACTGCTGGGATGCTTTTTTAGGCTTATCGGCACACTGAATATGGTAGGGCTTACCACTAAAGGGTGCTCTTGGTCGCACTTAGCCTAATAAAATCCTCCGCGCTATCAATTTTGTTGGAGAAATACTTATATTTCTTCTCCATATGCTCCACTGCTTCCTGGCTGGTGTGCTCACTATCGTTGCGGATAAAGGTACACTCTGAAGCAGAGACAAACTCCATTAGGTGGTTTATTTCGTTGATAGGAGTATCTGCCTGAGCCAAGATAGAGGACATACTTAGCGAGATAATGGTAAGTAAAGTTGAGAGACTTTTAATCATTTTCCCATTCCTTGGCTGTGGAGTATCAGGGGAGTTCATTAGCGGGCCGAGAACTGGCATAGGGTCAAGAGGAGCTCTACACCAGAATTATATCTCAAGGCTAGCAGCTTGATGCTTTAAGCCTTCTTAGTGACTACCACTCTTGCAGCGCACTGTACGCTCTTGCTACCTTCCTCTCCAACAACTTCAGAGGACTCGGTCAAGATTTGAGAGACTGAAAGTTCAGAGGCAGAAATCACCTCCATCATTTCCTTCTTACAGTTGGTGATGTTGATTGCATTAGAAATAGCTGGGTCATAGCTGATTTTGTGAGAGAAGTCTCTCTCTTCTTCACCATTACGGCTTCTCTTGATGCTTTGGAACGCCTCTTTACCCGCATCTACAGTGTCCCCGATCACGTTGCCAGGCTGTACCTCGAGCGTCATACAGGAAGTGGTGGCCAAGGCTATTGCAATAATGGTTAAGAATTTTTTCATTTCTTCTATAGGCTCTGGAAATTGTAGTGTTTAACCCTTAATAGAACGGTAAGCCTACCGTTCAGAAATCTAGAGGATCATTCTACATGAGTCGCCTTATAGAGTCGTAACAGAACTCGAATTGTAGTTAATAATTGGGCAGGGCCGATTATATATCGTTCAACTTGGTTGATAAAAATACATGTAAGATAGAGCTTTCGTACTAGAAACTGGTCTTGAAGTGGTTCTTAGTGTTTTTTCCATAATTAGTATTATGGAATGGTTCCTAGCTATATTGAACTTATTGCCTTCTACTCAAATTTCGACATTCGTTTGTTCTATAGAAATTTCCGAGTCAAAGGTTACTGACTTGCGTAGGTATTGAGTTTCTAGTCTTTTCTTTAAAGTTCCTGGGGGGGCAAAAAGGTTTTTTCACCCTAGTTATTAATAAAAATGATAACAAGAAATTACTACTTAACTTCTAGGGTCACTTTGTTCAAAGGTCTATACATTGAATGCTTGGTCACTAATCTATTTGGTACGATTTGGGTGCAAAATCCACAAACATCCTTATTTTGTCCATAATTTCTTTGCTAAAGTTGCGCCCCATAAAAGTTCAACAAAAAAATTGTTAAAAACTCTTGGGGAGATCATATAGTGAGCAGCTTTAAGATAGTTTTGTGTCTCAGCTCTATCATTTCAATTGCAGCTTGCGGAGGTGGAGGCGGCGGTGGCAGTTCGAATGAAGGTGGTTCGGGTGGTGGTTCAACTAATAGCGCCCCTGAGTTTGTCTCTGCAAGTGAAGTCACTACGGAGGAAAATAGTACCGGTACTTTGCTTACACTATCCGCTAGTGATGCCAATGGGGACAGCATTAGTTACAACACTATTGGTGGCGAAGACCAGTCCCGATTTCTAATAGATAACGGTAACCAGTTGCGCTTTGGTTTTGCTCCAGACTTCGAGAATCCTGCCGACGCAGATGGAGATAATATCTACCAGGTGACAATCGAGGCTAGCGATGGCAACGGAGGTCAGGCGAGCCAGGAAATTGTGGTAACAGTTATTAATGTCAACGATGGCGCTCCCGAGTTTTCATCTGCAACTGAAGTTACTGTCGAAGAAGATGTAAGCGGGGTTTTTTACACCGCTACGGCTCGGGACCCAGATGGAGATGGGGTCACATTTTCATTGAGCGACGATGCTGATACTGCATTGTTTTCTATTGATTCTGCTAGCGGTGAACTTAGCTTTAACACTGCTCCAGATTTTGAGTCTCCTGCGGATAGTGACGAAGATAATTATTATCAACTATCAATCAGCGCTGCTGATAGTGAAGGAGTTGCCAACCAGCTTACGCTACAAGTGTCTGTGACTGATCTAGTTATACCTTCCGCTCGTATGGTTTTCCCCACTGGTGGTGCCAATATGGGAGGGAAGCTTTCCAACCTCGCTCTTACTACCAGGGTCTTAGACCTGGAAAGTGGTGAAAATACTACCGAGCAATTGTCTAGCATCACGATCGATAATCAGTCGCCGATTATGGATGCAACGTCCTCGTCAATTTGGTATCTCGATAGCACGGTTGATAAAGGTCGCGATTCTTATAGTCTTTCAGCCCAGTTCGTCTTGGGCGAAACGGTTCAAAGTTCTCACTCTGTCAAGAATGAGCTTTTAATCCATTGGCCAGTGGGGGTGTCCTACGACAATTTATATGGGAGTCGGTATTTCGCTGATACCGGCTTGAACATGATATTTGAGGTAGATTTTACATATACGCGCCGAGTAATTTCTGGGCCATCGGTTGGGTCGGGTCCATCTCTGAATCCAATCGATATGGTACAAAAATTCCCCACGGTGCGCGCCGATCCAGCTGATGACTACTTTGTCGTATTGAATGGGGACGGGAGTATCTACTCTGTACAACGGACAACCGGTAACCGTACGCAATTGTCCACATGGGTTCCGGCAGATCTCACTTCATTGGCATTGACTGGCTATGGAGGTATTGCTTACGCCACAAGAGCACAGGGATCGTATGGAGAAATTATTGAATTTGACCTGCTGAATGGAGGCTACTCCGTGATATCCAGTTCTAATTCATCGTCCCCGATTGGCGCTGGCGCTGACATGATATATCCAAAGGGTATTGCGCTAGATGAGCCAAATGGGCAGCTTTACGTGGGTGACGACAGCACAGATTCTATACTTAGAATAGATATTGCAAGCGGTGATAGAACAACAATAAGTGGAAATGGTATCGGCAGCGGCGAACCCGTGTCGCAACCAAAGGGTTTAATCGTCGATGTTGACAGTGGCAAGATTTATGTTACCAACGGCCAAGTTCAGAATATCCTGCAAGTGGACATATCAACCGGTGATCGCACAGTTGTCACTGACTGGACTAAGGGGGAAGGATTGCGGCTTGTAAATCCCCAGTCAATTAGTCAAGGGATCGGTAGCGATAGCCTTCTGGTGTCCGGAATTCTCTTCGACCCGGTGATCATGTCTGTCGATATCAATACGGGAGATCGTACAGAAATTTCCTCCAATCATGTTGGTACGGGTCCCAGCTATGTTTGGAACAATATAAGCTATAACCGTAAGACTGACCGGTTACTGACTGTTGTTGTAGATAGTTCTATAGCGGCGGAAATAGATTTACAAAACGGCAACCGCACCATTGCAGCTGAATTTATTCCGCCCGCTTCAGCTCGTGTTCGACCGTCTGCGATTGTTCCGGATGACTCAGGTCAATATGCCTATATATTCGATGAGAGCAGCGATGAATTAATTAAGCTTGATTTGGAAAGTGGTGAATTCGAGAGTATCTCTGCGTCTGGTATTGGTGAAGGCCCTGCGTTCTCTGGTGGCGTAGAAGCCATGGAGTTGGATGCCACTAACAATCGCATGGTTTTGCTACAGGATACAGGGTTAGTAAGCGTAGATATTGATAGTGGCGATAGGGAAGTTATCTCTGATAATAATACCGGCACAGGGCCCTCCTTTGACTCCGCCAACGGCTTAGCTTTGGATCTCACTAATAACCGTGCGTTTGTCAGCGATTACGGGACTGGTGGTATCTGGCAAGTGGAACTGACTACCGGTGAAATAAGCACTTTTGTTTCGTCTGTGAATGGCGGTACCGCAGATATGGACCCTCATGATGTGGTTTTGGATACAATTGGTAACCGTCTTTTGGTAGGTACCCGCAGCGGAAATTTAGTAGCCATTGATATGGACGACTTTTCACAGTCAATTCTATCTAGTGGCAAGGGTTGTGATAGCGACTGCCGTGGTGACGGAATTGAAGTGGAGAGCCTCTCCTCCATGGCTATTGACACAGAAGGCCGCCGTCTCTTTGCCTACGATGGTGGCTCGAATGGCGTGCAAGGAGTTGTTGTTATTGACTTGCGTTCTGGCCAACGCGCACTGGCTTCCAAATAAGAGCCTACCGGGTCCCAAATGAAAGGGGCCCGGTATCTTTATATCGAATTGCGAGGCTTGTATACCAGGTGTTGGAATTACGAGATGATTCTGGATCGGTATTGTAGGCCTTGCTTGAATGGCAAGTCCTTTAAAAAACTGCAATAAATAGTTCTACAGTAGCTCAATAAAAGAAGCCCCAGAAAATAGAACTCTCTGAGGTTATCTATTTCTAATCAATAAGCGCTTATACCTTTTGACTAGCGCTGATAGGCTTTAGAAGTATTTATAGAAATGCAATTTACAGCTAGCAATTCATAATGAACGAGCCCAACCTACACCAGATCACGGCTGGTAGAGAGGGTAGTCGGTATATCCTACTTCGGTGCCGCCATACATAGTGTTTGGATCAACCTGATTGAGTGGCCATTCATTGCGAATACGTGTGGGAAGATCCGGGTTGGCAATAAAAGGTCGGCCAAAGCCAAAGATATCTCCATGACCTGCGTCAAGCACCCGCAAAGCTTTCTCGGGGGAATACTTTCCTGCATACATGATGCGTCCGCCAAAGATTTCACGTACTTCTCGATAGAAATTCTCAGGTAAATCCGGTGCATTATCCCAATCCGCCTCGGCCAGTGACAGATAGGCAATTCCAGCTTCGTTTAGCAGCTTGATAGCCTCGATATAAGTCTTGTGGGGATCACTCTCTACCAGACCTAGGTAGACTCTGTCCTCATCGGTACTTTCGAAAAGCGGTGCAAACCGGACACCGAGTCGTTCGCTGCCGACTTCTTCTGATACCGCTGCAACAATTTCTTTAAGGAAACGCAGACGATTTTCTAAACTACCACCATACTCATCATCGCGATGATTGGTATGTTCTGAAATAAACTGGTTCACAAGGTATCCGTTTGCACAGTGTAGCTCAACACCATCAAAACCAGCTTCTATCGCATTGCGCGCGGCTTGGGCATAGAGTTGAACCAGTTCTTTAACTTCCTCTGTTTTCAGCGCACGAGGCTCACTGGGTTCAGCCAGGGCGCCTTGTCCTGGACCTGTCTCGATAAATACCTTAACTGCATCTGCGCGGATAGCTGATGGCGCAACGGGCGCTGCATTGCCAGGCTGTAGTGAAGTGTGAGATACACGTCCAACATGCCATAGCTGGGCAAAGATGATACCGCCTTGATCGTGCACGGCTTTGGTCACTTTTTTCCAGCCTTCGATCTGTTCCTTTGAATAGATTCCAGGTGTCCAAGCGTAGCCTTGGCCCCTGGGTTCGATTTGTGTGCCCTCTGTAACCATAAACCCAGCACCAGCACGCTGTGAGTAATAGTTAGCCATCAAGTCATTGGCAATATTGCCAGGCTGGCTACTGCGTGATCGGGTCAGTGGCGGTAGAACAATACGGTTTTTTAGGGTGTAAGGGCCGAGGTTGATCTCACTGAATAGTGACTCGTTTTTCATAATGACCTTCCTGTTAAAAACTGACTGCAGTGAGTGTTTGAAAAGACACAAGTAAAAAGCAGCGGTGATAAGGGCAACTGAATAGCCCCAGCGAGTTTTGGCTGTGCCTTGTGATGGTGGGAATACTAGAGGTGCAAGGAT
This sequence comes from Microbulbifer maximicatervae (SeqCode), assembly GCF_052468095.1. The sequence continues at coordinate 605,076 of NZ_CP174332.1, forward strand.
ACAATTTGAAACAACTACTCTTTGTCTTGGTTACAAATATGAATGGTATAAGCCGCTTGGACCTAAAACAGCTACGTATACTGGAAGCACTGCTTCAAGAGAGAAACCTATCCCGGGTAGCTGAAAAGGTGGGGTTAACCCAGCAAGCGATAAGCGAACAGTTGCGTAAGCTGAGAGAAGTGTTTGATGACCGGCTGTTTATCCGGCAAGGCAACGGTATGGTGCCTACCCCTGTTGCTGAGCAGCTGGGAGGCAGGATCAGTAGTATTTTGAAGGATGTAGAGTCACTGCTAACCCCAATAGCGTTTGATCCGGCAACTTATAGAGGGATTTTTAGTATTAGTGCCACGGATTACGCGATTCAATCGGTACTGCCCCAGCTATTAGAGGTTGTCCGTAAATCTGCCCCGGAACTTAAAGTTATCGTCAGGGACTTTGAAACAGATAATCTCAATCAGTTAATGGTTGCTGGTGAGATCGACTTAGCGCTTACCTTTCCTGATTTCATCCCGGATGACCTGCCATACAAATTGCTATTTGAGGAGCAACATGTCTGTATAGCGGGAAAAAAGTCTCCACTGAAGAGTAAGTCATTAACATTGGCAGACGTGGCCGAGCTTCCGCAACTGATCATTTCACCGTCACGGGCAAACCTCAAAGGATCACACGATGAGTGGTTTGCGATGCAGGGGCTAAAACGCAATATTGTTATGTCGATACCCAGCTTTTCCGCCGCTCCAGATATTATTGCTGCGACAGACACAATTGCGTTTTACCCCTCAAGACTTCTACCCAATAAAAAAGTTATTCCCCTTAAGTTGGACACGCAAACACCAAAATTTGAGGTTATAGCAGCATGGCATAGTCGATCTAACCATAGCCAGCTTCATATGTGGATGGTTGAACAGCTTATGAAACTTTTTAAGTAACCATGCAATTTAGTTGATAGAAAATAAGAGTAATATCTTGAATTAAATCGCGGTTGGGAAATAAGATGGTTTATAGCTAGCCATCTTATTTTTGAAAACTAAAATAGGCTATATTTCTATTCCCGTAAGAATAACTCTGCCACTTCCTTTTTAGCGGCAACAACATAGGTAATCATTAGGTTTTCCTGATTAATATCAGTTAGATAATCGATATCTCTATGCACTGCTCTCAAGATAGAAAAGTCACCAGTGCTGAGATCGTATGACCACAGTTGGTCATCTCGATTGATTGAGTAAATCACATTCTCTTTGATCACAAACCTTTTTTCACTGCCCTGATAAATCAGCTCTTCAATAAGCTGGTCTTCCGCAGGGCCTGGCTGCCAGAAGCGGTTCATATGATCCATATAGATTAGCCGGCCATCCTCGGTTCGCTGGGCCCAGTTAACTTGTGCATCGTTGATACTACTCACTTCAAGATTATCCAGGTTTACTTCTGCAAACTTTGTAACACCTTTCACCGTTAGAGTTAACAGTGCGAGGTTACTCACACTATCCCACTGGAACAGTCGGTCAACTGGATGGGCTAGTGAGAAGGCTTCTCTGCTACCGTCCAGGGAGATCTTAGCCAGTATCTGATTGGCACTCGCCAGTATGCTTTGGCCGTCAGCAGACCAACTAATACCGTAGATATTGGTATCCATCGGAAACTGGCTGACTTGCTGTAAATCACTGCCATCAGTTATCCACACCTGGTCCTCACCAGAGCGCCTGGAGGTAAACGCAATCAAGTTGCCATTGGGTTGGAAAATGCCATCATCTTCTCCCAAAATCGACCGTGTTGTGCTTGGGTAGAGTTCGCTGACATCTTCCTCCGAAGGTGTATCGATTGACTCAGGTTGGTTAAGCGGTATTGATGCAATGTCACTATCGTATCGGCCCTTAATCAGAAGTGCCCTCTGCCCATTTGGGTGGAATTCCGGCGAGCTGGCAGACTGATCCAGGGGTAAATCAAGCTTACTGACCTTTCCATCATAAGTGAGAGAGAAGAGTCGCCGTCCTGTGCTAAAGATTAACTCATCTGTAAGCGGTGAAAAGTTAGGGGATATGGTCCTGCGCTGGGGGATTTCATCCGGATAGTCTATCGGGTGGCTGGATAAAAGCGCCCCTTTGGAATCCAGCATATCGATATAAAGCTGGCCATCTTGATGATGGCTGGTTACGGCTATTAACCCTTCACTAATTGAGTAATCAAAATAGGCCAGGTTTCCATTCTCCAGGTCATAAAGAACCCGACTGGCATTATCCTTGACTGAATAGTTGATCAACCGCCAACGGTCAGTCTCTTTGTGCAAAATAGCGAGATCATTATTATTTAGCCATACCGGGTTCTTAATCGCGGAATTTCTACAGCGCATTAATACATTTGGCTGCTGTGGGCTGGCTAATGCCTTTTGAAAATCCAGGCTTACCAGGTTGTAACAAGTATTTTGGGTTAGCGGTATGGTGCAGTCTTCTTCAGAAATAAATACCAGTTTCTTGCCATCCGGTGATAGTGTATGGCGGCCATAAGTACCCCATTCTGGAGTTAACTCTGTTTCCTTCTGGGTATGTATATTTCTGGCCCAGATTTTATTAACGCAGAGCTTATCTAAGTAACGATTAAATATAATATATTCACCGTCAGGCGAATAAGAAGGGCTAAACTCTTTACGGTCAGTTGCAGTTACCGCCTGTAATCGATCAAATACAAGCTGAGAGCTTTGCTCGGGCGGAGAGTGTTTAAATATAACAAATACTAATAATACCAACCCGACAAGTGCAAAGATTGGAAATCGATTTGGTTTGATCGTCTGGGTTTGGTGGTTTGGATTAACCGGTGTTATATCTATTTCATGCTCAGGGGGAGTAGGGGAGGGAGCTTCCTCTTCCGGTGCTGTCTTACCCTGTGGAATAGAATCACCATCTTGCCAAACAATATCGCATTCCAGGCTATAACCCTGTTTCGCATGGGTCCTAATATAAGACTGCTGCTTCCGATCTTCCCCAAAGGCTTTTCTAAGTTGCGCAATACTTCTTTGCAGCGTATTGGGTGTGACTATTGTATCCGGCCAGACCTCAGACAGTAGCTCATCCTGGCTCACCACTTTTCGCTGATGTTTTGCCAAGTGGGTTAAGACAGCAAGGGCTTTTGGGGGGACAGTTTGCGAGTGCTCATGTCGGGTGATCTGGTTTCTGGATAAATCAACAAAGAAGTCACCCACCCAATATTGTGAAGTCATTGATGTATCTACCTGAACAAAATATGAGCTAAATTTTGGCAATGGATACTAGCATAAACCCTGATTACAGCTAAAGCAGACTTTGTAAGCTGTTGATAAATAAGCACTTTATAGCAACAGAACAAAGTCATTCAAAAGTCAGGGGCACTTCAGGTGTTTCATAGGCTCCTTGTTTAGATTGAGCGCTTCTCCGATCACATATAACGGTATAAATACTGATATGAAAAAGCGTTTACTAGTTGCCTTCCTCTTGCTACTACCTATAACGGCTCTTAAAGCCGGTGAGCATAAAGCCCTGGAGTTATCCACAATCCAAGTGATACCCATTCAGGACTCCGGCAATAACAGGGAATACGAGCTGTATATCAAGCTGCCTGAGAAATATGAGGAGAGTGATACCAAAAAGCATCCGGTCATTTATTATACAGATGCTTTGTGGGCGGTTGAAATACTGTCGGCCACCACAGAGTATGCACTGGAAGACGCAATTTTGGTGGGCATTGGCTGGCGGAAAGGTATGCCAGCTGATGAAAATGAATGGTCGAGTCGATATCGGGACTTTAAACCAGTACTACCCTCAGATAATAAAGATAACGATAAAGAATCCTTTAAAGGAGAGGCCCATCAGCATCTCGCCTTTATCAGAAATGACGTTATAAAGTATATCGAAAGCAATTACCGCGCGAATCCAGATAATCGGACATATTTCGGTTACTCATTTGGTGGTCTCTTTGGAGTCTATGCCTTAATAAGTCAACCGGATACTTTTCAGAACTACATTATCGGTAGTCCATCAAGATTGATAGGCACTTATATGGATTCTCGTCTTGAATTAGAGCCTAACAAACCATTGATAGAATTACCAAAACAAACCAATGTATTTATTGCCTACGGCGCTTTAGAAAAGGAGCTGGGTGCAACGGTAGAAAGGTTTGTTAGTGAGTTAAAGAGCCAAAAGCTGGCTAACTTATCCATAGAACCGGTGGTTATTGAATCGGCTAATCACACAACGGCGTTTCCAAAGACTTCAGTGCGCAGTATTTATTGGCTTGCGGATAAAGTGAAACACTAATCAATAGTATATCGATCCATATTAATAAACCGTTAAAAATTAAATATAGGATATAAAGTGCTTATCAAGAAGCTAATCACAATCGGGCTAACGTACGGGATATTTACTACTGTAAGCGCAGGAGACCTACAGGCACCAGAAGTCAATATGGCCGACTATAGTAGCGACCTCACAGGCCAGGAGAGATCAATACCAAAGCTTAAAAAAGCATTTATTGATACAGCCCCAGCGGATAGAAAAGACGGTATTCCTGTTGGTGAAATCGATACCATCAAAGAGAGCTTGGAAAAACTGGCACAGGAAATAGCAGACAACCAACATACACCCTACGATAGCCTACTAATTGCTCAAAACAACAAACTGGTTTTTGAATCCTACTATTCCCTTGGTCGTGTTAATTTTCCGCACCCACAAGCCTCTGCCAGCAAGGCCTATACAGCCCTGGCGATTGGGCGGGCGATACAGTTGGGCTATTTAACCATGGAAGACTTAGACAAGCCCGTCACTTCCCTCCTGAAAGGGCTGGATAGGAAGAAGCTTGTTAAAGGCGCAGATCTTGTGACGTTGAACCATGCCATGAGTATGCAATCTGGAATTCGTATTGATGAAAAAAAACGGGATGCCTTACTGGAAAACCCAGAG